>JBBSEF010000001.1:0-138241 GCA_038240015.1 Burkholderiales bacterium
CAGCAGCGCGCGATTGACATCTTGCTTGTGATTCAGAGTCAAGCCTGCGGCCGGCAGCGGCAGCAATGATGAACCTCCGCCGGAGATCAGGCACAGTACGAAGTCGTCCTCGGTGAGGCCTTGCACGAGCCGGAGCACACGCTCCGCAGCGCGCAAACCGGCCGCGTCGGGTACCGGATGCGAGGCCTCGACGATCTCGATGCGTTCACACGGCACCGCGTAGCCGTAGCGCGTGACCACAAGACCGGACAGCGGACCGGGCCAATGGTCTTCCACCGCGCGCGCCATCGCCGCCGACGCCTTGCCGGCGCCGATCACGATCAGCCGGCCGTGGCCGAGTGCGTCAGGCGCGGGCAGATGCGGCGGGATGCACAGTGCCGGCTGGGCCGACGCGATCGCTGCATCGAACATGCGCCGAAGCAGTACCTGCGATGCCGTCCGCGATGGGGCTGTTTGCGGTGACCGCTTCATCGTGACAATTCCGATCGGTTACGCGAACAATTGCAGCGTCAATAGTTGAGGTGTCAATATTTCAGGCGTGCATATTCGTTGCTTCAAGCGACCTTTTGGCCGATCTCGAAGTTGGCGAGTTTCTCGAGCGCACGCACCATCGCCGAGTGGTCCCAGGCCTTGCCGCCATGCGCTGCGCACGAGTTGAACAACTCCTGCGCGGTGGCGGTGTTCGGCAGCGAGACGCCGAGCGCACGCGCGCTGCTGAGCGCGAGATTCAGGTCTTTCTGATGCAGCTCGATGCGAAAGCCCGGGTCGAAGGTTCGCTTGACCATGCGCTCTCCGTGCACCTCGAGTATCTTCGATGATGCGAAGCCGCCCATCAGAGCCTGGCGGACACGCGCAGGATCGGCGCCGGCGCGCGCTGCGAACAGCAACGCCTCGGCCACCGCCTCGATGTTCAGCGCCACGATGATCTGGTTGGCGACCTTGGCGGTCTGGCCGTCGCCGTTGCCGCCGACGAGCGTGATGTTCTTGCCCATCAGCTCGAACAACGGCTTGATGCGCTCGAACACCGCTTCGTCGCCGCCGACCATGATGGTCAGCGTGGCGTTCTTCGCCCCGACTTCGCCTCCCGATACGGGCGCGTCGAGATAATAGCAACCGAGCGCGTTGATCTTCTTCGCGAACTGCTTGGTCTCGATCGGCGAGATCGAACTCATGTCGACGACGACCTTGCCTTTGCTCAGACCCGCGCTCACGCTCTCGTCGCCGAATAGCACCGCAGCGACGTCGGGTGTGTCGGGCACCATGATGATGATGATGTCGGCCTGCTGTCCCACTTCTTTGGCGCTCGCGCAGATCTTCGCGCTGGTCTGCCCGATCACGTCAGGGAGCTTGCCGTGCGAGTACACGAACAGTTGGTGACCTGCTTTGATGAGGTGACCGGCCATCGGCGTGCCCATGATGCCCAAGCCGATGAACCCCAGCTTCAGTGTTGTTGTCGTCATTTCGGTTCCCGTTGAATGGAGGTGGATGGGCAATGTGCGTCAGTCCGCACGCTGCGTCTGCGCTCGCCAACCCAGGCCGGCCTCAGTGGTCGTGGCAGGCTTGTACTCGCAGCCGATCCAGCCGTCGTAGCCGATGCGGTCGATGTGCGCGAATAGAAAGGGGTAGTGGATCTCGCCGGTGCCTGGTTCGTTGCGCCCCGGGTTGTCCGCCAACTGGATGTGGCCGATGCGCGGCAGATACTTCTGAAGGGTCGCGGCCAACTCGCCTTCCATACGTTGCGCATGGTAGATGTCGTACTGCACGAACGCATTGTCGGCGCCGACTTCATCGAGCAGCGACACCGCCTGCGTGGTGCGACTGAGATAAAAACGAGGGATGTCGAAGGTATTGATCGGCTCGATCAGCAGCTTCAGCCCCGCATTCTTCAAGGCAGAGGCCGCGTACCCGAGGTTGTTAACGAAAGTCTCGCGCAGCGCGGCTTCGGACACGCCATCCGGAGCCTTGCCGGCGAGGCAGTTGAGCTGGCCGACACCGAGCGCCTGTGCGTAGTCGATGGCGCGTGTGACGCCGGCGCGGAACTCGTTCACGCGGTCGGGATGGCAGGCGATGCCGCGCTCGCCGGCGTCCCAGTCACCGGCCGGCAGGTTATGCAGCACCAGCTTCAGATCGTGCGCTTCGAGGCGTTGCCTGATTTCAGCGGCCGTGTTGGCATACGGGAAAAGGAACTCCACTGCCTCGAAGCCAGCTCCGGCGGCACGCTCGAAGCGATCGAGAAACGGAATCTCCGTGAACAGCATCGTGAGGTTCGCGGCGAAGCGGGGCATGGCATTCTCCTGCAGAGGGTATGGAGTTCGTGGATGCGTGCTTATTCGAGCAGGCCAGCCATCTCCAACCCTTCCCGCCCTTCAGGGTGACGGCAGTCGATGTCCTCGAATTCATTGACCTTGTCGATCTCTGTACCCATCGCAATATTAGTCACCTTCTCGAGAATCACTTCCACCACAACCGGTACGCGGTACTCGCGAGCCATGGCCTGCGCTTCGTGCAGCGCTGCCTCGATCTTTTCCGGATCGGTCACGCGCAGCGACTTGCAGCCCAATCCTCTCACTACGGCTTGGTGATCGACGCCGTAGCTGCGCAGGTCGCCTTCACTTTCAGGGATGTTCTGGTTTTGAAAGGCGAGTTGCACGCAATAGTCCATCTCGAAGCCCCGCTGGCTCTGGCGAATCAGGCCCAGGTAGCTGTTGTTCACCAACACATGTACATAGGGCAAACGGAACTGCGCGCCGACCGCAAGTTCTTCGATCAGGAACTGAAAATCGTAGTCTCCGGACAAGCCCACCACCGTGCGCGTGGGATCAGCGGCGACGACGCCGAGCGCTGCCGGAATGGTCCATCCAAGCGGGCCTGCCTGACCGCAGTTGATCCACTGACGCGGGCCGTACACTTGTAGGAACTGCGCACCGGCGATCTGCGACAGGCCGATGCTGCTCACGTAGATCGTGTCGCGCGTGAAGACCTTGTTCATCTCCTCGTAAACGCGCAAGGGCTTGATCGGCGTTTCGGTAAAATGGCTCTTGCGATGCATCAGCTTCTTGCGCTCGGCGCAGCGGCTGACCCATTCGCTGAAATCCTTGAGCTGCGATGCCGCCTTGCGCTCGCGAGCCACCTGAACGAACAGTTCGAGCGCGGCCTTCGCGTCGCTGACGATGCCGAAGTCGGGCATGAACACGCGACCGATCTGGGTAGGTTCGATATCGACGTGGATGAACTTGCGGCCCTTGCAGTAGACCTCGGGCGAACCGGTATGACGGTTAGCCCAGCGGTTGCCGATGCCGAGCACGAAGTCGCTGGCCAGCAGGGTTGCGTTGCCGTAGCGGTGGCTGGTCTGCAAGCCGACCATGCCGGCCATCAACGGGTGGTCGTCAGGGATCGTGCCCCAGCCCATCAGCGTGGGGATGACCGGCACGCCGGTGAGTTCGGCGAACTCGACGAGGAGGTTCGATGCGTCGGCGTTGATGATCCCGCCGCCGGCAACGATCAACGGCTTGTCGGCGGCCATCAACATGTCCAGCGCCTTTTCAATCTGCTTGCGTGAAGCGAAGGGCTTGTAAACGGGCAGTGGCTCGTACGTGTCGATGTCGAACTCGATCTCGGCCATCTGAACGTCGAACGGCAGGTCGATCAGCACCGGGCCGGGACGTCCCGAGCGCATCAGATGAAAGGCCTGCTGAAAAGCGCGCGGTACCAATGCGGGCTCGCGGACCATAAATGACCATTTGGTTACCGGCTTGGCAATACTCTCGATATCCACCGCCTGAAAATCTTCCTTGTACATTCGCGCGCGCGGCGCCTGGCCCGTGATGCACAGGATCGGGATGGAGTCTCCGATAGCCGAATAAAGGCCGGTGATCATGTCGGTTCCCGCCGGACCCGAGGTGCCGATGCACACGCCGATGTTGCCCGCTGCTGCGCGCGTGTAGCCCTCAGCCATGTGCGATGCGCCTTCGACGTGGCGCGCCAGGATGTGCGCGATCGAATCTCGCTCACGCAGCGCCGAATACAGTGGATTGATGGCCGCGCCGGGCACGCCGAAGGCTTGGGTAATGCCTTCTTTCTCCATCACCAGTACTGCGGCCATGGCGGCCTTCATCTTTGCCATCGAGATCTCCAACACGGTTGATCGATACGGGAGCGAATGATCGCGGTCAGACTCGCCGAACGGAAGAGAGCCCGGGTACATTACGCATATTCCAAACTGGAATGCAGCGAAGCGAGATCACTCTTTTTCACCATGGATCGAATCAAGGCGGTTCGTCTTTTCATACGCATAGTCGAACTCGGGTCCTTCAGCAAGGCCGCAATCGATATGGGGATTGGCCAGCCCACAGCCACCAAGCTGGTTGCGCAGATGGAGAAGCAGCTTGGGTCGCGGCTATTGCATCGATCGACGCACGGCGTGACGCCCACCGAGATCGGCACGTTGTACTACGAGAAGTGCAGGCTGATTGCCCACCATGTCGACGAAGCCAAGACGGTGGCCGTCCTGCTCCAATCGCAAGTGCAAGGCGCCATGCGCATCACGAGTTCGGTGGACTTCGGGCGGCGCGTCCTGGTCCCGCTAGTGATGCGCTTCATGCGGCTTCACCCGATGCTGCAGATCGACCTGAGCTTCGACGACCGCTATGTGGACCTGGTCGAACAAGGTGTCGACGTCGCCATCCGCATGGGGCGATTGGCCGATTCTGCCCTCGGGGCGCGGTACATCGGCATCAGCCCTTGGGTGGCGGTGGCTTCGACCGACTATTTGCAAAGGCGGGGGGTCCCTGTCGTTCCCGCGGACCTGGCAGCACACGATGCGTTGATCTACAGCACTGTGCAGGGTGACGCACGCTGGCACTTCACCGGCCCCGAGGGCCAGCTGCTGTCGGTGCCGGTGAAGGGACCGCTGCGCTCGAACAGTCTGTCGGCCTTGCTGGCGGCGGCGCGCGGCGGCATCGGCGTCGCGGCATTGCCGTGGTACGTCGCGCACGAGTCGGTACAGGGCGGTGCCGTGGTGTCGCTGTTCGAGCGCTGGAGGCTACCTTCGCAAGAGATACACGCGGTCTACCCGTCGCCCCGCATGGTGCCCACCAAGGTGATGGAGTTCATCGAGTGGCTCCAGGGCCAATTCGGAGAAATGTGGTGGACCCAGCGGAAGTGAAAGGGCGTGATAGTCGCGCGGTATGCGCCACGGCGAACTGCACGGAACAATAACTGCGGCAAGCCACTCCAACCGCCGTTGACTGGCACGCAACTACTTCAACGCGTTTGCTTCGCAACTCCGTCAACTATCGACCACGTCGTCGGCCAAACGGACCAAGAGGTCACGCCACCCGGAGTCCACTTGAGGTGAGTTCGCTTAGCAGTTGCCGGACTGCCGTTTGCCCGCCCGCAATGCAACGATGACAATAGCTCGCAATGCAACGATGACAATATACAGCGGCGTGGCGGTAAATATCTCACGTGGCAAGCGCCTTCCCACGGACTTGTGATCCGGGTTGAGCGCTTGATCGCAGGAAGTGGAGTTGTACACGTAATTCCTTCGTAGAGTTGTGTATCGAGACGACGAACTTTAGGGTAAACCTAAATTTGAAATCGGCACCTTCTGCTGCCATTCGACGGCTCATTTGGCTACCTGCATCACTAACAATGGTGCAATGCATCAATTCACATTCTATGGCCAAAGCGCGGGAAGTCAAGTGACTTTGTGCAATGCGGGTGCAATCTGGCGGCCCTTCCTGACTGCAAAGTTCTTGTCCGGACTTGCTTGCGTAAATTTTTTTAGGTACTTAACCCGAGGTATTGACCAAGGTCAAGAGATTTGGCGTTAAAAAGTCGGACATTGGCGGCGCTCCCGCACGGTCTTTTGTTCTTGCGGAAGTTCCAAGAACCGTTTGAAGACGGCCGTACGATTCATATGCTCAAACGGCCCGTTTCGATGCACGCGTGATCGCACCTGCCGCAGCTGCCTGTACGTCTGCACCAAGCAGGGACCAGAACAGTCAGGAGACTTCGATGATTCGACCACTTGCAGCAACCGTAGACATAGGCGGCGTCCCCACCGCGGCTCGGCATCCATTCTACCGATGGGGCCAGCTATTGATGGGCATCGTCTGTATGGCGATGATCGCCAACCTGCAGTACGGCTGGACCCTGTTCGTCAATCCAATCGCCGACAAGCACGGTTGGAGCCGCGCCGCCATCCAGGTGGCGTTCACTATCTTCGTGCTCACGGAGACGTGGCTCGTGCCGATCGAAGGCTACCTCGTCGACCGCTTCGGCCCACGTCCGGTCGTGCTGGTCGGCGGCCTCCTCTGCGGTCTGGGTTGGGTCTTGAACTCCTTCGCCGACTCACTGCCGATGCTGTACTTCGCGGCGGCCGTGGGCGGTATCGGTGCCGGTGCCGTCTACGGTACCTGCGTGGGAAATGCGCTGAAGTGGTTCCCCGATCGCCGCGGCCTCGCGGCCGGATTGACGGCCGCCGGCTTCGGTGCCGGATCGGCACTCACGATCATTCCGATCTCGGCCTTCATCAAGTCCAACGGCTACGAAGCGGCGTTTCTGTACTTCGGCATTGGCCAAGGCCTGATTGTCTTCCTGCTGGCATGGTTCCTGACCCCCGCACCTGCGCACGTCAAGGGAACGCACCATTCGACGGCCAACGTGCAGCAGACCAAGCGCGACTACAGCCCCACCCAAGTGCTGCGTCAGCCGGTCTTCTGGGTGATGTACATCATGTTCGTGATGGTGGCCGCGGGTGGCCTCATGGCCACCGCGCAGCTTGGACCGATCGCGAGGGATTTCAAGATCGGTGAGATACCCGTCAATATCATGGGTCTGGTATTGCCGGCGCTCACCTTCGCGTTGGCAATCGACCGTGTACTGAACGGGCTCACACGACCGTTCTTCGGCTGGGTCTCCGACAAGATCGGCCGCGAGCCGACGATGTTCATCGCGTTCGGGCTCGAAGCAATCGGTATCCTGGCGCTGTACAACTTCGGCCAGAACCCGATTGCGTTCGTGATCCTCACCGGGCTGGTTTTTTTCGCCTGGGGCGAAATCTACAGCCTGTTCCCGTCGACCTGCGCGGACACCTTCGGCTCGAAGTACGCCGCTGCCAATGCCGGCCTCCTGTACACGGCCAAGGGCACGGCCTCGCTGCTGGTTCCGTTGTCGAGCGTGCTCGCCACGGCTACCGGCAGTTGGCACACGGTGTTCATCGTGGCCAGTGTGATGAACGCGATCGCGGCGCTGATGGCGTGGTTCGTTCTGCGGCCGATGCGCAGGGCGCACATGGCCACACAGACGGCGGACTGATGGAAGACCAGGCGGGCAGTCATCGCATGCGAGCCGCTCGGTATCGTTCAGATCTTTCCGCTATGGCGCAACCGGCTTAGGGTTTCCGGCGAGAGATTGAGATGCGACGCCAGCTGCTTCTGCGGGATCCGGTCCACCAGGTCGGGCCGCTTGCGCGCGAAGCGGTGCACGCGTCCCGGCGCATCCAGAAGGTGCAACGTGATGGTGTGGCCCATGACTTCGGTCATCAGCCGCATCACGCACGACTCGAACCATTCCTTGGCCGGGCGGTGCCGTTCCAGGAACTGGACCCATTGGCGCATCGGCAACCGAGCCACTCGCGCCTTGGTCACGCACACGATGCCGTATGGCGTCGGTGTTCCCATACGCCAAGCCGCGTAGCTCGTTTCCATGTCCCCCTCGGCTGCGAAGCGCAGGATCATCTCCTTGCCCTCGGGATTGGAAACGACGCGCTTCAATACACCGTCGATGATGAAATACTGCTCCATTTCACGGACACCCTGGTGCAGCAGGAAATCGCCCTTGTTCCCATCGACCACGACCAGCAAAGCCTCCAGCTCGGCACGCTCGGCGTCGGACAGCTCGCTCAGAACCTCGGTCTTTTTCAGTTGCAGTCGAATGATGTTCTTTTCCGGGTGGCTCGCTACGGGTATCAAGGTGGCCTCGTCGGGTTTCACTACGCTCTAGTTTTCCGAAAATTGATCGCGGTCAACGGAGCTAATAATGGATGGAATCATAGTCCCGCCAACGCACTCCGCCGCATCGACGTTCCTTGCGCCACTCGGCTGGCGCGAGGCACGCGCGCATTCCGCAGTCACACGAATCCGTAGGAGACATTTATGTCCGCAGTCCTGAACAGCCGCATGTCCGCACTCCCGAGCGATCAACCAGAACAAGAGACGACCGATGGGTTTCATCTGGTGATCGATGCTCTGAAATTGAATGGCATCGACACCATCTTCGGTCTGGTCGGCATTCCCATCACGGATTTGGCTCGTCTCGCACAAGCCGAAGGAATGCGCTTCATCGGCTTTCGCCATGAACAACACGCGGGCAATGCAGCGGCCATCGCGGGCTACATGACCCAGAAGCCCGGTATTTGCCTGACCGTGTCCGCGCCAGGCTTTCTCAACGGCCTGACGGCGCTGGCCAACGCGACCACGAACTGCTTCCCGATGATCCTCATCAGCGGGTCCAGCGAGCGAGAGATCGTCGATCTGCAGCAAGGCGATTACGAAGAAATGGATCAACTGAACGCGGCAAGGCCGTACGCCAAGGCTGCCTATCGTGTTCTGCATGCCGAAGATATCGGCATCGGTGTTGCGCGCGCGATTCGTGCAGCCGTATCCGGCCGTCCTGGCGGCGTCTACCTGGACCTGCCAGCGAAACTTCTCGCGCAGACGCTCGAAGCAGTGCAAGCGAAAAAGTCGTTGGTACGTGTGGTCGATCCGGTCCCGCGTCAAATTCCTGCGCCTGATTCGGTCGAGCGCGCTCTCGACGTGCTTAGAGGCGCCAAGCGCCCCCTCATCCTTCTAGGCAAGGGCGCTGCCTACGCGCAAGCCGATGTCGAGATCCGAGCGTTCGTGGAAAAGACCGGCATCCCCTATCTGCCGATGTCCATGGCCAAGGGCCTGCTGCCTGACAACCATCCGCAGTGCGCTTCGGCCGCGCGTTCCTTCGTTCTGGCCGAGGCCGATGTCGTTGTCCTGATCGGCGCGCGCCTGAACTGGTTGTTGTCGCATGGCAAGGGCAAGACATGGGGCGCGCCGGCGGCCAAGCAATTCATCCAGATCGATATCTCGCCGACGGAAATCGACAGCAACGTGGCGATCGCCGCGCCGGTAGTCGGCGACATCGGCTCCTGCGTGTCCGCCCTGCTGACAGGCGTCCATTCCGGCTTTGCCAAGCCTGCCGCCGAGTGGACGGGCGCGATCGCAGAGCGCAAGGATAAGAACCTGGCGAAGATGGCGGCAACGCTGGACAAGAATCCGTCGCCGATGAATTTCCACAGCGCATTGCGCGCGATCCGCGACGTTCTCAAGACGCGCCCCGACATCAACGTCGTCAATGAGGGCGCCAACACCCTCGACTTCGCCCGCAGCATCATCGACATGTATGAACCGCGCAAGCGCTTCGACTCCGGCACTTGGGGGATCATGGGCATTGGAATGGGTTATGCCATCGGCGCTGCGGTCACCAGCGGCAAGCAAGTCGTTGCCATCGAAGGCGATAGCGCGTTCGGCTTCAGCGGCATGGAGCTCGAGACCATCTGCCGCTACGAGTTGCCGATTTGCACCGTGGTCTTCAACAACAACGGCGTTTACCGCGGCACCGATGTGAACCCGACCGGTGGGAAAGATGTCGCACCAACCGTCTTCGTCAAGGGCGCGCGCTACGATAAATTGATTGAAGCGTTCGGCGGCATTGGCGGCAACGCCACGACGCCCGCAGAACTGACGAAGGCACTGACCGAAGCCATCGCGTCGGGCAAACCCACACTCATCAACGCCGTCATCGATGAAGCCGCCGGTACCGAGAGCGGGCGCTTGACCAATCTGAACCCGCAAAGCGCGGCGATGAAAAAGTAATCCAAGCCAAACAAGGAGAAATCAAGTGGCCAAGAAACCTCTAGAAGGCATTCGCATCATCGACTTCACGCACGTGCAAGCAGGCCCGGCCTGCACGCAGATGCTGGCCTGGTTCGGTGCCGACGTGATCAAGGTCGAGCGACCCGGGTCGGGCGATGTGACCCGCAGCCAGCTGCGCGACATCCCCGGCGTCGATGCGCTCTACTTCACGATGCTCAACAGCAACAAGCGCTCGCTGACCCTCGACACCAAAAAGCCCGAAGGCAAAGAGGTGCTCGAGACGCTGATTCGCGAATGCGATGTGCTGGTCGAGAACTTCGGTCCTGGCGCGCTCGATCGCATGGGTTTCACCTGGGATCGCATCCAGGAGCTGAATCCGAAGATGATCGTCGCCTCGGTCAAGGGCTTCAGCGATGGACACCACTACGGCGACCTGAAAGTCTACGAGAACGTCGCTCAGTGCGCCGGCGGGTCGGCCTCGACCACCGGCTTCTGGGACGGGCCGCCGACGATCAGCGCCGCCGCCATCGGGGACAGCAACACCGGCATGCACTTGGCCATCGGCATCCTGACAGCCATCATCGGCCGCCAGCACACCGGCAAGGGCCAGCGAGTGGCGGTATCAATGCAAGATAGCGTTCTCAACTTGTGCCGTGTCAAGCTGCGTGACCAGCAGCGTCTGGAGAAGGTCGGCTACCTGGAAGAGTACCCTCAGTACCCGCACGGCACGTTCAGCGACGTGGTGCCGCGCGGCGGCAATGCCGGCGGCGGCGGTCAGCCGGGCTGGGTGCTCAAGTGCAAGGGCTGGGAGACTGATCCGAACGCCTACATCTACTTCACCGTCCAGGATCATGCGTGGGAACCGATCGCCAAGGCAATCGGTAAGCCCGAGTGGATCACCGATCCGGCCTATACCACGCCCAAAGCGCGCCAGCCGCACATCATGGACATCTTCGCCACGATCGAAGCCTGGCTGGCTGACAAGACCAAGTTCGAGGCGGTGGACATCCTGCGCAAGTTCGACATTCCCTGTGCGCCGGTGCTCACGATGAAGGAGCTCGCCAACGATCCCTCGCTGCGAGCGAGCGGCACGATCGCCGAGGTGTCGCACAAGGAGAGAGGCACCTATCTCACCGTGGGCAGCCCAATCAAGTTCTCCGACCTGAAGCCCGAGATCACAGGCTCGCCGCTGCTCGGCGAGCACACCGATGAGGTGCTGGCCGATCTGGGCTATACCAAAGCGCAAATCGCCGACCTGCATACCGCAAAGGCCGTTTGATCACTCGGCGCCATCGCCTTTAGTTCCTGGGTGACGGCGCCTAGGGGCGCCTTTTTTGTTACCGCGTCAATAAAGGGTCGACGCGCAGAGTGGGCGCATTGAAGAGGAATCACGAACCATGAATTCGACTATCGATTGTCATCAGCTGGTCGCTGCGGTGGGAGACGCGATCATCGCTGCCGATGCGAGCGGGGCCATCACGCTGTGGAACCCCGGCGCCGAGCAGATGTTCGGCCATACCGAGACCGAGGCCCTGGGCAGTTCCCTCGATCTGATCATTCCCGAGCGCATTCGGCAACGACACTGGGATGGCTACGACAAGTCGATGGCCTCCGGTACTACGAAGTACGGCGGCAGTGAGATGCTGCGCGTGCCGGCACTGCACAAGGACGGGCACACCCTGTCGATCGCATTTACGGTGGCGATGTTGTTCACACCCGAGCACAAGGTCGGCGCGATCGTGGCCGTCATCCGAGATGAAACCGCGCGCTTCAATGAAGACCGTGCTTTGCGCAAGCGCCTTGCCGAAGCGGAAGCGAAGGTTGCGCCGGCAAGCCGCTGACGCGACGACAACACGGAGGGCATCCATGAGCAAAGCACTTGAGGGCTATCGAATTCTTGACTTCACTCATGTGCAATCGGGGCCGACCTGCACCCAGCTGCTGGCGTGGTTCGGAGCAGACGTGATCAAGGTCGAGCGCGCCGGCGAAGGCGATGCCACGCGCGGGCAGCTTCGAGACATCCCCGATGCCGACAGCCTGTACTTCACGATGCTCAACCACAACAAGCGCTCCATCACGATCGACACCAAGAAGCCCAAGGGCAAGGAGGTGCTCGAGACGCTGATCAAGCAGTGCGATGTGCTGGTCGAAAACTTCGCGCCCGGCGCGCTCGACCGCATGGGCTTCACCTGGGAGCGCATCAACGAACTCAACCCGCGCATGGTGGTCGCGTCCGTCAAAGGCTTCGGCGGTGGCAAGTACGAAGATTGCAAGGTGTACGAGAACGTCGCACAATGCGTGGGCGGCTCAGCCTCGACCACGGGTTTCGACGATGGGCCGCCGATGGTGACTGGCGCACAGATCGGCGATAGTGGCACCGGCTTGCATCTGGCGCTTGGGATACTCGCGGCGCTGCTGCAGCGGCATACCAGTGGCCGCGGCCAGATGGTACTCGCGCCGATGCAGGACGCAGTGTTGAACCTGTGCCGCGTCAAGCTGCGTGACCAGCAGCGTCTGGAGCGCACGCACACCTTGCACGAATTTCCGCAATACCCGGACGGCAAGTTCGGCGACTCCGTGCCGCGTGCCGGCAACTCATCGGGCGGCGGCCAGCCCGGTTCGATCCTGAAATGCAAAGGCTGGGAGACTGACCCGAACGCCTACATCTACTTCATCACGCAAGGCGCGGCGTGGCCGGCGGTGTGTAAGGTGATCGGCGAGGAAGACTGGATCACCGACGAGGCTTTCTCCACGCCGGCTGCGCGGCTGCTCCACCTGAAGCCGATCTTCGCCCGCATCGAGAAGTGGACCATGACCAAAAATAAGTTCGAGGCCATGGACATCCTGAACGAGTACGACATTCCCTGCGGGCCCGTCCTTTCTATGAAGGAGCTCGCTGCGGAGCCTTCGCTGCGTGCGAGCGGCACCATCGTCGAGGTCGATCACCCCGTGCGGGGCAAATACCTCACAGTGGGCAACCCGATCAAGATGTCTGACAGCCCAACTCACGTGACCCGCTCTCCCCTCTTGGGCGAACACACCGAAGAGGTCCTTACCCAACTCGGCTACGGCCAGGCGCAGATTCAAGCTTTGCGTGACGAGCGCGTGATCTGAGCACCTCACCAGGTATCACGACACTATCCACCGATGCATAATCTTTTACAAATGGTTTGCAAAGAATAGTTTGACTGTTAATTATCGAACAGGTGGACAAGAATGGACCTGTCGGTATCGCACTAGAGCGCTTCAAATCGCCGGCACTCAACAGACATTCTAAGGAGCATTCCATGGGAAATAGACAGAACTCATTCGGCTCGAGTGACGCCTTGGAAATGGATCGGCACAGATACAACGTGGCCTTCGGCGAGCTTGGGCTTGAGTGGCATTGGGACGCAAAGACCTATGCTGAACTGCAGGCTATCCACGAAGGGAGAAACCCCGTGCGCATCTATGTAGAAACCCATGTACCGCATTTGCTGCGCGCATACGACGCTGACTTTCTCGTCAATGCGATCGAGACCAAGCGGTCCCAGCTTTGCAGCGCAATGGCCTGATCGAGCAGCAGCGACGTCTTGCGAAGCGATAAGGTCGGAAAATGCAACCCACACGTTGGATTCGATTCGCCCACGACGGCGCCACCGGTTTCGGCACACTGGAAGGTGAACGCATACACGCGCACCGGGGCGACATGTTCGATGCGCCCGAACCCACCGGCCAGATCCTTCGCCTCGATCAGGTGAGGGTCTTGATGCCCACGCAGCCGAGCAAGGTCATCGCTTTGTGGAACAACTTCGCGGCGCTGGGCCAGAAGCTCAACCTTCCGGTGCCGGCAGAGCCCCTGTACCTGCTCAAGGCGCCGAATTCGTTTGCAAATCCGCTCGACGTCATCCGCAAGCCAAGATGTGACGGGAAGGTCGTGTTCGAAGGCGAGCTCGGCATCGTGATCGGCAAGACTGCCACCGCCGTAAGCGAAGTCGAGGCGCTTGACCATGTGTTCGGCTACACATGCGCCAACGACGTGACGGTGGCCGAAATCCTGAACCGCGATGCATCGTTCCCGCAGTGGGTGCGTGCAAAGGGTTTCGACACCTTTTGCCCGATGGGGCCGGTGGTAGCGAGCGGTCTGGACCCCGCCACGTTGGTCGTAAAGACAAGGCTGAACGGCCAGTTGCGCCAGGACTACCCGATCAGCGACATGCGCTTTTCGGTCCAGCGACTCGTGAGCCTGATCTCTGACGACATGACCTTGTTCCCCGGCGACGTCGTCCTGTGCGGCACGTCCATCGGCGTCGGCTCGATAAAGCCCGACAGTGAGATCGAGGTCGAAATCGAAGGCATCGGCACGCTACGCAACCATTTCGGATAGGCGATAAAAAGCGCCACGACGATTAAAAATCAAGGAGACTGAGGCATGAAAGTGGCGATCATCGGCGCCGGGGGCATCGGCGGTTATGTGGGCGCAAAGCTCGCACTGGCGGGCGAGGATCTGACCTTCATCGTGCGCGGTGCGAACCTCACCGCAATTGGCAGAAACGGCATGAGGCTCATCATGGCCGACGGGGCCGAGCACGTCGCGGCCAATGTGCGCGCGACCGACAACTACGACGACGCGGGCCCGCAGGATCTGGTCATCCTCGCGATGAAGGCGCACCAGGTCGAAGCCGTCGCGCGTGATGTCCCCAAGCTGTTCGGTCCCGATACCGCGGTCGTTACGATGCAGAACGGTATCCCGTACTGGTATTTCTACAAGCATGGCGGCGCGGAGCTCGAAGGCACGCGCGTGCAGAGCGTCGACCCGACCGGCATCGTCGGTAAATGCATTCCCGCGAGCCGCGTGATCGGCTGCGTGGTCTACCCTGCGTCCGAGTTGATCGCGCCGGGCGTCGTGAAGCACGTCGAGGGCGACCGCTTCCCGATCGGCGAGCTCGACGGCTCAACAAGTGAACGAGTCAACCGCATCTCCGCCTGCTTCACGAAGGCGGGCTTCAAGGCGCCCGTGCTCGACAACATCCGCGCCGAAATCTGGTTGAAGCTGTGGGGCAACCTGACCTTCAATCCGATCAGCAGTTTGAGCCACTCGACGCTCGTCGACATCTGCCAGTTCCCGCTCACTCGTGAGCTCGCCGCGTCGATGATGCGCGAGGCGCAGGCGGTGGCGCAGAAGCTCGGCATAGAGTTCCGTGTGACGCTGGACAAGCGCATCGCGGGCGCCGAAAAGATCGGCAAGCACAAGACCTCGATGCTGCAAGACATCGAGGCCGGTCGCGCGCCTGAGATCGATGCACTGGTCGGCAGCGTTGTCGAGCTCGGCCGTCTGACCGAAACGCCGACGCCTCATATCGATACCGTCTACGCGCTCGTCAAGTTGCTCGGCAAGCGCATGGACGAGCAGCGCGGCCAGGTGCGGCTGCAAGAGATGGCGTAGGCGGCTTGATGATGAGCACCATGAAGCGCGCACGCAGGGCCCGCATCGTCGCCACGCTCGGTCCCGCCACGTCCGGCGAGGCGCCGATCCGCGCCTTGTTCGAAACCGGCGTCGACGTGTTTCGCCTCAACTTCAGCCACGGTTCGCAGGCCGATCATGCACAGCGTCTCAAGAGCATCCGCCGACTGGAGACCGAGTGCGGCCGCCCCATCGGCGTACTGCTCGATCTGCAGGGTCCCAAGTTGCGGCTCGGTACGTTCGTCGGCGGAGCGGCACAGCTCAAGGCCGGCTCGCCATTCCGCCTTGACCTCGACCCTGCACCCGGCGATGCAAGGCGCGCGCCGCTGCTGCATCCCGAGATCTTCGCCGCATTGAAGCCCGGCACCGAACTGCTGCTCGACGACGGCAAGCTGCGTTTACGCGTCGAGGCCTTCAGCAAGGAATACGCCGAAACCACCATCGTGATCGGCGGGCCCATCTCCAACCGCAAGGGCGTCAACCTACCCAGCGTCGTGCTGCCGATCTCGCCCCTCACAGCGAAGGACCGTGAAGACCTCGACTTCGGCCTGAGCCTAGGTGTGGACTGGGTCGCGCTGTCGTTCGTTCAGCGGCCCGAGGACATCACCGAAGCGCGCGCCATCATCGGCGATCGCGCCTGGATCATGGCTAAGCTGGAGAAGCCGGCGGCCATCCAGGAGCTCGCCGGAATCGTCGCGTTGGCCGACGGCATCATGGTCGCGCGCGGTGACCTCGGCGTTGAACTGCCGCCCGAGGAAGTGCCCGAGTTGCAGCGCCAGATCGTGCGCGCATGCCGACAGGCCGGCAAGCCGGTCGTGGTGGCGACACAGATGCTGGAGTCGATGATCAATGCGCCTGTCCCGACGCGCGCCGAGGTGTCGGACATCGCGACGGCCATCTACGACGGTGTCGATGCGGTGATGCTCTCGGCCGAATCGGCCTCAGGAAGCTATCCGATGGAAGCGGTGGAGATGATGAACCGCATCATCACGCGCGTTGAATCGTCTTCTTCGTATCGTGCCGGCATCGACGCCTCGCATACGCCCGCCAAGGCGACCACCGCCGATGCGGTGTGTGGCTCGCTGCGCCTGGTCGCCGCGCTGATCGCGCCGGCGGTCACAATTACCTACACGTCGTCGGGATTCACCAGCCTGCGCGCGGCGCGTGAACGGCCTGTGGCGCCGATCCTCAGCCTGACTCCCGAAGTGAACACGGCGCGCCGCCTCGCGATGGTGTGGGGCGTGCATGCGGTGCTAGTCGATCAGATTCACGACGTCGGCGAGATGATCAATTTGGCCAATCGCACCGCGGCAGTCGAAGGCTTCGCCGGCGAACTCGCCGATGTGGTGATCGTCGCCGGCCTGCCATTCGGCGAGGCCGGGACGACCAACCTGCTGCATGTGTCGAGGATCCCGGAAGCGGCCGACACGATCGGATGACCTCATGAAGCACGCCACGCTGCGCCAACTCAAGGTGTTCGAAGCGGTCGCGCGGCACCTGAGTTTTTCGCGAGCGGCAGAAGAGCTGCATCTGACCCAGCCCGCCGTCTCCACGCAGGTCAAAAAGCTGGAAGACCGCGCGGGACTAGCGCTCTTCGAGCAACTCGGCAAGAAGATTTACCTCACGCCTGCCGGTGCCGATCTGCTCGACATCGGCCGCGGCATCATCGAGCAGTTCGAGGTCGCCGAGAGCGCGATGACGCAGTTCAAGGGCGTCTCGGGCGGCAAGCTCAATGTGGCTGTGATCAGCGCGGGTGACTATTTCTTTCCGCGCCTTTTGGTCGAGTTCATCGGCCGCCACCGAGGGGTGGTGCTCAACTTCACCGTGCACAATCGAGAGGAACTGCTCTCTCACATGTCGGCCAACCTGACCGACCTGGCGGTCATGGTGCGACCGCCGCAGGAGCCCGACATGGTGAGCGAGGCATTCGCGCCGCACCCCTATGTGATCGTGGCGGCGCCGGGCCATGCGTTGGTAGGAGAGAAGTGCATCGGCATGGATCGGTTAATGCGCGAGCCCTTCGTTGTGCGCGAGCGGGGCTCCGATACCTGGCAGTCGATGCAAGAGGGTCTCGGCGACGACTTGGCAAGGCTCAACATCGCGATGGAGATCAAGAGCACCGAGACCATCAAGCAAGCCGTGATGGCAGGCATGGGCATCGGCTTCCTGTCGGCCCACACGATCGGCCAGGAGCTGCGCACCGGCGACCTGAAGGTGCTCGACGTGCGGGGCTTTCCACTGATGCTGAACTGGTACGTGGTGCACCGGCGGCAGAAGCGCCTTCCCCCGGTGGCTCAGGCATTCAAGGACTTTCTGCTGAGCGAGGGCGCCGCACTCATCGCGCCGATGATGCCTGCCGCAGGGGCGAGCCCGCGCGAGCGTAAAGTATTCGGGTAAATAACGCTGTGATGCAGCTGCTCTTGATCGAGCGGCTCATCAGATCATTACGCCTCCGATGCGCCGTCCCACTCGTGCCGATCCGCTGCTTCGCGCGGGTCGGAAGTCTGGACCGGAATCGCTGGCGACAGGATTGGATAACGCGCCAGCGCCTCTGCGACGATCGCCGTAATGCCGGCGTCGTCCGTATCGGCGCAATGCGCCGTCAACTGCTCGCGCATCCGCGGCGCCCAGAACATGCGCATGTGATCCGAGATCCCGTGCAACGCTCCATCGCGGTCGGGCATCGCCTCGAAAAACTCACCGATGCTGTTAGCCATGTGAACCAGATGATCGATGTTCACGAGATCGCCTCCGTTGCCTCGTTCAACACGCCGAATCGCTCGGGAAAGCAATAGCACACGAGATCGCCGTCACGGGCGAAGCCGGCCGAGTCGCGGTAGCAATTCACTAACATCTCGACCCTGCCGCAGCGGGTCGAGCTGTGCGCGGTTGAAGCTGGCGGATTCGCGTTGCCATTCGAAGCCTGGCTGTATACGTTCGGACAGTACCACGCGCAGCACCGTATGGCCGGCGCGGCTACGGATGCCGACCAGTCGCCGTCGCGGATGCGCCGGTGTTCGGCATCGTGCGGATGGATCTTGAGCCGGTCCTCGTCGTGCCAGCAGTTGTTGAGCGTTCGGCGCGTCGGTGTGAATGGTCGGCCTTGCCGACTTTGGGCACAGAAGAACAATTCTCGTCAGTCGTGACCCGCGTTCACGCGTCGCTCAATTTCCGTGCCACACGGCCTCAAGAGCTGACAACCATTCAACCGACCGCCCGTCGTTCCGAGCGCGCCGCGCAGCGTCATTGGCAGGATTGTTGCGAATAACGCCGATGAGGCCAAGGTGAAATGGTCGACATGACCTCCTGTCAAGGGTTTCCGGTTGGCAGAGCACGCGCCGACATTCCGTTGTCGATGATCACCGCAAAGTCGGTTCGTGCGGCTATCAATGCATCAGACCGTTTGGAAGATTAGTCATGAGCACCCGCATGTCGCGCCAACAAAGTTTCGGTCTTCACCGGTTGAAAGGATTCACGCTGATCGAAATCATGATCGTCGTGGCGATCGTTGCGATCCTTGCCGCGATCGCTCTGCCTTCATATAGCCGCAGCGTCCAGCGCGGCCGATTGACGGAAGCGACTTCCAAGCTCGCCGATCTTCGAACCAAGATGGAACAGTACTTCCAGGACAAGAGGAATTACGGCACGAGCGGCACCGGATGCGGTGTACCCGTCACAGGCAACAACTCCAACTATTTCACGTTCACCTGTTATCTCACGAGCGACCCGGCAGCCACGACCCAGACCGACGATCAATCGTTCGTCTTGCATGCCGTCGGCGCCTCGACGATGGCCGGATTCGAATATGCGATCAATCAATCGAGCGCCAAGCAGACTCGCAGTTTTGTCGGCGCCTCGTCCCTGCCTGCCGCGTGCTGGCTCTTACGTTCGGGTGACTCATGCTGACTTCGCGGCGGTATATCAAACAGTCCGGCATGACGCTGGTCGAGCTGATGGTTACGGTATCGATCGCAGCGATCCTCGCAGCCGTAGCGACGCCCAGCTTCACCAAGTTCCTGCGCAATACAGAAGTGCGCGGCGCCTCCGAGTCGATGACTCAAGCACTGCAGTTCGCGCGAACCGAAGCAGTCAGACGTAATCAGCAAGTCTGCTTCGACTGGTCGGGTTCCGGGACCGGTTGGACGGTTTCGACCGGCTGTGCACTAGCACCCGGAGGCATTCCGGCAGCAAACGTCATTCAGACATCGCCTAACCGAGAAGGCAGCATCGTCACTGTCGTGACGATGACGCCCGTCAGCGCGCAGCGCGTGACCTTCAACGGCTTCGGCCGCGTAATTCCGAATCCGGCAGGCGGAGTTTCGATCACGCGCATCGATGTCACGGCCACCAGCGCGCCCATGCAGCGCCGCATCCTCGTTTCTGCCGGCGACTCGAGCGGACGCATCTTCGTATGCGATCCGTCGGCCGCATTCGGCTCGCAGATGTCTTGTACATGAGGCGCGACATGAATCGATCGAAACCAACTGAAGCGGGCGGCTTCGTACTGATCGAAGCGCTTGTATCGATCGCGATTTTTTCATTCGCGCTGATCGGCCTGGTCGGGCTGCAGTCCGCCTCTGTGTCAGCGGCCACGGATGCCAAGTACCGTTCCGATGCGTCGTATCTGTCCACGCAGATCATCGGGCAGATCTGGAGCGACCGGCCCAATATCCTGAATTACAACCATCTCAACACGGGAGCCCCGTGTTCGCCGGGAGGCGCCGCAACGACCAACCCGGCGGTACTGAATTGGCTTGCTGAAGTAACGGCAACGCTGCCCGGCGCACAGAGCAGCGTGCAAACGCTTTCGGTCGCCGCAGACAACACCGTGACCGTGGTTGTGTGCTGGAAGCGTGCGCAGGATGTCGCGTACCACCAGCAAGTCACGGTCGCGCAGATCAACTAGGAGATGCACGTGACTATCCCTGCATGGTCTGCTTCACCGCGACGTCACCGACGTGGTTTCTTGCTTCGAGGTCAGCACGGTTTTTCGCTCGTCGAGTTGCTGGTGGGTCTCGCAGTCGGATTGATTGCCACCGGTGCGATCGTTCAGACGTTTTCAACTTACGAGGCGCAAAAGCGCTCGACGGTCGCGGGCTCGGAAGCGCAGGAGAACGGACTGGTCGCACTGGCGCAGATCGAGCAAGACATTCATAACGCCGGAGCAGGCTTGGCCGACATCGGCGCCTTCGACTGCGTCCCCGCTCAGACCTATACGTACTCGAGCGTCGTCGACGCGCCGATCCCCAATTTCACGTTCGCTCCGCTGGTCATCACCGCAGGGGCCACGGCAACCGCTTCGGACGCCATACAAGTCAACACGGGCGACTTGCTCGGTGGGATACCCGCATACACCACCAAGCCGATGGCAAAGGCCACGAGCGACCTCGACATCAGTCGCGCCGATGGATTCGCGAGCGGCGATGTGATCATCGTCATGCAGGCCAACAACTGCACCGTGATGCAAGTGTCTGCGGTGCTGCCGGCCACCGTGCAATTGAGTCACGACACCAGCGTCGGTATTTACAACCCCGGCAACTCAGACGCAAAAGGCTGGCCCGCCTACGCGACCGGCGCACGTGTTCTGAATCCCAAGACGGTCACGAGCAAGACTTACCAGGTCAACAACAAGAACCTGCAATTGATCGTGTCGACAACCGGGCTGCCGCCCTCGGTCGACACGTACGCACTCGTCCACAACGTCGTTTTCATCAAGGCGCAATACGGCGTCGCGCCCATCGGCACTCAAAGCGTCGACACGTGGGTAGATGCGACAGGGGCGTGGACACCCACAGCCCTGGCCGCGTCGCCGACCAACCGCAAGCGCATCAAGGCGGTCCGATTTGTCGTCGTGTCGCGCAGCGACAAGCAGGAAGGCTCGAACGTCACGACGACCTGCACCAACGTGAGCCTCAAGGTCAACAACGGACCGTGCGCATGGCGCGATTCGGCGGCCAATCCGGCACCGGTCATCGATCTTTCGGCCGACCCGAATTGGCAGCGATATCGGTACAAGGTTTACCAGACGATCGTTCCATTGCGCAACGTGTTGTGGGGCAACGTATGAAACCAACGCGGCGCGTTCTGCCCAACAATCACGAACGCGGAATCGTCATGATTCTCGTCATGATCGGCATCGTGGCGATGGCGCTCGCCGGAGTCGCGCTCGTCCGTGCGACGCAGACGACCAACCTGATCGCAGGCAACTTCGCGTTCAAACAGGCGGCGTTGGCAGCGACGGACTCCGCAGTCGAGCTCGCATATTCCCAACTCGACGCGCTGATCGTCTCGTCTGCCGAGGCGCCTTATCCAACGGGTTGTGCGGTGGGCGCATGCCTCTACTACCCGACGCGTCAGGCGACCGACATCAACGGCGTCCCGACCGCGGTGGGTGACTGGTCGGCGGTCCCGGCGAGCACGGTCAACACGTCCTATTCCGCGCAGTACGTGATCGACCGGCTATGCAGTGGAGCCCTCCCGGTGACCGACGCTGCGTTGAACTGCTACGTCGACAAAGGCACCGTCTCCGGTGGAAGCAAGAAGGTCGGCGACGTCGCCTTTGCTTCAGGTCCGCAAATTTTCTACCGAGTGAGCGTGCGAGTCAGCGGTCCCCGAAACACCAAGAGCTTCGTGCAGGCGATCGTCGCCAAATGAAGCCGAACCAGAAGGCCGTCATGAACATTCCTTCCCTGCGACATCTGATCCTCATCGGCGCCGCGCTGACCTGCGTGACATCGTCCCCATCGTTTGCCGCCGCGACCGACCTGTCGGACGTGCCGATGGTCGTCAAGAACAGCGTCAAGGCGAATGTGCTTTCGATCTTCGACAATTCGCAGTCGATGGATGCATTCATGGCCGGCAAGCTGGTCACCGGTACCGATCCGGACACGCGCGGCAACATCGGCAGACGCGTATTGCGCAACATCGTGACGACCTATCGCAGCAACTTCAATTGGGGTCTGATGTCGTTCGAGTTGCAGGATGAAAATCCGCAGCTCTACCCGACTTACGCCTATTACTTCGGCGACGCGGCGGGGATGGTCTTCACGGACGATTGTGTCGGTGGCTTCTCGGCTTCCAACGGAGGCCGCGGTTGCGCGGCGAATCCTCAACCGTTTCCCGGCGGCAACTTCGTCACCTACGACCGCAGCGGCGATGACCCCGACATTCTCGACGTGCTGTACATCAATCTCGTCTTCCCCTCGCTGTGGGCGTACGACGGCAGCGGTGCCTGCTTCAACGAATACCTGTTCCACACCCCGGGCAATTCGTGGGATCCGTCAACATTCGGCGGCGGTCTGGGCAACTTCTGCTACACGCCGACCGATGCCGGATTCACTGTCAGCAATCCCCCGTATCCGAGGCAGTTCTACGTCCCGAGAGGCTTCGGGTATCTGTCGAACATCACGGGCAACGGGACGCTGCTGGCGCCGGTGCAGGCCGATGTTCCGGCATCGCCTCCCTATCCCGCCATCATGGCCGCGCTTCAACCGGAGACTTTGGTTGCATCGGGCGAGTTGAAGAATGCGGCGCTGTTCACGCCGCTCTACGGGACGCTCGACTCTGCGCATAAGTATTTCAAAAACGGCGGCAAGTCGCCGATTCAGTTTCAGTGCCAACGCAACTTCGTGATGATGGTCACCGATGGAGCGCCCACCGGAGATTCAAACGGAAATCTGTATTCCGACGTGGCACGCACGAACACGTATAGCGCAGGCGTTTGGACTTTCGGTCAAGCCTCGCAGGATGCGATCGACGCGGTGACGACGTTGCGCACCACGAAGTTCAAGAGCGATAACTACGACATCCAGACCTACGTGATCGGCTTGGGCGACACGGTGCAAAACCCCAGCGCCGTCGCAACCCTGAACGCGATGGCCGCCGCAGGCGGTACGACGAGCGCCTATCTCGCGCAGAACGAAGCGCAGTTGCTCTCGTCGCTCGACGTCGTTGCACAGGACATCATTTCGAAAGATGGTGCTGCGGCCTCGGTGACGGTCTCCAATCCGAACATCGTTTCCGGCGACAATGCATCGTATGAATCTTCATATAATTCGGGAAGCTGGTCAGGCGACCTCCAAAGTTTTCCGGTCAACCTGACCACCGGCGTCATCGATCACACAGTTCCGAACTGGCCGTCGTCGGCAAGGACGCAGCTGGATAGCAAGGCGCCCAGCACCCGGCTGATTGCGACGTATAGCGGCTCACAGGGAATCCAGTTCCTGCCGTCGACCGATCCTGCGTCGACCAAACTCAGCGCGCTGCAAGAATTGGTTTTCAATTCTCCGACGATGCCTCCGGGTCCCCTCGACGCGGGCAACGTGATTTCCTATATCCGCGGAGATCGAAGCAACGAGGGCACGTTGTATCGCACGCGTGCCCACGTGCTCGGCGACCTGGTCGACGCGGAGCCGGTCCTGGTGCGAGGCCCGAGCATGAGGTATGCGGACCTTTGCTACAGCAGCCCGGGTCCGGGATGTCTGCAGTCGTTCAAGGCCGCCAACGCCACACGGCCGCGCGTCGTGTTTCAAGGCGGCAATGACGGCATGCTGCACGCCTTTTCTGCAACGACCGGCGCCGAGCTGTGGGCCTATGTTCCGAAACTCGTGTGGTCGTCGCTGAACATGTCGACCCGCAAGACCGGGTATACGCATTTGTATCGGGTCGACGGCACGCCGATTTCGGGCGACGCCGATTTCACCGCGACGCTCGGCGCTGCGGCAGGCAACCCCGATTGGCACACGTTGGTCGTCGGAGGTCTGGGCAAAGGCGGGCGTGGCTATTACGCGCTCGACGTCACGAATACCGTCGCGACGAGCGAAGCCGATGCCGCGAGCAAGGTGCTGTGGGAGTTCCCCAATGCATCGACGTCATCGATAGTTGCCGCCAATCAGGGATACAGCTACGGCCGGCCGGTCTTGACCAAGACGGCAGGGGCCGGTTGGGTGGTGCTGGTCGCTTCCGGATACAACAACGGGTCGACGACGGGAGGCGATGGGCAGGGCCACCTGTTCGTTCTCAATCCGAGAACGGGCGCGTTGATCCGCGACATTGCGACGGGCGTTGGCTCCTCGGGAGTGCCGTCCGGCCTGGCGAAGATCAGCGCATATTCCGCCAACGCTTCGATCAACAACACCACCGACTTCGTCTATGGCGGCGATCTCTTCGGCAACGTCTGGCGCTTCGACCTCACGGCAGCCAATCCCTCGAGCTGGTCTGTCGCGAAGCTCGCGACGCTGGCCGATGGCTCGGGCAATCCGCAACCGATTACGACGGAGCCGCAGCTTTCCGAGATCACGCGCGGCGGGATCAGCCGTCGCTTCGTCTACGTCGGTACCGGTGAATACCTCGGCGACTCGGATGTTGCGACGACCGACACGCAAACGATGTATGGATTGATCGACGACCTGTCCGCGTCGCCGACGATCACCTCGTTGCGGTCCAAGCTGGCAAAGCAGACCATGACGGATATCGGCGGAGGCAAGCGGCAACTGTCGACGATCGCGATCGACTACGCGTCGCAACGAGGATGGTATGTCGACCTCAAGCTGAGCCCTGGCGAGCGAGTCAGCACGGACCCGCAACTCGCAACCACGGCCTTGCTGTTCACCACCAACATTCCCTCGGCGGATGCGTGTGTCCCCGGCGGCTCGAGCTGGTTCTACGTGATCGACTACGAGAACGGCGGACTGCTTTCGAATACGACGCAGCCGGGATTTTCGGGCGTATTTCTCGGGAACGCGTTGGCCAGCAGACCGACTCTGGTGCAACTGCCCAACGGAAAGATCGTGGCGCCCATCCATTTATCGGACGGAACAAGTCCGACCGAAGTCGTCCCTGTTCCCCCTTCGATCGTCGGCGGCAGGCGCGTCTTCTGGAAGGAAGTCGTCAACAACTGACACGAGGATCCTCCAATGAAATTTTCATCATTCCAAACGCTGTCGCTCGCCGCCCTCGCATTGACGGCGCTCGGCCAGAGCCCCGGTGTTGCAGCGACCCTGAGCGACGGCAAACACGCGATGCCGATCCAGGTCAAGACCCAAACGCCATCGCAACCACGCGTGGCTCTTCCGTCTCGAACCGAAGTTCTGGCCGTCGATTGGGTCGACACGAAGAACGCAAAGATCGCGATCGGCGGCATCACGTACGCGCTGACGGGCGCGCTACCCCACATCGTTCTTGCAGGGGGCGAACAGGTCACCAACATCGGCTATCTCAAGAGCGGAATGCAAGTCAAAATTCGCACCGCTCCCGATGGTGCAGGCAATGCACAATTGGTTGAAATCACGGTGATCGGATAGGCCTTCGAAATGACCGCAGTCCAGATGAGTGCGGATCGGTAGCGGCTTTCAGATGCGCGTCGCGCTCCCGCTTCTTTCGAGGCCCTTCGTGGCCGCAGTCGTTCTATCGACGGCAGTTCATGCGGCGATTGCGCTCACGACTCCGGCCGCAACGCCGTTGAACGACCATCCGGAAGTTCGATCCGCTTCCTCACAGAGCCGTCCACTCCGAGCGGTGCTGGCGCAGAGCTCATCGAAGCTTGATCCGATGTTGCAACGGGCGGCCGTCGCTTCGCCACAGCGGTCGGTTTCGTCGCCATCGAAGATCCCTGCCGTCGAACGACTGACCTCGCGATCGAGGGTAGCGGCCGAACACGGCGTGCGAGGCTTGAACGACGCGCTTGCTGGAATATCCGAGAAAGCAAGTGAGCTCCCTGCGGATGAGCCATCCGATCCCGGTATCAAGCCCACGCCGCTGAGCTATCCGATCCTTGTTCTTCCATCGGGCGATGATCCGCATCGCATCGGTCTGGTTCGACTGCTGCTGGTCGTTTCGAGCGAAGGCAAAGTCGTCAAGGTGATCGTCACGGCGTCGACGATGTCGCAGGACTACATCGACCGCGTGACCAAAAGTTTCGAGGAGATGAGATTCAATCCCGGCTTGTTGCGTGGCGCTCCGCACCCGGGCTGGTATGAAGTGGTCGTCAATTTTGATTTCGAACCGCAAGGCACAACGTCGCTCTGAGACACGACCACTCGAGCTGCATCACCGTTCTTCAAGGCATTGGCGCCGTGCGCTCACCGAACGCCTTTTTCCTTCGCTCCAGGCGTTCGCTCGCTGCCTGCCTGGCGCTGAACGCGGGCTCGATCAAGTCGGGAAGCGGTGACGCCGGCGCCTCGACTCTCGTCGCAAGCGGATTCCTCAGCATCAATCCCAGCATCACGACGAAATAAAACAGGAACGCCACGCGTGGCACATCGAGCAGGCTGTCGAACGCTCCGACGATCACGAAGCCGACGATAGCGGCCGCGACGTATGGCGCATCGGGGTGCCGTCGTGCGCGACCGAGCGCTGTGCGAATCAGCGCGCCGCCGACCAGGAGAGTGAACAAGGCGAGGCCCACAACGCCTTGGTCGAACAACAAGTCGAATGCGAGATTCTCGATATGGAATGGGAGATGGTACTGGTCGCTCGACGAGAACCAGTGTGCCGTTCGATCGGAGAAGTCGCCGTTGGCGAGTGCATCGATTCCGCCGGGTCCGACCAGCCGCATGCTGCGGATCTCGACGACGCCGCCCGGATTGTCGACCGAGATCGAAAGGAACACCGGCTTGGGCGCGTACCAGGTTGCGCCGCCGATGTCATTGGTTTGAAGCGGAACGACCAATGTCGTCCACGCTTCCGGGCTCGGACCCAGATTCCTGTTCGCGAGCGCGCAGCCGGCGCTGTAGATCAAATGCTTTTCGCAAATCTCGATGTGCAACGTGAGAGGCGCAGCGGTGCGTGCCTCGAGCGTCAGCACATACGGTGCATTCGATCGCACTTCGATTCGCTGCGAGACGCGAAACAGTTGGCCCGAGCCCAGGTATCTGATGCGAGGAGCGGACAACGATAGAAACGTATCGCCCTTGCGCCTGATCAGGTGGTAGTGGCCGGGCAGGTTCGGGTCGAAAGACTCGTAGATCGAAGTGGCGGGGTAGCGCCCGAGTCCTTTTCCGAGTAGCCATTGGCCCATGCCTTTGAGGCGCGAGATGCCTTCGACCCAATGCGCGAACCGCACGTCGAGGTCGCCTCGGCTAGCCGAGAGGCGATCGCCCATGTAGGCCCCGCCGGTAAAGGCGGCGACGGATGCCATGACCAGCGCTGCGAATCCGATCGTCGTGAGTTGCTCGCGTCGTCGCGCGGGCCAGATCGATCGATTCATCCGAGACGCACTGAAAGCGACGACGACGATCAAGGTGATCACGGCAACGCTATCGCGCAACGCATCGCGCCCGCCCCACCAGCCCGCGACCACGCATGCCGAGATCGCAAGCCACAGATACGCCGCGATGGCGACCATCGCGGGCGTCGACCTTCGCGTCTCGGTGGCGTGAATCGTGGCCGCGACAGACGCGAGGCACGCGAGCGCGAAGACCACATAGGGACCCTTGGGCAAGACGTAAGCCGCTACGGTCCCGACCGCGCCGAGCAGAGCGGCGATCAGCATCGCAAGCAGCCACATGGCGGGACGCGTGCCTCGAATGAACCCATCGACCGGAATCGTCAATGCGAGGACTACGAAGACCGCCAGTACGGCGCGATAGCCGCCGCCGCGAAACACGGTGAACCCGCATGCGGCGACCGCGATCGCGAAGACGGCCCCCTTGGCAAGTGCCGACCACAGCATGCGACGGTCGGTTCGCAGTCGTTGTCGAAACACCAACAGCACCAACAAGAACATCGAGATCGGGACCGCGAGATACACGCCGCGCGAGTACGTGACGAGGCACGTGTACGCGGCCAGTGCGAGCACGCACGCGCCGCCCACAAAGCGCGACCAATGCACGTGTCGCATCGTCTCGCGGATGGCGAACGGAATGGTCAGTGCGAGAAAGTCTTCCAGAGCGGCGCCGCCAACATGCATCTCCCAGAACGACCCGGTTGCCCGATAGTCACCGGAAAAATCGAGAAGCCCCGTGAACGCGAGCCGCTCTTGTAAAACTGCGAGCGCGCCGAGTCCCAGCGCCGCCGTGATGCCGACGCCAATGCGATCGATGCCGCCGGGTTTGCGCAATTCGGCAAGCAGGAGCGGCGACATCAGCACGGCCCACGCGAAGCTCTTGAAGATACGCAGGCTGTTCAGCGGGTCGTTGTAGCCCTGGAACCAGTCGAAGCGAAGCCCGCCCGCGCCGACGATGCCGCGCTCGAGTGCGATCACGGTCGATGCAAGAAAGAGGCCGATCAAGGCGATCGATGCGATCGACAGCGTGGGTCGATCGCGTGCGCTGCGCGCGCCGGATGCGGGGGGCCGGAGCGCCGCATGTGCGTAGCCGCCCGCGCTCGTCGCGAGGATCAGCAGATCGAATTCTTCGAAGGTCAGCCAGCCGGTGCGCGGCGCGAGGCCCACGATCGGCATGAGCGCGAGCATCGCCGGCAACGCGATCGACCAGCGCATGCCCGCGAAGGCACACCACGCGATGAAGAGCCCGACCATCACCTGAGGCCGTATCGGATAGGCCTGTGCGATGGCCAGGCCGGATACCGCGCAGCCGACCGCGATGCCCAGCAACGCGGTCCGCAAGACGAGCGAAGGCCGCACGAGCGGGTCGTTGCTGCTCACGCGCGATGCAGCGTCAATGGGTGCGGCAGCCATGGACTGCGAGCTTATTCGAGAAGCACGGATCGAACCAGCGACTCGGGTGCCTCGCCTCGCTCCCGCGAAGCCGCGTTCGCATCTGCGCTAAGCTTTCATCCATTGCCTGACGGAGGACCCCCATGCTTCAACGCGTCGAACAACGTGTGCCCTTGAAGGACCCCGAACTACTGAAGACCGCCGGCTACATCGATGGACTCTGGGTCGATGTCGACGCGGGGGATCGATTCGCGGTCGATGACCCGGCGACCGGGAGCATCATCGCGCACGTCGCCAACCTCGGACCGGCCGATGCTACCGGCGCGATCGCCGCGGCAGAGAGGGCGTTTCCGCTCTGGGCGAAGAAGACCGCGAAGGAACGCGCGGCAGTGATGCGCAAGTGGTTCGACCTGATGCTCGCCAATCAGGACGACCTCGCCGCGTTGATGACCGCAGAGCAGGGCAAGCCGATGGCCGAGGCCCGCGGCGAAGTGATCTACGGCGCATCGTTCATCGAATGGTTCGCCGAAGAGGCCAAGCGCGTCGCCGGCGAGACGCTCGCTTCGCCCGACCCGACCAAACGCATCTTCGTGCTGCGCCAGCCGGTTGGCGTGTGCGCGGCGATCACGCCCTGGAATTTTCCGATGGCGATGATCACGCGCAAGGTCGCACCGGCGATCGCGGCCGGCTGCGCGATCGTCGTCAAGCCGGCCGAGCAGACGCCGTTGACCGCACTCGCGTTGGCGGAACTGGCGCATCGCGCCGGCTTTCCGCCGGGCGTGTTCAACGTCCTGCCGTGCGACAGCGAACGATCGATCGCGGTCGGCAAGGTGTTGTGCGAAAGCCCTATCGTGCGCAAGCTGTCGTTCACCGGATCGACCCAGGTCGGCCGCATCCTGATGGCGCAATGCGCGCCGACCATCAAGAAGCTGTCGCTGGAATTGGGCGGCAACGCACCCTTCATCGTGTTCGACGACGCCGACGTGGAGGCCGCGGTCGAAGGCGCGATCGCATCGAAGTATCGCAATACCGGCCAGACCTGTGTATGCACCAATCGCTTCTATGTGCAGGACGCCATCTACGATCGCTTCGTCGGCAAGCTTGCCGAGAAGAGCCGTTCATTGAAGGTTGGCGTGGGCACCGAAGAGGGCGTGCAGCAAGGGCCGTTGATCGACGATGCGGCCTTGAAGAAAGTCGAAGAGCACGTCGCCGATGCAAGAGCCAACGGCGCGAAGGTGATCGCGGGCGGAGAGCGGCACGAGAAGGGTGGGCGCTTCTATCAACCTACCGTGCTGGCCAACGTCACGCCGCGAATGAAAGTCGCGAGCGAAGAAACCTTCGGACCGGTTGCCGCCGTGTTCCGCTTCACCGATGAAGCCGATGCGATCGCGCAAGCCAACAGCACCGAGTTCGGACTCGCCGCTTATTTTTACAGCCGCGACATCCATCGCGTGTGGCGTGTCGCGGAAGCGCTCGAGACCGGCATGGTCGGCGTCAACACCGGCATCATGTCGAATGAGGTCGCGCCATTCGGCGGTGTCAAGCAATCCGGACTCGGACGAGAAGGGTCCGTGCACGGCATCGATGAATATCTGGAAATGAAGTACGTCTGTATCGGCGGCTTCTGACCGACGCGAAGGGCCTCGGCGTCGCCAGGCGTTTCGTGGAGCGGGTGACGAGAATCGAACTCGCGTATGCAGCTTGGGAAGCTGCCGTTCTGCCATTGAACTACACCCGCGAGCGCGAATTGTAGTTCAAGGTTTTTTTCGTCGAGGCATCCGGTGCGGAACGCTACAGCATCTGCTCGGGTGCGAACGGCGCAAGCATGCGCAGCGTGAATTTCAGTAGCTCGCTCGCATCGGGTTCACGGTCGAACACCTGCTCGACGCCATCGTTCCTGGTGACCCACTGCAGATGACCGTCGGGCGCGAGCCGCACCTTGTAGCGGCTTTCGTCGCCGCGCTCGCGCAGACGGTCCAGCACATCGGCGACCAACGGGTCGCTCTCGATGCGCAATCCCATCTCGGTGTTCTCCAGAGCAGAACGCTGGTCCACGTTGAACGATCCGATGAACAACCGATGACGATCGACCAGCAGCACCTTGGCGTGCAGGCTCGCTTTCGATGAACCGACCACGCCGAGGCGCGCGCCTTCCGATCCGGGTTGCGGGCGCAGCTCGAAGATTTCCACGCCGAGTTTCAGCAAGGGTTCGCGATAGCGCGAGTACCCGATGTGCACCACCGCCGCGTCGGTGGCCGCGAGCGAATTGGTGAGCAAGCGGACCTTGACGCCGCGCGCGACCAGTTCACTGATCACGTCCATGCCCTGCTGACCGGGAACGAAATACGGCGACACGATGATGAGTTCGGTCTGCGCGCTTCTTGCAATCGCGATCACATCGGTGGCAATGGTCGCGCCGGTTGACGTACCTGCTGCCGTACCTGATCCCGGACCTGCCCCTACCCCTGCCCGCGAGGTCTCAGGTGCGGTGCTGTCGACCTTGGTCGGCTTGTCGACGATCACTTCCGCGGGCGCGAGCTTCAATGCGAGTCGGCCCGCATCGATTTCCCGTTGGAACGCGACGCCCTGTTGGCGCGCTTCTTCGGTGGTCTTCTGCACCGGATCGTTGGGATCCGAAAGAGCGCGCTGATCGACCGTGTCGCGCGGCTGCCCCGCGTTCTTGACGAGCGTCTCGATCGGATAGGCATAGCTGCTGTTCCAGTATCGATCGAAGCTCGCCGACAAATCCTTCACCGCCGCGCCCGCGACCAGCATGTCGAGGTCGAGGAAGTTGGTCTTGTCCGAACGCATGTAGTACGCGGCGCCCACGTTGCGGCCGCCCGTGACCGCGAATGCGCCGTCGGCCACGAACAGCTTGTTGTGCATGCGGTGATTGATGCGACCGATGTCGGTGATCGATGCCGCAAGCCGCGTGACCAGCCACTGCCTTCCGATGCCGAAGGGGTTGAAGACGCGGACCTCGATGTTGGGATGCGCGGAATACCAGGCGATCCTGTCGTCCTTGCCGGTCGTGTAGAGATCGTCGATCAACAGGCGCACGCGCACGCCGCGATCGGCGGCCACGCGCGCGGCGCGCAGCAGCGCGCGCGAGTAGGCATCGTCTTCGATGATGTAGTACTGCAGGTCGAGCGAGCGTTGCGCATTTTCGATCAGCGTGAACAGCGACGAGAAGGCCTCTTCGCCATCGCCGATCAACCTGAAGCCGGAGCTGCTCGCCGCGGTCGCGGAAGACGAAGCCGGCGAAGCCGATGGAGCAGACGCGTTGGCAATCGAACCCAGTTTCGTGTCGCCGACGTTGGGGATGGACATCGATGGCGTGCGATCGATATTCTTCGGCAAGGTCGAACATGCCGACAGGGCCGCGACACAGGCCGCCCCGCCGAACAGCGCCGCAAGCCGGCGAATGGTTGTCGGACGACGCGACGCGCCGTTCGGCTTGATGGTGCGGAGGTATGCTGCGGCGGTCATTGGACAGGTTCAGGCGAAGGGATCGGAAGCCGAGGGGTCGGAAGCGGCATGTAGTAGCACAACGCTTCGCGGGTCACGATGGCCGACAAACATTGCATGACAAACCGAAAGCGCCGTAGATCGGTCACAATATCGGCCGTAGACGACCTCTTCGACATCGTGCGGCGATTCTTTAGATCGGGTTTCTGCACGACCGGTTTCCAAGGTCCCGTCGGACCCCTGCATGTGAAGGAGCATCTATGCAGTCATCCGCCGCAAATCAATTGCCCTGGCGGCTCGAGGACATTCCGCTGGACGACATCGACTTCGCGCGCATTCGCGGTCGCGAGGACATGTTGTTCATCCTCGCGGCTTCCTCGTTCGTCGAATTCGCTTCCGATACCTATGCGGGCAACCTCGCCGATTATTTTCGCGACGATCCCGAGATTTCCGACTGGCTGTCGCAACGCTGGGAGAAGGAAGAGCTGCAACACGGCCGCGCGCTGCGTGCCTACGTAGAAAAGGTCTGGCCAACGTTCGATTGGGAGGCGGCTTACTCGCGCTTCTTCGCCGAATACTCGTTGACCTGCGGAGTCGAAGGGTACGAGCCCACGCACGCGCTGGAAATGGCGGCACGCTGCGTGGTCGAGACCGGCACATCGACGGTCTATCGCGCGATTCGCGAGCTCGCCGACGAGCCCATCCTGATTCGATTGATCGAACACATTCGAAGCGACGAGGTCAGGCACTACAAGCATTTCCTCAGATACTTCGACCGCTACGATGCGCACGAGAAGAACGGCCGGATGCGCGTCTTCAGTTCGTTGAAGCGTCGGCTGGTCGAGGCGCGCCACAGCGACGCGGAGATCGGCCTTTGGCATTCGTTCGTCACGGCTCATCCGGACGAGAAGCGCGATGGCGCGCGCTTCGCGCAAACGCAGAGTCGCATTGCGCGCATGGTCCGCAAGCACTACCCGGCCAATCAGGCGCTCAAGATGATGATGAAGCCGCTGCGTCTGCCCAACTTCCTGTCGGCGATGATTCAGCCGATGGTCACTCCGGTGGCGCTGCTGGTGCGGCAGGTGCTGTTGCGTTGATGTCCGCGTCCGCTCGCGATGTACGGGTCGCGTCTTCGCAGGAGTCGATGATCTCGATCACGGTCAACGGCGAGCCCGCGCGCATCGCGGCGTCCTGCACGATTGCGGACTTGCTCGCTGGTCGTGCGTTGATCGGAAAGCGCGTTGCGGTCGAGCGCAATGGAGCGATCGTGCCGCGCAGCAGACACGCAGAAACCGAACTCGTGGATGCGGACCGGCTCGAGATCGTGGTCGCAGTCGGTGGAGGCTGAGATGAATCGTATCGATGTCGTGCTGTCGGATGCGGTCGAGCGCGATGGCGCGGCAGGACCCGGCGCCTCGAACTCGAGCGTGAATGACGACGATGCGTTCCGGGTCGGCAAGCACACGTTTGCCTCGCGCCTGTTGCTCGGCACCGGCAAGTATCGCGACTTCGATCAGACGCGCGAAGCGGTCGAAGCGAGCGGAGCCCAGATCATCACGGTCGCGATCCGTCGAACCAACATCGGCCAGGACGAGAACGCGCCCAGCCTGCTCGACGCATTGCCGCCGTCGCGCTACACGATCCTTCCCAACACCGCCGGCTGCTACAACGCCGAAGATGCGGTGCGCACCTTGCGGCTCGCGCGCGAATTGCTTTCTAGCGACGACCTCGATCACACGCTGGTCAAACTCGAAGTGCTCGGCGACCCGCATACGCTCTATCCCAACATGCCCGAGACCTTGAAGGCCGCCGAAGTGCTGGTGCGCGAAGGCTTCGAGGTGATGGTCTATTGCAACGACGATCCGATCCAGGCCAGGGTGCTTGAAGAGATCGGCTGCGTGGCCGTGATGCCGCTCGCGTCGCTGATCGGGTCGGGCATGGGGATACTCAATTGCTGGAACCTGCAGTTGATCCTCGACAAGGCCACGGTGCCGGTGGTCGTCGATGCCGGCGTCGGCACGGCATCGGACGCGGCCATCGCGATGGAGATGGGTTGTGCGGCCGTGATGACGAACACGGCGGTATCGGCCGCACGCCATCCGGTGTTGATGGCCGCCGCGATGAAGCGTGCGGTGGAGGCAGGGCGCATGGCGTATCGCGCAGGGCGCATGCCCAAGAAGTTGTATTCGGCCACGCCGTCGTCGCCGATCACTGGCGTGATCGGGTCGAAGGCTTGACCCCGGCTGCCCGGCCGCATCGACGCATACGCAGCTTCGTCACGCGCGCGGGTCGCATATCGCCCGCGCAACAGCGCGCGATCGATGCGCTCGGTCCGCGGTTCATGGTTCCGCTCGCAACGCGAACGCTGAACTTCGAAGAGGTCTTCGGGCGCAAGGCTCCCGTGGTACTCGAGATCGGATTCGGCATGGGCGCCGCGACCGCGCTGATCGCGGCCGCACGACGCGACGTCGACTTCATCGGTGTCGAGGTGCATGGGCCGGGCATCGGCGCGCTGCTGAAGCTGATGGGAGAAGGCGAGCTCACCAACCTGCGCATCGTCGAGCACGATGCGGTCGACGTCGTCGAACACATGATCGCGCCCGAGTCGCTCGCAGGCGTGCATATCTTTTTCCCCGACCCGTGGCCGAAGGCGCGGCATCACAAGCGTCGCCTGATACAGGCGGCGTTGGTGGGCTTGCTCGCGAGTCGCGTCGCGCAAGGAGGTTATGTGCATTGTGCGACCGACTGGGAAGAATATGCGGAGCAGATGCTCGAGGTGCTGAGCGGTGAAGCGTCCCTCGTCAACGCGAACGCGACAGGCTTCTCCACCGCAAGCAATTCGATCGCGTCGCGGCCGGTGACCAAGTTCGAGACACGCGGCAAGCGCCTCGGCCACGGCGTGTGGGACGTTGTGTTCATCAAGCGGTAAAGCGGTTCGCGAACGAGCGCAGCAATATCTGCCACCACTCGCCGTGACGTTGAAGAAACACCGCGTTGGGAAATGTGTGTCGCGCCACGTGTTCCTGCGGCACCGAGTCCCAGCCCCGATGCTCGACTGTGACGCGCGTTTCATCGCCGATCGCATCGAAGCGCACTTCGACTTCTGTCTCTTGTCCCTCGCTGAAACTCGCCTGCCTCCACGTGAACGTGAGGCGCACTCCGGGCGACCACTCCACGATCCGGCCGATCTCGAATTGCGTGCCGTCATCGCTGGTCTCGATGAAGCGCCCGCCGGAACGCGGTTCGAACGCCAGCTTGCCGGGCGAACGCGGCGTGAAGCGAAACAGCGGCGTCGCGCGCCACCACAGATCGATTTCGCGCGTGAAGACGTCGAAGGCGCGCTCGGGTGTGGCGGCGACGCGGATCGCCACGAACACGCGCGAAGTCATCGTCCCCTCATCGTCGACGTCTCTCGACATGCGCTTTGAAGGCCGAGAGCTGTTTCGCCCACAGCACTTCGGTGTGCAACAGCCAGACCCTGAGGTGGGCCATCGGCGCGGGTCGCAGGTTGTAGATTCGCACTCGAGCGTCGTATTCAGGGTGCGCCTCTTCGATCAGCCCGCAGATCTTGAGTGTCCGCAAATGCCGGCTCAATGCAGCGGGGCTGAGACCCACCCCTGCGGCCAGTTCGCCTGCACTGTACGGATGCTGGCGCAGCAACTCGACCACACGCCGCCGGCTCGGGTCGGCCAGCGCGAGCAGCGTATGGTCGAGCGCGGCTGAAGACTTCAAGGAAACAGTTCGATCTTCAGACCGGTGGCTTTCTCGGATTGTTCGACCGAAAAAGGCGCGATCGTCTGTGCGAAGGTCCAGACATGGCCCTCCGGATCGCGGGCGCGATAGGTCCGATCGCCGTAGAACTGGTCCGATGGTTCCATCAGGATCACGGCGCCGGCGGTGCGCGCCTGCTCACAATGGCGATCGACGTCGTCGCTCAGTTGAACGTGCATCGACTGCGTGTTCTTGCCACCGACGTTGGCCGGGCTGGCCGTGTGGTCTGCCCATTCGCCGCCCACCATCAGGTAGCCGTTGCCGAAGCGCAGTTGCGAATGCCCCAGCGTACCGTCGGGGTTGGTGATCACCATGCTGCGCTCGAAGCCGAAGGCGCGCTCCAGCCAGTCGAGTGCGGTCCAGGGGTCGCGGTAAAACACCGAAGACGCCAGCGATGCGCGACGATTGTCGTCCACGGAAACTCCTTTGCAATATCGTAGATATTTAACGATATCGCAAAATAAATGACGAAGTCAAGTCGTCACTCATTGCGAACCGCGGGCCCTAGTGCGAAGCCGCCAGCCGCTCCATGAATCGCTCGCATTGCGCAAGTTGTTCGAGCGTGACGAACTCGTCGGGCGCATGCGCCTGCGCGATGTCGCCGGGCCCGCAGATCACGGTCGGAATGCCGATCTGCTGGAACAGGCCCGCTTCGGTGCCGTACGAGACCTTGCCCACCGTGTCGTTGCGCGAGAGTTGTCGCGCGAGCTTGACGATCGCGTCGTCCTCATGCGCGGCCAGTCCCTCGGTCGAGCTTTCCCACGTCATCTCGATACGAGCGATGGCGTCGGCGTTGCGCATCTGTGCTTCGAGCGTCTTCGCGTACTCGCAGATTTCGGCGTACAGCGATTCGGCCGACGCCGACGGCAGCGTGCGCATGTCGAAATGCACTTCGCAATCCTTCGGGATCACGTTGGCCGCGATGCCGCCGCGAATCACGCCGGTCGAGAGCGTCGAGTAGGGAACGTTGAATCCGAAGTCGCGCACTTCGGTCGCAGCGAGCCGATCGGCGATGTCGCGAATGAAGACGATCAGCTTCGCCGCGTATTCGATCGCATTGACGCCATGCGTGACGTAGCTTGAATGCGCCTCGCGACCATGCACATGGCAGCGGAACCGATGCGTGCCCTTGTGCGCGATGATCGGCTGCATGCTGGTCGGCTCGCCGACGATGCAGCCGGCGACGCGGCCGGCCGCGACCAGACCGGTCGCTTCGAGATCGGCAATCAGACCGCGCACGCCGATGCAGCCGATCTCTTCGTCGTACGACAGCGAGTAGTGAATCGGTGCGTCGAATGTGCCTTTGTCGATCGCATCGAGAAAGCGCGGCGCGTGATGAAGTGCGATGCCGACAAAGCCCTTCATGTCGGCCGAGCCGCGCGCGTACAACTTGCCGTCCGCGATCGTCGCCGTGAACGGATCGGTGCTCCACTGCTGCCCATCGACCGGCACGGTGTCGGTATGCCCCGAGAGAATCAGGCCGGGCTTGTTTCCTTCACCGAGCGTCGCGAAGAGGTTGGCCTTGACCCCTTTCGCGTCGTAGGTCAGGCGCGTCTTTGCGCCGAGCTTCTCGAGATAGTCGCGCGCCCATTCGATCAAGCCGAGGTTCGAGTCGCGCGAGGTCGTGTTGAAAGCGATCAGCCGCTCGATCATCGCGAGCGCTTCGACGGACGGCACGCGATCGTCGATGCTGATGTTCGCGTCGACATTCGTATCGATGCGCGACGCGGGCGCGGTGTTTTGAAGTCGAGTATTCACAATGCATTCTCATCCTGCAAAGAAAGCATCTTACCCCTCGGACGATGACAGAGGCGGGGCCGATACGGCTCGAAGATCGTTGAGATGACATGCCGATATGTGTCCGCTTTCGATCACCTTGAGCAGCGGTCGTTCGCGACTGCAACGGTGATCGGGCACGTCTTTCGCGCGGGGACATCGCGGATGGAAATGGCAGCCCGATGGCGGAGCGAGCGGCGACGGAATCTCGCCGCGAATGGCCGTGAAGGTTCGCTTCTTCACTTCGAGCGTCGGCGTTTCCGCAAGTAGCGCCTGCGTGTACGGATGATTGGGTCGCACGAACAAATCGGCGGTCGATGCCGACTCGACGATGTGGCCCAGGTACATGATCAGGACTCGATCGGACAGATGCCGCACGACGCCGAGGTCGTGGCTGATGAACAGGTACGCAAGCCCGAATTCGTTCTTGCTTTCATCCCGCAGTTGCATGAAGAGGTTGAGCACCTGCGCCTGGATCGACACATCGAGCGCGGCGACGGCTTCATCGCACACCAGCAGTTGCGGCTCGACCGCGAGCGCACGCGCGATACCGATGCGCGCGCGTTGACCTCCCGAGAATTGATGCGGATAACGGCGCAGCGCCGATGCATCGAGACCCACGCGCGCGAGCAGGTCCACCACGCGGAGATCGCGCTCGCTGCGCGGCCAGAGCAGGTGCGCGACCGGCGCCTCGCCGATCAGATCGACCACGCGCATGCGTGGATTGAGCGACGCATAGGGATCCTGAAAAATCATCTGGACGGCGAGGCGCGGCTTCGCATCGCGCATCGATGCGGCATCGACGACGTGACCGTTCCACAGCCGCGAGCCTGAACTCGGCGCGTACAGTCCCGCAGCGATGCGGCCGAGCGTCGACTTGCCGCATCCCGATTCGCCGACCAGTCCGACGACCTCACCCTTGGCAATCGACAGATCGACCCCATCGACAGCGTGAACCATGTGCGTGTCGGCCCGTCTTTGAAGCGCTCGCGCGATGCGCGTCGAGAGATCGAGCGTTTGCACGAAGGTCTTCGAGACGTCGCGCAGTTCGAGCAGCGGCACGGTCAAGCTGCCGCTCCACGATTGGTGCGCAACCCATCCCCGCCCGAGCCCTCCCCTTGAAGGGGACGGGGCGCAGCGATCGGATGAAAGCAGCGCAGGCTTCTGCCGCACGCATCGACGACCGATGGCGGCTCGGCGAGGCACGCTTCAGTCGCACGCGAACAGCGCGGGCGAAATGCGCAGCCTTGCGGCAGATGCATGAGCGATGGCGGCATGCCGGGGATCTGTGAGAGACGGAGCGCGTTGAACCCTGGATCGAAGCCTCGAGTGCGATCTTTTCGTTGCGAGGCCGCAGCGGGAGTCGAGGCGATCAGTCCGCGCGTGTACGGATGGCGCGGCGCTTCGAGCATCTGCGCGGTCGTGCCCGATTCGACGATGCGGCCGGCGTACATCACGGCGACCCGATCGGCGAGCCCCGCGACCACGGTGAGATCGTGCGTGATCCAGATCAGCGCCATGTGGGATTCGCGGATCAGCGTCTGCATCTCGGCCAGGATCTGCGCCTGGGTCGTCACGTCGAGCGCCGTGGTCGGTTCGTCACAGATGATCAGGTCGGGGTCGTTGAGCAAGGCGATCGCGATCGCAACGCGTTGACGCATGCCGCCCGAGAGCTGATGCGGATAGGTTGCAAGCCGCTCGCGCGGCGACGCGATGCCGACTCGCGCAAGCGCTGCGATCGAACGCTCGCGCATCGCGGCCTTCGACAAACGCGGGCTTCGATGCGCGGCGAGCGTCTCGATCATCTGCGTGCCGATCGACAGGACCGGATTGAGCGTCATCATCGGATCCTGAAAGATCATCGCGATGCGATCGCCGCGCAAGCGTCGCATCGCGTCGTCGTCGAGGCCGCGCAGATCGACGCCCTTGAAAGCGATCCGGCCTTCCACGATGCGTCCCGGCAGATCGACCAGCCGCATGATCGACAACCCGGCGATCGACTTGCCCGAACCCGATTCACCCACGAGGCCGATGACCTCGCCCGCATGCACCACGAGATCGACGCCATCGACCGCGCGGACGATGCCGGCCTTCGTGAAGAAATGCGTTTTGAGGTTGGCGACCTCGATCACCGTGGCCGAGGAATTCATCGCGATCGCAGCTTCGGGTCCAGCATGTCGCGCAGTCGATCGGCCACCAGATTCAGCGCGACGATCAACAGCACCAGCGCGATCCCGGGATAGACGCTGATCCAGTACTTGCCCGCGAACAGCACCTGGAAACCATTCGCGATCAGAAGGCCGAGCGACGGTTCGGTGATCGGCACGCCGAGTCCGAGGAAGGACAAGGTCGCTTCGAGCGCGATCGCCGACGCGATCTGCAGCGTTGCGACCACGATCAGCGGCGGCAGACAGTTGGGCAGCAGATGACGGAACACGATGCGCGTCGTCGAGAGCCCCAGCCCGCGCGCGGCTTCGATGTATTCCTTGCGCCGCTCGACCATCGCGGTGCCGCGCACCGTACGCGCGTAGTAGGCCCACTGCACGGCGACCAGCGCGATCACGATGTTGAAGAGACCCGGCCGCAGGAACGCGAGCAGGATCAGCGCGATCAGGATCGCGGGGAACGACAGTTGGATGTCGGCCAGACGCATGATCAATGCATCGACCTTGCCGCCGGCATAGCCCGCGACCAGCCCGAGCGTCACGCCGACGATCGCCGCGCACAAGGTCGAGATGACGCCGATCGCGATGCTGATGCGCAAGCCATAGACGATTGCCGACAGCATGTCGCGGCCCTGACCATCGGTGCCGAGCAGGTAGTGGGTCACGTTGCCGCGCGCGCCATCGTTCGCTAGGGAACCGGGCGGCAAGCGTGCATCGAGGATGTCGAGATGCGCGAGGTCGTAGGGATTCTGCGGGACGATCCACGGCGCGAAGAGAGCGGCCAATGCGAAGAGCGCGAGCAATACGGCGCCTGTCACCGCGATGCGGCTCTCGGCGAAATCGGCGATGAAGCGCAGCGGCGGGGATCCGCTTGACACCGTGGGAAGGATGGCCGCACCCAGTCCCGCATCGAGCAGTGCATCGTCACGCAAGGTCGCCGGCTCGGGCGCCTTCATGCGTCGCCGCCACCGAGCCGCACGCGCGGATCGAGCCAGGAGTACGCGATGTCCACCGCGAGATTGACGACGATGAAGACCGTCACGATCACGAGCAGGTAGGCCACGATCACCGGCCGGTCGAGCACGCCGATCGAGTCGATGATGAGTTTGCCCATGCCGGGCCACGCGAAGATCGTTTCGGTCACGATCGAGAACGCGATCACCGATCCGAACTCGAGGCCGATCACGGTGACGACCGGGATCAGGATGTTCTTCAACACATGCACGCCGACCACGCGTGCATTCGACAAACCCTTGGCGCGCGCGAAGCGCACGTAGTCGGTGAGCAAGGCCTCGCGCGTTCCCGCGCGCACCAGTCGGATGATCAGCGAGAGCTTGAAGAGCGCGAGATTGAACGCGGGCAAGAGCAGATGCTTCCATCCATCGAGCGTGAAGATCGAGAGCTTGAGGCCGAACACGTCCACCGTCGCGCCGCGACCGGATGCGGGCAGCCAGTCGAGCGAGACCGAAAACAGCATGATCAGCATCAGCCCGACCCAGAAGGTCGGCAGCGAGAAGCCGAGGATGGAGCCGCTCATGATGGTCTTGCCGGCAATCGAGTCGGGCTTGAGGCCGGCCCACAGGCCGAGCGGAATGCCGAGCACGATCGCGATCCCCATCGCGACGACGGCGAGTTCCATCGTCGCCGGCATGCGTTCGAGAATCAGCTTGATCGCCGGCACGCTGTACGCATACGAACGTCCGAGGTCGCCGGTCAGTGCGCCGGCAACGAAGCGGCCGTATTGGACCCACAGCGGTTGATCGAGCCCGAGCGCGACGCGCGTCGCGGCGATGTCGGCCTGCGTCGCCTCGGGGCTTATCATCACCAGCACCGGGTCGCCGATCACATAGACACCCGCGAACACGATCAGCGACATCGCGAACAGCACGGCGATGCTCTGCAGCGAGCGGCGGATCAGGAAGACGAGCATGGGCGAATGAGAGGCGCGGCCATGATAGCCTGCGACCAGCCCTCGTCGTCCCCGCGTGCGCGGGAACGCCAGCCAACAAGTCGACCATTCGACCTCTCGAGCACCGTCATGAACCTCATCGATCGCATCGTCCAGTTTCAATCCGACATCGCGCGCATACGCCGCGACATCCACGCGCATCCCGAACTGAAGTTCGAAGAAGTGCGCACTGCCGAAATCGTCGCGAACAAGTTGACCGAGTGGGGCTATGCGGTCGATCGCGGCCTGGGCAAGACCGGCGTGGTGGGAACGCTCAAGGTGGGATCGGGGGCGAAGTCGGTGGGCCTGCGCGCCGACATGGATGCGCTGCCGCTGCAGGAACACAACCGGTTCGCCCACCGCTCGCAGAACGACGGACGCATGCACGCGTGCGGACACGATGGCCACACCGCGATGCTGCTCGCGGCCGCGCAATATCTTGCCGAGTCGAAACAGTTCGACGGCACGCTGCATGTGATCTTCCAGCCGGCCGAAGAAGGCGGCGGCGGCGCACGCGTGATGATCGAAGACGGGCTCTTCGAAAAGTTTCCCTGCGACGCAGTGTTCGGCATGCACAACTGGCCAGGCAGTGCGGTCGGTACCTTCGGCGTCACGGCTGGGCCGATGATGGCGTCGTCCAACGAATTCGAGATCACGGTGACGGGCCGTGGCGCGCACGCGGCGATGCCGCACAACGGAGTCGATCCGATCATGACCGCGGTCGCGATCGCGCAGAACCTGCAGACGCTGATCACGCGCAACAAGAAGCCGATCGACACGGCCGTGCTCTCGATCACGCAAATTCATGCGGGCGATGCCTACAACATCATCCCGAACGAAGCGGTACTGCGCGGCACGGTGCGCACCTTCACGACCGAGGTGCTCGACCTGATCGAAGAAGGCATGAAGCGCATCGTCGAAGGCACTGCCGCGACCTTCGGCGCCGATGCGGCCATGACTTTCCATCGCAACTACCCGCCGACCATCAACCACGAAAAGGAAACCGCCTTCGCCGCCGGCGTGATGCGCGACGTGGTGGGCGAGGCGAACACGCTGACCGACATCGAGCCCACCATGGGCGCGGAGGACTTCGCCTTCATGCTGCAGGTCCGGCCCGGCTGCTATGTCTTCATCGGCAACGGCGACGGCGCGCACCGCGAGACCGGACATGGCATGGGCCCGTGCATGCTGCACAACCCGAGCTATGACTTCAACGACGAACTGATCCCGATCGGCGCGACGTACTGGGTGCGGCTTGCGGAAAAATTTCTGGCGAAGGTGTGAGGCGCGTCGGTTGACGTGCGCCGCATGAAACACGACGCGTGACGAACTTCGCTCTCGACGCGGCGCTCGCAAGCCGCTTCGCGCGGGTCGCCCTCGCAAATGTCGGCGCGGAGTTTCCCAACAAGCTCGACCATCTGATGAACGCGGCCGCCGACGTGGAACGGCCGTCGGCGTTGCATCCGGTTTTCTACGGCAGCTACGACTGGCACTCGGCCGTGCACATGCACTGGACGCTGGTCACGTTGCTCGCGCGCTTTCCGCAACTGCCCGAAGCCGGCGCGATCGCAGCCAGGCTCGATGCGCACTTCACCGAAGCGAACATCGCGGTCGAATGCGCGTACCTCGATCGGCCGGGCTCGCGTTCGTTCGAGCGGCCCTACGGTTGGGCGTGGCTGCTCGAGCTCTCCGCGGCGCTGCATGCGGCCGCCCGAATCGATCCGCGCGCGGCGCGTTGGCGTCACGCGCTTCAGCCACTTGCCGACGCCTTCGTCGCGCGCTTTCTCGACTATCTGCCGCGCGTCGACTTTCCATCGCGGGCGGGCATGCACGGCAACAGCGCGTTCGCCTTGTTGCTCGCGCTCGACTATGCGGAGATCGCCGAAGCAGCCGTCGACAGCGGTGCCCTACGCAACGCGATCGTCGCGAAGGCAATGCACTGGTTCGCAAACGATCGCGACTATCCGATCGCGTACGAGTCCAGCAGCGAAGATTTTCTTTCGGGCGGCCTTGTCGAAGCCGCATTGATGCGACGCGTATTCGCATGCGAACGCGACGCGCGATTCTCCGCATGGTGGCAAGCGTTCGTTCCGCGATCGACGTCGCGCGCGCATTGGCTCACGCCGGTGCGCGTGACCGATCGCAGCGATCCGCGCATCGCCCATCTGGACGGGCTCAACCTGTCGCGTGCATGGTGCTGGTCACTATTGCTGGACGCGATGCCCGAGTTTGCACGCCCCGATGTCGAACACGCGATCGCCGATCACCTCGCGGCGTCGTTGCCGTACGCGGCACAAGGCGAATACGTCGGCACGCACTGGCTCGCGTCGTTCGCCGTGCTGGCGCTCTGCGCTGCGCCTGGAATAAAAGGAACCGGAGATCGGTAATGCAGGTACTGGCGTCTACGACCATGCCTGCGCAGTCCATACGGATATGAAGGCGCGGGTGACCGTATGAGCCCCGTGACTTTTAGGAGCCCCGAAATGAAAGCATCGACCACGCTGGTCGCAATGACGCTTGCCGTTGCGGCCCTTGCGGCCTGCTCTTCCTTGACCACTTCGTCTTCGTCCGGCGGCACCGGTGGTTCCAGTTCCTCCAGGAACGAGTCCAGCGGCGCGTCGAACGGCACCAATACGACCCGCCCGAGCGACGTGAAGTAGTGCTTTCCTTCAAGGTGCGCTGCGGTTCAGCGCTGCGCGTCTGTCCGATCGAACAGAGGCGCGCGAACCCCGAGCCGCTCCAACGCTTGATCGAGCTTGAGTTCGATCTGCGGGATCTCGCGATCGAGATAGGCGCGCAGATCGGCTACGCGCGACTCCTCGGCCTTCTCGGCGGTGCGGCGCGCGCGATCGAGTTCGCGATGCAGCTCGCGCGACTCGATCGCGGCTTCCATGCGCAAGCGGCCGATCGTTGTAAAGTAGAGCACCGCGACGATCACCATGCCGATCAACAGCAGCAGCGGCATCGAAAGATTGACTGTCGTCACGAACAGGTTGACCGGCGTCGGCTGAGTGACGAGATTCCAGTTGAGAAGGGCGACGCCGAGAATCAACAGGACGACGACGGCGACCAGGGTCGTGATGGTTTTCATGAAGTCTCCTGCAAAACAGTGTTTGCGTTCGCGTCGGTCCCTGCGTCGGTCCTCGCGTCATCCCGTGCGCCGTCCCCCGCGCCGTCCCCTGCGCCGTCCCTTATCCGTCCTTCTTCAATCCCATGACACGCGACCCACGCTACGCCGTGCGCCTTCATTTCGGGCCGTTCGGTCTTGCATCGCGCATTCGCAAACGGGCAGCGCGGATGAAACGCGCAACCGGACGGCGGGGCCAGCGGGTTGGGCACCTCGCCGGCGACAGCGACCCGCGAGGTGCCGGTCTTCTCCAGATCCGGAATCGCCTCGAGCAGCATGCGCGTGTACGGATGAAGCGGCCTCGCGAACAGCGCCGACCGGGGTGCGAGTTCCACCAGTCGACCGAGATACATCACGCCGACGCGATCGGCGATGTAGCGCACCACCGCGAGGTTGTGCGAGATGAACAGATACGTGAGGCCCAGATCGCGCTGCAGGTTCTTCATCAGGTTCAGCACCTGCGCCTGCACCGACACGTCGAGTGCCGAAGTGGGCTCGTCGCACACCAGAAAGTCGGGTTGGGTCGCGAGCGCGCGGGCGATCGAGATGCGCTGGCGCTGTCCACCCGAGAACTGATGCGGATACTTGACCTTGTCCGCGGCAGAAAGGCCGACTTGCATCAGTAATGCATCAACGCGTGCATCGACACGCGCATCGATGCGCGCGTCGCTTGCAAGTCCGCCCGATGCTTGCCTGACACCGTTGTCCGCGTCGTTCGCGTGGCCGTCGACCACCGCGGCGCCGTGCAGCTTGAGCGGTTCGGCGATGATGCGTCCGACTCGCCAGCGCGGATTCAGGCTCGCATATGGATCCTGAAAAATCATCTGCGCACGACGCCGCATGGCGCGCGACTTTGCGAAGTGCGACACCGGCTCGCCATCGAACAGGATGCTGCCCGAAGTGGGCGCGTAGAGGCCGACCAGCAGGCGCGCGATGGTGGACTTGCCGCAACCGGATTCGCCGACCAGGCCGAGCGTTTCTCCACGCGCGATCGTGAACGACACGTCGTCGACCGCGCGCAGCACGACACGCGGCTGTCGCTGGATCACCCGATTGAGCCACGGCGGCGAGACGTCGAATGTGCGGCCGGCGTTGATGACTTCGACGAGAGGTCTCGCGTGGGCGGGCAATGGTGCGCGAACGAAGTCGGCTGCGATGGTTGTTGAAGCCGCGCTCATGCGATGCCTTCTTCATGCGCGACCGCGCCGAAAGCCGCGTCGTGAATCGCGACCGATACCGGGCCGGAAACCGCAGCGACGACCGAAGCGAGCGACACCCGCGCGGCTTCCGCCTCGTAGCGCTTACCCGCGTCGTGCAGCCAGCACGCGGCCATCGAAGGCGGCGCGGGCATCAGGTCGGGACGCTCGCGATCGCAAGGCGCGAAGCGCGCGGCGCAGCGCGGATGAAACGTGCAGCCCGATGGAATCGCGGTCAGGCGCGGCATCGATCCACTGATCTGCGCGAGATGCTCGACTTCGTGACGCATCGAAGGAATCGCTCCCATCAGACCGATCGTGTACGGATGCTGAGGTCTGTGGATCACATCGTCGACGAGACCGATCTCGACGATGCGCCCGGCATACATCACAGCGACGCGATCGGCGGTCTCGGCGATCACGCCCATGTCGTGCGTGACCAGCATCACCGCCGTGCCGTGCTCGCTGCAGAGTTTCTTCAGCAAGGTGATGATCTGCGCCTGGATCGACACGTCGAGCGCGGTGGTCGGCTCGTCGGCGACGATCAGCTTGGGCTCGGCCGCGAGCGCGAGCGCGATCACCACGCGCTGTCGCATCCCGCCCGAGAACTGATGCGGATACTGATCGATGCGCTGGCGCGCGGCGGGAATGCCGGTCGATTCGAGCAGGTCGATGGCGCGTTGCCGCGCGGCGCTCGCGTTCAGCGGCAGATGCGTCTGTATCGTCTCGACCAATTGCTGGCCGATCGTGTAGAGCGGGTTGAGCGACGTCAGCGGGTCCTGGAAAATCGCGCCGATCTCCTTGCCGCGCACGCGCCGCATCGCCTCATCGTCGAGTTGATCGATGCGCCGACCATTCAATACGATCTCGCCGGCGGCGATGCGTCCCGGCGCTTCGAGCAGGCCGATGATGGCCGCACCGGTCAGCGATTTGCCCGCACCGGACTCGCCGACCACGCCGAGCACCTCGCCGGGCGCGATCGAGAACGACACATCGTCGAGTGCAAGCAGCGCGCCGCGCCGCGTGGGAAATTCGACCCGGAGATGACGAACCTCGAGCAGCGCGGCGGGCATCGAGCAGCAATTAGCGCGTCATCGCGACGCGGTGGTGGTTTCGAGAACGCTCGAAGCCCGCGGCGCGATGCCCGAGATCGCCGCGGTCTTCGCCTTCTCGAGTTCGCGGGCCGGATCGCAGCCGCCGGTCGCGTAGGTCGCTTCTACGACCAGGTCCCAGTCCTGAAGCAACGGCGAGGTGCGTTGCGCGGCGATGTAATAGCGCGTGCAAGGCGCGATGTCGATCGTGTAGGTCTTCTCGGGAGGTATGGTGAAGCCCGCGACCGGCGCAGCCGCAAGCAGCAGAGCATGCGTGCCGGGTGCGATCGGCACGGGGCGGAAGGCAGTGAACGAACCGTCGATCGCGAGCACCCTCAACGGAAAGCGATTGAGCACCTGCGGACGGTAGACTTGCTGGTCGTAAAGAAACGACAGCGGCGCAGAGGCACAACCGGACAGCGCGACAGCGGCGACGGCGACCCAACAGGCGAGAGTCAACGTGCGCTTGCCGGACATCGGGGCTTCGAACATTTCAAGCGGTGACGATTTGCGAATCATGGTGGCCTCCATCAAAGAGCCATGGGATCAATCCGGATCATTGCAGCCGCGGGTTGATTGCATCGCGCAGCCAGTCGCCCAAGAGATTGACCGATAGCACGAGCAGCACCAACGCTGCTCCGGGAAATACCGTTATCCACCACTCGCCGGAAAAAAGAAAGTTGTTGCCGTTACGAATCAGCGTACCGAGAGACGGCAGCGTAGGAGGAACGCCCACCCCGAGAAACGAGAGCGTCGCCTCGGTAATGATCGCGGTTGCGATGTGAACGGTCGCGAGTACCAGCACCGGCCCGGTCACATTCGGTAACACATGTCTGAACATGATGGCCATCGGTCCCACGCCGATCACGCGTGCGGCCTGCACGTACTCGCGATTTTTCTCGACCAGGGTGGAACCGCGAACCGTGCGCGCGTACTGCACCCAACCGGATGCCGCGATGGCGAAGATGAGAACGACGAACGCGAGATTTTCGTCCGCGTTCTTGAAGACCGCGCGTGCCACGCCATCGATCAACAACGCGATCAGGATCGCGGGGAACGAGAGCTGCACGTCGGCGACGCGCATGATCGCGGCATCGACACGACCGCCCGCATAGCCCGCGAGAAGACCGAGACTGATGCCGATGATCAGCGACAGCAACACCGACGCGGCGCCCACGATCAGCGAGATGCGCGAGCCATAGAGAATGGCCGAGAGCACATCGCGGCCTTGCTCATCGCTGCCCAATGGGTAGATCGCCTTGCCGCCTTCGATCCAGGCGGGTGGCAGGCGCGCATCGGAGAGATCGACGCTCGCGAGATCGAAGGGGTTGTGAGGTGCGATCCATCCCGCGAACATCGCCCCGACCAGACACAACAGCGCGACGAACGACGCGCCGATCGCGACCGGCGAGCGGCGATATTGGTAGAGGAAGTCGCTGTCCCAAGAGCGAGCGAACCAGCCGCGCCCGACGGGCGCGACCTGCGTGTTCAGGCGCGCCGGTTCCTCGCGCGGAACCTCGACCGCTGCCGGCGGGAGGTGCAGCTGGATCATGCTGCGATCACTTGACGACGACCCACTTGAGCAGGTTGTCGTTGGTCGCCATCTGCACGACCGTGACGTTCTTCTTCACGCCCCACGCCAACGATTGCTGATGCAGCGGCAGATGGCCGATCTCGTCTTCATGCAGCTTGGTCGCTTCGGCGATCATCGCATCGCGTTTCCCCGCATCGGTCTCCGACTGGATCTTGCCGATCAGCTCGTCGATCTTGGGATTGCTGTAGGCCCCGAGGTTGAACTGGCCGCGGCCCGTCTTGTCGTCGGGCGTGCCGAGCAACGCGTTCAACACGTCGTGCGCGTCGATCGTCGATGGCGTCCAGCCGAGCATGTAGAACGACGTGTTGCGTGACAGGATTTTCGGGAAGTAGAGCGTCTTCGATTCGGCCTGAAGGTTGATCTTGACGTTGATGCGCGCAAGCATGGCGGCCACCGCCTGACAGATCTCCGAGTCGTTGACGTAGCGATCGTTGGGGCAATTCATGCTGACTTCGAAACCGTTCGGATAGCCCGCGTCGACCATCAGTTTCTTCGCGGCTTCCACGTCGTAGGGCAGACGCTTGTTCAAGTCCGGCACGAAACCGTGAACGCCGGGCGCCATCATCAATGCCGTAGGCGTCGAAGCGCCGCGCATCACCTTGCTCTTGATCGTGTCGACATCAATGGCCTGATAGAAGGCCTGACGAACGCGCTTGTCCTTGAACGGATTCTTGCCCTTCACGCTCGAGTACAACAACTCGTCGCGCTTCTGGTCCATGCCCAGAAAGATGGTGCGCAACTCGGGGCCTTGCAGCACACGCGTATTGGCGCCGGCATTGATGCGTGGAATGTCCTGCTGCGGCACCGGCTCCATCATGTCGATCTCGCCGGAGATCAGCGCGGCCACGCGCGTCGACGGGTTGCCGATCGGCGTGAAGATCACTTCGTCGACATTGCCTTCGACCTTCTCCCAATAGTTGAGATTCTTGACCAGCACGGTGCGCGTGCTCGGCTCACGCGACTTCAGGCGGAACGGCCCGGTGCCGTTCGCTTTAAAGGATGCGTAGTTCTCGATGCCTTTGCGTTTGTCGACCGGACGCTCGGCCCTGTTGTCGGCGCACCACTTCTTGCTCATGATGTACCAGCGCGTGAACACGTTCGGCAGGATCGGGTAGGGCGCGTTCGTGATGATGTCGACGGTGTGGTCATCGATCTTCTTGATCTCCTTGATCTGGCCCACATAGGTCTTCATGTCGGACCCGTCGGCGAGTGCGCGCGTCTGCGAGAAGATCACGTCGTCGGCGGTGAAGGGCGTGCCGTCGTGGAAGGTGACGTTCTTTCTCAGATTGAAGCGCCATACGGTGGGAGCAGTCTGCTTCCAGTCGGTGGCCAGTGCGGGAACCAGCTTGAGGTTCTTGTCCAGGCCGACCAGCGACTCGTAGATGTTGTTCAGGAACGTGAGCTGCAGCGACTCGTTGAGCGAGTGCGGATCCATCGACAACGGATCGCCCTGATTGGACATGCGGAACGTCGCCGCGGCCGCGGGCGTGCTCGCTGTCAGGCCGAGCCCGGCGGTGACGCTTGCGGCGAACAGCGCCGCGACGGTGAGTCTGGTGACTTTCATGAAGGTTCTCCCGAAGAATCGTTTACCGAAACAAGATAGTTGAGGTCTCAAGCATCTGCCAGGACGCGCGGCAAGAGCGCCTCGAGAGAAATCCCCCAAGCGGCGCATCATGCGCGCGGCATGGCCTGCTCGACCAGCGCGGCGAACAGGCCCGCGCCGAATGGCAAGACCTCGTCGTTGAAATCGTAGCGCGTGTTGTGCAGGAACATGCCGGATTCGGCGCCGCCCTGGCCCAGACGCAGATAGGCGCCGGGTCGAACCTGCAGCATGAAAGAAAAATCTTCGGCGCCCATCGACGGCGCGAGATCGCGAACCACGTGGTCGGCGCCGACCAGCGACTCGGCCACGTCGGCCGCGAAGCGCGCCTCGGCCGGCGAGTTGATCGTCGCCGGATAAAGCCGCTGGTAGCTGCACGACGCGGTCGCGCCGAACGCAGCGGCGATCGACTGCGTGAGATCGACCAGGCGCTGCTCGAGCATCACCTGCACCGACTCCTTGAAGCTGCGCGCGGTGCCGATCAGCTTGACCTCGCCGGGAATCACCGAGAACGCATCGAGGTCGCCGGCCTGCATCGCGGCGATCGTGACCACCGCCGAATCGATCGGGCTGACATTGCGCGCGACGATGCTCTGCACCGCGGTGATGAGGTGTCCGGCGATCACCACCGGGTCGATGGCCAGATAGGGATGCGCGCCATGACCGCCGCGCCCGCGAATCACGATCTCGAAGCGATCGGCCGCCGCCATCATCGGTCCGACGTTGATGCCGATCGTGCCCGCAGGCAGGCTCGGCCAGTTGTGCATCGCGTACACCGAGTCGCACGGAAAGCGAGAGAACAGACCGTCGTCGATCATCGCCTTGGCGCCCGCGTGGCCTTCTTCGCCCGGCTGAAAGATCAGATGCACCGTGCCGTCGAAATTTCGCGTGGCAGCCAGATAGCGCGCGGCGCCCAGCAGCATCGTGGTGTGGCCGTCGTGTCCGCACGCGTGCATGCGATGCGGATGCGACGAGCGATGCGCAAACGTGTTGTTCTCGACGATAGGCAGCGCGTCCATGTCGGCGCGAAGACCGATGGTGTGCGTCGACGGCTCGCGGCCTTCGGCTGGCCGGCCCTGCAGCACGCCAACCACGCCGGTCCTGCCGACTCCGGTATGCGTCTCGATGCCGAGCGCGCAAAGTTGCTCGGCGACGATGCGTGCGGTGCGCACTTCTTCGAAGCCGAGTTCCGGGTGTGCGTGAAAGTCGCGACGGATCTCGATCAGGTCTTCGTGGAATGCCCGGATCGCTGCGATCGTCGAAGTTGCGGCGATGACGGATGCTTCGGCGGGCTTGTTCATGAAGCGATCAGTTCGTCGCGATGCGCTCGATGCGCAAGCGGGGATCGACGACGAAATAAAGCAGATCGACGACCAGGTTGATCACGACGAAAATCAACGCGATCAAGCAAAGGTAAGCGGCCATCACCGGGATGTCGGCCACGTTGACCGACTGGATGAACAGCAATCCCATGCCGGGCCACTGGAACACGGTTTCGGTCACGATCGCGAACGCGATGATGCCGCCCAATTGCAGACCGGTGATGGTGATGACCGGCACCAGCGTGTTCTTCAACGCATGGCCGAAGTGAATCGCGCGGCGCGACAACCCGCGCGCGCGTGCGAACTTGATGTAGTCGGTGCGCAGCACTTCGAGCATTTCCGAGCGCACCAGGCGCAGGATCAGCGTGAGCTGGAAAAGACAGAGCGTGATTGCCGGCAGAATCAGGTGACGCCATCCATCGATCGACGTGAGGCCGGTGCTCCACCAGCCGAGCAGAGTCGTCTCGCCGCGCCCATACGAAGGCAGCCACCCGAGCATCACGGCGAAGACCAGGATCAGCAGGATGCCGATCAGGAAGGTGGGCAACGAAACGCCGAGCAGCGATACGGCGAGCAACACTTGCGAGAACCAGCTCTTTCGTCGCAGCGCGGTGTATACGCCCGCGGGCACGCCGACGACGATGGCGAGGAGGGCCGCCGCAAAGCTCAGTTCGAGCGTGGCGGGCAGGCGTTCCCTGATCAGCGACGAAACCTTGCGGCCTTCGCGCAACGACAATCCGAAGTCGCCGCTTGCCGCGTTCACGACGAACTTGCCGAACTGCACGATGAAGGATCGATCCAGTCCGAGATCGCGGCGCAGGTTGGCGCGCTCGACGGGTGACGCGTCCTGACCGACCATGAACGCGACCGGATCGCCTGTGTACTGGAACAGCAGGAACGCGACGAAGGCGACTGTCAGCATCACCAGCACAGCCTGAAACGCGCGGCGTAAGACAAAGACGAGCATGAATATCGGATGCGGAAAGATGCGACGGTGATCGCGTGATGGAGCACGGCGCGAACCGTGCGCGCGTTGGTCGACCACGGCTCGAGAGGCCTGTCGATCATGCACAAGAGGTCAGGCAGCGTCAATCGAGAGCAGTACTTGAAACCTCAACAATTTGGACTTTGATGATTTTCACCATGCATATTCGCGACACCTCAAGAATCCACTGCGGAAAATATGGTGCTTTCCAAAAAAACATGGTTTACACTTTGCCGCGCCTGACGGCCTCATTCTCATAGAGGAAAGGCTGTTTTATTCGATCGATTGTCCTGGAGGAATTTGTGCGAATTGCAGTTCATTGATCGCGTTATGCGTGCTCGCTGCTTGCGCGCCATACAAACAGGATGACTCGGCTGACACGAGTTATTACGACAGTCGTACCAGTACCGGCAGCAATATTCCGAAGAAGGGTAGCGCCACCGTCGTCGACAAATCGGTTCTTGAAAATCAGGTCGGTCGACAGGGCGGTACCCCTTCGAGGCCGTAAGGCAAGTTGTTGCTATCCGTATTTACACGTCTGCATTAGGAGAATCCGATATGGTTACTGCAAAGAAGGCTGCGGCAAAGAAAGCCCCGGCCAAGAAGATGGCAGCGAAGAAGGCCGCTCCCGCAAAAAAGGCTGCGTCCAAGGCTCCGGCTGCCAAGAAGGCCCCCGCAAAAAAAGCGGCTGCCAAGAAAGCCGCACCCCGCAAGCCGAATGCCGCCTTCATGAAGGCCATGACGCCAAGCCCTGCACTTGCTGCGGTGATTGGCGCGATGGCCGTGCCGCGCACCGAGGTCACGAGCAAGCTGTGGGCGTACATCAAGAAGAACAATCTTCAGGACCCGGCAGCCAAGCGTTTCATCAACGCCGACGCCAAGCTGAAGGAAGTCTTCGGCAAACCCCGTGTCGACATGTTCGAGATGACGCGTCTGGTGCAGAGTCATTTGAAATAATCGGCTTCCGCGTTCGAAGAAAAGCCCGGCATTGCCGGGCTTTTTTTTCCTCTCCCCCGGAGGGGCAGAAGATTTCATTGCACGCCCCAATCGGCGAGGATGGTCTTCGCATCGACCGCACGAGTTGAAGCCGATCCCGGTCGCGCGGGCGGCGTGCGACTGAATCGAGGCGCGGGCGCGGGCTGGATCACGCCATCGACCTCGATGAAAGTTTCGCGCGCGCGATTGTGTTCGTGCATCGGCGCTTCGTTCCAGTCGAGCACGGGCGCAAAGCATCCGTCGCTGCCTTCGAGCAGGGCACACCATTGGTCGCGCGTGCGCGTGACGAACAGCGCGGCGAGCTTCTCCTTCAGACGCGGCCATCGCGCCTTGTCCATCTGCGCATCGAAGTCCGGGTCGGTCAGGCCACAGCGTTCGCGCAAGGTCGCGTAGAACTGCGGCTCGATCGCGCCGATGGCAACGTGCTTGGCGTCGGCGCAGCGATAGGTGTCGTAGAAAGGCGCTCCGCCGTCGAGCATGTTGTCGCCGCGCGTCGTGTTCCACCAGCCGTTGCCCGCCCAGCCGTACATCATGGCCGACAACAATGCGGCGCCATCGGTCATCGCAGCATCGACAATCTGGCCCTTGCCTGAATGCTTGGTTTCGAGCAACGCCGCGAGCACGCCGAACGCGAGCAGCATCGCACCGCCGCCGAAGTCGCCGATGTAATTGAGCGGCACGACCGGCTTGCCGCCGGCAGGGCCGATCGCATGCAGGGCGCCCGAGATGGCGATGTAGTTGATATCGTGTCCGGCCGCGTGGGCCAGTGGTCCCGACTGACCCCAGCCGGTCATGCGTCCATAGACCAGTTTCGGATTGCGTTCGAAGCAAGCGTCAGGGCCCAGCCCCAGGCGCTCCATCGTGCCCGGTCGGAAACCCTCGATCAACGCGTCGGCGCGATCGATGATGCGCAACGCGCAATCGACTCCGTCGGAGGCTTTGAGATCGAGCGCGAGAGTGCGCCGTCCGCGTGCGGTCACATCGTGACGCGCATCGTCGGGCAGCACGTTCGACGCATCGCCCGATTCGGCGCCGACTTTGAAATTTCGGGGCCGAGCGATGCGCAACACGTCGGCGCCCATGTCGGCGAGCAGCATCGCGCAGAAAGGCGCGGGCCCGATGCCGACCATCTCGACGACCTTCAATCCTTTCAAGGGTCCTGCCATCGGGTCTCCTGATGAATGTCCTGATGCCGCCGCCCCCATGCTCGGGCGTATCCTGCGTATCCCTTCAGCCTCTTCGAGTTTCGTATTCTCGCGGCTGGAGATCCACGCTTTCATCATGCCCGACTCTTCTTACTCTGCCCTCGGTGCGCGCGAGACCGAGACCTCGGTGCGTCTCGTGCGCGGCGCATGCCCGCACGATTGTCCCGATACCTGCGCAATGCTTACCCACGTGCGCGACGGTGTCGCGATCCGCGTCTCCGGAAATCCCGAGCACGGGCCGACCGCGGGTCACTTGTGCACCAAGGTCTCGCGTTACGTCGAGCGGACTTATCACACCGACCGCTTGCTGCATCCGCTGAAGCGCGTCGGCAACAAGGGCGAGGGTCGCTTCGCGCGCATCGGCTGGGACGAGGCGCTGACCACGATCGCATCGCGGCTGTCGGCGATTGCGGCGGTCGATCCCGAACGCATCGCACCGTACAGCTACGGAGGCACGATGGGTCTGGTGCAAAGCGAAGCGATGGCGCAGCGCTTCTTCAACAAGCTCGGCGGAAGCCGCCTGCATCGAAGCATTTGCTCCGAAGCCGGCTCGGTCGGCTATGCGTACACGCTCGGCCCGCGCATGGGCACCGACATCGAACGCGTGCAGGACGCCAGGCTCATCGTCTTCTGGGGCGCGAATGCGATCGCGTCGAGCGTTCACTTCTGGAGTCGCGCGCAGGAGGCCAAGCGACATGGCGCGCGACTGATCGCGATCGATCCCTATCGATCGCTGACTGCCGAGAAGTGCCACACCCACATCGCGCCCTTGCCGGGAACCGACAGCGCGCTCGCGCTCGGCTTGATGCACGTGCTGATTCGCGATGGATGGGTCGACAACGATTACGTCGCGCGCCATACGCTTGGCTTCGACGGCTTGAAGCAACGCGCTGCGCTGTTCACACCCGAGCGGGTCGCGACGATCTGCGGGCTCGAGGCGAGCGTCATCGAAGACCTCGCGCGCGCATACGGCGACGTCGCGCGACGCGGCGAGGGCGCGTTGATCCGTGTCAACTATGGTGTACAGCGCGCGCGCGGCGGCGGCATGGCGGTGCGTAACATCGCATGCCTGCCGTCTCTGGTCGGCGCCTTCCGTCACGCGGCGGGCGGCATCCTGCTGTCGACCTCGGGCGCATTTCCGATAGACGAAGCGGCTCTGAGGCGCCCCGACCTGCTCGCCGGCCGCAATCCACGCTTCATCAACATGCCGACCATAGGCAACGATCTGCTGCGCGGCGACGAGCCCGACTTCAAGAAGATCGAGGCGCTGATCGTCTACAACTCCAATCCGGTTGCCGTCGCGCCGGACTCGCGTCGCGTGGCCGCGGGTTTCGCGCGCGAGGATCTGTTCACCGTCGTGCTCGAGCACTTCCAGACCGACACCGCCGACTATGCCGACATCGTGTTGCCGGCCACCACGCAGCTCGAACACTTCGACGTCGTCAAGCCCTACGGGCACTACGACCTGATGGTCAACAACCGCGCGATCGCGCCGCTCGGCGAAGCGAAACCCAACAGCGAGATCTTTCGCTTGTTCGCAAAAGGCATGGGCTACAACGACTCTTGCTTCGATGACGACGACGAGACCATCGCCGCGTCCGCGATGCCGGGCAGCCGCTGGAATTTCGCCGAGGCTCGCGAGCGTGGATGGGAGCGCATCACGGCTCTCGACGCGTCGACGCCGCGCTATGCCGACGGCGGCTTCGGCACGCCGTCGGGCAAGGTCGAATTTTTCTCGGCGCGCGCCGCGGCCGACGGACTCGATCCACTCCCCGCGTATATCGCGCCGCTCGAGGACACGCGCGGTGCGCTCGCATCGCGCTATCCGCTGGCGATGATTTCACCTCCCGCACGCAACTTTCTGAACAGCACCTTCGTGAACGTGGAGAGCCTGCGCGATACCGAAGGCGAGCCCTGGCTCGACATGCATCCGCACGACGCGCAGGCGCGCGGCATCGAGGACGGGCGCCAGGTGCGCGTCTTCAACGACCGCGGCAGCATGTGCCTGCGTGCACGAGTGACCGATCGTGCGCGACGCGGCGTCGCGGTCGCGTTGTCGATCTGGTGGAAGAAGCTCGCCGCAGACGGCAAGAACGCCAACGAGCTGACCGGCCAGGCGCTGACCGACATGGGACGGGCGGCGACCTTCTACGATTGCCTGGTGGAGGTTGAAGCGGTGGGCGAGGCTGAGCGCGACGCGGTGCACGGACCCGCGCACGAACCCGCACACGAACCCGCGCACGAGACCTCCAACGCATCGCACGGCGCGTGAAAGCAGCGAAGTCCGCGGTGACGCGCACGCGCTCTTCGCTGACGTGGACGACGTGGCGCGCCAGCTTGCGTGCATTGGGCACAAAGCGTGGCGCGCTGTTCGCGGTCCTCGCGGCCGCAGGCGTCGCCGCCGCTCTGGGCGCGTGCAGCTCGGTCGGCTACTACTCGCAGTCGATCGAAGGGCACCTCGACATTCTTCAGGCCGCCAAGCCGATCGATGACTGGCTCGCCGATCCCGCGACACCAGAGGTCTTGCGCCATCGGCTCCTGCGCGTGCGTGCGATGCGCCGCTTTGCCGCGCGTGAACTCGGGCTGCCCGACAACAAGAGCTATACCACCTACGCCGACTTGAAGCGTCCGTTCGCGGTGTGGAACGTGTTCGCCACGCCCGAGCTGTCGCTGCAATTGCGGCACTGGTGCTTCCCGGTCGTGGGCTGCGTTTCGTACCGGGGCTATTACGACAAGGCCGATGCCGATCTCTATGCGGGCGCGTTGCGGGAAAACGGCGACGACGTGTATGTCGGCGGCGTGCCGGCGTATTCGACGCTGGGGTACACCACCGATCCGGTGCTGTCCACTTTTATCGGTTTTCCCGAAGGCGAAGTTGCGCGGCTGATCTTCCACGAGCTCGCGCATCAGGTCGTGTATGTGCAAGGCGACTCGACCTTCAACGAATCCTTCGCGGTCGCGGTCGAAGAAGAAGGGGTCAAGCGCTGGTTCGCGGCAGACGGCAGCGTGGGAGAAACGTCGGCATCGGCCGCGTCGTATCGGCTCTTGATGGACAGAAAGCGCGTCTTCGTCGCGCTGCTCGCACGGCATCGCAAGGCACTCGAAACCGTCTATGCCGGCGTGGCGTCGGTGGATGAGAAACGTGCGGCCAAGCGCGCCGAGTTTGCGTCTCTGGTGGACGACTACGACGCGATGAAGCGCGATTCCTCGAGCCCGCTCCATGGCTTCGCCGGCTACGACCGCTACTTCGCGCAGGCGCTCAACAATGCCAACCTGGCTGCGGTTGCTACCTATACCCAACGCGTATCCGCGTTTGCTAAGCTGCTTGCCGACGAACAAAGCGACCTGCCGCGCTTCTATCGAGCCGTGCGAGAACTCGCGCGTCTGCCGGTCGCCGAGCGCGATGTGCGTCTCGACAGCTTGAGCGGGTCGAGCACGTTGCATGCGAAGAGCACGGCATCAGCGCCCTGAAGAGGCGTCAAACCAGAAGACAGCGAGGGGAGTTCGATGACCGATGTTTCCAATGCGACCGCCGAGGCGGCGCAAGCCGGGGCTGCAACCGCACGCCCGTGGCTGCGACACTATCCCGCAGGCGTGCCCGCCGATGTCGACTGGCATGCCTATCGCTCGTGCGTCGAACTCTTCGACCAGGCGATCGCAAAGTTCCGCACGCGTGACGCTTTCGTCTGCATGGACAAGCGCATCACCTACGACGAGCTCGACAAGGCGGCCACGCAACTGGCCGCATGGCTGCAGGCGCAAGGGCTGGCGCGCGGATCGAGGGTTGCGGTGATGATGCCCAACGTCCTGCAGTACCCGATCGCCATCCTCGGCATCCTGCGCGCCGGCTGCGTGGTCGTGAACGTCAATCCGCTCTACACGCCGCGCGAGCTCCAACACCAATTGAAAGACTCGGGCGCCGAAGCGATTATCGTGCTCGAGAATTTCGCATCGACGCTCGAGCAGGTGATCGAGAAGACGCCGATCAGGCACGTTGTCGTCGCCTGCCTGGGCGACCTGCTTGGATTTCCGAAAGGCACGATCGTCAACTTCGTCGTGCGCAACGTGAAGAAGATGGTGCCGGCCTACGAAGTACCGCACGCCACGCGCTTCAACACGGCGTTGTCCGAAGGCGCGAAGCACACCTTGAAGCCGGTCGAGATCGGACCGGACGACGTAGCCTTTCTTCAATACACCGGCGGCACCACCGGCGTGTCCAAGGGAGCGACTTTGCTCCATCGCAACGTCATCGCCAACGTGCTGCAGTCCGAAGCGTGGATGCAGCCGGCGCTCGTCAATCAGGACGCCAACGAACAGACCGTGGTCGTGTGTGCGCTGCCGCTGTATCACATCTTCGCGCTCACGGTGTGCTGCATGCTCGGGCTCAAGACCGGCGCGCTGGTGCTGTTGATCACCAATCCGCGCGACATCGGCGCCTTCATCGCCGAGTTGAAAAAATATCGGGTCACGATGCTGCCCGCGGTCAACACGCTCTACAACGCGCTCTTGCATCACCCCGATTTCGGCGGTGTCGACTGGAGCCATCTGCGAGTGGCCAATGGCGGCGGCATGGCGGTGCAGAAAGCGGTGGCCGACAAGTGGTTCGAGAAGACCGGATGCCCGATCGTCGAAGGCTACGGACTCTCCGAGACGTCACCGTCCGCGACCTGCAACGCGACCGACGCGACGTCGTACAGCGGCACGATCGGGCTGCCGCTGCCGTCGACCGAAATCGCGATTCGCGACGACGACGGCAATGCCGTGCCGCTCGGTCAGCCCGGCGAAATCTGCATCCGCGGACCGCAGGTGATGGCGGGATACTGGAACCGGCCCGACGAGACCGCGAAGGTCATGTATCCGGATGGATACTTCAAGTCGGGCGACATCGGCGTGATGGACGAAATGGGCCAGACCAAGATCGTCGATCGCAAGAAGGACATGATTCTGGTGTCGGGATTCAATGTCTATCCGAACGAAGTCGAAGGCGTGATCGCGTCGCATCCGGGCGTCCTCGAAGTCGCGGCGATCGGCATTCCCGACGAGTACTCGGGCGAGGTGGTGAAGATCTTCGTCGTGAAGAAGGATCAATCGTTGACCGAGCAGCAGTTGATCGATTTCTCGAAAGAGCAACTGGCCGGCTACAAGCGGCCGAAGTTCGTCGAGTTCCGAAGCGATTTGCCGAAGACCAATGTCGGGAAGATCCTCAGACGCGAGTTGCGGTCAGCGGAACCTGCCGTCACATAGGATGACGCGAGGATGACGCCAGGATGACGCCAGGATGACGCCAGGACGGCGCCGTGCGAACGCTCGAGCGGCTCGCATATCACGGTTTGGTATTGCCCGTGCCGTTCTTTCCGACCACTTCGGTTTCGACTTTCGTGACGCCGGCCTTGGTCATGCCGAGTTCTTTCGCAGCCGCACCCGAGAGATCGATCATGCGGTTCTTCGGCACCGGCCCGCGATCGTTGACGATCACCACCACGCTCTTGTCGTTCCTGGGATTGACCACCTTGACCTTGGTCCCCATCGGAAGGCTGCGATGTGCGGCCGTCATGGCATCGGGATCGTAGCGCTCACCACTGCTGGTCTTGTTGCCGGCGAGGTGCTTCGAGTAATACGAGGCGAGGCCGCGACGCTGCGCTTTGCCCTCGTCTGCGCCTTCCCTGCCGGCTTTCGGTTTCGATGGCCTGGGTTCCGCCATAGCGCCCAACGAGTCTGCCGACGTTGGCGAAGCAGCATGCGTCGTCGATGAAATCATAGCCGCGCACGCGACGATCACATATCCTGCGCGAGCGATGGCAAGGCGGTTCGACTGCATGTCACGTCTCCTGGCGGACCGGCACCGATGGTAGCCCAGCGAGGGGCATAACCGAAACAGGGCAGGCGGCGCTATGGATGCATGGAACATCGATATCGCGAATCGCGTGCTTGCCGAAAATTTCGCGGCGTGGGTACGCGCGCTCGATCTGACGGTCGAGTCCGTCTCGAACCAGGGCGCGGTGTTGCGCATGCGCTTTCACGACGACCTGTGTCGCCAGGGCGGCATCTTCAGCGGCCAGGCACTCTCGGCACTCGCCGATACCGCGATGGTCTTCGCGATCGCATCGGCTTCGGGTGGCTACAGGCCGATGGCAACCGTCGATCTTCACACCACCTTCATGCGCGTGGTCGCGAACGCCGATGTGATTGCGGAAGCGCAAGTCGAACGGCTCGGTCGCACGATGGCGTTCGCGCGTGTGACGATGCGTGCACGGCCGCTCGATGCCTCGTCGAAAGTGGATCCGAATGCGATCGTCGCGTCGGCGGTCGGGACGTTCGCGTTGCCGTAAACGCACCCGCTTCGCAGGTCTACATCTGCCTGAACAAATGCAGATACGCGCGGCTCACGGTCAGGGTCTCGGGCCGTCCCTTCAACTTCAGATCGGCACTGTCCTTTTGGCCGCGCACCACGCCCGCGATCGCGTGGGTGTTGACGATGGTGGCGCGATGGACCTGCCAGAAGCGCGATGGATCGAGTTCGGCAACCAGTTCCTTGATCGGCTTTCTGATCAGCGCCTCTCCATCGCCTGTGATGACGCGCGTGTATTTGTCGTCGGCGTGAAAGTACTGTACGTCTTCGACCGGAATCAGCCGCACGGTGCTGCCGACGCTCGCCTTGATCCATTGCAGCGTTGCGCGCCGCGCCGGTTCCAGCTTTGCGAGTTTCTCGGCCAGCAGCGTCAGCGCATCGGACTCGTCCGATGCATACGGTGCGTTGCCGCCGGCCATCCGATCCTTCAGGCGCTCGACGGTTTCGGCGAGACGCTCGGTGTCGAAGGGCTTGAGCACGTAGTCGATCGCGCCGTGCTCGAAAGCTTCTACCGCGTGCTGATCGAACGCGGTGACGAACACCAGATGCGGAGCGCGTCCCCCGGTCTCGCGCGCATGTTCCCTGATCCGCCGCGCGACTTCCAGGCCCGACAGCCCCGGCATGTGGATATCGAGGAAACACAGATCGGGCTGTTGCTGCTCGAGATCGCCGTCGACTCCGCGATCGAACACCGCGAGCGCCTCGAGGCCGTTGTTCGCTTCGCTCGTGATGATCAGGTCCGGCCAGAGCGTCGCGAGACGCGTGCGCAGTTGCGAACGCAACAGCGGCTCGTCGTCGGCGATCATTGCGGTCGGCATTTCTTCGGTACTCCTCGACGAGCGATTCAAGCAACCGGCAGTTCGATCGACGCACTCACGCCGTGCGGTGCGTTCTCGATCAGGTCGAGACGCGCGGCGCCGCCGTAGAGCGTCGCAAGCCGCTCGCGGATGTTACCCAGGCCGATGCCGATCCCCATGTGCTCTGAAAGGCCCCCGCCGTCATCGATCACCGAGACGCGTATGCCGATCGGCGTGCTTGCCGCAGTGATGCGAATATGGCCGCCCTCGGGCAGCGGATCAATCGCGTGCTTGACGGCGTTTTCGACCAGCGAGATCAGCATCATCGGCGGCATCGACTGGGCGAGCAAGGCGGCGGGCACATCGATTTCGAACCGGAGTCGAGCCCCCATGCGAACCCGCTGGATCTCGAGGTAGGCACGCACCATCTCGATTTCGCGCAGGAGCGTGCTCGCGTGCTCGCGCATGCGCGGTAGCGCCGCGCGCAGATAGCGGATCAGACTGCCGAGCATCTGCGACGCGGCCGCGGTGTCGTTCGCGGCATCGGTTTCGATCAGGTGCTGCACGTTGGCCAGCGTGTTGAACAGAAAGTGCGGCTCGACTTGCGCCTGCAATAGCTGAAGGCGTGCGGTGAGCATCTGCTTTTCCTCGCGCGCTCGCGCGGCATCGAACTCCGCCTGGATGCGCGCCATATCGGCGCGCGCACGCGCGCTTTGCTCGCGATAGAAATAGACGGTGACCACCACGCAGCCGAAGCCGATCCCCATGCCGCTGGTTGCGACGAAGCCGGCCAGGCGCTCGGTGAATATGGTCTCGACGCCGCGGCCCTTGACGATTCCGGTGAGCACCGTGCCGAACGCCGAGCCCGCGATCACCGCGACGATTTGCGCGGCCTCGCGCGGGATCAGCCCACGCCGCACGATCGCGAGGTTGCCGGCCATCGTGAACAGGATCATCGTCGTGTAGCCGACACACAGCGTCGAGACCAGCAGATCGAGAAACTCGTTTTCGAAAAACCAGACCATCGATCCGGCGACCAGCACCGCGATCATCGTCACCCATCCGACTCGCCTGATCGACAGGCCATTGAAGAGTGAAGACGGACGGGCCGGCGTGGCGGGCTGGTCGGGAGTCGGTGCGGACACGGTCGGATGGGCAGTCCCGAGCCGGGGAGTGTGGGTAGTCATGCGCGAAGCTTAAGGAACTCGCCTGCGCTGCGCCAGCGGACGTGCGATGAAGCGCGGGATTGGCGGCGTGGATCACGTTTAGAATCGCGGCCCATGACTCACGCCCTTCGCATCCATCAGCTTGCCAAGCGCTTCGCCGGCTCCGATCGCGCGGCGGTCGACGGCCTCACGATAGCCGTCGCAGCCGGCGAGTTCTATGCGTTGCTCGGTCCCAATGGCGCAGGCAAGACCACGACGCTGCGCATGATCGCGGGCCTACTCGCGCCCGACGCGGGAAGCATCGAAATTTTCGGCATCGATCTGCACGACGCGCCGCGCGACGCGAAGCGCGTCGTGGCCTACGTGCCCGATGAGCCGATGCTCTACGACAAGCTCACGCCGATCGAATATCTCGAGTTGATCGCCGCGCTGTGGGACGTCGAGCCTGGACAGGCCCGCGCCGAAGCGACGCGTCTTCTCGACTTGTTGGGCATGATGCCGCATGCGATGCAGCGCTGCGAGACCTTCTCGCGCGGGATGAGGCAGAAGCTGGTGTTGGCCGGCGCGTTGATCCGAGCGCCGCGGCTCTTGATTCTCGACGAGCCGTTGACGGGTCTCGACGCCGAGGCCGCGCGCCTCGCGAAGAACCTGCTGAACGCGCACGTTGCCGCGGGCGGCTCGGTGATTCTGACGACGCACATCCTCGACGTGGCTGAGCGCATGGCCGAACGCATCGGCGTGATTCGCACCGGACAACTGATCGCCGAAGGCACGTTAGCCGAGTTGCGCGCGCGCGCAACCGGCGGCAGCGCGGCAACGCTCGAAGACGTGTTCCTCGAATTAGTCGCAACGCCCGGTGCTGTCAGCGGCGGGGTCGGCGGCGCGGGCAGCGACGCGGGCAGCGCCATCGGCGTCCTCGAGTGAGCACGCTCGCGCGCCATCCATCGTCGGGCGCGACCTTGCCATCGCGCCGCCCGCCGTTGTGGTGGGTGCTGATACGCCACGAATGGCGTCTCACGATTCGCGGATTCAAGAGCTTCTCGCGCGGTCGCAGCGCCGGCGGCAGCAAGAGCGCGAAGCCGCAGACGACCGGCGGGGGCAAGCGCTTCATCTTCAAGATCGCCACGATCACCGTCTTCCTGCATGCGCTCGGCCTGCTCACCCTCGCATTGCCGCGTCAATTGAGCGACAGCCTGCCGCAACGCGTGCTGGCGGTCGCTATGTTGCTGCTGTTGTTTACCTTGATGCTGTCGGCTGCGATGTCGCGCATCGTGTCGGCATTCCACGAACGCCGCGACCTCGATCTGCTGCTGGCCGCGCCGATCTCGCCGATGCTGATCCTCGCGATCCGCGCGATCACGGTCGCCGCCGCCGTGACGATGATGTTCGCGATCTTCATCTACCCGATCGCCAATGTCGGTGTCGCGACCGGGCATTGGTGGATGGCGCGGCTGTACCCGCTCCTTCCGTTGATGGCGATCACGACGACGGCCGTCGCATTGGTGCTGACCGGCGCGTTGGTGCGGTTGATCGGGGTGCGCCGTGCGCGCGTCGGCCTTCAGATTTTTTCCGCATTGATCGGCGCGTCGTTCTATCTGCTTTCGCAGGCGCAGAATTTCTTTCCCGATGGCGCGCGACTGCGCTTGATGTCGTGGTTCATGGACAGGATCCGTGCCGACGCGGGGCTCGGCCCGATCGCGTTCGCACTGCACATCGCAGCGGGCGATCCACGGGCGTGGCTCGCTTTCACGGTTGCAAGCATCGGCCTCTTCGTCGTCGCGTTGTGGCTCGCACGCAGGCGCTTCTTCGAAGTGGCGCAGACGCCGGAGGCCGATGCGCGCGTGATCGCGCCCCTGCGGTCAAAGGTCGATCGCCGCATCGCGCGCGGCTTTGCGCGCGGCCTGTTCGTGGCGCTGGTTCACAAGGAGTGGCGTCTGATCCTGCGCGCGCCGCAATTGCTTTCACAAATTCTCCTGCAGCTTCTCTATCTGCTGCCGCTTCTCTTCGTCGCGTTTACGCGCGATGGTGGACGCATGTCGTGGAGCGGGCCTGCGGCGGGCGCAGGGGTGGTGGGGCTGGCGGCAACGCTTGCGACCTCGCTCGCGTGGCTGACGGTGTCGGCCGAAGATGCGGCTGATCTGCTGGCGGGCAGTCCGAGATCTCGCGCGCTGATCCTGTGCTCCAAGCTCGTTGCCGCGACGCTGCCGCCGATCGCGATCGTCACGATCATCGCCATCGGGACGATGCGGCGCGCAGCCGACGATGCGGTCGGCAACGCCTCGATCGTGTGGGTGTTCGGCGTGCTCGCGTGTTCGAGCGCGGCGATACTCGCGGCTGCTGTGCCGACGGTGGGCAAGCGCAGCGACTTTCAGCGCAGGCATCGCGGGCGAGGTCTCTTCGCCTTCGTCGAGGCAATGCAGTTTCTGCTTTGGTCGGCGGCCGCGGGCTCGGCGATCGGCGGCTATTGGCCTGTGGCCGGAGGATTGACGGTGCTTGCAATCGTGACGCCTGCGGTCTATCTGCGGCGCGCATTACGCAACATCAATGCGGTCTCGGGCTGACGAAACGATTCGGCTTCAGCGCAATTGCTCTTCCTTCTTGCGCAGGCGAAAACGTTGCAGCTTGCCGGTCTCCGTGCGCGGCAGCACATCGACGAACTCGATCTGGCGCGGATACTTGTAAGGCGCGATCGATGTCTTCACGAAGGTCTGTAGCTCGATCACCAACGCGTGACTGGCGGCGCGGCCCGGCCTCAACACGACGAAGGCCTTGATCAGTTGCCCGCGCGTTTCGTCGGGTATGCCGACGACGCCGCATTCGGCGACGGCGTCGTGGACAAGCAGAGCGGATTCGACTTCGGGACCTGCGATGTTGTAGCCGGCAGAGACGATCATGTCGTCGGTGCGCGCCTGATGGAAGAAGTAGCCGTCCTCGTCCATCGTGAACGCGTCGCCGGGCAGGTTCCAGCCGTTTCTCACATAACTCTTCTGGCGCTGGTCGTCGAGATAGCGGCATCCGGTGGGGCCCTTCAACGCGAGCTTGCCGATGCTGCCGGGCGGCAGCGGATTCATGTCGTCGTCGACGATGAGGGCCTCGTATCCCGGCACCACCCTGCCGATCGCGCCGCGCCTCACGTCCCCACCCGCAGCCGAGATGTAAATGTGCATGACTTCGGTGCCGCCGATGCCGTCGATCATTTCGATGCCGGTCGCACTCTTCCACGACTGACGCGTAGCGTCGGGCAGCGCCTCGCCCGCGGATACCGACTTCACGAGCGACGTGATCGATGACGCAATCGATGACGCGGCCGCGCCGCGATGCAGCCCCGCTTGCAGCAACAGCGCCATCTGTCGATAGAAGGTCGGTGCGGTCACGACGATGGTTGCCTTCGCCCTGGCGATGGCGTCGAGCAAGCTATCCGGTGTCGCGCGTTCGATGAGGAAGGTGGAAGCACCCACCGACAGCGGAAAGCACAACAATCCGCCGAGTCCGAATGTGAATGCGAGCGGCGGCGTGCCGATGAAGATGTCGTCGGGAGCGGGCTCGAGCACGTGGCGACAGAAGGTGTCGCACATCGCCATCACATCGCGATGAAAATGCATCGTCGCCTTCGGCTCGCCGGTCGTGCCCGACGTGAACGCAAGCATGCATACGTCGTCGCGCGCGGTGTCGATATTGGCGAAGATCGTCGGCTGCTTCGCGCAGAGCGAATCGAGCGCTGCGTCGTGCTCGTCATGCGCCGATGTTCCGGTGTTGAAAAGCACGACGCGCATCAGGCCCGATGCATAGTGTTCGCTCGACGAATCGCGACACTGCATGATCTCGTCGGCCAGCGCGGCGTCGCACAGCGCCGTCGCCACGCGCGCCTTGACGATGATCTGCTTCAACTCCTTCGCGCGCAGCAGCGGCATCGTCGGTACGGCGATCAGCCCGGCCTTCATGACCGCGAGCCAGCACGCGGCCATCATCGGGTTGTTGGGCGCGCGCAGCAGAACGCGATTGCCCGGCACGAGTTGAAGGTCGTTGACGAGCACGTTGGCGATGCGATTGACTTGCGCGAGCAATTGCTCGTAGGTCGCGAACACGGGGCGGCCGCCGACCATCGCGCCGACCGCACGGCAACGTGCATGGCCGCGTTCGACTTGCGCGTCGAGCAGCAGCTCGCCGCAATTGATGCGCTCGGGATATTGGAGCTCGGGCAACTCGAAACGGAAGTCGGGCCACTGATCGCGAGGCGGCAGGTGATCGGCGGCGAACGTGTCGAGGTGTGCGGTGTAGGCGTATGCGGTTTCTTGGTCGATGCCGTTCATGTCGGTCCCCGGGGATCGGATGCAATCGTCGGCGCCAGTCGTCGGTCGCAATCGTAGGTCGAAGTGATTCAGCGGTGCGCGCAAACTCAAGCGGTCGCGGACGCCTGCGGGTCGCGCAACACTTCGCGGCCGATGATGAGCCGCTGCACCTCGCTCGCACCCTCGTAGATGCGCAATGCCCGAATCTCGCGATACAGCGACTCGACGATGTTGCCTTTCTCGACGCCCGCGCCGCCGAACATTTGAACCGCGCGGTCGATCACGCGTTGCGCATTTTCCGTCGCGGTCAATTTGGCCATCGCCGCTTCGCGCGTTGAGCGGGTGCGCTTCACGTCCCGCAGCCATGCCGCGCGATAGGTGAGCAGAGCCGCTGCGTCGATGTCGGTCGCCATGTCGGCGAGCGTGGCCTGCGTCAACTGAAAGTCCGCGAGCGTGTGTCCGAACATCTTGCGGCCGCGCGCGTGCGCGAGCGCTTCATCGAACGCGCGCCTTGCGAAGCCGAGCGCAGCAGCCGCAACCGACGCGCGAAAGATGTCGAGCGTCTGCATCGCGATCTTGAATCCCTGACCGATATCGCCCAAGCGATGCGAGGCGGGCACGCGGCATCGGTCGAAGCGCAGCGTCGCCAGTGGATGCGGCGCGATGACATCGATGCGCTCGGCGACCGAGAGACCCGTCGTCCTGGCGTCGACAACGAATGCGCTGATGCCGCGTGCGCCGGGCTCATCCGACGTGCGCGCGAACACGGTATAGAAATCGGCGATGCCGCCGTTCGAGATCCACGTCTTGCTGCCGTCGATGAGGTAGTCGCCATCCGAATTTTCGTCGACCCGCGCACGCGTCTGCATCGCCGCAACGTCGGAACCCGCGTCCGGTTCGGACAACGCGAACGCGGCGATCGCCTGTCCGCTCGCTACGCGCGGCAGATAGGCGCGCTTCAACGCGTCGCTGCCCGCAAGCGTGATCGCCCCCGAGCCCAGGCCCTGCATCGCGAACGCGAAGTCCGCGAGGCCGTCGTGATACGCGAGCGTCTCGCGCACAACGCACAGCGCGCGCGAATCGAGTTCATCCATCGCGCCGCCATACGCACTGGGCACCGCATAGCGCGCCCATCCGGATCGACCCAGCGCGTCGACCAGAGATCGGCAGCGGAGGTCGTTGGCTTCGCGCGTCTCGGCCGACGGCGCATGTTCGATGTTCTTCGACGCCCACACGCTCAGGTCCGCGGCGAGCGTGCGATGCGCATCGTCGAAGAACGGCCAATCGAGATGCGCGCGTGACTGCATGAAGCCTCGCAGATCAGTCCAGATGCGTTGCGAGGAACGCGAGCGAGCGGCCATGCGCAAGCGCGGCCGCATTCTGGTGATAGCTCGGACGACCCCAGCAGTTGAAGCCGTGGCCGGCATCGGCGTAGGTATCGATACGGACATTGTCGCGATCGCCGAACGCTTTCTTCACCGCGTCGACAGCGTCGGCCGGGATGTGCTGGTCCTTCTCGCCGAAGTGGAAGGCGATCGGCACATCGATTGCCGATGCGAGATCGAGTTGCTGATGAATTCCGCCGCCGTAGTAGCAGACCGCGCAGGCGATGCCCGCCTTTGCCGCCGCGCGATACGCGAGCCGGCCGCCCATGCAATAGCCGACCGCCGCGATGCTTCCGTTCACGCCGTGCATGGATCGCAACAGCGCCACCGTGGCAGCGATGTCCTGATCGGCGAGATCGGCGTCGAGCTTTTGCATGAACGAGAACGCCTGCTTGTTGCCGGCCTCGTCGTAGTCGAGGTCGACACGCGGCTGCATACGCCAGAACATGTCGGGGGCGATGACGACATAGCCATCGCTTGCATATTGTTCGACCACCGCGCGGATGTGCGCATTGACACCCCAGATCTCCTGGAGCACGACGATGCCCGGTGCGGGCGCATCGCTCGGCGTCAGAGGTGGGCGCGCGAGATAGGCGCCGAAGCGTTGACCGTCGGCGGCCGTCACGTCGATCCAGGAGGTGTGTTCGGGACTCATCTTGATCTCGTATTCCTTGCGTGATTCACCGCTCGCTTGCCTTCTCTCAGTTGCCTTCGAAGCGAGGCTTCTGCCTGGCCGCGAACGCGTCGAACGCGCGGCGAAAATCGGCGGTCTGCATGCACAGGGCCTGCGCCTGCGCTTCGGCCTCGATCGCCTGCTCGATACTCATGTTCCATTCCTGATGGAGCATCGTCTTGGTGATTCCGTGCGCGAACGTGGGTCCGGCCACCAGCTCGGACGCCAAGCGCTGCGCTTCGGCGTGCAGCGACTCGGGCTCGACGACCTTGTTGAAGAACCCCCACGCGCTCCCCTCGTCGGCCGTCATGGGGCGACCGGTGTAGAGAAGTTCCGACGCGCGTCCCTGACCGATCAGGCGCGGCAACAACGTGCATGCGCCCATGTCGCAACCCGCGAGACCCACGCGCGCGAAAAGGAAGGCGATACGCGCACGCGATGTGCCGATGCGAAAGTCCGAGGCCAACGCGATCATCGCGCCCGCGCCCGCGCAGATCCCGTCGATCGCGGCGATGACGGGCTGCGGGCAGCGACGCATCGCAAGCACCAGGTCACCGGTCATGCGCGTGAACGCGAGCAGTTCGGGCATCGTCATTTTCGTCAATGGTCCGATGATCTCGTGGACGTCGCCGCCCGAGCAAAAATTGTCGCCGGCTCCCCGCACGATCACGCACTTCACGTCGGGCGCATAGACGAGATCGCGAAACAGGTCGCGCAATTCCGCATAGGAGTCGAACGTCAGCGGATTCTTGCGCTCGGGCCGGTCGAGCGTGATGGTCGCCACGCGACCATCCGCCTCGATCTCCCATCGAAAATGCGTCGGTCGCCGTGCGCTTGCTGGCCGGGCGTGATGACTCATCGCGCTCATTCGCGGTCCTTGTTCTCGCGCTCTTTGGTCTCCCGCTGCGTCCGCGGCTGCGTTTGCGGCTGTAACGCGCGTATCCCGACTTTCAGCTTGCCAAGCAGCTTGAACAACTGGTCTTGTTCGCGCTCGCTCCATTGGTCGAACAGTTCGACGATCCATCGCTCGTGCACGTTCGCCATCTGACGAAAGGCTTTCTTGCCGCGCGGCGTGAGCTTGACGCGCCACGCGCGGCGATCGCTCTCGACGCCGGCGCGTTCGACCCAGCCGTCGGCTTCCAGTTGATCGGTGATGCCCGTGATGTTGCCGCCCGTCACCATCAAACGCTTCGACAGTTCTCCCATTTTCAAACCTTCGGGATGGCGGTCGAGTTGCGCGACGAGATCGAAGCGCGGCAGCGTGCAGTCGAAGTCACTGCGCAAGCGGCTGCGCACACGCGTCTCCACCAGATTGCTGCAGGTCAGAAGACGCAGCCAGAGCTTGAGCGCGCGGTGGTCGCCGTCGGCTATGCGCGATTCCTGATCGAGCGTATGCGCTTCGTCGTGCCCGATCACTGCAGACAGATGTTGCGTTGGCGAGGTCATCCGCACGGTGGCTCCGTTCAGGTTCTACCTAAATTGTTGAAGCTTCAAATTATGAGGTTGAAAGCAATTTGTCAAACCGTGCGGGCGCGAAGCCTGAACGTACGTAACGCGGAAAACAAAAAGGGCGCCGAAGCGCCCCTTTTGCCAAAACGAAACTCGATCAGAACGAGTGACGAATACCGAACTCGTACGAATACGGGTTGACGTTCGGCGTACCGTTTCCGCTGAAGATATTTCCCGCGGCGTAGGTGCCGGCATTCGACGCGTCATTGATGGCGCCATAACCGGCATAAGCCTGACCCCGAGCGCCCGTCTTCAGGTTGAAGCGCGCGTATGAAGAGTAAAGAATCGTGCGCTTCGAAAGGCTATAGCGAACGCCCAGACCGAAGTCGTTGACCCTCGGCCTGCCGTAGTCCAGCCCGTTGTTGTACGAGCTCTTGTCATTAAGGTGGCTGTACGTCCCGAGGAATGTCCAGGCACCGAACGGAACCGTTACGCCAGCACTGTAGATCGACTCTCTCAGCGCAACCTGGCAAGCGAGAACCGATGCCGTGCATGTCGCGAGCGTGCTGACCGCAGGGTTGTCGTTACGGGTGCGCCAGTAGCCGGCATGCAGCTTGATGAATCCGAAGTCGTAAGTGACCGCGACATCGCCGGTACGGACATTAAAAATGTCGAGGTTCGACTTGACCTGCTCGTATCCGACGCCGACGTAGAGCGGACCGTTCGCGTACGTCACACCCGCGCCGTAACGGTCATTGCCGCGCTTGCGTTGGCCAGCAGCCGGCGGGCTCTGCGAGTTGGGAACTGCTGTGTCGGTAGTCGACTCACCGAACTGGTAGACACCAGAAAACTGGAAGCCAGCAACGCGCGGGGTGTCGTAATAAACGGCGTTGTCGTTACGGATCGTGTTGTTCGTGTAGGTGTTGCTCCACTCACACAACATGCCGGCGCCGCACGGGTCAGCAGTAGCCTGCACCAGGAACAGCGGGTTGTAGCCGCGCCCGAACCGAATTTCACCGAAGCCGCCAGCCAGACCGATCGTCGAGGTACGGCCGAAAATTCGGCTGCCCGTCGACGAATGGTTCTGTGTGCTCGATCCGCCTTGGCCACCCGAAGCACCGCCGCCGATACTGCCTTGCGGAACGCTGTTGTCACCGAGGTCGAAGCCTTGTTCGAATATGAAGTTGGCCTTCAGACCGCCACCGAGATCTTCGGTACCGCGCAGACCCCAGCGCGTTCCGGATTCGCCGCCGCTACCGACCGACTTGAGCGTGCCGATATTGGTGTGGTCGAAACGGACATTGCCGTCAGCGATACCGTAGAGCGTCACGCTCGTTTGCGCTTGGGCCGCGCCGGCGAAGGCGCCGAGTACGGCGGCTGCCATGACGAGTTTTTTCATTCAATTCTCTCCAAAAGTTTATCGTGCATGAGGCGATCGCGCCGCCCCTGTGTCCTGCCGAAAACTCTTACCAGGGCCTAACACCATCGGATAAGAAGTCCTGACGGATTTCATCAAAATTCGATTGATGGCGCAAACTAATAGGCATCAACCTGCGTGTTTCCTTGAGCTTTGTGGTCTTTGTGCAACATTGACGGCCCTCGCTACCACCGCCGAGCTCGATGTGCCGCAATGCGGGCGACTATATTTTTCGATGTCTTCAAACGACTAAGGATTTCTCCACGTGTCGACCCGCGCCGACCAATTCATCGCGCTGCTGGACAACGGCCTGCGCGCACTTTTTGTTCCGCCGGGCAGCAATCGCCCGCGCCCGGCAGCCGCTGGCGCGGCTGCGCCGTTGACGGAGAGCGAGCGACGTCACGCCGCCGGATTGATGCGGGTCAACCACGTCGGCGAAGTCTGTGCACAGGCGCTCTACGCAGCGCAGGCGCTTTCGACCAGGGATGAACATTTGCGCAAGGTCTTTGTCGATGCAGCTCGTGAAGAGGGTGATCATCTGGCATGGACTGCGAGTCGCCTGGACGAACTTGGCGCCCGCACCAGCCTGCTCAATCCGCTGTGGTACGCCGGTTCTTTTGTTCTCGGCTATGCCGCGGGCCGGTCTGGGGACGCGGTCAGCCTGGGCTTCGTGGTCGAGACGGAAAAACAAGTCGAAGAGCATCTCGCGGGACATCTCGAGAGGCTTCCGAAAAACGATCTCGAGTCACGAGCGATCGTGGCATCGATGCGCGAGGATGAAATCGCTCATGGAGACAGAGCCAGGGAGGCAGGCGCCGCCGAGATTTCTCCGCTCGTCCGAACGGCCATGCGTGGAGTTGCTCGCCTCATGACGTCGACTGCCTACTGGATTTGAGACCGATCATTCTTCTCGAATCTCGAACGTATGACTGAGGGCTGCAGTCTTCGCGAGCATCACCGAAGCAGAGCAGAACTTTTCGTGGGACAGGCGGATGGCACGCTCGACGACTTCGTATTTGAGATCGTCGCCCACCACCACGAAGTGGAAGTGAATCTTGGTGAAGACCTTGGGATCGAACTCGGCGCGCTCTGCTTTGAGGGTCACGTCGCACCGTGTGATCGCATGGCGTCCGCGTCTGAGGATCAGGACAACGTCGTAGGCAGTGCACCCGCCGGTTCCCGCGAGCACCAGTTCCATCGGGCGCGGCGCAAGATTGCGTCCTCCCAGTTGACCACCGTCACCGGCGGGCGCCCCGTCCATCGTGACGACGTGGCCGCTGCCGGTGCGAGCGACGAAGACCATGCCGCTACCGGTCTCGTCGTGGACCGGGCCGCCCCAACTGACGGTTGCTTCCATAGGATTCTCCGCAAGGCTGTCTGCCTTCGATCATAAATCGGCTTCCGGCTCAACAGCATGGCAGCAGTTATCCGCGTCATTTTGCGTTGCACCATCGATGCGCTAGAATGATTCTTATGGAAGCGGTACGCGGCTTCCGCCGATGTCTCCTCCGCCTTCACAGGTGGATTGGCCCGAGCTCCGCGCTCGGGCTCTTTTTTTGGCACCGACGCGAATTGACCGCGTTGCCTTCGATCGATTACTATCGAAAGCTTTTCCCCGCATCCATGGGAGAGTCCGCCATTCGAGCGGGTCAGCGGATGCGCTTTTAAACGCGCCGATCATTGGGTCGGCTCTCTTCGGAATTCCTCATGAAGACCTTTTCGGCCAAGCCCGCCGAGGTGACGCGTGACTGGTACGTGATCGACGGAACGGACAAAGTGCTCGGACGTGTGGCCAGTGAAGTCGCACGTCGCCTTCGCGGCAAGCACAAGCCCGAGTTCACTCCGCACGTCGATACGGGCGACTACATCGTGGTCGTCAATGCGTCCAGATTGCGTGTGACGGGCGCCAAAGCCAGCGACAAGAAGTATTACCGCCACTCGGGATATCCCGGCGGCATCAGCGAAACCAATTTCGAGAAGATGCAGTCGCGCTTTCCGGGCCGCGCGCTCGAGAAGGCGGTCAAGGGCATGCTGCCCAAGGGACCGCTCGGCTACGCCATGTTCAAGAAGCTCAAGGTCTATGCGGAAGCCACGCATCCGCACGAAGCGCAGCAACCCAGGTCCCTGGAGGTCAACGCATGATCGGCAACTACAACTACGGCACGGGACGTCGCAAGAGTTCGGTCGCTCGCGTATTCCTCAAGACCGGCAAGGGCGCCATCGTCGTGAACGGCAAGCCGGTCGACGAATATTTCGCCCGCGAAACCGGCCGCATGATCGTGCGTCAGCCGCTGGAACTGACCAATCACGTAGGGACGTTCGACATCATGGTCAACGTCAGCGGCGGCGGAGAGTCGGGCCAGGCGGGTGCCGTTCGTCACGGCATCACGCGCGCATTGATGGATTACGACCTGACCTTGAAGCCCACGCTCTCGAAGGCCGGACTGGTCACGCGCGATGCTCGTGAAGTCGAACGCAAGAAGGTCGGTCTGCACAAGGCACGGCGCCGCAAGCAGTTCTCGAAGCGCTGATTGTTCTCTCGCAGTTGCTCGTCGATTCGAGCATCTCACCAAGGAGCCGCGATCAGCGGCTCTTTGTTTTTGCGCAAGCGCCATTGCCGGCCATACGGGCGTTCATACGCGCGTTCATGCGGGCGTTCATCCTAATCCTCGCGCGTACAATTTGCAGTCCATTTTTGAGCGAACAAGAAGGAAGCATCGGATGATCAAAGTCGGCATCGTCGGCGGCACCGGATACACCGGAGTCGAACTGCTGCGCATCCTCGCGCAGCATCCCGAAGCGCGCCCGTTGATGATCACGTCGCGCAAGGAAGCGGGGATGCCGGTCGCGGACATGTTCGCCTCTCTGAGGGGTCACGTAGATCTCGCGTTCAGCGATACGGCGACCGCCGATCTCACGCAATGCGACGTCGTCTTCTATGCGACGCCGCACGGCGTGGCGATGGCCGATGCACCGCGCCTTGTCGCAGGAGGCGTGAAGATCATCGATCTCGCCGCCGACTTTCGCTTGAAGGACCCGGCGATGTTCGAGCAGTGGTACAAGCTGTCGCACGCCTGTCCCGAGCTGCTGGCCGAAGCGGCCTACGGGCTTCCCGAACTCAATCGCGCCGCGATCGCGAAAGCGCGCGTCGTCGGCAACCCGGGCTGCTATCCGACCACGATGCAACTGGGCTTCGCACCGCTGCTCGAGGCCGGGTTAGTCGATGCTTCACACTTGATCGCCGACTGCAAGTCGGGCGTGTCGGGCGCCGGACGCAAGGCGGAACTCGGACTCGCGTTCAGCGAGGCGAGCGACAACTTCATGGCCTATGGCGTGACGGGCCATCGCCACCATCCGGAAACGATCGAGCAGTTGCAGTACTTGAGCCAGGAGCCGGTCGGTCTTTTGTTCACGCCGCACCTCGTCCCGATGATTCGCGGCATGCATTCGACTTTGTATGCGCGCCTGAAGGACGCGGCGCGTGGCGAGGACATTCAGGCGCTCTACGAAAATGCGTATCGCGACGAGCCGTTCGTGGATGTGATGCCGGCAGGCTCGCATCCCGACACGCGTTCAACGCGAGCGTCGAACATGATGAGGATCGCGGTACATCGTCCCGACGGCCCATCGAGCGACACGGTGGTTCTGCTGGTGGTGCAGGACAACCTCGTCAAGGGCGCGGCGGGTCAGGCGATTCAATGCATGAACCTGATGTTCGGCTTGCCGGAAACGATGGGCCTGATGCAGGTTCCGGTGCTGCCGTAGATGAACGAAGGGGGAAGCGATGACGTCGCGACTCGACTCTGATCCGATCGGTGCGCTTCGATGAGGTATCGAATCTTCCGGCGGCTTTCGGTCAGCGCGCCGAAGATGACGATCAGGTCGCACGTTCCATGGCCGTTGAGGATCGTAGCCTTCCTCGTCGTCCTCGCCGCAGCAGGCGCGATGGGCGCGTGGTGGGCAAGTGGGGCTCTCACATCGGCGCGCAGTGACAAGGACCGCGCCGAACTCGACGCGCTTCGTGACGAAAATCGGACCCTGGGTGCGGAGCGCAATCGTCTGCTCGATGCGACCGCCTCGACCGACAGCAAGCGTGTGATGGAGGGTTCGACACTCAAGGAATTGAGCGACCAGATCGCGAAGCTGGAAGCCGAGAACGCGAAGCTGAAGGAAGACGTGGCATTCTTCGAAGCGGCCACGACCGAACGAAAGGCTCAGGCGTCGGCAAGCGGCGGTATCGCCATCCGACGTTTTCAGATTACGCAGGACGCGGCTGCGCACACGGCGCGCTATCGCCTTCTCGTCACACAGGACAGCAAGGCGAACCGGGACTTCTCGGGGGAATTGCAACTCGTCGTCACGATTGCCCAAGGTGGCAAAACTGCTAACATCACCTTCCCCGACGCACCGGCGACAGCGGCATCGGCAACAGCGGCGCCGACGACCGGTGCGAGGAACATTGGAGCGGGCGGCGTGTCGGTCGATGGGGGCCCAGCGCAATTCCAGGTCTCCTTCCGGTCGTACAAGAGGATGGAAGGTTCGCTCCGTATTCCCGCGGAGGCTTCTTTGAAAGCGGTGCACGCGAAGATCCTCGAGCGCGGCGCGCTACGCGCGCAACAGACGGTGACACTCGGGTAAGAATTTGCGGAAGACGCTCATGTTCCGAAAGAAATCCGGCATCAAGGCCACCATCAACAGTCTGATCGGCGCGAGCACACGCATGGAAGGCAATGTCGTCTTTCATGGCGGCTTGCGCATCGATGGTCATGTACGCGGCGATGTGCTCGCCGCGGGCGAGACGCCGGGCATGCTCGTGATCGGCGAACACGCGCGCGTCGAAGGCGATATCGTCGCGGCGCATCTGATCGTGAGCGGCATCGTGCAGGGTTCGGTCACGGTGTCCGGGCTGGTCGAGTTGCAGCCCAAGGCGCGCGTTGCCGGCGATGTGCGATATCGCTCGATCGAGATCCACCAGGGCGCCATCGTCGAAGGCACGCTGTCGCGCTTCGATGGAGAAGTCGCAAGGCCCGGACTGAAGCTGGCCGCGTCGAAGGACGGGCATTCAATCATGGAGCCGAGCAGGCAAATCAATCAACGGACGGCGCTTTCCCGGTCTTCGTGACATCATTGAAGTCCGCGCGATCGGCCCCATCTTCAGCAGGTCGTCCGGCCCAGGTTGCAATCGAAGTGGCAACCGCAGTGGCAACCGCAGTGGCAACCGCAGTGGCGACATCAAGGACACACCATCATGAACGCAATCACTGAATTGAACGTATCGACGCAGCCCGTCGCCCCGATCCCGCTGGTCTTTACCGATTCGGCAGCGACCAAGGTCAAGGATCTGATCGAGGAAGAGGGCAATCCCGATCTCAAGCTTCGCGTCTTCGTGCAGGGCGGCGGTTGCTCGGGCTTTCAATACGGGTTCACGTTCGATGAGGTCGTCAACGAAGACGACACGGCGATGGAAAAGAATGGCGTGACGCTGCTGATCGATTCGATGAGCTATCAATATCTGGTCGGCGCCGAGATCGATTACAAGGACGATCTCGAGGGTGCGCAGTTCGTGATCAAGAATCCGAATGCGACGTCCACTTGCGGATGCGGGTCGTCGTTTTCCGCATGAGCCGGAAAGCCGCATGAACAGGGGCGCTTCGGCGCCCTTCGTTTTTTTGGCGGCCGTGGTCCGCGCATCCTCGGCGCTCTCTTATCGCGGATAGATCGCGCCGAGGATGCGCGGACCACGCGCGCCGGTGACCTCGGTCAGATTGCCGGAAAGCCCGGCCAAGCATCGCCTGGCAAGCCACGCGAAGGCGAGTGCTTCAACGTGCTCGGGTGCGATCGCGCCGCCTTCCTCGGTCGCGCACGACAGCACGCGCGTGTGGTGTCCCGCATCGGCAAAGCGTTTCGCAAGACGCGCGAGTACGTACGCGTTGTGCGCGCCGCCTCCGCAGACGATCAATTGATCGGACGCACCCGCATGTCGCAAGGTTGAATCGACGATGGTGGCTGCGGTGAGTTCGGCGAGCGTTGCCTGCACGTCTTCGGGCGCAAGATGGTCGAAGCCTCGCAATCGTTCCGACAACCAGGCGGCGTCGAACCAATCGCGGCCCGTGCTCTTGGGCGGCGGCAATGCGAACCACGGTTCGTTCAACAAGCGTCCGAGCAAAGCATCGATCACCCTGCCGGTCGCGGCCCACGAGCCGCCGGCATCGAACCAGACGTTGCGATGCTTCGCAACCCACGAGTCCAGCAGCACGTTGCCCGGACCGCAATCCCATCCTCGAACCGGTGCGGCAGGATCCTTCGGCAGATCGGTGACGTTCGACATCCCGCCCAGATTCAACACGACACGATGCTGGTCCTCGCGTCGAAACGCAGCCGCATGAAACGCAGGCGCCAGCGGAGCGCCCTGGCCCCCCGCCGCGACATCCCGACTGCGAAAGTCCGCAACCACCGCGATGCCGGTCGCTTCGGCGAGGCGCGCGGGCGCGTTCAATTGAATCGTGAATCCGAGCTCGGGCCGATGGCGCACCGTCTGTCCGTGAGCGCCGATCGCGACGATGTCGGCCGCGGCGATGCCGCTCTCGTCGCACACGCGCATGACCAACCGTGCATACAGATCGACCAGTCGATTCGCAGCGAGCGCGGCGCGATGCAGTTCATCGGCGCCGCTACGCTGCAAGGCGATCAAGGTGTCGCGCAGCGCGGATTCGAAGCGGATCGAAGCCGATGAAAGAATTCGCAGTTGCGGCGCGAATGAGTCATCGAACTCGACGAGCACGGCATCGGCGCCGTCGAGGCTGGTGCCCGACATGATGCCGATGTAGCGACTACTCATTGAAGCGACGCGATGAGATCGCGTGATCGAAGGTGCGCGAAGATGCGCGATGGTGCGCGCGCTCAGGCGCCGGGGATAGCCGCAGCCGCCGTGCGAAGTGCGGTGCTGCGAAGCGCGACTTCGCTTCCCCCGTCGGCAGCGCGAAGCAACTCGATTTGTTGCCCGTATCGGGACGCAACCCGGTGGAATGCTGGCAGGTCGCTGCGTGCGATCGGAGGCGCCTCGGGCATTGCGGCCGTGAGCGGATTGGTCGCGCGCTCGGCGATCCGGAATTCGTAATGAAGATGCGGGCCGGTGGCCCAACCCGTCATGCCGACATAGCCGATCAACTGGCCCTGCTCGACCCGCTGTCCGCGCTTGAGACCCGAAGCGAAGTGCGACATATGCCCGTACAGAGTCGAGTACACGCCCTGGTGATGAATCACTACCGCGTTGCCGTAGCCATTCTTCGGGCCGATGAAATCGACGACGCCATCGCCGGTCGTGCGGATCGGTGTACCCATCGGGGCGGTGTAGTCGACGCCCGTGTGTTGACGCCAGGTGTTCATGATCGGATGCATGCGTCCGCCGAAACCCGAGCTGATGCGCGTGAATTCGAGCGGCGTTCGCAGAAAGGCGCGCCGCAGGCTGCGACCATCGAAACCGTAGTAGTGGCCGCTGATGCCGGTATCCGTAGCGTTGCCTGCGGTCGGGTCCGCAGCCGCGTCCGATCGGCCCGAACCGCCGTACCACATCGCCGCATGAGGCTTGCCCGCATTGACGAATTCGACTGCGAGGATTCGTCCGGCGCGAACCATTTCGCCGCCTTGGTAGAAGCTCTCGTACACCACGCGAAAGCGATCGCCGCGCCGCAAGTCGCGATAGAAGTCGATGTCGCCCGAGAAGATTTCGGTGATCTGGGTCGCGATCGCATCGGGCAAGTCCGCCGCGTCGGTGGCTGCGAACAGCGACGAACGAATCTCGCCGGTGCGCAGCTCGACTCTTCGTTCGTTGGCAAACGGCTCGTCGCGTGCGACCAGTGTTGCGCCATTGCGCTCGACCACCAGTGAACGCGCGTTTTCGCTTTGCGCATAGCGAAGCCACAGCAACTCGCCTTCGTCGTCGGTCTTCGCTTGTATCAAGCGGCCCGGCCTGAGTTGCTGGAGCGCGCGCGCTGCGGGCGCCGTGCGCAGAAATTTTTCAGCGTCGAGATCGGACACGCCCAAGCGCGTGAGCAGCGTTCCCACCGTATCGCCGCGGCGAATGCGTTCTTCGGTGACGAACACGTCGTCACGATCGGCAAGCGCCTCGAGCTGCGCGCGTGTGTCCGGCGCAGCAAGTTCCTCGATCAGACTTCTCGAAGGCGGCAGAGGTACGTCATCTGCGACCGCGAACGCGGCGACCGCGCCGAATACCGAGACGACAGAGGCCGCAACCAGCACGACCTTGCGGTGCCGGTGCAGCAACGGCGCGATCGATAGTGAGGAAGAAACCTGGGTGCCCGGTCGGGCGACTGTCTCGGCGCGCTCGATGTGAGACGAGCGGTGCGCAGCTTGAGTCTGTTGGGCGTCGGCCATCGGGTCCAGTCAGAGTCGGTTGGATCCTGCCGCGAGTGCAAAAAAATTGTCGGCAGTATGCGGCCGGTAGGCCGGTCTGAAATCAGAGTTACGCTGATAGCGTGCACCCTGACTGCGCTGAGGACAGCGACGAAGGCCGGAGTCTAGCACAAGGATTTGGACTGCCTACCAGAGCTTCGTGACGGCCTGCTGACAAGGCGCGTTCTGCTGAATGCGCGGCCGCGACGAGCTAGAATCGCGCCTCGTCAACAAGCCGCCGGCCCGCTCATCACGCCAACGTGTTCGAAAGCCAACCTCCAGCAGTTCGCAGCAGCACGTTCTCGATCGACGTGTCCGAAGCGCTTGCGATTGCCAAGCGAGGCGCCGCCGAGCTGATCGTCGAAAGCGAGTTCGCCGCCAAGCTCGAACGTTCGCAGAAGACCGGCGCACCGTTGCGCATCAAGTTCGGGCTGGACCCGACCGCGCCCGACCTGCACCTCGGCCATACGGTAGTCCTCAACAAGATGCGCCAGTTCCAGGACCTCGGGCACACGGTGATCTTTCTGATCGGCGACTTCACATCGATGATCGGCGATCCATCGGGCCGCAACGCCACGCGGCCGCCGCTGACGCGAGAGCAGATCGAAGGCAACGCGAAAACCTATTTCGCGCAGTGCAGCCTGGTGCTCGACGCGTCGAGGACCGAGATTCGCTACAACAGCGAGTGGAGCGATCCGCTTGGTGCGCGCGGGCTGATCGAACTGTCCGCGCGCTACACGGTCGCCCGCATCCTCGAGCGCGAAGACTTCACCAAGCGTATCAAGGCCGGCACGCCGATCTCGGTCCACGAGTTGCTGTACCCGTTGATGCAAGGCTACGACTCGGTGGCGTTGAAGAGCGATCTCGAACTCGGCGGCACCGATCAGAAGTTCAATCTGCTCGTCGGTCGCGAACTGCAGCGCGACTACGGACAACAGGCGCAGTGCGTTCTCACGATGCCGCTGCTCGAAGGGCTCGACGGCGTCGAGAAGATGTCGAAGTCGAAGAACAATTATGTCGGCATCACCGAGAGACCGATCGAGATGTTCGGCAAGCTGATGTCGATCTCGGATGAGTTGATGTGGCGCTACTTCGAACTGCTGTCGTTTCTTTCTATCGCCGAGATCGGATCGCTGAAGCAGGAGGTCGCCGCGGGCCGCAACCCGCGCGAGGCGAAGGTCATGCTCGCGCAGGAAATCGTCACGCGCTTTCACAACGCGAAGGCGGCCGATGATGCGCTGACGGACTTCGAGCATCGCGCGCGCGGCGGCGTGCCCGACGAAATTCCCGACGTGTCGCTGTCAGGAGCACCGCTGACCATCGGTCAGTTATTGAAGCAGGCCGGGCTCGTGGCATCGACATCCGATGCGCTGCGCAATGTCGAACAGGGCGGCGTGAAGATCGATGGCGTCTCGATCAGCGACAAGGCGTTGAAGCTCGTCGCGGGTTGCTATGTGGTGCAGGTCGGCAAGCGTCGCTTCGCGCGTGTGACGCTGTCGTAGGACCGGATCGAAGACTGGCGAATTGTCGTGATCCGTATCGCCAGCCTCGACCATCTGGTCCTTACCGTGACCGACATCGAACGCAGCACCGCGTTCTATGCGCGCGTGCTCGGCATGACGCCGCAACGTTTTGTCAGCGGCGGCGTCGAACGTTTCGCGCTCGCCTTCGGTGTTCAGAAATTCAACCTGCATCAAAGTGATCGCGTAGTCGACCGCAACGTGCGCCATGCGACCCCTGGCTCGGCGGATATCTGCCTGATCACGGACACCCCGATGTCCGAGGTGCTCGAACATCTGGACGCTTGCGGTGTCTCCATTGTCGAAGGACCGGTGCGACGCACCGGCGCGGTTGATCCGCTGATGTCGGTCTATTTTTACGACCCCGATGAAAATCTGATCGAGGTCTCGAACGCCTTGAAGTCCACGCTTTGAAGCCCACGCTTTGAAGCCACTAACAAGAAAGTCTGCACATGAAACTCTGGAGCGAATCCTTCACCGACGGCGGCAACATCCCGAGCGCATTCGCGTTCGGAACCATCCATCCGAAATCGCATGTCACGTTGTCGGCCAACCGCAACCCGCATCTCGCGTGGGACGACGTCCCCGAAGGCACCCGCTCGTTTTCGTTGATCGTTCACGACTACGACGTGCCGAGCCGACCCGATGATGTCAATCAGGAAGGGCGCGTGGTTCCATCCGATCTTCCCCGCGGCGAGTTTTTTCACTGGGTCATGTTCGATCTTCCGGCCGACCTGCGCGGCGTGGCCGACGGACAGTTCTCGCACGAGGTCACCACGCGCGGCAAGGCCGGCCCGATGATTCCGCATCAGCCGATCGAAGGCGCCTTGCACGGACTCAATGGCTACACCGAATGGTTCGCGAACGATCACGACATGTCGGGCGACTACTACGGCTACGACGGCCCTTGTCCCCCTTGGAACGACAGCATCGTCCATCACTACGTGTTCACGCTCTACGCGTTATCGGTCGATCGGCTGGCCATCTCGGGTCGCGTCACCGGCGACGCCGTGCGCGCGGCGATGGCCGGCAAGGTGCTCGATCAGGCCGCGATCACCGGGCTCTACACGCTCAATCCCGCGCTCAATCCCGCGCTCGATCCCCACCCTGCGTCGTGATCGATCTGATCGTCGTACGCCACGGCGAGACCGACTGGAATCGCGTTCGAAGACTGCAAGGCCATACCGACATCGCGTTGAACCAGGCCGGCATCGAGCAGGCCGCCCGAGTCGCGTCGGCGCTTGCGCACGAAGCGATCGCTGCAATCCATTCGAGCGACCTCGCGCGTGCGCTCGCAACCGCCGAGCCGGTCGCAGCGGCGCTCGGCCTGGTGGTCAAGCGGGAACCGCTCCTGCGCGAACGCAACTATGGATTGCTCGAAGGCAAGACCTTCGCGGAGATTCTCGCGCAGCATCCCCAAGAGGCCGAGCGGCTGCGGCTGCGCGATGCGCGCCATCGTATGCCCGAGGGCGAAAGTCAGACCGAATTCTTCGAGCGCGTCGTCGCGGCCGTACGCGCCATTGCAGCCGACGAAGAACGCGTTGGAGAACACGCGCGAGCCATCCTGATCGTCACGCATGGCGGCGTGCTCGACATGCTCTACCGCGAGGCCCACGATCTGCCCCTCGATGGGGAGCGCGCCTGCGCCATTCCCAATGCCCTGATCAATCGACTCGAAGTCGATGACGGTCGCTTCACGGTGAAGAGCTGGGCTGAAGAAACCTGAGCGTGCGGCCGCGCATCGACGACGTCGGGTCCCTGCTTTCAAAGGGACAAGCGAAGAGGATCACGCCGCGTCAGAGCCTTCCTCGACACTCGGCGTCGCAAGCGCAGGCGTCGCGGACTGATCGACGAACACCGTCGCGTAGCTCGGATAGACCGAGCAATACATCCACGTCAGCATCAGCATCACCAGCGGCAACGCGAGGACGGCGGCGAGGTTCGCAACGCCGATCAGGCTTGCCACGAGTCCGATCGCGAACGAGAAGCACATCCAGATAGCAAGCCATGCGATGCCATAAAGGACGAACGCGCCCAGGTTGCGCCACACCGCGACGGCGGAAAAGAACAGCGCCTTGCCCGCCGGCAGTCGATGCCACGCGGCCAGCATCGGCGCGTACCACATCAGGACCGCGACCGGCAGATAGGCCAGGCCCTGGATCGCGCGGGTGGTTGCCTCGCGGCGTATCGCTTCCTGATCGGCCTCGGTGGCGGCTTGAGAAGCGGCTTGAGAAGCGGCTTGAGTAGGGGTTTCAGTGCTGGCTTGAGCGGCCGGTTGATTCGCGGATGCGCTTGCGCTCGGCGCTGCCTTCGACTCCGCGGGTTTTGAAACGGTGCCTTGCGTGACGGGCGTGTTGTCGTTGGGCTGATCGGGACCACGGGTATCCAGACCGCCGGTGAGGAACACGATGCAAACCAGCGCGACCATCTGGATCGCACCGAGCGTCAACAGGGATCTGAGCGTTTTTTTTCCGGAGCGAAAAGGCGCGAACAACAACAGCGGATGTACCGGCTGCAAGGCTTCAGCGCTGCGGCATGCCTGCAAGAAGCCGACCGTCAACGCAGGCGTGAACAGGGCGACCAGCACGCTGCCGAACAGCGCGATCAAATCGGCCGACGCGAATGGCAAGAGCAGCCCGAGTCCATGCGCGATCCAGCCGATTATCGCACTGGCCGACAGCAGCAGCAGCCAATAGAAAAACAGCAGCGCCACGAAGGCCAGCGGCTGACGACGAAAGAGCCGCCATCCGGCGCGTATCCATGTCCAGCCGAACGAAGGTTTGAGTTTCAGTGCCTGCATGCGGTCGGAAGAATCAGAGTTCGATGATGGGGTCGATGCCGCAGTCGATTCCGCAGTCGAAGCCACCGATTGCCTCATCGCGGCGGCAGCGAAGGACGCGCTCGAAGTGCAGTGGATCGTGGGGGGTCAACAGTTGCGCGGGACGGGGGCTATGCAGATCGTCCAGCCGCGAGAGCCAGAAGCGCAAGGCCGCCGCGCGCAACGCCAGCGGGAATGCATCGCGCTCTTCGCGCGTCAAAGGACGCGCGCGATCATAGGCGCGCATCAGCGCGGCGAGGCGCGCACGATCGAAAGCACCGCTTGCCAGATCGACGCACCAGTCGTTCACGCAGATCGCGAGGTCGAGCAACCATGCGTCGCAACCCGCGAAGTAGAAGTCGATGATGCCGCCCAGGCGGAGTGATGCCGTGGGAGACGCTGCAACGACGCTGGGTCCCTGCGTGCGCAGGGACGATGGGGCATCGGATGACGTCCCATGGTCTTCGACGAAGAGCGCGTTGTCGCGAAACAAATCCGCGTGAATAGCACCGCGCGGCAGCGATTGCGTCGATCGTTCCCACGTTGCGGTCTGCAATGCGATCTCTTCGTCGAGCAGGCGCCGCTGCGCTTCGTCGAGATAGGGCGCGACTCTTTCGGCGGTGCGCTGCCACCACGCGATGCCGCGCGGGTTGGTCTGCGCAAAAGGGAAATCCTTTCCGGCAACATGCATGCGCGCAAGCGCATCGCCGATCGCCGAGCAGTGCGCCGGCGCGGGCGCGGACGTCGCGTGGCCGTCGAGCCGCGTGACCAGCGCGGCGGGTTTGCCAGCGAGTGTCGCGCACAGCGCGCCGCTGCGATCGGTCATCGGCGCGGGGCAGGGCACTCCACGTTCGGCGAGGTGTTGCATCAGCGAAAGATAGAAGGGCAGTTCGTCGGCGTCGAGGCGCTCGAACAAGGTCAACACGAATCGACGTTCGACGCCGCCCTGCATCGTCGTCACGAAGTAGTTGCTGTTCTCGATGCCCGAGTGAATGCCGTGCCACTCGACCAGCGAACCGACCTCGTGACTCACGAGCCATGAGGTCAGCGCGTTCTCGTCGAGCGCTGTGTAGACCGCCATGCGATGCGGCGATCAGCGGGCCGGCCGCATCGGCGAGCCAGCCGTCAGAATTCGAACAGCGTCCATTGAGGCGCTCTGACGCCGCCGCCGATTTCGTCGGCCTTGGTCATCGTTCCCTTGCCGTCCGGATCGATCAGCAGATAGGGCTTGCCGATTTTAGGCGTGACGCGAATCGCGTACACGCGGCCCTTCGACTTGAACTCCTCGATCTTGTTTTCGCCTTCCTGGCGAATCGTGACCTGCGGCTCGTTGGGGTCGTCCGCCGTGGGCGTGGACGACAGCTTGGGCGGCGGAGGAATATCGGGCAACGGTTGCAGATCCTTCGGCTGCGACTGCGCGAACAACGCGCCCGCGCCGAAGGTCGCGATCAATGCCGCAATCAAGGCCGCGAGCGGATAAGCGCCGAATTTTCTCGATGAGTTCAACATGATGGTTTCCTCACAGGTACAGCATCTGCTCGAATTCGGTCGACGTCGGCGCGAGACTGCGACGCTCGTAGAACTCGAAGATCGTGTCGATCACGTCCTGCGCTTCGTCGACGATCTGTATCAAGTTCAGATCGTCGGGCCCGATCAATCCGCGCGACGCGAGTTGGCCGCGCATCCAGTCGATCAGGCCCGACCAGAATGCAGAACCGACCAATACGATCGGCATCACGCGCGTCTTGCCGGTTTGAATCAGCGTCAACGCTTCGGTCAGTTCATCGAGCGTACCGAACCCGCCGGGCATGACGACATAGGCAGACGCATACTTGACGAACGCGACCTTGCGCGAAAAAAAATGGCGAAAGCGCAGGGCGACATCCTGATAGTCGTTGCCCTTCTGTTCGTGCGCGAGTTCGATGTTGAGGCCGACCGAAGGCGCCTTGCCTCCGAAGGCCCCCTTGTTCGCGGCTTCCATCAGCCCTGGTCCTCCGCCGGAGATGACGGCGAAGCCCGCGTCGGCGAGCAAGCGGCCGATGCGCTCGGCAAGGATGTATTCGGGTGTGCCCGCGGGAATGCGCGCCGAACCGAAGATGCTGACCGCGGGCCGGATGTCGGCGAGGCGCTCGGCCGCCTCGATGAACTCTGACATAATTCCCAGCACGTGCCACGACTCGCGGGCCTTGGTCGCAGGCGCTTTCCCGGTTGCGAATTCATTGCGCTGTCCGCGGTTCCACGTGCCGCGACGCGTGCCGTCGAGTTCGCGCAATGTCGGCACGAATTTCGGATCGTTCATATGGATCTGCTGTTGTTGGTGGACGGCTCGAGCTACCTCTATCGCGCCTTCCACGCTCTGCCCGATCTGCGCAACAAGGCGGGTGAGCCGACCGGCGCCATCTACGGCATGGTGTCCATGCTGCGCCGCTTGAAGCAGGATGTGGCGGCACAGTATAGCGCCGTCGTCTTCGACGCTCCGGGCAAAACCTTCCGCGACGACTGGTATCCCGACTACAAGGCCACGCGCTCGGCGATGCCCGAGGATCTGGTGCGTCAGATCGCGCCGATCCACGCGGTCGTCGCCGCATTGGGCTGGCCGATTCTGATGATCGATCGCGTGGAAGCCGACGACGTGATCGGCACGCTGGCTGCGCGTGCGACCGCCGCGAACCTCCGCACCATCGTGTCGACCGGCGACAAGGATCTTGCGCAGTTGGTCAATCAGCAGGTGATCTTGATCAACACGATGAATCGTCCCCCCACGTCGGGCCCCGCATCGGGCCTCTACGGCGCGGGCGAAGTGCTCGACGTCGAAGGGGTCAAGGCGAAGTTCGGCGTTGCGCCCGATCGCATCGTCGATTACCTGACGCTGGTCGGCGACACCGTCGACAACGTACCCGGCGTCGACAAGGTCGGACCCAAGACCGCCGCCAAGTGGCTCGCGCAGTACGGATCGCTCGACGAGATCGTTGCGCATGCCGAAGAGATCAAGGGTGCGGTCGGCGACAACCTGCGGCGTGCGCTCGACTGGTTGCCGATGGGCAAAAAGCTCGTCACTGTGAAGACCGATTGCCCTCTCGACGAAGTGCCCGACATCGCAACGACGCTCGTGCCGCGCGAAGAAAATCGCGATGCGCTGATCGAACTCTTCGACCGCTACGCCTTCAAGACGTGGTTGCGGGAAGTATCGCAGGAGGATGCATCGACGCAGGCTGCGGGCGAGACCGCCAGTGAGCAGGATGCGAGCGGCGTGGTCGATGAGACCTTGCCTGCGGTTACACCGGGCGCCGATGTCGATCGCCGCTACGAAGCGATCCTCTCGAATGAAGAACTCGATGAATGGCTCGCGCGTATCGATGCGGCCGAAATCACCGCGTTCGACACCGAGACCACGTCACTCGACCCGATGCGCGCGAAGCTGGTCGGCATGTCGTTTTCCGTGGAGACCGGCCACGCAGCGTACCTGCCGCTATCGCATCGCACGATGGACGCGAGCGGACCGAAGCAACTCGACTTCGATACCACGCTCTCTCGCATCAGGCCGTGGCTGGAAGACGCGACGAAGAAGAAGGTCGGGCAGAACCTCAAGTACGACACGCATGTACTCGCCAATCACGGCATTCATCTGGCCGGCATCGCGCACGACACGCTGTTGCAATCGTATGTGTTCGAGTCGCATCGCAATCACGGCCTTGAAGATCTCGCGCGTCGACACGTCGGGGTCGAGGATCTCGTGTCGTATGAAGACATCTGCGGCAAGGGCGCCAAGCAGATCGGCTTCGACGAAGTCGCGATCGACGTCGCGACCCGCTATGCCGCCGAAGATGCGGATCTCACCTTGCGCGTGCATCGCGCGCTCTATCCATCGGTCGCGGCGCTGCCCGCGTTGAACTCGGTGTACGAAACGATCGAGTTGCCGACCTCGGTGGTGTTGCAGAAGGTCGAGCGCAACGGCGTCTTGATCGATGCCGACCTGCTCAATCGACAAGGCAGCGAGCTGGGCAACCGCATGGCCGAACTCGAAGCGAAGGCCTACGAGCTCGCCGGGCAACCGTTCAATCTCGGCTCGCCCAAACAGATCGGCGAATTGCTGTTCGACAAATTGAAGCTGCCGGTCGCACGCCGCACTGCGAGCGGCGCGCCGTCGACCGACGAAGACGTGCTTGCGAAACTCGCGAACGACTATCCGCTGCCGAAGGTGCTGCTCGATCATCGCGCGCTGTCGAAATTGAAGAGCACCTACACCGACAAGCTGCCGCGCATGGTCAACCCGGCGACGGGCCGCGTGCACACCAACTACGCGCAGGCCGTCGCGGTCACGGGCCGTCTCGCGTCGAACGATCCCAATCTGCAGAACATTCCGATTCGCACCGCCGAAGGCCGTCGCATCCGCGAAGCCTTCATCGCACCCGAAGGCTCGAGCATCGTGTCGTCGGATTATTCGCAGATCGAGTTGCGCATCATGGCGCACATCTCGGGAGACGAGACGCTGATCGCCGCGTTTGCCAACGGCGAAGACGTGCATCGACGCACGGCGTCCGAAGTCTTCAACGTCGCGCCCGACGACGTGACGAGCGAGCAGCGGCGCTACGCGAAGGTGATCAACTTTGGCCTGATCTACGGCATGGGCGTGTTCGGTCTCGCGAGCAATCTGGGCATCGAGCGCGACGCCGCCAAGCTCTACATCGATCGTTACTTCGCGCGCTATCCCGGAGTCGCGGCCTATATGCAGGAGACGCGCACCGATGCGAAAGAGAAGGGCTATGTCGAGACGGTGTTCGGGCGACGGTTATGGCTCTCGGAGATCAACAGTCCCAACGGACCGCGACGTGCCGGCGCCGAACGCGCGGCGATCAACGCTCCGATGCAAGGCACCGCGGCCGACCTCATCAAGCGCTCGATGATCGCGGTGCAGGATTGGATCGAACGCGAGCAACTCGCGACGCGGATGGTGATGCAGGTGCACGATGAATTGGTACTCGAAGTGCCGGACACCGAACTTGCAACTGTGCGCGAAACTGTACCGGTACTGATGGCGTCCGTCGCTGAACTGAAAGTGCCGCTCGAGGTCGAGCTGGGCGCAGGGCGGAACTGGGATGAAGCGCATTGATTGCAGGTGAGATTCGCCGTGCCCGGCCAGCGCGTACAGCAGCCTTGCGGCGTTCAACGCAACACTAGGTCGTCGTACGAGCAATGCTTCCGCCATTTGACCGATGGCCGCATCGGGTTGCCTGCGCCACTGTGCATGGCGTCGGGTCGCAAACGCATCCGCGTTTGAGCCGTGACGATTCAGGAGAAACAATGAGAACCTTGACCATGGAAGAAGCGTATGACGTCTCCGGGTCGCAGCCCAGCATCGGCAACGTCATTGCCGCTGTGGGGTTGGGAGTCGCGGTTGCGACGGCGCCCGCATGGGGCGCGATCGGCGCATTGATCGGCCTCATGGCATTGGCGGCCCACACGCTGGAATAGTGATCTATCGAAGCAAGTGCCTGACGGATCCAGCCTCCGATCCGTCAGCACCGCTCTCTTGGGAGATGCGATGAATCTATTTATTATTTTCGAATTGCTTCTGGTGGTCTTGATCGCTGTCGTCTCCTTGCCGCGCAATAGAGCGAAGCCGAATTTCGCCCGAATCCAGATGGGACTTTGCTTCGTCTTGCTTGCGGCCTGCGTCGTCCAGTGGCTGCGCGAGGGTGTCAGCGCCTGGGTGCTTGCCATCGCGGCGCTTTCGCTGGTTTGTTTTGCGTTTGGATTCTTGCGCAGCAAGCGTATTGCGTGAAACTCGTCGTCCCACACGAATCTCGGACCTCAATGGTGAGCTACCCGGGCGACTGAAAACCCGGCTTCCCGATCTGTTCGGGCTTCTGCGGCACGCGTCGAAACAGCGACGTGTCGTAGCCCTGCTCGTCGAACTTCTCGAGCAGCTCGCGATATTTCGCGTCGCTCATCTCGGGCTTGCGCGCGAAAATCCAGCCGAGACTCTTGCCCGGATAACCGAGCAGCGTGTACTCGTAGTTGTCGTCCACATACAGCGTGAGCTGGCTGACATAGATCGGCCAGATTAACCGCACGCTCCAGTGCGCGTTGTTCGTGCCCGGCACCACCGTATCGACGAACTCGCGGCGCGTCTCGGGCTGATCGAAGCCGCCCTTCTTACCGACATACGCATCGGCGATCTTGCCGTCGTCGCGCAATCTCCACTCGGCCCGACTGGCGACATAGTTCTTCTCGCCGAAGTAGGGAATGTTGGCGATCAGATACCAACGGCCCATATAGCGCGGCAGGTCGACCTGCGCGAGCTTCAGTTCCTGCGCGGCGCGCGGGTTCGGATTGGACGGCGTGCTTGCGCAGCCGGCGATGGCAACGAGCGCAGCGATGATGGCGATCAGTTTGGTCATGGCGATGATTTGGGTTGATGTATCACGATGCGTCAAGCAACGCGTCGCTTCGCGATACGCTGGATCGACGACTTGCGGTCAGTTGTAAGAGCACACGCCGTGCTCCGACTTATCCTGGTTGCGTGCGACCAGCGCGCAAGACTTTTGTTCAGTCCCGGGAGAACACGATGGACAGGAATCGAATGGTTCGCAGCATTGCTTTGCTGATCGGTGTGATAACGCTGGTTGCCGTCGGCCCGATCTACGCCGGCGAATTCAACGAGGAGGGTGGCGGCGTCGCGATCAAGGGCTATGACCCGGTCGCCTACGTCAACCAGCAGCGGCCGGTCAAGGGCGACGAATCCTGGCAATCGACCTACAAGGGTTCGAAGTTTCTGTTTGCCAACGCCGCCAATCGCGACGCGTTCGCGGCGCAGCCGGAGCGCTATGCGCCGCAGTTCGGCGGCTATTGCGCGTACGGCACCGCCAGCGGCTACAAGGTCGATACCAAACCGGAGGCCTTCGCGGTGGTCGATGGCAAGCTCTACTTGAACTACAACACGCGGGTACTTGAAATCTGGAACGAGGACAGGAAGGCAAAGATCAGCGAGGCCGAAGCGAATTGGCCCAAGGTATCGAAGATGCCGGTCGGCCATTGATTTTTTTCCGCTGCCGGTTCGCGGAGGGCGCCAAGCTCAACCGAGCACGCCGGCCGCTCCCATGATCGCGCCCGCGAAGATCAGCCACATCGGATTGATCTTCGTGCGCATCACGATGACGAGCGTCGAGAGAACCACGATCAATTCGCGCCAGCCCGCATGCGTCGAGTCGAGCAGCACCCACACGGCCGCAAGCAGTAGTCCGACCGACAAAGGCGACAATCCGTTGCGTACCGCCGTTCCAAATCGACCGACGCCACCCTTCGATGCGGCGCGCGACACGCGGCCGATCAGGAAGGTCAAGAGGGCCGGTGGAATGGTCACGGCCAGAGTCGCCCCGAGTGCACCCAGCCACCCGGCGATCTGCCATCCGACCAGCGTGACGAAAAGCATGTTGGGACCCGGGGCAGCCTGTGCGATGGCGTAAGCCGCCGCGAACTGCTCGTCGCGTATCCAGTGATGGACATCGACGACGTAGCGCTGGATGTCGGGCGCGAGCATGACGACGCCCCCGCCCACGGCTGCGAACGACAACAGCGCGAGGTGGGTCGTCAGCAGCCATGCCGGGTTGTCGGTGATCGATTCGTCCATGCCCGGCTCAGCGATCGGCGGACCAGGCGAGCGCGATGGCGAACGGCGCGAGCGATGCGACCACCGCCGCAAGCGGCCAGCGCATCAGCCCCACGCCCGCGAAGGCCAGCGCGCAAAGGATCACGTGTGCGAGTCGTCGTGTCGCCCTGTAGGGCGGCGAGGTGGAGACATCGGTCGTCTCGGGTCTGAAAAGATTGATCGCCATCTTCACGGCGGTTGTGAGGATGAGTCCGATCGCGACCGCCGACATGCCTACGAGCGCGCGCTTGACGCTCGGCGTGTCGCCGTAACGCTGCCACGCGATCCCCAGCGCAATCACGATGCACGACGGTCCGGCGACCATGCCTGCGAGCGCGGCCGAGGCGCCCGCGAAGCCCGCGTAGCGCTGCCCGATCATCACCGACAGATTGCAGATCGTGGGTCCGGGCAGGACTTGCGCCATTGCCAGCAGACCTGTGAACTCCCTGGCGCTCAACCACCGCCGTTGCTCGACCAGCGCGCGATAGGCGAAAGGCAGCACGCCGCCGAAGCCCGACAAGGCCAGGCTGGAAAATGCAAGGAAGATCTGCGATGGAGCGATCGTCCGCAGTTCGGCAAGGGGAGATGCGTCGCTCGGTTCCATGAAGCGTGGGCTTGTCGGTCGGTTCGCGTGGCTTTGAGGCGAATGCGATTACAGCACAAGCCCTCTTCGCCACGTTCGCAATGACAGGCAAAGCAGTCGCCATTTGCCTTTACACTTTCGCCGCCACCAGAACCCCACCCCACACGGAGATTTGCGATGGACCTACTCGAACAAGAACTCGCGAGCCAGTTGCCCAAGACATCGTTCACGCGCCGAGGCTTCGTCGTGACCGCATTGGGCTCGGGCTTCGCGGCCGCAGTGCGGCCCGTGAGCGCGCAGACCATCACCACCGACGCCGACGGACTCGACGCCGGCGAAGTGAAGGTGCCGGTCGCCGACGGCCAGATGCCGGCGTATCGCGCGCAGCCTGCCGGCAAGAAGAATCTGCCGACCATCATCGTGATTCAGGAAGTCTTCGGCGTGCACGAACACATCAAGGACCTGTGCCGGCGCCTGGCGAAGCAGGGATATCTCGCGGTCGCCCCCGAGCTCTATGCGCGGCAGGGCGATCCGTCCAAGTACCCGGCGATCTCGGACCTGATCAAGAACGTCGTATCGAAAGTCCCCGACACGCAGGTCGCCACCGATCTCGATGCAACGGTTGCCTGGGCTACGACCAACCATGGCGATGCGAGCAAAATCGGCGTCACCGGGTTCTGCTGGGGTGGCCGCCAGACCTGGCTGTTCGCCGAACACAGTTCCAGGCTCAAGGCCGCCGTCGCGTGGTATGGACCGCTGGCCGGCAAGGCGACCGATCAGGTCGGACAGATGAAAGCGCCGGTGCTGGGTCTGTATGGCGGCCTGGATCAGGGCATCACCGCCGAACACGTCAAGCAGATGCAAGAGGCGCTGAAGTCCGCGCCATCTATCGCGGCCGATACTAAACTCATCGTCTATCCGGATGCGGGGCATAGCTTCAACGCGGACTATCGGCCGGGCTATTCGAAGGCAGACGCCGAAGACGGATGGGCCAAGATGCTTGCGTTCTTCAAGGCGCACGGCGTCGTTTGATTGGCCTTGATGCCCGTCGTCGAAACCATCGTCGCGACTGCTCTGGTCGCTTTCATCAGCATCGCGCTTGCGGCCTTCCTGTCGTTTCGCGTGCTCGGCGCATTCGTCAATCGGATGGTGAGTTTCTCGATCGGCATCCTTCTTGCGACCGCGTTCCTGCATCTGATCCCCGAAGCCTTCGCGTCCCGTGCATCGTTGCGCGAGTTGTGCGCGGTGATGCTGGCCGGGCTCTTCGGCTTTTTTTTCCTCGAGAAGATCGCGGTCTATCGGCACAGCCACCACTTCGAAGGCGATGGTCATCAGCATGACCATGGGCACGACGCGCAAGAGGCCGGGCGCGGCGGCGTGTTCGTTCTGGTCGGCAGCGCCGTCCACAATTTTTCTGACGGCATCGTGATCGCCGGCGCATTTCTCGCCGGACCGTGGATCGGGCTCGCGGCCACGATCTCGATCCTCGCGCACGAAGTGCCGCACAAGATCGGCGACTTCATCGTGCTGTTGCACGCGGGCGTGAAGAAGCCGCGCGCGGTTGCCTACGCGGCGGCGTCGAGTTCGGCGATCGTCTTCGGCGGCTGGATCGGCCTCGCGTTCCTCGAAAAAATGGAAGCGTTGATCCCGTATGTGCTGGTGGTCGCCGCGGCCAACTTCATCTACATCTCGCTATCGGATCTCGTGCCGCAGATGCATCGCATTCCGCACGGACCGCGCGGTCGCGACGCGATCATGCAGGCGCTGTTGATCGCAGCGGGCGTCGGGGTGGTGATTGTGTTGAACGGTTGGGTGCGCGAGCATTGATCCCGCGTGTTGACGAGCGCTGGCGGCTGGATGACACTCACGCCTCGATCGCGAAACCAGGGCCAGCGCAGCACTGCCGTGCGACGACCACCACGGGAGGATGTCATGGCAATCGATGAAGAGAAACTCAACGCGTTCATGGGCGCATTCGTGCATGACCTGGGCGCGGTCATGCACGCGGCAACTGTCGTGGTGGGCGACCAGCTCGGCCTCTATAAAGCGCTCTCCGAAAAGCCGATGACGGCTGAGCAGCTTGCTGCGCGAACATCGACCGACGCGCGCTACGTGCGCGAATGGTTGTCTTCGCAAGCCGCAAGCGGCTATGTCCACTACGACCCTGCAAGCGAGGCCTTCCATCTCGACGAAGAGCAGGCGATGGCGCTCGCTGTCGAAGGCAGCCCGGCCTTCATCCCGGGAGCGTTCCAGATCGCTGTGGCGCAATTCAAGGCGATCCCCAAGATCGTCGACGCGTTCAAGTCGGGCAAGGGCCTCGGTTGGCACGAGCACGACGCGGCACTCTTTCACGGCACTGAACGATTCTTTCGGCCGGGGTATGCGGCCAATCTCGTGAGCGCGTGGATTCCTGCGCTCGAAGGTATGGAAGCCAAGCTGAAGAGCGGCGCGTCGGTTGCCGATGTGGGATGCGGCCACGGGGCGTCGACGCTGATCATGGCCGAAGCGTTTCCGAAGTCCAACTTCGTGGGGTTCGACTATCACGAGCCGTCGGTGGCATATGCGACGAAAGCGGCACAAACCGCCGGTGTCTCGGACCGCGTGCGCTTCGAGGTCGCGAGCGCGAAAGATTTTCCGGGCAAGGACTATGACCTCGTCGCGGTCTTCGATTGCCTGCACGACATGGGCGACCCGGTCGGCGCCGCTGCGCATGTGCGTTCTACTTTGGGCAAGGACGGCGCGTGGATGATCGTCGAGCCATTCGCCAACGACAAGCTCGAAGACAATCTCAATCCAGTCGGCCGCGTGTTCTATTCGGCGTCAACCTTCATCTGCACGCCGGCATCGCGCTCGCAGGAAGTGGGCCTGTGTCTGGGCGCTCAATCCGGAGAAGCGCGCATGCGCGATGTCGTCACGCAGGGCGGCTTCAGTCGTTTTCGGCGGGCGGCCGAAACGCCGTTCAATCTGATTTACGAAGCGCGCGTTTAGCGATCGTTGGGCGAATCGCCGCGCGCGATCGGGCGTTGCGGATCGGCGCACCATGCGCTCCACGAGCCCGCATAAAGCGACGCGCCGGGTAGCCCCGCGACTTCCATTGCGAGCAGGTTGTGGCACGCCGTCACGCCCGACCCGCAGGAATGGATCAGCGTGTCGGGATCGCGACCGGCGAGCAGTGCGTCGAATTCGCCGCGCAGTTCCGACGCGCTCTTGAATCGGCCGTCCGCCGACAGGTTGCGTGCCATCGGTCGATTGACCGCGTGCGGGATGTGGCCGGCGACCGGATCGAGCGGCTCGACTTCGCCGCGATAACGCTCGGGCGCGCGCGCATCGACGACGAGTTTCGCCTGCGTGGAGAGATTGGCTTCGACGTCTTGCGTGTCGACCTGCGAGACCAGCGCATCACCGTTGCGAAGATCGCCCGCGGTCGGGTGCGGCACGTCGTCGTTGATCGGCAGTCCTGCCGCTTGCCACGCCGGCAATCCCCCGTCGAGCACCGCGACCGCATCGTGGCCGATCCATCGCGCGAGCCACCACAAGCGCGATGCATACAAGCCGTTCGATGCGTCGCAGGCGATCAACGTGCTGCTCTGGTTCACGCCGGCGACAACGAGAAACGCGGCAAAGAACTCGCGCGTGGGCACCGGATGACGTCCGTTGCCTCCCGTCTTCGCGCCCGAGAGGTCGCGATCGAGATGCGCGAAGCGCGCGCCCGGAATGTGCGATTTGCGATAAGCCGCTTCGCCGGCCTCGGGCGCCGAGAGATCGTGACGGCAATCGAACACGATCCAGTCGGGATCGTTGAGATGCGAGGCAAGTTCTTCCACGTTGACGAGAGGATGCATGCTGTTCCCGGATAAATGGTCAGATCGATCTTACGACTTCGTCGGGTTCGGCCTCGGCGCGCTTCAAGGCGCGCGCCGTCATCAGCGTGGCGAGCACGCCCGACCCGATGATGACCGCCATGCCGATCGCACTGTCCAGACGAATCACGTCGCCGAAGATCGCGATGCCCCAGATGCTCGAGAACACGATGCTGGTGAAGCCGAGGTTCGCGGTCAGCAAGGTGCCGCCCGATGCATAGGCGCGCGTCATCGCGAGTTGCGCGAGCGCCGCTGTGATCCCCACGCAGGCCAGTAGGGCGAGGCCACGAAGATCGATCGCATGGAAGCCGAAGAGGAAGGCGCCTGCCAGCCCGGCGAGCGCATTCATCGCCGAGAAAAAGAACACGATGCGCGCGTTCGGCTCGCCCGCTTGCCCAAGCGCCTTGACCGACAGATAGGCGATCGCGGTCAGAGCGGCTCCGGTGGTTCCGAGGATCGCGAAGATCCACTGATCGCTCGCGAGGGTCGGCTGCAGCAACAGCATCACGCCGATGAAACCACCCAGGAGCGCGATCATCATCAGCACGTCGATGCGATTGCGCGCGCGATGGGCGGTCCAGGCGATCCATGCGCCGATGAACAGCGGCGATGAGGAACTGATCGTCATCGCGGTTGCGATCGGAAGTCCGGCGATTGACGAGAACCACAGGATCACCGACAGCGTTCCCGAGATGCCGCGCGTCAGATGCATGACGATGCGTCGCGTCGCGAGCGCATCGCGGACCGAGCTGCGGGTGCGCCGGGTCTGCAGCGCGATCATGCCGCCCATCACGATCACCCCGATCAGGCCGCGATAGAGCACGATCTCCCAAGTGTTGTACTGCGACGACGCGAGCTTTACCGCGACGCCCATCAGCGAGAACAACAGCGCCGCAACGATCATCCAGAGCGATTGCATCTACCTCCCTCTCCTTCAAGGGGAGGGTTGGGTTGGGGATGAGTTCTCGTCCACTTCGACTCGCAGCCACTCGTGAAAATGCTGCATGCCGTCTTCCATCGGCGACTGATACGGCCCCACCTGATTCTCGCCGCGCTCGAACAGCGCGAGCCGGCCCGCATCCATCCGCAGCGCGATCTCGTCGTCCTCGGCGCACGTTTCCATGTAGGCCGCGCGATTGGCTTCGACGAACTCGCGCTCGAACAGCGCGACTTCTTCGGGGTAGTAGAACTCGATCAGGTTGGTGGTGTGTTGCGGCCCGCGCGGAATCAGGGTCGAGACCACCAGCACCTGCGGATACCACTCGACCATCACGTTCGGATAGAGCGTCAGCCAGATCGCGCCGTGCTCGGGTTCGACCCCGTTCGACAGGCGCATTACCTGGTCGTGCCAGGCGCGATAGGTCGGCGTGCCGGGCCGCTTGAGGCCACTGTTGATGCCCACCGTCTGCACCGAATGGCGCGCGCCGTATTGCCACGACAGGTCTTCGCAAGTCACGAACTGGCCGAGGCCAGGATGAAACGGACCGACGTGATAGTCCTCGAGATAGACCTCGATGAAGGTCTTCCAGTTGTAGGCGCACTCGTGGACTTCGATGCGATCGAACAGGTAGCCGCTGAAGTCCAGTTCTGGCATCCGCACGTCGGCGAGCTCGTTCGCAGCACCGACCGGCCCTTCGAACAAGAGCCCGTTCCATTGCGACAGCGGCGTCTGCGCCAGATTCAGGCACGGGTTGTCTTCGAAGTACGGCGCGCCGAGCAGCTTGCCGTCGAGGTCGTAAGTCCAGCGATGCAGCGGACAGACGATGTTTCGATCGGTGTTGCCACGTCCTGTCTTGATGATCGCCTGACGATGCCGGCACACGTTGGACATCAGCGCGATGCCTCCGGCCGGCGTGTCGGCGCCATCCTCGCGCGTGCGCACCAGCACGCGCCCGTCGCGCTCATGCGCGAGCGTGTGAAAGTCGCCCACCTCGGGAACCATCAAGGCGTGGCCCACGTAGCGCGGCTGTCGCTTGAACAACAGATCGATTTCGCGGGCGTATCGCGCTTGGTCCAAATACGCCGAGACCGGCAACTGCGCGATACTGCGCGCGAGTTTGCCGGCGCTACCCAGATCGGACATCCCAACCCTCCCGAATGAAGAGGCGGCACGGTCCGCAGGCATTGAAGACCGCGACCATGCACCGACCCAACCCAAGCGAATCAAGAAGCTTCCGTACCAGTCGCGGATGTTTAAATCGTGGACTCGACTCGAGACTCTTGCGGACTTGCGGACTGCTCCGCGGACTGCACCATACGACCCGCATTGCACGGGAAGGCGGAGTCTAGCAAAAAGCATCGGGCTTTGCCTTCGGCGCAGATGGCGCCGACCCAGAAATTACGAGCGCGGATCCTTCCAGGCTCGATCGCTTAAAATGCGCTCCATTACCAAAGTTTCACGGACCTCACCGAAAAACATGCCGCGCGCTTCAACATTGCAGGAACCAGGCACCGTCCCCGCTCTCGACACGGTCGCGGAGCAAGACCAGCCTTCGTTCGAGCACGCGCTCGAAGAGCTCGAGGCCATCGTCGAACACATGGAAGACGGCAGCCTGTCGCTCGACCAGTCGCTTGCTTCGTACAAGCGCGGTGCCGAGCTCGTGAAGATCTGCGAGACCGCTCTCGAGCGCGCCAGGGAGCAGGTGCGCGTGCTCGACGGCGAACTGTTGCGGCCTTTGTCGGAAATGCCCGTGCGCGGGTCCGAGCGCGGATGAAAGCGTCGATGACCGCGACAACGACCGCGACAACGACCGCGTCGACCAGTGCGGCGACGAGTGCGCTCGCGACCGCGCGCCAAGGCATCAGGGTCGGAGCGTCTCGGGACGACGCGACGAGCCCGCGCCGCCCTGCGAGCGAGGCCTGGATGCAAACGATGCGTTCCCGCGTCGAAGCCGCGCTCGATCGCGCCTTGCCGCCATCAAGCACCGTGCCGGCGCGCCTCCACGACGCAATGCGCTATGCGAGCCTGGGCGGCGGCAAGCGCGTGCGCGCGATGCTGGTTTATGCCGCAGGCGAGTGGGCGAGTGGGTCGAGTCCATCCTCGAATGATTCGGCAATCGATTCGTCGGCCGCCGCGCGGCTCGATGCCGCGGCCGTTGCAGTCGAACTGATCCACGCCTATTCGCTGGTGCACGACGACCTGCCCTGCATGGACGATGACGACCTGCGTCGCGGACGGCCCACGGTGCATGTCGCGTTCGACGAAGCGACGGCTCTCCTGGTCGGCGACGCGCTGCAGACGCTCGCCTTCGAAGTCATCGCTGCGATCGCATCGCCTCGATCCGGGCGGGTCGCAGAATCGGTATCGCTGCTTGCGGCCGCGAGCGGGTCGCGCGGGATGGCGGGCGGACAGGCGATCGATCTCGAAAGCGTCGGCAAACAACTCGCCTGGACGGAACTCGAAGCGATGCATCGAGCCAAAACCGGCGCACTATTGCGTGCCGCGGTGCTGCTGGGAGCGCGTGCGGCACTCGATCACGACGATGCGCTAGCCGTGGGTCTCGACGCCGGGCGACGTTCGGCTCTCGATGAATACTGCGGCGCTATCGGTCTCGCGTTCCAGGTCGTCGATGACGTGCTCGATGTCGAAACCGATAGCGTCACATTGGGAAAGACCGCAGGCAAGGATGCGATGAACGACAAGCCGACCGTCGTGACAGTGCTCGGACTGGATCAAGCCAAGCATCTTGCGCGTCGCTTGCGAGACGACGCCGATCGTGCGCTTGAGCGGCTCGGCGGAAACATCGACAGGCTGCGCGACATCGCGGACTTCATCACAGGACGCTCTTTCTGACTCGCCACGCGAGCCATTACTCTTCGCAAGCCACGCCGTCATCCACACAGTCAGCGACCGTATGAACGATCTGCTCGAACGCATCGCCTCGCCGGCCGATCTCCGCAAGCTGGATCGCCATCAGTTGCACACGCTCGCCGGTCAACTGCGGGCCTTCGTGCTCGATTCGGTGTCCAAGACCGGCGGACATCTGTCGTCGAATCTCGGCACGGTCGAACTCACGATCGCGCTTCACTACGTGTTCGACACGCCCAACGATCGCATCGTGTGGGACGTAGGCCATCAGACCTATCCGCACAAGATCCTCACCGGCCGCCGCGAGCGCATGCATACGCTGCGCCAGAAGGGCGGCATCTCGGGCTTTCCAAGAAGAGTCGAATCGGAATACGACACGTTCGGGACCGCGCATTCTTCGACCAGCATCTCGGCTGCGCTCGGCATGGCCGCGGCCGCCAGGTTGAAGGGCGACCGGAATCGCAAGAGCATCGCGGTGATCGGCGACGGCGCCATGTCGGCGGGCATGGCCTACGAGGCCTTGAACAACGCCGGCGTAATGCACGATGTCGATCTGCTCGTGATCCTGAACGACAACGACATGTCGATCTCGCCGCCGGTGGGCGCGCTGAACCGTTATCTCGCGCGCCTGATGAGCGGCCAGTTCTATGCGACCGCGAAGAACGTGGGCCGCAGCGTGCTCGGCGTCGCGCCGCCGCTGTTCGAGTTCGCAAGAAAATTCGAAGAGCACGCCAAGGGCATGATCGTGCCCGCGACGATGTTCGAGGAACTCGGCTTCAACTACATTGGGCCGATCGACGGCCACGATCTCGAATCGTTGATTCCGACTTTGCAGAACATCAAGCAGCTCGGCGGTCCGCAGTTTCTCCACGTCGTCACGAAGAAGGGACAGGGCTACAAGTTGGCCGAGGCCGACCCGGTTCTCTATCACGGGCCGAGCAAGTTCGATCCATCGGTCGGCTATACGCCTGCGGTTGCGTCGAAGAAGAGCTACACGCAGGTGTTCGGCAACTGGCTCTGCGACATGGCCGCGGCCGATCGCCGGCTCGTGGGCATCACCCCCGCGATGCGCGAAGGCTCCGGGATGGTCGAATTCGAACGACGTTTCCCCGCGCGCTATTTCGACGTCGGCATCGCCGAGCAACACGCGGTGACCTTCGCGGCCGGCATGGCGACCGAGGGCTTGAAGCCGGTGGTCGCGATCTATTCCACCTTCCTCCAGCGCGGCTACGACCAGTTGATTCACGACGTGGCGCTGCAGAATCTGGACGTGACGTTCGCGCTCGATCGTGCCGGTCTGGTCGGGCAGGATGGCGCGACGCATGCCGGCAACTACGACCTTGCCTATCTGCGTTGCATACCGAACATGGTCGTGATGGCCGCGTCCGATGAAGCCGAGTGCCGTGCCATGCTGAGCACTGCATTCCTCCATCCGGGTCCGGCCGCTGTGCGCTATCCGCGCGGCGCCGCGGCTGCTTCGCACGCGGTGTCGGGAAGCATCGAGTCGCTGGCGTCGTTGCCGCTCGGCAAAGGCGTGGTGTTGCGCGAAACGACCCGCGAAACGACCATTTCATCGCGCGCGCCCGGCGCGCCGCCGCGAGTCGCGATGCTGGCATTCGGGTCCATGGTCGGACCGGCACTTGCGGCCGGCGATGCGCTCGACGCGACGGTCGTAAACATGCGTTTCATCAAGCCGCTCGACGTGACGCTGCTCGTCGAGATCGCGGCCCGGCACGATCTCGTCGTCACGATCGAAGAAGGATGCATCATGGGCGGCGCCGGATCGGCTTGCGCCGAAGCTCTGGCCGATGCGGGAACCGTCCGACCGATCTTGCATCTGGGCTTGCCGGACCAATTTATCGATCACGGCGACCCGGCGCTTCTCCTGGCCGATTGCGGATTGAATGCCGAAGGCGTCGCCGCATCGATCCGCAAAAAACTCGCCGACATCAACCAACGTCGGGTGGAGTCGCCCGCGAGCGATGTGCGCGAACCGCGGCTGGTCGTCAATAATGGTTGAATCTCATTGGAACTCACCCGCCGACGCGGGTCATCGAACATGAATGCTCCAGACCCGATCAAGTCTTTCAAGGTCGATCTACCCGACGTGCAGGGTTCGCCCGATCGACGCCATCTCGCGATCCAGCGCGTCGGCATCAAGAGCGTGCGTCACCCGCTGACGGTGAGGAACGGCGAAGGACTTGCGCAGCCGACCGTGGGCATGTGGAGCCTCGACGTGCATTTGCCCGAGACCGTCAAGGGCACGCACATGTCGCGCTTCGTTGCGTTGCTCGAAGAGCGCCGCGGCGTGCTCGACGTAGCGGCGCTGCGCGAGTTGCTCGCGACGATGGCCGACAAGCTCGGCGCCGATGCGGGCCGTATCGATGTGAAGTATCCCTACTTCATCACCAAGACCGCGCCCATCTCGGGAGTCGAGAGTCTGCTCGACATCGAGGTCACGCTCGCGGGCCGAATCGCATCGGGCAAGACCGACGTGTCGCTGACGGTGGTCGTGCCCGTCACGAGCCTTTGCCCCTGCTCGAAGCAGATCTCCGATTACGGCGCGCACAACCAGCGTTCGCACGTCACGATCGAGGCGGGCGTGCGCGAGGGCGTGGCTCTCGCCGTCGAGGATCTGGTTCGCATCGCCGAAGAAGAAGCGTCGTGCGAGGTCTACGGCCTCTTGAAGCGGCCGGATGAAAAATACGTCACCGAGCGCGCTTACGACAATCCCAAGTTCGTCGAGGATTTGATTCGCGATGTCGTGCAGCGACTGAACGACGACCCGCGCATCGGCCGCTATGCGGTCGAGGTCGAGAACTTCGAATCGATCCACAACCACAGTGCGTATGCGCGCATCGAGCGGCCTGCGCCGGGCGGTTGAGGTTCGCAGGCGCCGTGTTTGCGCAGCCGGACGCAGACGCGGCCGTTCGCAACAAGAAAGCCCGCAATGATTGCGGGCTTTTTGTTTGAGCTCTCGGCCTTCTGATGCCTTCGACTCTTCGAACTGCATTTGCTCTTGCGCTCGGCGCCGCGGTCTCTCTCGGCCTCGCGCGTTTCTCGTATGCGCTGCTGTTGCCGCCGATGCGCGCCGATCTCGGGTGGAGCTATCTGACATCGGGCGCGATGAATACCGTCAACGCGGCGGGGTATCTCGCGGGCGCGTTGCTGACCGTGTCCTGGCTGAAGCGTCACGCGGCGCGGCGCGTGTTCGTGTGGGGCAGCGCGATTGCGGCATTGGCCCTGATCGCGCACGGGCTCGTGACCGACGATGCGCCGCTCTATGCGCTGCGTTTCATCACCGGCGTCGCGAGCGCCGCGACCTTCATCACGGGAGGCCTGCTCGCGGCGCGGCTGGCGAGCGGACCGTTCGGCGGCGCACCGATCGATCAGCATCCCGCGCGAAAGCGCACGCAGGTGGGCTTGATCCTGGGCATCTACTACGGCGGAACCGGCATCGGCATCGTGGTTTCCGCATTGCTTCTGCCGGCTCTGATTTCGTCGGCGGCTTCACACGGGCGTCAGCACGACTGGCAAATCGCATGGTTCGGTCTCGGGGTCACCGCGCTGTTCGCAACTCTCGTCATGGCCATGGCCACACGCCACCTCGACGCGCAGGCGAGCGCTGCAACCGAGCGTTCGCGCTTCCCGGTACGCGACTTCGCTTTCGGGCTGGCCGCCTACTTCCTCTTCGGGCTCGGCTACATCGGCTACATGACCTTCGTGATCACGTTGCTGCGCGAGCAGCGCCTGAGCAGCGCGCTGATCACGAGTTTTTTCGTTGCGCTCGGGGTCGCGGTGATCGCGTCGTCATGGATCTGGGCGCGCGTGCTGCAACGCTATCGCGGCGGCGAAGCGATGACCCTGCTTCATGCCTTGCTTGCGATCGCGACGTTGTTGCCGGTGCTGAGCGCTCATCCACTCGCCGTGTTCGCATCGGGCCTCTTGTTCGGCGGCGTGTTCCTGTCGGTGGTCGCTTCGACCACGGCGCTGGTGCGGCACAACCTCGAGCCGTCGGCGTGGTCGGCCGGCATCAGCGCGTTCACGATCGTGTTCGCCGCCGGCCAGATCGTCGGACCGACCTTGATCGGTTGGGTGGCCGATGGAGCCGGTGGTTTGCGCGGCGGATTTGCCTGCAGCGCGGCCGTGCTGGCGTTCGCGGCGATCGTCGCTTGGTTGCAGAAGCCTTTGCCCTCCAAGCCGCGAGTCAAAAGCGTTTCGTGAGCACCATGTTTTGTCCGTCGCGGCTCACCTCGGTGCGCGACAGGAAGCTCATGCCGAGCAATGCGGGACCGTCGTAGCCGCCTTCCATCACGCCGGCCTCGACGTTGTTGAGCTCCACATCGCCCACCTTGACGCGATCGAGCTTGACGATGCGATAGGGCACCGCGCCGTTCGCGGTTTGTGCGCTTCCCTGCGGCGCCTGTTGATACGCGATGCCCAGCCGTCTGGCTTCGTTCGCCGACAGCACCACCAGCGTCGCGCCGGTATCGATGAGAAAGCGCGTCGCCGCCCCGTTGATCGTGCCGTCGGTCGCATAGTGTCCGCGGCTGTCGACGGCGACCATGGCGCTTGCACGGGCGCCGGCGCTGCTTTTCGCGTTGTCGCTCGCGCCGTTGTTCGCGCCGTTGTTCCCGCCGTTGTTCGCGGCATTGTTCGCGGCATTGTTCATCACACGGCCGCCGAGGAACGAGCCCATCGCAATCGTCTGTCGCTTGCCGTCGACGAGAAAGGTCGCGCTGTCCGCACCGACCGAGACGAGCTTGTACCCTCCGACGCTCTCGCCTACGCCCACGCTACGTGGAGCGGCGCCATCGACGACAACCACGGCTTTGCCCGGAAACAGGCCGACGACATTGATCGTCGCGGCGTGGGCAGCCGACGCGAAGACCACTAGGAACAGCAGCAGCCCGAGGCCGCGAGGCGATGGCATCGTGTGGGTTCAGTCGCGAAAATTGTTGAAGTCCAGCGGCGTCTCGGTGATCGATTTCTTCAGCAGTGCAATCGCCGTTTGCAGATCATCGCGTTTCGCGCCGGTCACGCGCACGGCATCGCCCTGAATGCTCGCCTGCACCTTCAGCTTCGCCTCCTTGATCGTCTTCACGATCTTCTTGGCGGCTTCGGATTCGATACCATTCTTGACCTTGATGATCTGCTTGACCTTGTCGCCACCGATCTTCTCGATCTTGCCGAGGTCGAGAAAGCGGATGTCGACGCCGCGCTTGGTCATCTTGCCGTTGAGGATGTCGCGCACCTGACCGAGCTGGAATTCCGAATCCGCATACAGTGTGAGGTCGCGTTCCTTCTGCTCGACGCGCGCGTCCGAGCCCTTGAAATCGAAACGCGTGCCGACTTCCTTGTTGGTCTGGTCGACTGCGTTCTTCACTTCGACCTGACTGGCTTCAGAGATGGCGTCGAACGAGGGCATGCGTTTTGCTTCCGGTGAAACGAGGGGATGAAAAGTATAGACGAGCAAGAGGCTGCATTGGCGCTCGCTATACTCGCCGCTCTTTTTCAGCAGCCACGGCGTGGGTCGCAATTCGCATGCCTCTCATCATCCAGCGCGACGTTTCCCTCGAGACGCTCAATACGTTCGGCATCGCGGCACGCGCACGCCACTTCGCGCGCGTCGAGACCATCGACGATCTTCATGCGTTGCGTGAGCGATCCGAGTGGAACGATAGTCCGCGCCTGATTCTCGGCGGGGGCAGCAACCTGCTTTTCACGCGCGACTTCGAAGGACTGGTGGTTCACGTCGCGTTGACCGGTCGCGAACATCTCGGCGATCACGGCAACCATCGTCTCGTCGCCGCGGCCGCAGGGGAAAATTGGGATGCGCTGGTGCGTCACACACTGCGCGAAGGCTGGCCCGGCCTCGAGAATCTCGCGCTGATTCCGGGCTCGGTCGGCGCGGCTCCGGTGCAGAACATCGGCGCCTACGGCGTCGAACTGGTCGAGCGCTTCGCGTGGCTCGAGGCCTTCGATGTCGCGTCCGGCCGCATCGTCCGCATGGACGCCGACGACTGCGGCTTTGCCTATCGCGACAGCGTGTTCAAGCACGAACTCAGAGAGCGCGTCGTCATCACGCGTGTCGCGTTTCGCTTGCCGAAGTTGTGGCAGCCGCGCACCGAGTATGGGGACGTGCGCGCGATGCTCGAATCGCGCGCGATCCAGCATCCGACCGCACTCGATGTTGCCGACGTCGTGACCGCCATCCGTCGCGCCAAACTGCCCGACCCGGCGGTGATCGGCAACGCGGGAAGCTTCTTCAAGAACCCGATCGTGTCGGCCGAGATCTTCGATGCGATATGCGCACAGGAGCCGGGTGCGGTCGGATATCCGCAAGCCGATGGCCGCGTGAAGCTCGCGGCGGCGTGGTTGATCGATCGCTGCGGCTGGCGCGGTCGTTCGCTGCCCGGTTCGAGCGGACGCGCGGCGGTGCACGATCGCCAGGCGCTGGTCCTCGTCAACCGGGGGGGCGCGACCGGCGCCGAAGTGTTCGCGCTCGCGTCGGCGATTCAGACGAGCGTCGCCGACCGCTTCCGCGTGGCTCTCGAGCCCGAGCCGGTCATCATCTGATGCGGCGTCACCTCATCTTCGCGGAGCGCTCGGGAATACCCGCGCAGCTCGCGCCCAGCCACCTGCCCTTGATGTCGACGTGGAATTTTCCGCTGCCGGTCTCTTGATCGATCATGCCGACCACGCTTTCGGGACTCTTCGCCTCGAATGTGAACGTGCCTTCGCGCGGCGGCGTGCCGGGACAGCTCATCGCGACGACGATCTTGCTTGCAGTACGCGAAACGGTCTTTCTCGTGCAACCCGAATCGTCATCGTTGGCGAAGCGGTCGTGCTCGAGGTCTTCCTTCTTGACGCAGCTCTTGTGCACCGATGTATTGGGCTTGCCGCCGCGATCGGCCATCATCTTCTCGACCAGCGCGCGCTGCTCAGGCGGCATCTTCGCGAGCGCTCCGGGGGGAACGATGCTGCCGGCGCCGGTTGTCGCGACGGTCATTTCCCACGCTCCCGGCTTCGCGTTCAACGGCTCCGCACTCGCGATCGATGATGCGAACAACGCGGCCAGGAAAGTCGCCGCCGCACGTGCGGCGCTGCATGCAAAAGTGTTTGCCTTCATCGATGAATCTCCTGTCGAGGTGATGCGCTACCGTAGCTGATCAGCGCCTGCGCCGCGCGATCTCGGCGATTCGCATCCTGAGTGCATTGAGCTTGATGAAACCACCGGCATCGGCCTGGTCGTACGCGCCGCCGTCGTCGTCGAAAGTCGCGATGTTCTGATCGAACAGCGTGTCCTTCGAATCGCGAGCAACGACGCTGACGCTGCCTTTGTAGAGCTTGAGACGGACCCAGCCGTTGACCCGGTCTTGCGTGTGATCGATCAGCAACTGCAATGCACGGCGCTCGGGACTCCACCAGTAGCCGTTGTAGATCAACGCGGCATAGCGCGGCATCAGGTCGTCTTTCAGATGCGCGACTTCGCGATCGAGCGTGATCGACTCGATGCCGCGATGCGCCTTCAAAAGAATCGTGCCGCCCGGCGTTTCGTAGCAGCCGCGCGACTTCATGCCCACATAGCGGTTCTCGACCAGGTCGAGACGGCCGATGCCGTGCTTGCCGCCGAGTTCGTTCAGACGCGTGAGCACTTCGGCCGGACTCATCGCCTTGCCGTCGATCGCGCTCACGTCACCTCGAGTGAACTCCAGCTCGATGAACTCGGGCGTATCCGGCGCGGCTTCGGGCGAGACCGTCCAGCGCCACATCGCCTCTTCGGCCTCGGCCTTGGGATCTTCGAGATGACGCCCCTCGAAGCTGATGTGCAGCAGGTTCGCGTCCATCGAGTAGGGCGCACCGCCTTGCTTGTGCTTCATCTCGATCGGTATGCCCGCAGCCTCGGCGTATGCAAGCAGCTTTTCGCGCGAGCTCAGATCCCATTCGCGCCACGGCGCGATCACCTTGATGCCGGGCTCGAGCGCGTAGTAGCCGATCTCGAAACGCACCTGATCGTTGCCCTTGCCGGTAGCGCCGTGCGACACCGCTTCGGCGCCGGTTGCGCGCGCGATCTCGATCTGGCGTTTGGCGATCAAGGGGCGCGCGATCGACGTGCCGAGCAGATACTCGCCTTCGTAGATCGCGTTGGCGCGAAACATCGGGAACACGAAGTCGGACACGAATTCTTCGCGCAGGTCTTCGATGAAAATATTTTCCGGCTTGATGCCCGCGTTCAAGGCCTTGCCGCGCGCGGGCGCGAGCTCTTCGCCCTGCCCGATGTCGGCGGTGAAGGTCACGACCTCGGCGCTGTAATTGTCCTGCAACCACTTCAGGATCACCGAAGTGTCGAGGCCGCCGGAATAGGCGAGGACGACTTTGCTGATGTCGCTCATGGGGTGTGAGGATGCCTGACGGCGTTGACGAGAAAGCAGACGCTGCGCCGACGCTGCGGGCGCGAATTATAGACGACGCGACAGCGGCGACGAGGCGGCTTCCTTGTTGCGACGCTTGATGGTGTAGAGCGCCGCGTCGGCGGTCGCGAGCAACTCATCGGCCCGCAGGCTGTCGTCCGGAAAACAGGCAAGCCCGAACGACACCGTGACACCGGAGGCAGAGCCGTCCGGTGCGCGCGGCAGAGTATCGTGCAATGCTTGCGCAAACGCATCGAGACGCGCTTCGCCGACCATGCGATTGGTGTGCGGCAGAAAAATGCAGAACTCGTCGCCGCCATAACGAAAGGCGCTGTCTTCGTCGCGAAAGAACTCGCGCAGCAACTGGCCGGCCGCCGCGAGAATTTGATCGCCCGCGGCGTGGCCATGCCGGTCGTTGAATTGCTTGAAGTGATCGAGGTCGAGCATCGCCACGATCGCATGCTGTGTGATCAGGGCGCTCTTCTTGAGCATCGCGTCGAGCGTCGGCAACAGACTGCGGCGATTCAACAGCCCCGTCAGCAGATCGCGCGAGGCCTGCTCGCGCAATTCATCGTGGATCGCTTCGATCTGCGTGAAGCGCGATTGCAGTTCGGTATTGACCGCTTCGAGTTCTGTCTTGGCTTGCAGCAGGTGCAACTTTTCCGCTTCGGCTGCATCGCGTTCGCGCTGCATCGCGGCCATCTGCAGTGCCGCCTGAGAGTAGGCGAGACGCACGTCGCGCGTCGTGTCCAACCAGCGACGATACGAAGCATGGAAGCGTCGATGCCAGCGCAACGCACGTCGATAGTCGCCGCCGTCCGAATAGAGCGTGGACACGGCGAGCGCGGTCTTCCAGAACTGCGTGAGGTGCGGATGACGGCGCAGGTTCCATAGCGCGACACTCCACGCACTGACCGCCTCGGCCGCCTTGTTCTGCTCGACCGCAATGCGCCCTTGATTCCACTTGGCCGTGCCGATGCCCATCGAATACTTGCGACCGATCGCGTCGTCGAGCGCGGCGAAGACGTAATGCGAGGCTTCCTCGAGATGCCCGGTTTCGATCAGATTCTCCGCGACCGTGGTCATCACGTCGCCCGGCCGATAGTGCAGCAGCCCGGCGCGGTCGCGCATCAACGCCGTCTTGATTTCGGCGGTGGCTTCATCGACGCGGCCGGTGTTGATCAGGCAATACGCGAGATTCGATCGGCACGTCGTTTCGAAGCCGGGCATGCCGACCAGCCCACTCTCGCGCAGCGCGATGCGAATGCAGCTTTCGGCGCCTTCCCAGTCGCCCGCATGGACCAGCGTCGCGCCGACGTTGAACGCGAGCAGCGCGTGAGCCGGCGGATAGTGATGGCGGAAGAATTCGAGCGCGAGCAGGAGGTCGCGAAAAGCTAGGTCGGGTTTGCCCAGACCGAGCAGCGTGACCGCGCGCCAAAGGCGGATGTAGTGCTCGTCGCTGGGTTCCAGCGCATCGGATTCTCCCAGCGCCAGTCCGAACGAAGCCATCGACTCGATCAGATTGCGCTCGACCCAATGCATTGCGCCCTGCACACCGTGAGACAGCTGGACCAGGCGACGATAAGTCGGCTGCGCCTGAACGTCTCGATGCGCGTCATTCTGCATGACGTTGTGCGTGAGGTGCGGCATGAGCTGCAGGCTCAGTTGTTGAGCAGAACGCTGCATTGACGGCGGCGCCAACTCGGCGAGCGCCGCGCATGCCTTGCGGAAATGCACACGTGAGCCGTGCAGGTCGGCAACTCGCACCGCGCTGCTGGCCGCGATGAGGCGCGCGAAGACGAGATCGTGGGTGGCTGTGGCGGAGTGGGCGGAAAGATATTTTTCGGCCACCGCGGTCGAATCGAGCGGAGAGCAGGGATGGTTCAGCCACGCCGCCTCGAGGGTCGCGTCGAGCGGCTGTTCGTGAGTGGACGAATGAACCGCGCTCATGAGATCGCGGTTCTTGACGGGACTGCGCGATGGCGCACGGGTCGCTCACTCATCGATGCGCCCGAGTATCAGAAATTCCATCAACGCCTTCTGCGCATGCAGCCGATTCTCGGCTTCGTCCCACACCACGCTCCGCGCGCCGTCAATGACCGACGCATCGACTTCTTCGCCGCGATGCGCGGGCAGGCAATGCATGAAGAGCGCCGAAGGTTTTGCCGCGGCCATCATGTCGTCATCGACGCGCCAGTCCGCGAAGGCTTTCTTCCTCGATTCGTTCTCTGCTTCGAAGCCCATGCTGGTCCAGACATCGGTCGTGACGAGATCGGCGCCGCGACACGCATCGACCGGATCGGTAAATTCCCGGTAGTGCGCTTCGCCCACGAGGCCGGCGCGCTCGGGCTCGACCTCATAGCCGGGCGGCGTTGAGACGTGCACCGTGAAGCCCAGCGTTTCAGCCGCCTGCAGCCACGTGTTGCAGACATTGTTGGAGTCGCCGATCCACGCGATGGTTGCGCCCGCGATGGCTCCGCGATGCTCGATGAAGGTGAAGATGTCGGCGAGGATCTGGCAGGGATGGTATTCGTTGGTCAGGCCGTTGATGACCGGCACGCGTGAATTCGCGGCGAAGACCTCGATGCGCGCTTGCTCGAAGGTGCGGATCATCACCAGATCGACCATGCGGCTGATCACGCGCGCGGTATCTTCGATCGGCTCGGCCCGGCCGAGCTGCGAATCGCCGGTGGTCAGGTTGATGACCGAGCCGCCCAGTTGATACATGCCGGCTTCGAACGACACGCGTGTGCGCGTCGACGCTTTCTCGAACACCATCGCGAGCGTGCGATCGATCAGCGGCTGATAGGCGACATAGCGCTTGAAGCGATCCTTGATGATGCGCATGCGCTCGAACAGCCGCGCGTATTCGTCGCGCGAGAAGTCGTTGAACTGGAGGTAGTGCCGAATCGTCATGAGGCGGATGCGTCATTCATTTTTCTTCGATGCACGCGTGCCAGCCGCAGCAATCAGCGGCTGTGTACGTCGCTCACGCCGCTTTGGGTTCTGCTTGCTGAGAAAGAAATTCGCGGATCACCTTCGCCACCGCTTCGGCAAGCATCGTCGCTTGTTCGGCGTTGATGATGAGCGGCGGCAAGAGGCGCACGACACGCTCCTGTGTCACGTTGATGAGGACGCCATAGTCTTCGCAATAAGCGAGCGCGCGCTTGACGATGTCGGCGCACGGACACGCGAGCTCGATACCCAGCATCAGCCCGCGTCCGCGGATCTCGAGCACGCCCGCGACCGACGCCAGTTCACGCGACAGCGCCGAGCGCAGCACCTGACCGGTCGCCTCGGCGTTGGCCAACAATCGTTCGTCCTCGATCACGGCAATCGTTTCGAGCGCCGCGCGGCATGCGAGCGGATTGCCGCCGAAGGTCGTTCCGTGATTGCCGGGTCCGAACACATCGGCGGCAACACCTCTTGCGATCACGGCGCCGATCGGAACGCCGCCGGCAAGCCCCTTGGCCATCGGCACGACATCGGCTGCTATGCCCGCCCAGTGATGCGCGAACCATTTGCCGGTGCGGCCCATGCCGCACTGGACTTCGTCGATCATCAACAGCCAGCCGTTCTGATCGCAGAGCGCGCGGATGGCCTTCAGATATTCGACGCGCGCGGGGGTGATGCCGCCTTCGCCCTGAATCGCTTCGATGAAGATCGCGACGACGTTGGGCCGCTCGGCGGCGACGCGCTCGATCGCGGCCACATCGTTGATCGGCACGCGCACGAAGCCCGGCACCAGAGGCTCGAAGCCCTTTTGCACCTTGGCGTTGCCGGTCGCCGACAAGGTCGCGATCGAGCGGCCGTGAAAGGCGTTTTCATAGACGACGATTTCCGGACTCTCGATGCCGCGATCGTGGCCGTACTTGCGCGCGATCTTGAGCGCGGCTTCGTTCGCTTCTAGGCCCGAGTTGCAGAAAAACACCTTGTCCATGCCCGATAGCGCAACCAGTTTGTCGGCAAGAGTTTCCTGCAGGCGAACCTTGTAGACGTTGGACGTGTGAATCAGCTTCCCAGCCTGATCGGCGATCGCCGCGACCAGACGCGGATGGCCGTGTCCCAAGGTATTGACCGCGATCCCCGCAAGCCCGTCGAGATACTTGCGACCGCTTTCATCCCATAGCCACACACCCTTGCCGTGCGTGAAATACACGGGAAGATTCGCGTACGTGTTCATCAGATGCGACGGGGGGAGGGTTTGATTCATGCGAAGAGCGTGGCGTCGAAAAGTGGATGGGGGATGTTAAGCGATTTGCCCGGGACTGACGAGGCGCGCGGTCGTCGTCATCGCCCCGACGGCGCCAGCGCGGCGCCGGGATCTCGTTCGGCACGCGCCGACTCGATGACCGATACGTCAGGTACATCGCGCAGGCCAGTGCGCAGATAGAGCACGGCGACCAGGCCGATCACGATCGCGCTCATGCCCGCAAAAGTCTCGCGCATGCCGAACGCTTCCGCCGCGTGTCCGGCTGCCAGGGCGCCGAGCGGCGCCGCGGCCACCGTGAAGAAGCGCATCGTCGCGGTCATGCGGCCGAGCATGCCGTCGGGCGTGACCGCCTGCCGCAGGCTCGCGTAGTTGATCCAGTAGAGCGTGACCCCGAAATCGAACACGAACAGCGACGCGCCGAGCGAGGCGAACGCGTAGTCGGTCTTCGGCATGAGCGCAAGCATCGCCCACGCGAGCGCGGAGCACAGCACGCCGAGCAGGATAGGCACGCCGGTGCCGAAGCGCCGCGTCGCATGTCGGGCCAGCATCGCCGACAGCAGCGCGCCCGCACCGCCGACCATATGTGCCGCGCCCAACTCTCCTGCGGACAATCCAAGCTCACGCGTTGCATACAACGTCTGCAAGGTGATCCATCCCTGGAAGATCACGAACCACGACGTCGACACGAGTGTCAGGGGACGCAGGATCGGGTGCTTGAGTACGAGCGCGAGGCCTTCGCGAATCTCGCCGGCTATCGATGCCTGGCCGGTCTTCGCGGGGCGTGGCTCGACGTGCCGGATGCGCGACAGTAAAAGCAGCGACACGACGAAGCTCATGCAGTCGAACAGGATCGCGATCGGCGCAGTCAGCCACTGGATCAACAAACCCGCGAGGCCCGGACCCGTCAATCGCGCGGTCGATTCGCTGGCGATGAAGAGGCTGTTGGCCGCGATCAGCCGGTCTCGCCCCGCGATCTGCGTCAGATAGACCTGCGCCGCGCTGCCGACGACGACGAACACCGTGCCGAGGATGAAGCCGACCGCGTACATCAGCGGCATCGACAGCCGACCGAGCCACGCGGCCGCGGGAATCGCAAGCAGCGCGAGGCAGATCACCGCTTCGCAGATCAGGATAATCGGCAGCTTGCGAGCCCGATCGATCAGCACACCCGCGTGCAGCGAGAAGAGCGAGAAGGGCAAGGCTTCGAGCGCGACCAGCAGACCCATCTGGCGCGGCGTCGCGGCCAGCATCGTGATCGCGGTCAGCGGCAGCGCGAGCATCGTGATCTGTCCGCCGAAGCTCGTCACGCTCGAGGACAACCACATCAGGCGAAAGTCTCGATGCGCGAGCAGACCCGCGCGCCACAGCGCGGCGAATCTCTGCATGAGCTTGTTGTTGTTCGCTACGTCCATCACCGCACCATCATTTTTCCTGTGATCGATGTTTCGCCGCATCGAATGCGACCGAGGGCGACCGATATAATTTCTACATGCCCGACCCGACGACGCCCAAAGAGCTGATCATCAAAGGCGTCACCAGCAGCGGCGCGGCGTTCCGCCCGAGCGACTGGGCCGAACGACTGTGCGGCGTACTCGCCGCGTATCAACCCGAGCAGCCCAATCACTTCGCAATGCGAGGGCCGGTTCTCGGCTACTCGCCCTATGTTCAACCGACCCTCATCGGCGGCATCAGCGCCGTCGTCGTCGATGCGCGCCTGCGCGATCTCGAACCCCGTGCATGGGACTTCGTGACCGGCTTCGCGCGCGACAATGACCTCGTCACGCTGGACGCCTCCGACCTCGTTGCTGGACTGACCCTTCCCGAAATCCCTCCCGCCGCAGGTTGAGCATCCACAAAAAAATCGGGCAAAAAAAAAGCGCACCGTCGTGCGCTTTTTCATTCGGGCCCGCGCCCGCGTTTCATGCGGACGGGCTCAAGCGTTGAGCGCCTTCACAGCTGAGGCAAGTCGGCTCTTGTGTCGCGCCGCCTTGTTCTTGTGAATGATCTTCTTGTCTGCGAATCGGTCGATGATGCCGGTGGACTTGCGAAACTGTTCGGTGGCAACGCCCTTGTCGCCCGCGGCGATGGCCTTGCGGACCGCCTTTATTGCGGTGCGCAGCGCCGATCGAAGGCTGGAGTTGTGCGCGTTTTGCTCCGCGCTTTGACGAGCGCGCTTTTTTGCTTGTGCGGTATTGGCCATGAATATCTGAATGGATAAATGCGGCGGCGCCGGGCGCCAGCAATGAAAATGGGAAGCGTGTGAACGCAACAGAGCCGCACATTCTAGCGACCTGGACTGGAAAATGCAAATGCAAATGGGATTGTGCGCGACAACGCGACTCTCGGCCGCCGCTTCGCGGGCCCGTGCGTGCCGGCGGCTACGCAATCCGAACGCAACCCTATAATCCCCGCATGAATCTGCTTCGCGTGCTGGCCACCGTCAGCGGCATGACGATGGTTTCGCGCGTGACCGGGCTCATCCGCGAAAACCTGATGGCGCGCATCTTCGGCGCGAGCGTTGCCACCGACGCCTTCTTCGTCGCGTTCCGTATCCCCAATCTGTTGCGACGACTGTTCGCCGAGGGCGCGTTTTCGCAGGCCTTCGTGCCGATACTCGGTGAGTTCAAGTCGCAGCGCTCGCCTGATGAAACGCGCGCACTGGTCGATCACGTCGCGACCGTGCTCACGTGGGCGTTGATCGCCGTCACGCTCGTCGGCATCGTCGCGACGCCCGCCGTGGTGTGGTTGCTCGCGGGTGGGCTGAAATCGGATCGATGCAGCGTGGCGCAGGCGGCGACCGTTGTCGCGTCGCAGTTGGGTTCGGCGGCCGACGGCTTCGACCTCGCGGTGATGCTCACGCGCATCATGTTTCCTTACATCGCATTGATCGGTCTCGTGGCCGGCGCGTCGGCGATCCTGAATACGTGGAGGCAGTTCGCAGTGCCCGCGTTCACGCCGGTGCTGCTGAACGTCTCGTTCATCGTCTGTTCGTTGTTCGTCGCGCCGCACGTCGATCCGCCGGTGCTTGCGCTCGCGATCGGAGTGATCGCGGGCGGCATCGCGCAACTCGCTTTCCAGATTCCGGCGCTGATGCGTGTCGGCATGCTGCCGCGCATCGGCTTCGATCTGCGCGTCGCGTTGGCTCACCCGGGCGTGAGGCGCGTGCTGCGTCAGATGTTGCCCGCGACCTTCGCGGTGTCGATCGCGCAGATCAGCCTGATCATCAACACCAACATCGCCTCGCGGCTCGCATGCGGCAGCGTGTCGTGGATCACCTATGCCGATCGCCTGATGGAATTTCCGACGGCGCTGCTGGGCGTCGCGCTCGCCACCGTGCTGCTGCCCAGTCTCTCGCACGCGAACGCCGAAGGCCGCCCGGACGAAGTCTCGGCACTGCTCGACTGGGGCATGCGTCTGTCGCTGATGCTCGCGTTGCCGTGCTCGCTCGCCTTGTGGCTGCTCGCGCAACCGTTGACCGCGACGCTGTTTCACTACGGCAAGTTCACCGCGCTCGACGTGATAGCGACCCAGCATGCGGTGACCGCATACGGCGTGGGGCTGATCGGGCTCGTGCTCGTGAAAATCCTCGCGCCCGGCTTCTACGCGCGGCAGGACATCAAGACGCCCGTGAAGATCGGCATCGTGGTCTTGATCGCGACGCAGTTGATGAACGTGGTGTTCGTGCCGATCTTCGCGCACGCGGGTCTCGCGCTCGCGATCGGAATCGGAGCCTGCGTGAATGCCGCGATGTTATTGATCGGCCTGAAGTTGCGCGGCGTCTATCACGCCAGCCCCGGATGGCTCGCGTTCGCGCTACGGCTCGCGGCGGGTCTCGTCGCGCTCGGCGTATTCCTCTGGTGGACCGATGCGCGCTTCGACTGGATCGCGATGCGCGCCGTTCCCGTAGAACGGATTGCGGCGCTCGCCGCGATCGTCGTCGGCGGAGCGGCTCTCTATTTCGGCGTCCTGTTCGCAGGCGGCATGCGGCCTCGGCATTTCCGCCGAACCGCGCGATGATGGCGATGCGGCGGGCGATGCGGCGGACAATGAAGCAGATGAGGCTCGCGAAGGTGACATGAAACACGACGTCATGACCGCGCTCGAATATTTTTCCACGCTGGTTGCGCAACCGGATGACGGGGAAGACATCCCGCTCACCGAAGCCGCGCTCGCGATCGCGCAAGACGTCGAGCCGCGCCTCGATCTGGCGGCCACGCAATCGCAGATCGACCGGCTCGCCGCGACGCTCAAGGCGCGTCTGCCGACCGATGCGGGGCAGGTGCACAAGCTGCGACTTCTCAATCGCTACTTCTTCCATGAGCTCGGCTTCGCGGGCAACGCCAACGACTATCACGACCCGGACAACAGCTATCTGACCAAGGTCCTCGAGCGCCGCCGCGGCATTCCGATTTCGCTCGCGGTGTTGTTCATGGAGATCGGCCAGCAGATCGGGCTGCCGTTGCGCGGCGTGTCCTTTCCCGGACATTTCCTCGTCAAGCTCAAGGTGCGCGCAGGCGACATCTATCTGGATCCCTTCAGCGGCGAGTCGCTGTCGCGCGGGCAGATCGAAGAGCGCCTCGCCGAATTTCTCGAAGCGATGCACAGCGGCTCGACTTCGTCAGGCGCGAGCGAGCGCATCGATCGCGGCTCGCTCGACATCGCGCTGGCCAATGCGATACGCGAAGCGACGCCGCGAGAAATCCTCGCGCGCATGTTGCGCAATCTGAAGGGTGTCTATCACGGCCGCAACGATTACGCGCGTTTGCTCGAGGTGCAGAACCGCCTCGTGATCCTTCTTCCCGATGAACCCGAAGAAAGGCGCGATCGGGGCCTGGTTTACGCCCAGCTCGAATGTCCGCGCGCCGCGCTCGACGATCTTTCCGCATACCTGGAAGCGGCGCCCGATGCACCCGAAGCCGACGAGATCAGGCGCACGCTCGACATCTTGCGCGATGCGTCGGGACGGTTGAATTGATTAGGCGCCGAATCAAATCAACCGGGATCCCCGCCTTCGCGGGGATGACCTCACGCGGCTGTGCCGTGTGAGGTCACTTCGGCGCCATGCGAATTGCGCCGTCGAGGCGGATGGTCTCGCCGTTGAGCATCTCGTTGGTGATGATCTGGTGCACCAGCTTCGCGAAGTCCTCGGGCGTGCCCAAGCGTGACGGGAAGGGCACGCTTGCGGCGAGCGCGTCCTGCACATCCTTGGGCATCGTGAACATCATCGGCGTGGCGAAGATACCCGGCGCGATCGTCACGCAGCGGATGCCGTTGCGCGCCAGGTCGCGCGCGATCGGCAAGGTCATGCCGACGATGCCGCCCTTCGACGCGGCATACGCGGCCTGACCGATCTGGCCGTCGTAGGCCGCGACCGACGCGGTGTTGATCAGCACCCCGCGTTCCATCGTGTCTTCGGGTTCGTTCTTCGCCATCGCCTCGGCCGCGAGGCGAATCATGTTGAACGAGCCGATCAGGTTGACCGCGATGGTCTTCGCGAATACGTCGAGCGGATGGGCGCCGTCGCGCCCGACCGTCTTCGCCGCGGGCGCAATGCCGGCGCAATTGACGAGACCCACCAGCTTGCCCGCGTGGGCGGCCGCAGCCACGGCGGCCTTGCCGTCGACCTCCGAACTCACGTCGCAGCGAACGAATTGCTGACCGAGTTCCGTAGCCAGTTTCTCGCCCGCTTCGACCTGCAGGTCGGCGATCACGACCTTCGCACCGTGCGCCGCCAACATTCGAACCGTTCCCGCACCCAGACCCGACGCGCCGCCGGTGACGATGAATACCTTGCCTTCGATGTTCATGAATGTGCCTCGTGACGTCGCATGTTGGCGCGCGTATTGAGCAACGCGGCCGGGTCGCGATTCTAGCGCAGCCGATCGGCCGACTCGAACGGCTTCACCAAGCCGTTTACACGGCGCCTCGATTGATCTAAACTGCACAGTATTCTGCACAGAAAAAGGAACGATCATGGGGTTTTCAGCAAGCGACGTCGTGCCGTTTACCCAAGCGCGAGCCCATCTTTCCGATCTCGCAGAGCAGGTCAAGGCGGGCAGCGAGAAGATCATCACCCGAAACGGCGAGAGCTACGTCGCACTGATCGATGCGGACCGCCTCGACTATTACCACAGCCTCGAGCGCGAGCGCATTCACCTGCTGCTGATCGACGATGCGCGACGCGGCCTGAATGACATCGCCGCGGGCCGCACGCACGACGCCGACGCGGCAATCGCGAGACTGCAAAAGCGTCGAAAGGCGGCCACGAAACATCGCGACTGACCGGCTTTCTGATTTTCAACATGCAGGTCAAGCTGACCGACAGCTTTCTCGAATGTCTCGATTCAATCGAAGCGTTCCTGACTGAAGCGGGGGCGGGGGCTGCCTACGATGCTCTCCTCGACGAAATACGCGCCACGATCATCCCGAACCTGAAGCGCTTTCCGCGGCTCGGCCGTCGCTATCTCGATCATCCCCCGCAATCTGCTGAAGCGCTCGCCGGGCTGGCGCAATTGCCGCGTGGCGCCGGCGACGCGTTGCGGGAGTATCTTCACGGCGACTATCTGATTCTGTACGCGGTCAATGCGTCGGCTGTCCATCTGCTGTCGATGCGGCATCATCGACAGCTCACGTATGACTTCGCGCGGTTGTGGCCCGGCCCACCGAGTCCGGGACGGAAATAGGCTCATGCGAGGAGATTGCGGATGCACGAATCGTTGAAGCAGCGCGCAGCGCCCGACGCGGTGTTCAATCAGACCCCTCCTCTGGGTGATGTCGATCTGTTCACGACCGATGCGGCCTTGTGCGATGCGCTTGCGCGTGAAGGTGCCAGCGAAGGCGTCGATGAATTGAGGGCCATCGGCATCGATCTCGGCGACGCGCGCAACGCCGAACTCGCGCGCCTTGCCAATCAACATTCGCCGGTGTGGAATAGCTTCGATCCGCAAGGCAATCGGGTCGATCGCATCGAGTTTCATCCCGCGTGGCACGCGTTGATGGAAGGCATCGTCGCGCGCGGCTTTCATGCGAGCCCGTGGGAGAAGCGCGGTGTACAACATCGCGCGCGCGGCCACGTGATTCGCGCGGCCGGTTATCTCATGCAGGCGCGCGTCGAGTTGGGCACGCTGTGTCCGACGACGATGACTTATGGCGCGGTGCCGGCGATGCAGAAGGACGCGTGGCTCACGCGTGACTGGATACCGCGCATAGTCTCGCGCGAATACGACCCGCGCGACGTGCCGATTGAAGGCAAGCGCGGCGCGTTGATCGGCATGGGCATGACCGAGAAGCAGGGCGGCTCGGACGTGCGCGCGAACACGACGCGCGCCGTGCAGACAGACGATGACAGTTATCGCGTCACGGGTCACAAGTGGTTCTTCTCGGCGCCGCAATGCGATGCGCATTTGGTGCTCGCCTACGCGAGCGATCGTGCCGGTCGCGACGAGGGGCTTACCTGTTTTTTCGTACCGCGCTTCGAACCGGGCGGCGCGAAAAACGCGGTGCACGTGCAGCGCCTGAAGGACAAGGTCGGCAATCGATCCAATGCATCGTCGGAAGTCGAATTCCACGGCGCTTGGGCGCATCGCCTGGGCGAGCCCGGTCGCGGCATACCGACCATCCTCGAGATGGGTACGTACACACGGCTCGATTGCGTGATCGGCACCGCCGGCATGATGCGTGAAGCGGTGGTGCAGGCGACCCATCACGCGCGGCATCGCGCAAGTTTCGGCGCGATGCTGGTCGATCATCCGATGATGCAGAGCGTGCTTGCCGATCTCGCGATCGAGTCGGAAGCCGCGACCGCGCTGGCGCTGCGTCTGGCGCGCGCATTCGATTCGCAAGACGACCCAGACGCAGAATCCGAAATCTTGTTTCGTCGCCTCATGACCCCCGCGTCAAAGTTCTGGGTTTGCAAGCGCGGCCCCGGGCTTGCCGCCGAAGCGATGGAAGTGCTGGGCGGCAACGGCTATGTCGAAGAAGGGCCGCTCGCGCGCATCTATCGCGAGATGCCGCTCAATTCGATCTGGGAGGGTTCGGGCAACGTCATGTGTCTCGATGTGCTGCGCGCGTTCGCGAAGTCGTCTCGAAGCGGCGAAGTGATCGTCGAGGAACTCGCGCGGCAGCGCGGTCGTCATGCCGCGTTCGATGCAGCCTTCGAGCGGTTTGCCGCGCGGCTGTCCGCGCCTGCATACGACGAAGCGTCGGCGCGTTCTTTGGTTCGGTCGCTAGTTGTCCTCGAGCAAGCGTCGTTGCTGCTGCAATCGGATTCGAATGTGATGGCCGACGCGTTCTGCTCGACGAGGCTCGATGTCCACGCGGGTTGGGGCGGCGTGTATGGCGATGCACGAACCGACATCGATGCGCGCGCGATCATCGACCGTGCGTGGCCGGCGTCATCGCAGGTGTCGGCGAATGGCTGATTCTTCGATTCGCGAATCGATTCAACGAAACTCCCTCGCGTATGCGCAGTCGCATTCGTCCGACATCCACCAGGAGACCACCATGACAATCGACACATCCATAGGACTCGACGATCCGCGCGAAAATCAGCAATCGGGCTTGAGCGATGAAGAGATTGCCGAAGAGCGCGCCCGCAAGGCGCGTGAGGATGGCGAGGCCGAGGAAAAGGAAGGCCGAAAGAACTTGACGCGCGATTTGACGCGCGAAGACATCGAACGCAACAACGACCGCAACACCTCGGCCGATCAGGGCGGTCGCAGCGGCACGACCAACAAGCTCGAAGATCGCGGCATCGAAGTCGCCGACGTCAACAGCGGGCCGGTCGACGCGAGCTGATCGAACGTATGCGCGATCGATGAAAAAAGGGGCCGCGATCGCGGCCCCTTTTACGCGTGTGCTACAAAAGCGCTACAGCAGCGGCACCATCAACAACGCCACGATGTTGATGATCTTGATCAGCGGATTGACCGCGGGACCCGCCGTGTCCTTGTAGGGATCGCCCACCGTGTCGCCGGTGACCGCCGCCTTGTGCGCTTCGGAACCCTTGCCGCCGAAGTTGCCTTCTTCGATGTACTTCTTGGCGTTGTCCCACGCGCCGCCACCGGTACACATCGAGATCGCGACGAAGAGGCCTGTGACGATGGTGCCCATCAACATCCCGCCGATCGCCATGCGCGCGCCTTCGGGTCCGATCAAAACGCGCATGACGACCGCGAGCACGATCGGCGTGGCTAGCGGCAGCAGCGACGGGATCATCATTTCCTTGATCGCCGCTTTCGTCAGCATGTCGACAGCGACGCCGTACTCGGGCTTGGCCGTGCCTTCCATGATGCCCTTGATGTCGCGGAACTGACGGCGTACTTCGACCACGACTGCCCCTGCCGCGCGGCCGACGGCTTCCATCGCCATCGCGCCGAACAGATAAGGGATGAGGCCGCCGACGAACAGGCCGATGATGACCGCCGGTTCCGAGAGACTGAACGCGACGCTCTTGCCGCCCGCATCCAGCGCGTGCGTGAAGTCGGCGAACAACACCAGCGCCGCCAGACCGGCCGATCCGATCGCATAACCCTTGGTGACGGCCTTCGTCGTGTTGCCGACCGCGTCGAGCGGGTCGGTCACGTTGCGAATCGCTTCGGGCAGGTTAGCCATCTCGGCGATGCCGCCGGCGTTGTCGGTGATCGGACCGTAGGCGTCGAGCGCGACGATGATGCCGGCCATCGACAGCATCGAAGTCGCCGCGATGGCGATGCCGTAGAGACCCGCGAGCGCATACGACGCATAGATTGCCAGGCACACGCACAGCACCGGCCATGCGGTGGACTTCATCGACACCGCGAGACCCGCGATGATGTTGGTGCCGTGACCGGTGGTCGATGCCTGCGCGACATAGCGCACCGGCTTGTACTCGGTGCCGGTGTAGTACTCGGTGATCCACACCAGCAGGCCGGTGAGCACCAGACCGACCACCGACGCGAGATAGAAGCGCATCGTCAGCGAGACGCCTTGCGCACGGGCCTCCGCTGCGAGTTGGGTGCCGTCGAACAACCAGCTCGTGATCGGATAGAACGCGATCAGCGCCAGCACGCCCGCGACGATCAGCCCCTTGTAGAGTGCAGTCATGATCTTGCTGCCTTCCTTGTGCTTGACGAAGAAGCAGCCGACGATCGACGCGAGGATCGAGAAGCCGCCGAGCGCCAGCGGATAGATCACCGCGGCCGACTCGGCGCCTCGCAGCAAGAGCGAGCCGAGCAACATCGTCGCGATCAGCGTGACCGCGTAGGTCTCGAACAGATCGGCGGCCATGCCGGCGCAGTCGCCGACGTTGTCGCCGACGTTGTCGGCGATCACCGCGGGATTGCGCGGATCGTCTTCGGGGATGCCGGCTTCGACCTTGCCGACCAGGTCCGCGCCGACGTCGGCGCCCTTGGTGAAGATGCCGCCGCCCAGCCGCGCGAAGATCGAGATCAGCGACGCGCCGAATGCGAAACCGATCAAGGGCTGGATCGCGTCATGCAACTTCGCGGGATCGACGCCTTGTTGCGATCCGAAACCGACCAGCACACCGTAGTAACCGGCAACGCCGAGCAGGCCCAGACCGACCACCAGCATGCCGGTGATCGCGCCGCCGCGGAAGGCGACGTTGAGCGCCGCATCGATCCCTCTGCTCGCCGCTTCCGCCGTGCGCACGTTGGCGCGTACCGAGACGTTCATGCCGATGAAACCCGAGGCGCCTGACAATACCGCGCCGATCAGAAAGCCGAGCGCTGTCGGCCAGCCGAGCCCCGGCACGAAGCCGACGATCAGAAAGATCACGACACCGACCACGGCGATGGTCGTGTACTGCCGCTTGAGATAGGCCGCCGCTCCCTGCTGGATCGCGAGTGCGATTTCCTGCATGCGCGCATTGCCGGCCGGCAACCCCAGGATCCAGCTACGCGACCACACGCCGTAGATTACGGCGATCAGGCCGCAGACCAGAGCGAACCACAGGCCCGCATTCGAGCCCACCGTCATTGCTGCATCCATACTCCCGCTCCTCGTGTTGCCCGGATCGAACCGGTGTCTGTCGATGATCTTGCAGCGATGCTGCGAATGGGATGCGCGCACACGTGCGCGTTCCACGCCAATCCACTCGTGTCCTGACTACGCCAATGCTTCGAACACGCGTGCGCGAATTTCGTCGACGCTGCCCGTGCCGGCTACCTTGCGATAGATCGGCGCCGCGGGCTCGCCGTCGCGCGATCCGTGGCGTGCCCAATCCGAGTAGTAGCCGATCAATACCTTGGTCTGATCGCGATAGACCTCGAGGCGCTTCTTGACGGTCTCTTCAAGATCGTCGTCGCGCTGGATCAGGGCTTCGCCGGTGACGTCGTCGATGCCCGCGGTCTTCGGCGGATTGAAATGGATGTGATACACGCGGCCACTGCCGGGATGCACGCGCCGGCCGGAGATACGTTCGATGATGTCCGAATCGGGCACGGCGATTTCGAGCACGCGATCGATCGCCACATTCGCGCGCTTCATCGCATCGGCCTGCGGAACCGTGCGCGGGAAACCGTCGAACAGATAACCGTTCGCGCAATCGGGCTCTCTGAGGCGGTCTTCGACGAGTCCGATGATGATGTCGTCGGACACCAGTGCGCCCGTGTCCATGACCTTCTTGGCCGCGATGCCGAGCGGCGTCTGCGCCTTGACCGCGGCGCGCAGCATGTCGCCCGTCGAAATCTGGGGAATGCCGTAGCGCTCGCGGATGAACTGGGCCTGCGTGCCCTTGCCCGCGCCAGGGGCGCCCAGCAGAATCAGGCGCATGAAATTCTCTGCATCGCAGTCGTGCCTGGTGAGAACTCGGATGGGAAGGATGACCGGCTCACAACGTTGCGCGCGCCGTCGCGCGTCGTCGTAACAGGGTCAGCGTCGGTGCTCGCGATTCCGCTTTGCGGATCAGCAGGGCGCACGCCGACGCGAACCTTACCGGATGATGGCCGGCACGGTCAATCGTTGCGCGCGTCGTTGTGCGCGTCGTCGACTGCACCGTCACGCGCTCGACCCGGCGCGCCGCCGGTCGCCGCGGCGATGTGCGTGCGCACGCGCTCCAGGTCTTCGGCCGTGTCGACGCCCGTCGCGGGCGCCTGGTCGGCTTCGAAGACGGCGATGCGGTAGCCGTGCCACAGCGCGCGCAACTGCTCGAGAGATTCGAGCGCTTCGACGGGCGCGATGGCGAGCGTCGAGAACACCGAAAGAAAACTTGCCCGGTAGGCGTAGAGACCGATGTGCCGAAGCGCACGGAAGTGATTCGAATCATCGCCGTGCGCGGACATCGCTGCGAGGCCATCGCGATCCCATGGAATCGGTGCGCGCGAGAAATAGAGCGCGCGGCCTCGCGCATCGACGACGACCTTGACGACGTTGGGGTTGAACAGGTCTTTGCGCGTCGCGATCGAATGGCACGCCGTTGCGATCGCGCAGTCGGGCGCGGCGGCCAGCGTCATCGCCGCTTGCGCGATCAGCGCGGGGTCGACCAGCGGCTCGTCGCCCTGCACGTTGACGACGATCGTGTCGCGGGCGAGCGCGAGCCGCGACGCGACCTCGGCGATGCGGTCGGTCCCCGACGCGTGCGTAGCACTCGTCATCATCGCCTCGTATCCATGCGCGCGGACCGCAACGATGACGGCTTCGTCATCGGTCGCGACGATCACGCGTTCGGCGCCGCTCTCTCGCGCGCGCTCCGCGACATGCACGACCATGGGCTTGCCCGCAATGTCGGCCAGCGGCTTGCCGGGCAACCGGGTCGAACCGCGTCGCGCCGGAACGATGGCGACGAAAGAAACGAGAGCGTCGAGATGCTCGCGCGTCATCGGCTGCCGGGAGATCACTTGGCCGACTGCGGATCGCGCGGCGCGGGATCGGGGTCGAGTCGCCGCGCTTCGGACTCGAGCATTACGGGGATGCCGTCGCGGATCGGATACGCGAGCCGCGCGGCCTCCGAGACGAGCTCCTGCTTGGCCTTGTCATAGGTCAGGGGGCCCTTGGTCACGGGACAGACGAGGATCTCGAGCAGTCGGGGGTCCATACGCGGGTCCGGGTGAGGGGATATCGAATCAGGCGGTGGATGCAGACGTCTGGTTGCCGGTCTTGCTGCCGCCGACGTGCTCGAGCAGCGCGACGACCAGTGCCGGATCGAGCTCCGCGGATACCGGCACGGCCCACATGCGCGGCTCGACGAAGCGCCTGCATTTGACGGCATCCTTTTCGGTCATCAACACGACTTCCGAGTAGCGATCGAGAAACGGATTGTGGCGGTACCGATAGTGATCGTCCAGCGGCATGCGATGAAACTTCAAACCGGCGCGATACAGGAGCGCGAAGAAGCGGCTCGGGTTGCCGATGCCCGCGGCGGCGGTCAGCCTGCGGCCGCGGAATAGTTGGAGTGAACGCGTTTCCTGCGGCGTGTTGACGCGATACGCATCGCCGGCCAGCAGCGTCATCCGATAAGGAGAACGCGTCGGCGCCGCATTCCCGGGAAGTGCCGGAAGTACCGCGTCGTCGCCGTTCAGGACGATGGCATCTATGTCGAGCAGGCGATCGAGAGGCTCGCGCAATGGACCTGCGGGAATCATGCGACCGTTGCCTGCGCCGCGCGCATCGAAGACCGCGATTTCGAAGTTGCGCGCCAACGCGTAATGCTGAAGGCCGTCGTCGGCGATCAGCACATCCACTTCGGGATGCGCGGCAAGCAATGCGCGGGCGGCTGCGACGCGCCTCTTCCCGACGAAGACCGGCGCTCCGGTTCGATAGCGAATCAAGACCGCTTCGTCGCCGAAACGATCGGCGGCATTTTCGATCGAGTCATCCACGCGCTCGACCGCGGTTTTCGATTGGGTCGCCGTGCCGCCATAACCGCGCGAGACGACGCCGGGCGCGTAGCCCTCGCGTCGCAAAGCCTCGATCAACGCGATCACGAGAGGCGTCTTGCCCGATCCGCCGACCGTGATATTGCCAACCACGACCACCGGAACCGGCATGCGTTGGACGCTGAAGCCAAGCAGTCGAAAGCGAAGCCGCCGTGCGGCGACGGCTATCCGAAACACCAGCGAGAACGGAATCAGCGCCAGAGGCAACAACCGCGGAAACACCCGCCTGCCCTTGGTATGGCGGCGCGATCCCGAGACGCCGCCGAACCAGATTTCTTCAAGCTCGCGACTCATCATGGAGCGGTTCTCGGAAGCGACGACACCCGGGCCGTCATTGCCGAAGCGGGCAGCGCAGTGGGCGCGATCGGACGTCGATCAATGGCTACTTCGACTGCGAGGTCTGGGTTGCGAAAGTGATTTGCGCAATCTGAGCGGCGCGCGCGGCCTCCATCACGTTGATCACCGACTGATGCGTCGCCTGCGCATCGGCATTGATCACGATCACCGGGTCCTTGCGCGTAGCCGCGCTGGCTCGAATCGCTTCGGCAATGCCGTTCGCATCGCGCACACCGAGTGACTTGCCGTCGACGGTATAGCGGCCATCCTGCGTGACGGACACATCGATTTCCGCAGGCCGTTGCGACGCCTTCTCGGCATCGGCGGTGGGCAAAGTGATCTGCAACTCGGCGAACTTCGAATAGGTCGTCGTCACCATCAGAAAAATAATGATCACGAGAAACAGATCGATGAGCGGGATCAGGTTGATCTCCGGCTCTTCCCGGTGCGACCCCTTCTTGAAGTTCATGAGCGAGCGAACTCCACGCAAGACCAGGATGCGGACGACGCCGCGGGCGATGCCGCGGGCGACGCGCTAGACACTGCGTTCGCCGTGCACGATGTCGACGAAGCGGACCGCCTGCTGTTCCATCTCCACCACCAGGCCATCGACCTTGCCGCGAAAGTGGCGATAGAAAATCAACGAGGGGATCGCCACCACGAGGCCGAACGCCGTGTTGTAGAGCGAAACCGAAATGCCGTGCGCGAGCTGCACGGGATTGGTCCCGCCCGAGGGCGCCTGCGAGCCGAAGATTTCGATCATGCCGATCACGGTGCCGAACAGGCCGAGCAGGGGCGCCGCGGTCGCGATCGTTCCGAGATGATTGAGAAAGCGTTCGAGGTCGTGCGCGACCGCGCGTCCGGCTTCCTCGATCGATTCCTTCATGACTTCGCGCGAAGCGTTTTCGTTTCGCATTCCCGCGCCGAGCACGCGCCCGAGCGGCGAATTGATCTCGAGCCGACGGACGATGTCGGGCGTGACCTTGCGGGAGCGATAAAGGCCGACGACTTCGTCGAGCAGATTGCTCGGGATGATCTTCGAGCGTCGCAGGACGATGGACCGTTCGATGATCAATGCGAGAGCGATGATTGATGCGAAGAGCAGGAACCATATCGGCCAGCCGGCCGCGAGAAAAATCGAACCCAAACGTTGCTCCTGATGGGGAAAGGCCGACGGGATGTATCGAGCGGGCATTGAACCAGGCGGCGCCTGATCCGCAAGAGCCCGCGACGATCGCCGCTGATTCGCGCTCGAATCGACCTGCAATGTAGCCTTTCGAACCATCGTCGGCAAGCCGAGAGGCTCTTGAGGATGAAACGAAATGCGGCGAGCCGAGCGGATCGACGTGGACCATAGCCGGCGAACCGTCCGGTGTGGATAACTCTGTGCATATCCATTGGAGCAAAGCTCGCTATGCTGTTCTCATCGCGAGAACGCTCGCAGCTGCAGGCCCGAGAATCTTGAATCGAAAGCGCTTTACCGGAGCGAACCGCGGCGCAATGCGGATCTGGTCTGGAGTGACCGGCCGGCTCCGATGTGGACAAATGGTCTTGCACCCGGTCCCGTCCCTCAATAATCTCGCGCCTTTCCAGCACAAATCATCTCGAAACCCGCATGAATTCTGACCTCGTTCCATCGGATGCAATATCGGCGCCGCGTGTCGTCCCGATCGGCGAGTTGGTCCGCCTCGTCGGCTCGCTGCTCGATCGATCGTTTTCGTTGTTGTGGGTCGGCGGTGAAATTTCCAATCTCACGCGTGCTGCCTCGGGCCACTGGTATTTCGTACTCAAGGATCGCGACGCGCAAGTGCGCTGCGTGATGTTTCGCAATCGAAATCAAAACCTCGAGTGGGGTCCGCGAGAAGGCGATCGCGTCGAGGCGCGCGTGCTCGTCGGCCTGTACGCGCCGCGCGGCGAATTCCAGTTGCAGGTCGAACAGATGCGACGCGCCGGCGCGGGCGCGCTGTTCGAAGCCTTCCTTCGCATCAAGGCGAAGCTCGAAGCCGAAGGCCTGTTCGAAGCGAGCCGCAAGCGTTCGCTGCCTATGCATCCACGCGCCATCGCGATCGTCACGTCGTTGCAGGCGGCCGCCTTGCGCGATGTGCTGACGACTCTTTCGCGCCGCGCGCCGCACGTGGACATCCTCGTCTTTCCTACGCCGGTGCAAGGCGAAGAAGCGCCTCCGCGTATCGTCGAAGCGATCGTCGCGGCCTCGCGGCATCGCGTGGCGAATCGCATCGATGTGCTTCTGCTGGTCCGCGGCGGGGGCAGCATCGAGGACCTGTGGGCGTACAACGACGAGCGGGTCGCGTATGCCATCGCCGCGGCTGCGATCCCGGTGATCAGCGGCGTCGGGCATGAGACCGACTTCACGATTGCGGACTTCGTCGCCGATCTGCGCGCGCCCACGCCGACGGCTGCCGCGGAGCTCGCGAGTCCCGATGCCGATGCGTTGCGGATGCGGCTCGCAGAGCGGCGCGATGGGATCGCGCGCGCGATGGATCGCACCATCAATATCCTCACGCAGCGAGTGGATGAAGCAACCCGTCGCCTTCGGTCGCCGGCTCAACGGCTGGCCATTGCGCGGCAGACTTTCGAACAACGATTGCGAAGTCTCGTGAGGGCGCAAGACCATGCGCTGTCGCGCGGACGGGGTTCGCTGGCGATGTCGGCGCAGCGTTTGAGAGCGGCCGCGCCGGCGCTCGAGTTGCTCTTCGCGCGACAACGCCGCCTGCGCGAGCGATTCGATGCGGGCTTCGGCGAAAAGATGCGCACGGCTACACACGCGCTCGAAAGCCTGCGTCAGCGACTCGGCTTGCTCGACCCGAAGTCCGTACTCGAGCGCGGCTATGCGATCGCGCTCGATGCGCGAGGCAACCTGGTTCGCGACGCCGCTCGATTGCGCGTGGGCGAACGCGTGAACATCGAAGTCGCGCGCGGCCGTTTCGAATCGAAGGTGGTCGAAAGCAGCGAAGACGTGTCAGCCCGCGACTGAATCACGCACCCGCGTCGCCCGCTCGTTTCGATAGCGCAATAGAATTCCGCCTCATGCCCGCCCCTGCCATCAGCCAGGGCCATCTGCCAGGAGAAGTCATGGAACATAAACTGCCGCCGCTCCCGTACGCCATGGACGCGCTCGCTCCCCACATTTCCAAGGAGACCCTTGAATATCACTACGGGAAACACCATCAGACCTACGTCACGAATCTGAACAACCTCATCAAGGGAACCGAATTCGAGAATGCCTCGCTCGAAGACATCGTCAAGAAAGCTTCCGGCGGCGTCTTCAACAATGCGGCTCAGGTATGGAACCACACGTTCTACTGGAATAGTCTTTCGCCTGATGGCGGCGGCGAAGCAACCGGCGCGATCGGCGATGCGATCAAGGCCAAGTGGGGAGACTTCGCAGCGTTCAAGGAAGCCTTTACCAAAGCGGCGGTAGGCCAATTCGGTTCGGGCTGGGCGTGGCTCGTCAAGAAGGGCGGCGGCGTCGATATCGTGACTACCAGCAATGCCGAAACACCGCTCAAGGGTTCGGACAAGCCGTTACTGACTTGCGATGTATGGGAGCACGCGTACTACATCGATTATCGGAATGCTCGACCCAAATATATGGAAGCGTTCTGGAACATCGTCAATTGGGATTTCGCCTCAAAGAATTCAGGCTGAATTCGAAGGCTGAATTCGGCGCATCCATTTCTGAAAATCGTGACCCGCTCGAAAGGTATTTTCTTTCGAGCCGTTGCGATTCCAGAGCACTACGGAGCGGGTTTCGGCAAGCCGGATATTTTCATTCCGGCTGAAATGCCGTGTCTTGAAAACCACCCGCGATTCATTTCGAGGGCGAAGCGCGCGGGCTTTTTTGCGCAATGATTATCTTCGGTTTGAGGCGCCATATCTTCGATATTCAAAATCCGCCCATCATCGGCAATGAAGGCCACCGAAAGCGGAATCAGGGTGTTCTTCATCCACATGCACTGCGCAGCGGGCTGATCGAAAAGAAACACCATGCCCTGATTGGCGCCCATTTGCTGCCGCTGCATCAGGCCGCGCGCGCGCTCGGACGGCGTCGCCGCGACCTCGGCGCGAATCAGGTGGATACCCGCCGAAAGCGGGATGACGGTGAATTCGGTCGGCGCGTTTTGCGACCAGACCGGAGAGACCCATGAAAGGAGCGCCGCGCATATCGCCATCGACCTGCTGGCGTTGCGGGCTGCGCGATGACGCGCTTGAAACCGTTCGGTCGATTGCATGAGCAAGGTGGAGATCGAAATGGTTTGAGTGCGGCCGATTTGAATGCGCCGATTTGAATGCGCGACTTGGAATACGCGTGGTGCAAACAGATAAGTTTATTCGACACGTCCACTCGAATCGTCAAAAAAAAACCGGCACCCAGGAGTGCCGGTCATTCTCGGCGCAAAGCCGATCAGCAAAAAAACGCTGCTTAGTTCAGGGGCTTGTCGCCAACCTTTTCAGCGCGCTTCATCTTGCGAGCGGCACGCTTCGACTTGGCAGCTTCCTTTTTATCCATCGACATGGCCATCTTGTCGTCCTTCTTCATCATTGCGTCGTCTTTCTTCATCATGTCGTCTTTCTTCATCATTGCGTCGTCCTTCTTCATTTCCATCTTCGCGGGCGCGCCCGTGCCGGTGGGCGGCTGAACCGGGGGCGTTGCGTTGGTTTGCGCGAAGGCGGCGGATGCGAACAACGATGCAACCAGGGTAGCGATGAGCTTGCTCATGGTAATTTCCTCAGTAGTAGTCGAAAGAATCAGTGTCTCGGTGCTGACTCGAGTGGCATTCTAGATCACCGCCAGAGCTTCGGGTCATCCCCAATAACGCGGTTTGCGCGAGCCGGTTGACAGCAACCCCTGCGACGGCGTCGGGTTGGGGCGTCGGCAGCACGAGTCCGGATGATTCGATCTCTCGCCAGGCGCCCGGCGCGAGGCCGAGGGTGGAAAGCTCGACGTTTCCGATTCCAACGCGAATCAGGCGCAAAGTGGGATGGCCGATCGCTGCGGTCATCCGTCGCACTTGCCGGTTCTTCCCCTCGACGATTCGAATGTCGAGCCACGAGGTCGGGATATTCGCTCGCCAGCGAATCGGCGGCACGCGTTCTTCAATTGAAGGCGCCACCAGGAATGTGACCGATGCGGGAAGCGCGCGGTAGCGATGATCGCCGCTTCCGATCTCGATTCCGCTCTCAAGAGGCTGTAGCGCGGCTGCGTCGGGAACGCCTTCGACCTGCGTCCAGTAGCGCTTGGCAAGACCGTTCAGTGGATCGGCAATGGCGTGTTGCAGGGCGCCCTCATCGGTCAACAACAAGAGACCTTCGCTGTCGAGGTCGAGCCGACCCGCGGGATATACGCTCGCTATCGAAATGAAGTCGGCCAAGGTTCGCTTGCCTTCGGCCGAAGTGAATTGCGAAAGCACCCCATAGGGCTTATTGAATGCAATCAGCATGACGGTTCGTCGGCGATGCGCTCCGTGCTTTCGGGGTTTGGGGCATAATTTCGGCCTTCGATTGCGGTCGGCCGCGGCCTTTCGCGCAACATCCCGCAAGTCGACCCGCCATATCCGGGTCCCAACAGTTTGCTTTCTGATTCGATGAGGGCAGGACCCTGTCGAGTTACGCGCCCATTTTGGGTCACGCGACCATTTTCGGAGACATTCATGTTCCAGCACGTCAAGCTTCCCGCCACGGGCGAGAAGATCACCGTCAACGCCGACTATTCGCTGAACGTTCCCGATCAGCCCATCCTGCCTTACATAGAAGGCGATGGTACCGGTGCCGACATCACGCCCGTGATGATCAAGGTCGTCGATGCGGCGGTTGCGAAGGCCTACGGGGGCAAGCGCGCCATCCAGTGGATGGAAATCTTCGCGGGCGAAAAGTCGACGCGGGTGTATGGGCCCGATGTCTGGCTGCCGCCAGAGACGCTGCAGATCCTCAAGGACTATGTCGTTTCGATCAAGGGTCCGCTGACGACTCCTGTCGGCGGTGGCATTCGTTCTCTCAACGTCGCGCTGCGCCAGGAACTCGACTTGTATGTTTGTCTGCGTCCGGTTCACTACTTCAAGGGCGTTCCCAGCCCGGTCAAGGCGCCTGAGAATGTGGATATGGTGATCTTCCGCGAAAACTCGGAAGACATTTATGCGGGTATCGAATTCGCCGCCGAATCGGATCAGGCCAAGAAGCTGATCGATTTCCTGGTCAAGGAAATGGGCGTCAAGAAGATTCGCTTTCCACAAACGTCAGGCATCGGCATCAAACCCGTTTCGCGGGAAGGGACCGAACGTCTCGTACGCAAAGCGATTCAATATGCGATCGACAACGACAAGCCCTCGGTGACGCTGGTTCACAAAGGCAACATCATGAAATTCACCGAAGGGGGATTTCGTGATTGGGGCTACGCACTTGCGCAAAAGGAATTCGGCGCGCAACCGATCGATGGCGGTCCGTGGTGCAAATTCACGAATCCAGGCTCCGGCCACGGCATCGTGATCAAGGACGTGATCGCCGATGCTTTCCTGCAGCAGATCATTCTGCGACCCGCGGAATATTCGGTGATTGCGACGCTCAATCTGAATGGCGACTACATCTCCGATGCGCTGGCCGCGCAGGTCGGCGGCATCGGCATCGCGCCGGGGGCCAACATGAGCGACTCGGTTGCGATGTTCGAAGCGACGCATGGCACCGCGCCCAAGTACGCGGGCAAGGACTACGTCAATCCCGGCTCGGAAATCCTGTCTGCCGAGATGATGCTTCGGCATATGGGCTGGGTCGAGGCCGCCGACCTCATCATCACGTCGATGGAGAAGTCCATTCTCTCCAAAAGAGTGACCTACGACTTCGCGCGCCTGCTGGAAGGAGCGACCCAGGTATCGTGCTCGGGTTTCGGTCAGGTGATGATCGAGCACATGTAATCTAACCCGTGCGACACGGCGTCTCGCGGCGACCGACAGCAAAAAAAACCCGGCAAGTGCCGGGTTTTTTTAACGCGATCAGGGATTCAAGAAGGTGCTTGAATATTGGACGCTTGTTTGCCTTTTGGGCCTTGCGTCACTTCGAATTGGACTTTTTGACCTTCTTTCAGCGTCTTGAATCCATTCATCTGAATTGCAGAGAAATGTGCGAAGAGATCTTCACCGCCGTCGTCCGGGGTGATGAAGCCGAATCCCTTGGCGTCGTTGAACCATTTGACTGTACCTGTTGCCATAAAAACGATCTTTCAAAGAAAATTGACCGAACCTGAGCTTTGATACCGAGCTTTGATTCAAACGCGAACTGCCACGTGAACCCGCTTGCGATCACTGGACAAGTCGCTCCTCCCACAATGTCGAAGCCTGCTCGTGTTTGGCGTACAAGTTCGTAAATCCCGCTTGAGGCTGACCGGTACTAGGAAAACTTGACAACAAACACCGGGACATTCTTTGAGTTTGGCCGAACAAAGTCAAGTACCGAAATCGACGACCGAAATGGATGACCGAATCGATGACGCGGCGGCTGTCGGCGGTTGTGGACACAACGCAAAAAATCGCCCGCTGGTCTTGATGACAGTACGACGACCAAGAGTAAACTCGGCTCGTCAGGCGGGCGCGTCTGGGGCGCGTCCGGCATACACGCAACTTGCGTTTCGGATTCGCGGTCCCATCTGAGGCGTTCGAGTGGTGGGCATTAGAATTGCATCGATGGCTGAGCCCTACGGTCCTGAACAAAATCCGACGACGGTTCTCGAACGCGAAGTGCAGCGGGTCGAGCCACCCCCGATCTTTCAGGTCATGATCCTGAACGACGACTACACGCCGATGGAGTTCGTAGTGATGGTGTTGCAACAGTTTTTCGGAAAGGATGCCGATCAGGCTTTCCAGATCATGTGGAAGGTGCATATTGAGGGCAAGGGCGTTTGCGGTGTGTATCCGCGCGATATCGCCGCGACCAAGGTGGATCAGGTCATCGAGTTTTCACGGCAGCATCAGCATCCGCTACAGTGCGTGATGGAGGAAGCATGATCGCGCAGGAATTGGAAGTCAGCTTGCACATGGCGTTCGTCGAAGCCCGGCAGGCGCGACACGAGTTCATTACCGTCGAGCATCTGCTTTTGGCGTTGCTCGACAACCCAACCGCCGCGGCGGTGCTGCGCGCATGCGCGGCCAATATTGAAGATTTGCGGAAGAATCTGACCAATTTCATCAACGACAACACGCCGGTGGTGTCAGGCACCGATGAGATCGACACGCAGCCCACGCTGGGATTTCAAAGAGTCATTCAGCGCGCGATGATGCATGTCCAGTCCACGTCGAGCAGCAAGAAGGAAGTGACCGGCGCCAATGTGATCGTCGCCATATTCGGCGAGAAGGATTCGCACGCGGTCTATTACCTGCATCAGCAAGGCATCACGCGGCTGGACGTAGTCAACTACATTTCGCACGGAATCACCAAGAACGCTGCGCAACAGGGCGCGGGTTCCGAGACCGATAATGAGGAACGCGAGGGCGACAAGGAACAGCGCCAGACCGCGCTCGACCAGTTCACGCAAAATCTCAATTCGCTTGCGATGCAGGGCAAGATCGATCCGTTGATCGGCCGCGAGGCCGAGGTCGAGCGCGTGATTCAGGTGCTGTGCCGCAGGCGGAAGAACAATCCCTTGCTGGTCGGCGAAGCCGGCGTCGGCAAGACCGCGATCGCCGAAGGCCTGGCGTGGCGCATCACGCAAAAGGAAGTCCCTGACATTCTGGAGAGCGCTGAGGTCTATGCGCTCGACATGGGATCGCTGCTTGCCGGCACCAAGTATCGCGGCGACTTCGAGCAACGCCTGAAGGCTGTCCTCAAGCAGTTGAAGGAAAACAGCAGCGCGATCCTGTTCATCGACGAGATCCATACCTTGATCGGCGCGGGCTCCGCGTCGGGCGGGACGCTCGACGCATCGAACCTGCTCAAGCCCGCGCTTTCTTCCGGGCAGATGAAGTGCATCGGCGCGACCACGTACAACGAGTATCGCGGCATCTTCGAGAAGGATCACGCGCTGTCGCGGCGCTTCCAGAAGATCGATGTCAACGAGCCCTCGGTCGAGCAGACGGTGCAAATCCTGCGCGGCCTGAAGTCGCGCTTCGAAGAGCATCACGGTGTGAAGTATTCGGCAACCGCGCTGACGACCGCTGCTGAATTGGCAGCGCGCTTCATCAACGACAGGCATCTGCCCGACAAGGCGATCGACGTGATCGATGAAGCGGGTGCAGCGCAGCGCATCCTGCCAGTGGGCAAGCGCAAGAAGACCATCGGCAAATCCGAGATCGAAGAGATCATCGCCAAGATCGCGCGCATCCCGCCGCAGAACGTGTCGTCGGACGATCGCAGCAAGCTCGCCACCATCGAGCGCGACTTGAAGAACGTCGTGTTCGGTCAGGAGCCGGCCATCGAAGCGCTGGCCGCGTCGATCAAGATGGCGCGCTCGGGATTGGGCAAGCCCGAGAAGCCGATCGGCGCTTTCCTGTTCTCCGGCCCGACCGGCGTGGGCAAGACCGAGGTCGCCAAGCAACTCGCGTTCATCCTCGGCATCGACCTGATTCGTTTCGACATGTCCGAGTACATGGAGCGGCACGCGGTGTCGCGGTTGATCGGCGCACCTCCCGGGTACATCGGCTTCGATCAGGGCGGTCTGTTGACCGAAGCGATTTCGAAGAAGCCGCACGCCGTGCTGCTGCTCGACGAAATCGAGAAGGCGCACCCAGATGTGTTCAACATTCTCTTGCAGGTGATGGACCACGGCACGCTCACCGACAACAACGGCCGCAAGGCGGATTTCAGAAACGTCATCATCGTCATGACGACCAATGCGGGCGCGGAATCGTTGCAGCGCCACTCGATCGGCTTCACCGACAGCAAGGAGTCGGGCGACGAGATGGTCGACATCAAGCGCATGTTCACGCCCGAGTTCAGAAACCGGCTCGACGCGATCATCAGCTTCAAGTCGCTCGACGAAGAGGTCATCCTGCGCGTGGTCGACAAGTTCCTGATGCA
>JBBSEF010000002.1:0-130385 GCA_038240015.1 Burkholderiales bacterium
CGAGTCCGTCCGACGGCGCCCACGCGCATGACCGACGAGCGCTTGTTCTGGTCGGCGCCCCAGTCGGTCGCGCGCTGGATGGTCGACGGCTCGAACGGTTCTTCGTCGCTTCGCGCCCGCACGGTCCGCGTCACGCTCGACGCCGGCGCGGCGGGACGTTCGCGGCGAACCATTTGCAAGATGCGCCACGCGAGCAGCAAGACGATCATGAGCGCGACCAGAACCAGGGCAAGCGGAGCGCCATCGAGCCGCTCGAGCACAAGCGCAAATGCGGAACGCGTCGATGTATCGCTCGCGGCGTTCGCGCCCGCCTGGGCGAACGCAAGATCGACCGGGACGCCCAACCATGCCCAAGCCGCCCGATGCGACAGGTGAAGCGCGGCGGCTCGCGGACCCGATCGTCGTTCTGTATTCATTGCGCTCTCATGAAGTCAGACGCCTCAGCGCCTCGCGATATTTTTCCGCGGTCTTTTCGACGATGCGGGCGGGCAGCGCGGGCGCCGGCGCACGCTTGTTCCATCCCGGCACCGACTCGAGATAGTCGCGCAGATATTGCTTGTCGAAACTCGGCGGATTATCGCCTGCCGCACTGGCGATAGCATACGAATCCGCTGGCCAGAAGCGCGAAGAATCGGCGGTGAGGACTTCGTCCATCAGGGTCAGCGTGCCATTCGCGTCGAGGCCGAATTCGAATTTGGTATCGGCAATCAGGATGCCGCGTGTCGCTGCGTAGGTGCTGGCGCGGGCGTAGAGGGCGAGACTTGTTGCACGCACACGATCGGCAAGGGCCGCGCCTATGGTTGCGGCCATCGCGTCGAACGCGATGTTCTCGTCATGCGCGCCGAGATCCGCCTTGGTCGCAGGCGTGAAGATCGGTTCGGGCAGACGCTGTGCATTCTTCAGGCCTGCGGGCAACCGCTGTCCGCAAATCATTTCGGTGGCCTGATAGTCCTTCCATCCGGAACCCGCCAGATACCCACGCACCACGGCTTCGACCGGCAGTGGCTTCAGGCGCTTGACGACCATGGAGCGGCCGTGCACCTCTTCGCTCTCGTCGCTCGCAACCACCGACTCGGGCGCGATGCCGGTCAGATGATTGGGCACGATATCTTTCAGATGCTCGAACCAAAACAGCGCCATCTGTGTGAGCACCGCACCCTTGCCGGGAATCGGTTCGTTCATCACCACATCGAACGCCGAGATGCGATCACTCGCGACCATCAGCATGCGATCGTCGCCCACCGCATAGTTTTCGCGCACCTTGCCGCGGCCGAGGAGCGGCAGCGAGTGCAGGTTGGATTGGAAGAGTGTGCTCAAGTGGAGGCGCGATACAGGCGATTGGATTCCGCGACGAGTTCAGCAACCAAGTTCATCGGATGAACTCGACCGAGCGGATCTTCCCGAAGTCGCTGCTGAAGTCGCCGAGGTCATTGCTGCCGACCAAGTTGTACGCGTCGATGCGCGTTTCGATGACCTCCCCACTATTGAGCGTAATGCGGGCGTTACCGTTGCGGACTTTCCAGTCGGACAGCTCGAAGCTTCGAATGCGCTGCATCTCTATCGTCTGACCGGCCACAGTCTTGAGCGCGGTGCCGGCGTATTCCTCCTTGACGTCCTTGCGCAGCTTTACGACCGTACCGTCGAGCATGGTCACGATTGCGCCGGTGAAAGGAATGGATCGAAGCGGCGACGACGTGATGCCCGATGCAGCGCCATCGCGTGAGGACGAAGTCGTGGAACCGACCGCAGTGCCAGGCGCCGTCGCGGTCAACGGCGCCGGCTTGGAAGCCGTCGTGGTCGGGTCCGAAGAAGTAGATGGGAACGAAGACGTCGTCGGCGTGACCGCTTCGCGCACCGCACTGGCCTTCTCGCTCACGAGGGTCTTGTTCTTTTCGCCGAGCACCCCGTTCTGCGCAAGGATCGCAAGCAAGCCTGTCGCCGCGGTGATCACCGCGGCGGTCGCCGTGAGAATGCCCGGCATCGTGGCCCACCAGCTTCCGCTTCTTGCAGATTCGTCGGCCATGATCGCGTTCCTCGTCAGTGCACCACTTGCGCCAGCTCGCCCTTCTTGTACTTCTCGGCGATCACGCCCAGATTGACCGGCTTGATCTTCGAAGCCATGCCGGCGCTGCCGAACTCCTGATAGCGCTGCTTGCAGATTTCCTTTGCAGCCGCCATCGCGGGCTTGAGATAGTCGCGCGGGTCGAACTTGTCGGGGTTCTCGGCGAGGTACCTGCGAATCGCCGCGGTCATCGCGAGACGGATGTCGGTATCGATGTTGATCTTGCGCACGCCGTGCTTGATGCCCTCCTGAATCTCCTCGACCGGCACGCCGTAGGTCTCGCGCATGTCGCCGCCGAAATCGCGAATCGTCTTCAACAGATCCTGCGGCACCGACGACGATCCGTGCATCACAAGATGCGTGTTCGGGATGCGCTTGTGGATTTCTTTGATGCGATCGATCGCGAGGATGTCGCCGGTGGGTTTGCGCGTGAACTTGTAGGCGCCGTGCGACGTGCCGATCGCGATCGCCAGCGCGTCGAGTTGCGTCGCCTTGACGAAGCGCGCGGCTTCGTCGGGATCGGTCAGCAACTGCTCGCGCGTCATCGTGCCTTCAGCGCCGTGGCCGTCTTCCTTGTCGCCCTTCATGGTCTCGAGCGAGCCGAGCGCACCGAGTTCGCCTTCGACGGTGACGCCGATCGCGTGCGCGATGTCGACGACCTTGCTCGTCACATCGACGTTGTAGTCGTAGTCGGCGACGGTCTTGCCGTCGGCCTCGAGCGAGCCGTCCATCATCACCGACGAGAACCCGAGACGCATCGCCTGGATGCAAACCGCGGGAGACTGCCCGTGGTCTTGATGCATCACCACCGGAATATTCGGATACGACTCGACCGCGGCTTCGATCAGATGGCGCAGAAAAATTTCGCCCGCGTACTTTCGCGCACCGGCCGACGCCTGCATGATCACCGGGCTGTCGGTTTCCGCGGCGGCGCTCATGATCGCCTGCACCTGCTCGAGATTGTTAACGTTGAACGCGGGCAGGCCGTAGCCATGTTCGGCCGCATGGTCGAGCAGTTGGCGCATCGAGACGAGGGGCATGGCGAAATCTCCGAGAGAACGTTGCGTAAGGGACGTGACCTCGACGTGACCTCGACGTGACGCGCGACGTGACGCGCGAGCGGCGCAGGAGTGCACGACAGATCGGTCGAACTCGCGATTTTACCGTGCTGTCGCGGGGTCGCGTGAACATCCGGCGCGCTTTGCACGAACCCTGGCAAAACGAATCAGCGCATCGGCTGCACGAAGGACTTCTTGGTCATGAAGACGTTGATCAGTTCACCGTCGAGTCCGAAGTCGGTATCGCGAATCACGAAATTGCTGGTGGGATAACCGGCCCAATCGCGCAGACGATCTTCGAAGTCGCGTCCGTACTCCCAGGTCACGAGGCTGCCCTGCTCCGAAATCGGATTGCCGTGATAGGTCGGCTCTTTCAGGAACCGCATGATGTCGCCCTCCAGCCTGGCGCAGCATTCGCTTTTCTCGAGGTACGGAGACACCGGCACGGTGAACAGGTGAATGCCGCCGGGTTTGACCACGCGCATGATTTCGCGGAAGGCGGCGCCGGGATCGAAGACGTGCTCCATCACGTCTTGCGTCAGGAACACGTCGAAGCGGTTGTCGGCGAACGTGAGCGCCTCGAGATTCTCGCAACGCACACCGTCGATGGGAGTGCCCAGCGGGACATCGGGAAAATACTGCGAGACGCTGTAGTCGCGACAGCGTCGCGCGAGAAACTGCCACGTCGGCGAGCTTTCGTGAATGCTGCGATCGATCCAATCGGGTATCCACTTCGTGAGCACATGCGCCAGTGCCCGTTGGCGCGGAATCGACTGGCATCTCGTACAAAAATAATGATCCCGAAGATATTCGCCGCGGGCCTCGAACATCGTGAACGAATCGCAGCAGGGGCAATAGCCGCGGTTGGAGACGACGACGCGGTCCATGCCTGCGGTGAGCTCACTGATCGCCATTGGCGAGCGGCCTTGACATCGAGACGAAGGGCATTGCGAAATCTCTGAGAGAGAGTGATCGGAGCAGAGGCGTACGAGTGAATGGAGCCTGCGCGCGATCTTAACGCGGACGGACAGGGATAGCCCCGTTCCGGCAACAGATAAGCACGTGCCGACGACTCGTCGTCCTACAGGATTGCCAGCGATTTCTCACGCGACAAGCGGCATTCGGATGGCTGGGGAGCGCTGCTGTTCCCGTAGTTTCAGGACTCGTCCACCAACGACCGCGGCCCCGCTGTCGCTTCAAATGAACCTGTCAGTCACTACACCCCAAAAGATCATTCGCAGAGCGCGCGATCAATGGGCGCAAAAAATGGCGACGTATGTCCAGGGACCCCGCTTTCCCTGTCTGGGAGCGCGATCCGCCTTTAACAAGGATCGAGTGCGTTTCGGGCTCTATCAAAATCTTGGCGGCGCAGACAGCATCGAGGACCTGTGCGCGGACCTCGCGGCTTTTTCGCGGGAATTTCCCGCGCCCGGATCGGAAGCCGTGACCTTCCTCGCCATGTTCGATGAATCCGTTGCCACCGAGGACGAGTTCGTCGAACGGATGTGGCAACACCTGCAGGCCTTGCATGAGCACGACCGCAAGGAGTTCGGGTGGGATACCGCAGTCAGCTCCGATCCATCGCGTGCCGACTTCTCGTTCAGCGTCGCCGGCAGAGCCTTCTTCGTCGTCGGTCTCAGCCCCGTCTCATCGCGCATCGCACGGCGCGCGCCGATGCCGTGTCTTGTATTCAATTTCCACGATCAGTTCGAAGTGCTCCGGGCCAACGGAAAATACGCCCTGATGCAGACCGCGATTCGCAAACGGGACACGGCGTTGCAAGGGTCGATCAATCCCGTACTAGCGCGCTTTGGAGAATCGTCAGAGGCCCGTCAATACTCGGGCCAGGCGGTTGGCGCGGAATGGCGATGTCCGTTTCGTTCGGCGAGTGCGACCGGTGATGCGTGACCGCACTGAAGCGGCGGTGCGGATCGCTCCGCAGAGCGGCGCCGCATTCCACCTCAGGCATCGCGAAATTCTGCGCGTATGTGATCCGTACGGCGAACAGGTCGCCGATCTGTTCGCGTTCAAAGATGGCGAATCCTCCTGCAGCCTTTCATCGGGCCGCAGCATCGACTACGCGGGCAAGATCTTTCTGACGACCGGCGACGTCTTGTACTCGAACGATAGCCGACCGATGTTCACCATCGTCGCCGACACGGTGGGCCGACACGACTTTCTTCTCACGCCCTGCAGTCAGGAGATGTTCGAGATTCTCCATCGACACGAGGGGCATCATCCCAGCTGCTTCGAGAATCTCTGCGCGTCGTTCGCGCCCTTCGGTATCAAGCCTGAACAGATCTCCACGACGTTCAACGTTTTCATGAATGTCGCGGTCGACCCGAACGGAACGGTCCGCGTCGAACCGCCTACATCCCGGGCCGGAGACTTCATCGAACTGCGCGCCGAAATGGATCTGATCTGCGCGCTGACCGCGTGTTCGGCGGAGCAGTCGAATAACGGGTCGTTCAAGCCGATCGACTATCTGATCGTGGACGGCTCTTGCGCGTAGTGCGCGTGGCCCGGCCGGTCTTCGATCGCGTCGAACGAGGTCGCTGATGGAACCGATTGTCGAAGAGCTTGCCGCATTGATCGAGCATCACGGGTGGGCCAAAAAATTTCGGCAGGCGCTGGTCCTCGTGGCGTCCAGGGAAGTGCCGAGCATGGCGCGTGTTCGCACGCTCGACGACTATCTGCATTACATCGACGCGATGGTGCGCTGGGCGCCTCGCGAGTCGGGAGATTCGCGCCTCGTGCACGACAAGCTCGTGGAGTTCTATTTCCTGTTGGACCAGGCGCCGCTCAGGGAGCTCCAATCCCCGATCGAACCGGGCGCGGGCGGCGCCGCACTGACTCCTCTTTCGCAATGGATCAAGCGCTACGCGATGGCGTGGGGCAGCTATCTCGACACGACCGGCTCCGCAATCCACATCGAATCGTTTCGAAGCAATCCTGCTTTCCTGTGGGACGAATACATGCCGCCGCCAAGCGGCTATCTGACGTTCAACCAGTTTTTCGCACGCCATGTCAGACCGGGAATGCGGCCGATCGCGTCCATCGGCGACGACAGCGTCGTGGTGTCTCCTGCGGACGCGAACTTCATCGGCGCATGGCGCATCGGCGAGGACTCGAGCATCCGCGTCGAGCACGCATCGCTCGATGTCAAGGGCATGCGATGGTCGATTCACCAACTGCTCGAAGGCAGCGCCTACGCGAACCGCTTTTGCGGCGGGACCTTTACGCACAGCGCACTGAGAACCTACGACTACCACCGCTGGCATGCGCCCGTGCAAGGCACGGTGGTCGAAGCCCGCATCACTCAGGGCCAGGCGTCGCTCGATGTCATCGCGATATCCGACATGGTGGACGGCAAGCGCCAGAATATATTGCGCGCCGTCGAAGGCACCGGCTACCAGTTCGTTCAGACCCGTGGCCTGGTGGTTATCGAGTCCCCGATCGGCCTGGTCGCCTGTTTGCCGGTCGGCATGGCGCAAGTGTCTTCCGTCGTGATCACGGCGGCCGTCGGGAAAACGCTACACAAAGGCGAGGAGATGGGGTACTTCCAGTTCGGCGGTTCGGACTTCGTGATGGTGTTCGACTGTGCGAGCAACCTCGAGCTGACGTGTCGTGCCGATGCGCACTACCTTCAGGGCAGTGTCATAGGACGCTGCCGCCCGACGTGACGTTCGCGGGTGCATGGCGATGTCGACTGCGCCCCGCATCTGCGTACGTTCCGACCGCGTGCCGTGAGCGACTATTGTCGCCGCGCGGCTGCTAACTCACGATAATGCGAGAGTGAGCCACGCAAGGGACAGCGCCATGTTCGAGCAACCAGGCACCGAATCGGTATCAGGCATCGAGTCGGCCGTCGCAACGAATACCGGATCGACGCTCCCGGCCATCGACAAGATCGTCATTGCGATCCACGGCATCGGCAGCCAGCAGCGCAGCAGCACGATCCGCTCGGTGGCGCAACGATTCGGTGAACGCGAAGACACGCCGTTGCCCGTGATGCCGCTCGGCTACTTCAACATCGGCAAGACCGGTGAAGTGCATTTGAGCCGTCTCGATGCACCGGCGGCAAGCCCTCTCGAACGAATCGGTTTCGCCGAAGTGTTCTGGGCCGACATACCGCGTCAGGTCGTCAAGCAAGGCGACACGCTCGAGGAAACCAAGGCCTGGGGTGCATCGGTCGTCAGCCGCGCGCATGCCGCTTATGTACGCAAGGTCGTCAAGGACCCGCAGCTCGAGCCGGCCGACTTCCAACTCTGCGCGGACGTGATCGACGAGATCATCGAGACGGTTGCCGTGATGGAGAAACTGCTCGCGGTGACCGAAAAGATGGGGATCTTCAAGTTCGACCTCGCTCCGCTCTTGCGCGACCACATCGGCGACGTGCAGCTTGTCGCCGAGTTCGGCTACTACCGTCAGATGATCGTCACGCGCTTTCACAGCACGATGGCGCAGATCATCGCGGAATGCGGGGGCGAGGCGCCCGAGATCTACCTGATTGCGCACAGCGAGGGCACTGTCGTCAGCTTCCTCGGTCTGCTGCAAGCGCTGTCGGGCCACATCATCCGGGACAACAACGACGCGATCATTTCCACCGACTGGATCACGCGGGTGCGCGGCTTCATGACGTTCGGCTCACCGATCGACAAGCACCTGGTGTTGTGGGAAAAGATGTGGGACGGCCTCGACCTGCATTCGATGCGCGCCCAGGACAGTGCCGTCGTGTTCGGCAAGGACGGGCACGAGCGACTGCGGCTCGCGCGTGCCATCCCATGGCGCAACTACTACGACTACGGCGACCCGATCGGCTTCAGGCTGGAGACCGCGCTGGAGTTCCTCGCCAAGCACGAATGCGCCGCATTCGAGTTCGATGACCAGAAAGACAACATCGGCTTTTCTCGCTACTGGTTCCCCGGGAAAGCACACACCGACTACTGGGCCGATGCCGATGTGTTCCGTCATTTCATCGACGACGTGGTGATGCGTCGGCCCGATCAACCTGCGCCGCACGCAGTGGCCCGGCCGCGGAGCCACCGAACTGTCGACATCGTCAGCACGGTCGTTCCCTACCTGTTGTCTGCGATGCTGCACTTTGTCGCCGTGTTCCTGCTGTTCAAGTCGGTCACGGTCTTCATCACCGAAACCCATGCCCTGCACGGCGTCGAGGGTTTGAAGGCATTTAGCTTGCAAGTGGGGTTGCTCGGTTTTCTGCTGCTCGGGGTCACGGTCGCGGCGCGATTGCCGCGGCTGGTCAAGTCCAAGTCCGGCTGGCGCTGGCATGGGGTTGCGCTACTCGCCTTTCTGGTCGCTGCGTTGCCGAGTTGGTTGTGGCTGCCGCAAGAAGTGGCCGATTTTCTTGGCAAGAATTTCCTGGGCCTCGCCGCAGTCTTCGGTGTATCCGAGGACCGGGAGGGCATCGCGGCTGTGCTGCTGGCCACCGCGCTGGTGGCCTCGACCGGATGGATCGTGCGCAAGCGCGCTCGCTTCGCGCGGCACTTGCTGATGGGCGTCGGCGCTTTGGTCGTGTCGGTGATGGTGGTCGGCCGCATGATCGAAGCCGCCGACTCGAAAGCGTCGCTCTCGGATACGTCGGTGTGGCCGGTGGTGCTTGCGGCCCTCGCATTCTTCTACCTTTGGTGGCTGGGCATACTCCTGTTCGACCTCGCCTTCATCTGGCATCGCTACATTCGCTACTCGGTCGCGGTACGAACCTTGTCGGAATGGCACCGCGGCAAGGATGCACGTCCGGAGAAGTTATTCAAGAAATCAGGAACGAATCGCAGGTAGCAAACGAGCGCGTGCGGCGATGAACGAAGTCAAACGGACGATTTAACCGAACCAACGATCGTCAATCGAGTACCCGCCGGCAATCCACGCTGCGTCGCTTCGATCGCGGCCTGCGGCGATTGCCTCGATGGATCGACCGCGAACGAGAGTGCTGCCGGCTGCGCCGAGGTGCGCACGCTGTCGGCTCTGACGCCGCGCACGCGGCGCACGGCTTGCGTCAGGCGATGCTGGTCGAAGGGTCCGACCACTTCGCAGTACACCATCACGTCACCCTTGGCGGCAGCGCGCGTAACGATCGCGTGGTCGTAGGTCGCAGCGATCTTGTCTTCGGCACAGGCACCGCAGGCATGGGACGCCACAGGTGTCAGCCACACAAGCGCGGCTCCTAGCGCGGTGACCGAACGCCGACAGCCGATGAAGTCGCGACCAGCCATCAGGGCTTCTTACCAGGGGCGGCATCGAGCATGGGCGTGGCCGACTTCGTCTGCGACGGCGGCAGCGACGTGCCGGGCGCCGACGGCTGCGGCTGTTCCTTGCCGCGCGGCTGCAGATTCTTGTCGGCCCATTTGAAGTAGGCGATGTACTGCTTGATCTCGTCATCGCTCAGCCCTTGGTTGGGCATGGGAATCTTCCACTTGTCGAGCAACGCCTTGGCCATCGGGTCGTTCTGCAGCATCTGTTCGGGCGCCTTGAGCCAGCGCACGAGCCAGGCGTCGTCATGGCGCTTGCTCACGTTGAATAGATCGGGTCCGAGCTTGTCCCCGCCCGCGATCGAGTGACAGGCAAGGCACTTCGATTCGAAGGCGAGCTTGCCTTTCAGCGCGGCCGGATCGCTGGGCGCCGCTGTGGCCGGGATGTTGTGGTGTTCGGGGTCGCTGCCCGCCGGTCCGCCCGCGGCGATGAGACCGATCGCTCCCTGCGATGCGTTGGCGAAGTGGTGGTCCACCATCACGTAGCTGCCGGCTTCGGGGATCATGAATTCGACGATCGCGCCGCTGGAAGATCCGAGCAACACCGTCTGCATGCCGCGGAACTGATTGCCCGGGTTGCCGTCGATCCACACGCGGTCGAAGATCGTGCCGACGACATGGAAGCTCGAGGTGTTGGACGGCCCCACGTTCATCACGAACAGGCGCACACGCTCTCCGGGCTTGGCCGGCAACGGATGGTCGACCATGCCGTTGTAACGACCGTTGAACACCGTGTAGGTGGGCGCCTTGGAACGCACCCGATCGCCGTCGAGTACATAGAGCGGCTGGCCGTCGACCTTGCGCTTCTGCGGGTCGAGCTTGGTGTAGAACTCGCTCTGGATGACGGCGTACTCGCGGTCCACCTTGGTCGGGTAACCGCCGCGCGGCTCGACGATCACCATCCCGTACATGCCCGAGGCAATGTGCTCGAGCACCATCGGTGTGCCGCAGTGATACATGAACACGCCCGGATAGTTGAGCGTGAACTCGAACGAGATGGTCTGGCCGGGCGCGACCGAGCGGTACTTGTCCTGGGGCGACACCATTGCCGCATGAAAGTCCATCGAATGCATCATCGGCTCGGCGGTCATGCGCACGCCGGGCACGGGCTCGTCGGAGCGGTTGGTCATCGTGAACTTGATGCGGTCGCCTACGCGGGCGCGCACCGCCGGGCCGGGCACCTGATCACCGAAAGTCCACGCGCTGAATTTCACGCCGGGCGCGATCTCGATGATCTTGTGCGTGGTGTCGAGACGGATCTCCTTGACCGGCGCCGGGTCGAGCGGCTTCACCGCAGCGTCCATGTTCAGCGCGCTGCCCGACGCGAATGGACCGGTGTGTCGCTCGTTCGAGAGCACCGCGGGCGGTGTCTTGAAATCCATCTTGGTCACGTCGTAGGGATCGGCTGGAGCCGTCGCGGGCGCAGCCGTCGCGGGCGAGCGCGAAGCCGGGGCATCAGCCGACTCGCCCTTCCGGCATGCCACGAGCGACAGCAACAGCGCAATGGCAATCCCGGCGCCGATCGCGATGGAACGACGGCGGCTTCCGTGCATGATGATATTCATGCGAGCATTGTGCGCTTGGCGTCGAGTGCGCGTCTGTGCTCTATCGCACTTAGCCGGCTCCGCCACCAATCAGATTTGCGTCCCCTGCTACGGAGCGCACACCGAGATAGCCCTTGATCGATGCGATCACCAGCGGCACCGCACCGAACAGGATGAACACGAGGTCACCGGGCAGGCGCAACCATTCGATCAGATGCGATCGATCGCTTCCGATGTAGTCGAGGCTGCGCGCGTGCCAGTACCCGTGCTGGACCACGTCCCACACCTGCAGCACGCCGCCGGGAAACAGGCTCATCGTCACCATCAGCGCGAGCCCGACGTTGGTGCCGAAGAACGCGACCCTGACGTATTTCTCGATGCCGGCCCAACGCACATCGTCGCTGGTCTGGCGCAACACGAACACCATCAGCGCGATCGCCAGCATGCCGAACACGCCCATCAGCGCCGCGTGCCCATGATTCGGCGTGAGCAGCGTGCCGACCTCGTAATAGCTGATGATCGGCAGATTGATCAGGAACCCGAAGATACCCGCGCCCACGAAATTCCAGAAGCCCACCGCCATCAGGAAATAGAAGGCCCACTTGTGCGGGATCACCATCGCCTTGCCGCACACATCGCATTGGCCGCGAGTGGTCTTCACGAAATCCCACGCGTCCAAAGTCAGCAACGTCAGAGGCACCACCTCGAGCACCGAGAACATCGCCGACATCGCCATGTTGAAGTTGCCCTGCCCGGTGAAATACCAGTGATGGCCGGTGCCGATCAGGCCGCCGACGAAGTACAGGATGGCGTCGAGGTAGATCACGCGCAGCGCGACGTTGCGCCGAGTCAATCCGAGTTGATAGAACGTCAACGCCACGATGGTGGTTGCGAAGAACTCGAAGAAGCCTTCGACCCACAGGTGAATGATCCAGAAGCGCCACGTATCGACCACCGTGTAGTTGGTCCGCGCGCCATAAAGCAATGCCGGGATATAGAAGACCGGGATCGCCAGCGCGGCCACCAGGAACATCTGAACGATAGGCCTCGACGCTGGTTCGACCAACGTGCGCGGTCTCACCAATTTCCACAGCAAGGCAAACCACACGAACAAACCCGCGACCAGAAGGTATTGCCACACGCGACCGAGCTCGAGGTATTCCCACCCTTGATTACCGAGCCAGAACCACAGCTTGCCGAGCAGTTGCGAGACGCCCAGCCACTCACCCAAGAGACTGCCGAAGATCACGACCGCGAACGCGGCGAACAACACGTGCGTCCAGCCCGCGAGCCAGCGTGGCTCTTCGGTGGAAAGCGAACGCCCGAGGAACAGCGCTGCGGCGACATAAGCGGTCGCGATCCAGAAGATCGCCAATTGCAAATGCCAGATGCGTAGCAGATTGCTCGGAAAGATCTGCGACAGATCGAAGCCGTAGAAGCTGCCCGGGTCGGCGCGGTAATGATCGACGGCACTGCCGATCAGCGTCTGCGCGAGCAACAACAACGCGACGACCACGAAGAATTTCACGAGCGCGTTCTGACCTCGGCTCGATCGCCCCGGCAACATCTGTGGGTGCACGTGATGGCCGCGCGTGATCCAGCCGAGGTAATCGAATTTCCCGAACACCAGCAACACCGCGGCAATGCCGGCGAGCAGCACCATCAGGCTGAGCGCGCTCCACAGCAACGCGTTGGGCGTGGGCAGATTGCCGACGCTGGGGTCGTACGGAAAATTGTTGGTGTACGAGTGGTCCTCGCCCGGACGCGCGGCGCCAGACACCCAGGCCGCCCACATCACGAAAGAGGTGAACTGCCGCAGTTCGGTCGGATCGGTGATGAGGTCGGCCTTCAGGCCGCCGTTACGCGTCGGATGTTTGAAATATGCGGTCCAGTGGGCGATCTCCTGCCGCCACGCTTCCGCCTGCGCGGCAGTCAGACGCAGCGTGTCGCTCGCGGAGTCGTAACGATTGGTCTTGATCTCCACGATCGCCTCGGCGCGCACCGCGGCCTGCTGCGAACGCGTCAACGCGGCCACCGGCTGCCGATGTTGTTCCTTCGCGATGGCGTCGGCCGTCACCACACCGATCCGATGCAGCGTCTGGGCCGCATAGTCAGGACCGAGATAGGAGCCGTGGCCCCAGATGCTGCCATTGGCCATCAGACCGTACTTGAGAAACACCGCCTGCCCGTCGCCGATGTCTTCACCGGTGAATAGGGCGGTGCCTTGCGGGCCCACGATGTGCGCAGGAATCGGCGGCGCGTTGCGATAGGCCAGCGTCGTGATCGCGATGATTCCCGTGAAGCCGCCCACCATCACGATCAGGATGCTGCGTATCCACCACGGAGAAAGTGGGCCATCGTCTTCGCTCAAGGGTTGTGCTGCGACCGTCATGATTTTCTCCTGCGACGCCCTTGCCATTCAATGCGATTATCGCGATTTTGCGTCACTCACGTGAAATAGACGAGACCAAGGGCACGCTTGACGTCTGCAAAGGTCGTGGCCGCGAGCCTGCAGCGACCCCACGTAGTGACCGAGGTGCAGCGGGCTGGTGGTGCGGTCGCCAGTCAGCACGACCGGTTTCACGGCTGCCACCGTCTGCGATCGAGCATGCCCAGCTTATCTTTCACCTTGCCCCATTCATCCGCATCGGGCGCAACCTCTCTCATGAAGTAGATCGGCTTCCAGATTTTCGCCAGCTCCGCATTGAGCGCGATGAAATGCACCAACTCTTTCGGAACGTCCTCGTCCGCGAATATCGCTTTCACTGGGCATTCGGGAACGCACAGGTGGCAGTCGATGCAATCATCCGGATCGATCGCCAGAAAATTGGCTCCATCGCGAAACGCATCGGTTGGACACACCTCAACGCAATGCGTGTATTTGCACTTGATGCAGCTCTCGGTCACTACGAAGGTCATGGGGGTCGATGCGCAAGGCGATGACGTCGCGAAACGAGCTGCGGTAGGCCGCGAGCACCCGCGGTCAGGCGATCAGGATCGCCGGCGGGTCGCTCGCAGGAAACGACTCATCGAGCGCTTCATCGAGGGCGGACTCCACATCTTCGGGCTTGCGAGCCGGAGGAACCTCCGTGCGGTCTTGCGAATCATTCATCACAGTCCATCCTTGACCAGCTTCAATCGGATCTTCTCGATCGCGCGCGACGGCACTAATCCCTTTGGACAGACCTCGGTGCAATTCATGATCGTGCGGCAGCGAAACAGGCGATAGACATCGTTCAAGTCGTCCAGGCGCGCCTGCGTGTCGCGATCGCGACTGTCGATGATGAAACGATAGGCCTGCAACAGACCGGCAGGTCCGACGAATTTGTCCGGGTTCCACCAGTACGACGGGCATTGGCTGGAGCAACACGCACACAGGATGCATTCGTAAAGGCCATCGAGCTTCTCGCGGTCTTCCGGCGACTGCAGCCGCTCCTTTTCGGGCATCGGCTCGTCGTCGACGACATAGGGCTTGATCGAGTGATATTGCTTGAAGAACTGAGTCATATCGACGACCAGATCGCGAATGACCGGAAAGCTCGGCAATGGACGCAGAACCACCGGCTGCTTGAGATCCTTGACCGGCGTGACACACGCCAATCCGTTGCGGCCATTGATATTGATCGCGTCCGAACCGCACACGCCCTCACGGCATGATTTGCGAATCGTGAGCGAATCGTCCTGCCTCTTGATTCGCAGAATCACATCCAGCAGCATTCGATCGGTGGACTCCGGCTCGATCTCGTAATCTTGCATATATGGCTTTTGATCCTTGTCCGGATCGAAACGAAAGATCGAGAATTTCATGTCAATTTTCTTTCTGAATCACCTGCGACCAAGCAACAGGATTCGAATCACCCACGCGCCAACTCCCGCCAGACTGAAGCCCAACAACGCAAGCACGAGAACGCGGGTGGCGACCGGGTGCACGTAATCCATGATTACGTCTCGCAGTCCGACCCAGGCATGCGCAATCAAGGCGGCAAAGAAGACCACCGCTGCGATGCCCATCACCGGGCTCAGCATCCAGTCGTGCCACGCCGCATAAGAACCCGGCCGGTCGAACAGGAAATGCAAGAGCAGAACTACGATGAAGAGCAGCATGAACACTGCGGTCACGCGTTGAACCAGCCACGCGCGCAATCCAGTGACAGCCTTTCTCATAGCAATACCCCTGCGGCGAGCAACGCCACGACGACTCCGGCGATATTCACGATCCAGGCGCTGCGCCTTCCTGCCGGCAGCAGCGAGCCGATATCGATATCGCTCAACAAATGCCGAACGCCCGCCAATAAATGATGTGCAAGCGCCCAGATAAACACGATCGCAATACCTTTTGAATACCAATGATCGAATAGATCGATAACCCACATATAGGACTGCGGGCCTTGCAGCGATAAATCGAGCAAATAGATCCCAAATGGAATGCCAATCGCGAGGAGAATTCCAGTAATCCGATGGGTAATGGACGTCAATGCCCCCACCGGCATTTGAATCTGCGTTGGGTTGAAAAACACTGGTCTTTGCGTATTCATCTTCATCATAAGCCAGCCGACGCAATACGGATATTCGGTCGCGCGAGCGATGCCGGCCGTGCAGGATTTTGCAGACCCGCGATGCGTTCGCACAGCCCGGGCAGCAACTCGCCTTCGAACCACGGATTGCGCTGAAACCACGGCGTGTTGCGCGCCGAGGGATGGGGCAGCGGGAGATATTCCGGCGCGAACTCCCGCCACGCCTTGACCGTTTCCGTCAACGACGCCTTGCGTCGATTGCCCAGAAAGTGACGCTGCGCATAGAGGCCGATCAGCAGGGTCATTTCAATATGCGGCAGCTTAGCCAGCAAGCGATCGAGCCACAAGCTCGCGCATTCGCGGCGCGGTGGAAGATCGCCGCCGTTTCCGCGACCCGGGTAGCAATAGCCCATCGGAATGATCGAGATTTGCGAATCGTCGTAGAACGCGTCGGCATCCACACCCATCGACGCTCGCAGCCGCACGCCGCTAGGGTCGCCCCACGGAATCCCCGACGCATGCACACGCGCGCCGGGCGCCTGACTCACGATCAGAATGCGAGCCGTTTCGCGCGCGCGCAGCACGGGGCGCGGGCCGAGCGGCAAGTGCTTCTCGCACGCACGGCAATCGCGCACGGCCGACAGCAGGCCCTCGAGGGTGAGATATGAGGCCATGTGTTCGCTCAACCGTATCCAATGCCCATCACGTAATCACGAAGCGAGTTCTTCATACTTGACATCTTGCGGAAGGACCTGGAGCGCGTCCCTCGCGTCGACTTTCGCACCGTTGTTGGTCTTCCCAAAAGCAGGGGTCTCAATACGACGGCGTAGGCGCGCTTGAGCTTGACGTTGCCGGCTTTGAGTCCGGCACTCATGAACACTCCTCGACAGTCAAAGCGACGCGCTGTCTCAATCGCGAACTTTCTTCAGCGCCGCGCCTTTGTGCATGGCGATGTGGTCGCTCTTGTCGCTCTTGATTTCATATTGCGGCTCGTCGACGCTCGCGTGATGCGTATAGCGTTTGTAGTCGGTGTTCGCCGTGTGCACCTCGATGATCTTGCCGCTGACATGCCCGGCTTCCGAGTTCCAGGCTACGTGATCGCCGACCTTGAATTTTGCTGCCATGACGGTTTGCCTCACGGAGACGCTGTTGATTGTTTCGTGACGATGGTACGTTCGAAGGCGACTTCCGCGCGCAGGCCTTCGAGATCGCGCTTGGTCTTTTCTTCGCTCATGCAATCCCTCGGCTTCGGGATCGTATTGCCGACTCGTCTCGATGGCTTCGCGAGTCACCGACACGAACACGTGACGTTCGGACCACTCGATACGCTCGACCCATCTCGGCGAAACCAGCACATGTTTACCCGGCAACCCGGGTGAGCGGCACCGGTCCGATTCATAGCCGGCTAGACATCGGCGACGGGCGATCGTTCAAGCTGTTTCGATCGCCCGATGTCGTATGTACGACATCGCACAGAACATTAAGAAGCCGAGACCAACAGAAGCGCAGGCTCTCGAAGCGTCATTCGTCTTGCAGCGGCAGATGACCAGCGGTCGCACTCAAAACAATTCGGCCGGGGGCGGATACGTGATGCGCGTTCCATCGACTTGTGCGAACGCAGTCAGAACATGCGGCTTGCGATCCTTCGGTCCGATGATGTCCTCGACCTGCACACCTCGAACCAGCAGCGCGTCGCCGATCATCGACCGATGACAACGCCACGGCACGGCTTCGGCGCACATCAATACGCAACGCTCGCTGCTCGCAAATTCGGCGACCGCTTGCACGTTCTCGGCGAACTCCGGGGTCTGCATGTAATCCGCATAGCCGCGAAACGAAAGGTTGTGCCAACCGGTGTTGGGCGAATCGGCGCGCGCGTGACGCAAGCCGCCGAGGCCGGGAAGATGCGTGTACGCGATTTCAAATGCGGCCAGCGACGTTGGAAGTTCGTCGCGATTGAACTGCGGATTGTGGCGTGAGCGCGGCACCGTCCGCACGTCGAAGACATGCACGATCTCATTGCTCAACAGCAGATCGACAAAGGTTTCTATCGGCCGATTCGAATGCCCGATCGTGCAGATCAGGGGCCGATTCACCTGGAACTCGCAATGCGAACCCGAGAGCAACTACGCGCCATGCAACAGGATGGTGACGAGAACCGATGAGTCCTCGACCGCTTTCAACGCGTGATCCACGCCGCCGGCCAGGCAGATGAGATCGCCTTCCCGCATCGACCGAGTCGTTTTTGCGAAGCTGAATTCGACATGACCTTCGAGGCACTGGACGGTGATTTCGCCAACCACGCGATGCGTAGGCATTTCCTTTCCCGCCAACAAGATCGTTCGAAACACTTCGAGGCGATTCGATTTGTAGAGTGTCTTGGTAATCGCGCCCTTCAATTCGTTTTTCAAGGGACGAATATCGATCAACTCGCCTGACGATGCGTGATGTATAGCCATGGCAACTCCTTGCAGTGCGCAACGTTTGACCTACTAGCTCGCGAAAAAATTCTCCGCCGAAATCACCCTGCCTCGCGTGGCCGCGTCTTTCAACAGCAACTTGTCCCCAGTTACAAGCAACAAGTCGACCCGCGTCGCGAGCAGGTTCCACAATAATTGGTCTCCCGGATCGGGCGCCGGGCGAGCCTGAACAGGGGTCAGCACAATCGCGTGCCGGACCAACTCGGTGAGGATGACCTCGATCTCGGCCACCGTCAGCCCATGCAGCTTTCGCAGACCCGGCCTGACCAGCACCGCGCGGTATTCGGCCAATAGTGCTTCGGAGATCGCGAAGGGAAAGGCCGCGCGCAGCACGCCATCGAGAATGCGGGTCACGGGCGAAGCATTGTCCTTCGTGAGCAGCCCCGCGACCACGATGTTGGTATCGACGATGACGGGCCGGTACGTCACGGCTTGCGTCGTGCCTTTCGAAGCTGCGACACCTGGTCCTGCGCGGCAGCGATCGCCTGGCTGTCGCTGAGCTTGCTGCGCGTGCGCGCGCGCCGCACGAGGATCTGCGCGTCCTCGCGCGACTTGATGCCATAAAAGTCCAAGCTTTCATCGATCAGTTGGCCGAGCGTCTTTGCGCGCTGTGCAGCCGCTTCCTTGAGTGCCCGGTAACGCGCTTCCGACAGAGTGATGGTCAAGCGGCTCATACGAGATCCCATATTGGTGTTTACACACCAATATGCTACTGCGCTGGCGACTCTTTGGCAAAGCGCTGGAATACGACTATCCCGGCTTGCCGTCGAGACGCGAACGAGACAGCACGGGCCAATAGCGTACCGAGAAAATCGCAAACGCCAACGACCAGCAGATGCCCGAGCCGATGACGGTCGCCAGATAGGCGTCGGCGAACACCATACCGCCCAGAACGCGGCTCAACGCCGCGAGTTGGATCAGAACGAAGCAGGCTGCCTCGAAGCCATCGGCCGTCAACGAGCGTCCGGTGTGACCGCGTGCAGTACGCGTCATCATGCCCATCGTCATACCGCCGATCGCTCCGATCGTGAATGCATGAATCGCAAGCGACTCGGCGACGATTCCGGATGCTGCGAACGATCGCAGCACGAGGTAGACCACGATCCATCCGTACGACGCGTGAAGGATCCACACCAGCGGTGTTCCAGACGTTCGCCACGGCTGCCACAGATAGAGGCGCACTGCGTGAACAAGGGCAATGGCAAGCGCCAGTACCGCAATCATGCTTGACGACGCCTGCACCGCGTCGGCGCCGAGCAAAACCAGAACGCCACCCAACGCGAGTCTTTCTACCGCCGCATTGCGAGTCGCTCGAGTACCCGGAACGCCATTGCTGGTGAACATCGGAATGACCCGGCCCCCGACCACGGCGATGATGACCAGGACGAGGTCGAGGCCGACCCGCAAACTGGCCAGTGGGGGAGCGTCGAGTGCACCGAGCAACGACAGGTGGTACGCCAGTGCGGCCACGCTCATAAGAAACAGCAGCAGCACGAAAAAGTAATTGCGGCGATTACGGCTGCGTGCCAGCGGGATGCCGATGCCGACCGCCACCGCAATTGGAAATGCAGCGTTCACCAGCGCCGCAGCCATTTCAAAGGTCGTGATCGCCAACACGCGACCGGCGATCCACAGCAACACGAACGCCGCGAGCGTTACGCCGGTCGGTGTCGCCTGGCCGGTCCATGCGCGAACGGCGGTGAAGAGAAATCCGGAGATGACCGCAAGCGCATAACCGAACAGCATCTCGTGCGCGTGGCCGAACATCGAGCGCGACCAGGCGTCAGGCGGATAGCCCGCGTATTGCCCGATCCAGAGAGGAATCGATAGCGCCGCGAAAATGCTTGCGACGAGATAGAAGGGGCGAAACCCCAAGTCCCAGAGTGCAAAGCGTGAAGCCGGGTCCGCGCGTGCCGTGCTCATCGTCCCGCCGCTTTGTCTCGCCGCTTTGTCGGCCGCTTTGTCCGCCGCTTTGTCCGCACTACGGTCCGGCTTCCACCGACTTCGTGAGCAACTCGCCGACCTTGACGATCTTGAGCGTGTTGGTGCCGCCCGCCTGACCCATCGGTTCGCCGATCGTCAACACGATCAGGTCGCCCGATACGACCACGCCCTTGCGCAACAGCAGTTGCACCGCTTCGCCCAAAGCCGCGTCGCGATCGAAATTCTCTTCGAGCTCGAACGCGCGCACATTTCGAAACAGCGCGAGCTTGCGCAAGGTCGGCATGCGCGGCGTCAACGCTAGGATCGGCACATCGACGTCGTGCCGGCTCATCCACAACGCAGTCGAGCCCGAGTCGGTCAGGGCGACGATCGCCTTGCAGCGCAAGTGATAGGCCGTGAACAGCGCGCCGTAGGCGATCGATTGATCGACGCGCGCGAAGGTCTTGTGCAGAAACGCGCTGTCGAGTTCGACCGTCTCGGATTCATCGGCGGCCGTCACGATGTCGGACACGGCCTGCACGACCGCGACCGGATATCTCCCCGACGCGGTCTCGGCCGAAAGCATCACCGCATCGGTCCCGTCGAGAACCGCGTTGGCTACGTCGGACACTTCGGCGCGCGTCGGGCTCGCGTTGACGACCATCGACTCCATCATCTGCGTCGCCGTGATCGCAAGCTTGTTCGATGCACGCGCCATCTTGATCATGCGCTTTTGCAACGCCGGCACCGCCGCGTTGCCGACCTCGACCGCGAGATCGCCGCGCGCAACCATGATGCCGTCGGACGCGTCCAGGATTTCCTGGAGCGCCGGTATCGCTTCGGCGCGCTCGATCTTCGCGATCAGATAGGGATGCGGCATCTTCGCTTCGTCGGCCGCGGCGTTCGCAAGCAGCCGCGCCATCGCCATGTCGGTCGCGCTTTTCGGAAACGACACCGCGATGTAGTCGCACCCGAGCCGCATCGCGGTCTTCAGATCCTCCATGTCCTTCAAGGTCAGTGCCGGCGCCGTGAGTCCGCCGCCCTTGCGATTGATGCCCTTGTTGTTCGACAGTTCACCGCCGACCTTGACGGTCGTGATGATGCGCGAGCCTTCGACTCGATCGGCGATCAGTTCGATCAAGCCGTCGCTGAGCAGCAGCACGTCGTGGGGCCTTACATCGCGCGGCAACTCCTTGTAGTCGAGGCCAACGCGATTGACGTCGCCCAGGCCTTCGAAGCTCGCGTCGAGAACGAACGTCGCGTCGGGCTCGAGCATGATCTTGCCGCCTTCGAACTTGCCGATGCGGATTTTCGGCCCTTGCAGATCGCCCATGATCGCGACCTCGCGGCCGGCGTTGCGCGCCGCGGCGCGTACGCGATCGGCGCGCAGCATGTGATCGTCCGCAGTCCCGTGCGAGAAGTTCAGACGCACGACGTCGACGCCGGCCGCGATCATTTTCGCTAGGACATCCGGCTCGGTCGACGCGGGACCGATGGTGGCTACGATTTTGGTTGCGCGTGGCATGGCATCAACTCTTTGTCGCTCGCTCTTCGAGAATCGCAACTGCGGGCAAGGTCTTGCCTTCGAGAAATTCGAGAAAGGCGCCGCCGCCGGTGGAAATGTAATCGACATCCTTCTCGATGCCGAACTTCGAGATCGCCGCCAACGTGTCGCCGCCGCCCGCGATCGAATACCCCGGGCCGGCCGCGATCGCTTTTGCAAGCCGCTCGGTGCCGCCTGCGAATTGATCGAACTCGAACACGCCCAGCGGTCCATTCCACACGATCGTACCGGCCTTGCCGACGATGCCCGCAATCACTTGGCTGGTCTCGGGTCCGACATCGAAGATCATGTCGTCGTTCTCTACCTGATCGACGGAGATGGTTCGAGCCTGCGTGTCCGCCGCGAATTTTTTTCCGACGACGACATCGGTCGGCAACGGCACGGCCGCGCCGCGCGCTTTCATCTTCGCGATGATCTTCCTCGCGTCTTCCACCAGGTCGGGCTCGGATAGCGAATTGCCGATCGGCTTGCCGGCCGCCGCGAGAAACGTGTTGGCGATGCCGCCGCCGACGATCAATTGATCGACCTTGTCGGCAAGCGTTTCGAGAATCACGAGCTTGGTCGACACCTTCGAGCCCGCGACGATCGCAACCAGCGGACGCTTAGGGTCGTGCAGCGCAGTGCCAAGCGCGTCGAGTTCGGCGGCGAGCAGCGGTCCTGCGCATGCGACCGGCGCGTACTTCGCGATGCCGAGCGTGGTGGCTTCGGCGCGATGCGCGGTGCCGAAAGCATCGTTGACGTAGACATCGCACAGCGCCGCCATCTTCTTCGCAAGCGCGTCGTCGTCCTTCTTCTCTCCCTTGTTGATGCGACAGTTCTCGAGCAACACCAACTGGCCGGGCTTCAAGCTCGATTGCCACGAGGTGTCGTCGACCCAATTCGCGATCAGCGGCACGTCGCGCTTCATCAGTGCGCCAAGGCGCGCCGCAACCGGCTTCAACGAATCCTCGGACTTGAACACGCCTTCGGTCGGGCGCCCGAGATGCGACGTGACCATCACCGCCGCGCCCGCCTTCAAAGCGGCGTCGATCGCGGGGACCGATGCGCGGATGCGCGTGTCATCGGAAATCGTACCGGAGTCGTCGAGCGGAACATTGAGGTCCGCGCGAATGAAGACCCGCTTGTCAGCGAGGTCGAGGTCGGACATGCGGAGGAAGTGAGTCACTTCGCATTCATCAAATCGACGGTCGCATCGAGCATGCGATTCGAAAATCCCCACTCGTTGTCGTACCACGACGAGACTTTCACCAGTCGACCCGAGACCTTGGTCAGCGTCGCATCGAAGATCGACGACGCGGGATTGTGATTGAAGTCGTGCGACACCAACGGCTCGGTGTTGTAGTCGAGGATGCCTTTCAATTCGCCTTCGGCCGCGGCCTTCATGATCGCGTCGACTTCTTCGACGGTGGTGTCGCGCGCGGCGATGAACGACAAATCGACGATCGACACGTTGATGGTGGGCACGCGAATCGAAAAGCCGTCGAGCTTGCCTTTGAGCTCCGGCATGACCAGGCCGATCGACGCGGCCGCGCCGGTCTTGGTCGGGATCATCGACATCGTCGCGCTGCGCGCGCGGCGCAGATCTTCGTGATAGACATCGGTCAACACCTGGTCGTTGGTGTACGAATGCACGGTCGTCATCAGTCCGGTCACGAGACCGATTTTTTCATGCAGCGGCTTGACCAGCAGCGCGAGACAGTTGGTGGTGCAACTGCCGTTGGAGATCACCGTGTCGCTCGCCTTGAGCACGCCGTGATTGACGCCGTGCACGATGGTCGCATCGACATCCTTGCCGCCGGGCGCCGAGATGATGACCTTCTTTGCGCCGCCCTTGATGTGGGCCGACGCTTTTTCTTTGGTGGTGAACAAGCCTGTGCATTCGAGCACCACGTCCACACCGAGCGAGCCCCAAGGAAGCTTGGCTGGATCGCGTTCGGCGAAAACCTTGATGCGGTCGCCCTTCTCCTTGCCCGCGCCTTTTCCCGCATCTCTACCCATGGAGACAACGATGGCATCGCCATCCGCCTTCACCGTGCCCGGAAATTTTCCATGCGCCGTGTCGTATTGCGTCAGGTGCGCGTTGGTCTTCGAATCGCCTAGGTCGTTGATCGCGACGATCTCGATGTCGTGCTTCTTGCCGCTCTCGTAATGCGCGCGAAGGATGTTGCGGCCGATGCGGCCGTAGCCGTTGATGGCGACTTTGATGGTCATCTGTTGTTCTCGTTAAGAAGATTTACTGCGAGATTGCACGACGCGCTTCGCCGTCGCGACGACGTTGTCGACGGTGAAGTGAAAGAACTCGAAAACTATCTTGCCGGGGGCCGATTCGCCAAAGGTATCGATGCCGATCACTGCGCCCTCGGCTCTCACGTATTTCCACCAGCCATCGGTGACGCCGGCTTCGATCGCCACGCGCGGAATGCCGGCGGGCAGCACCGACGCTTTGTAATCGACGGCCTGACGATCGAAAACCGTGGTTGATGGCATCGACACGACGCGTGCTGCGATCTTCTGCTTGGCGAGGACTTTCGCGGCATCGACCGCGAGTCCGACTTCGGAACCGGTCGCGATCAACACGACTTGCGGCATCGGCGCGTCCACCAAAACATACGCGCCGCGCGCGATGGCCTTGTTCTGCTTGTCGCTCTTCTCGAGATACGGCAGGTTCTGACGGCTCAACAACAACGCGCTCGGTCCGCGATTGCCTTCGACATTGCGCTCGATCGCAGTGGCCCATGCAACCGCGGTCTCGGTGGTATCGGCCGGACGCCACACATCGAGATGAGGAATCAATCGCAGCGACGCCGCGTGCTCGATCGGCTGATGGGTAGGACCGTCTTCACCCAGACCGATCGAGTCGTGCGTGAACACGAAGATGCTGCGCAACTTCATCAACGCGGCGAGGCGAAGCGCGTTGCGACAGTAGTCCGAGAACGTGAGGAAGGTGCCGCCGAACGGCAGCAAGCCGCCGTGCAGCGCGATCCCGTTCATGATCGCGGCCATGCCGAACTCGCGCACGCCGTAGTGGATGTAGCGCCCACCGTCGGCGGCCAAGCGAACCGTCTTCATACCCTTCCAGTCGGTGAGGTTGCTGCCCGTCAGGTCGGCCGAGCCGCCGAGCATTTCGGGTAGCTCCGCGACATAGGCTGCGATCGCGGCCTGCGAGGCTTTGCGCGTGGCGATGGCCTCTTTCTTTTCGGTGGTCGATGCGATCAGCTTCTCGACCGTCGCGGGCCAGGTCGCGGGACGCTCGCCGTGATAGCGACGCGAGAGTTGCGCGGCCTCGTCGGGATACGCCTTGCGATAGGCTGCGAAACGCGCGTTCCAATCTTTCTCGCGCTTCGCCCCTTCGGCCTTCGCGTCCCACGCGGCGTATATCTCTTTGGGGATCACGAACGGCGGCTCGGCCCAGCCGATTTCTTTTCGCGCGGCGGCGACTTCATCGACACCGAGCGCTTCGCCGTGCGCTTTGGCCGTGCCCTCGCGATGCGGCGCGCCCTTGCCGATGATGGTCTTGCAGATGATCAGTGTGGGCTTCTCTTCGCCCTTGGGTTGATCGAGCGCGCGATTGATCGCGACGTTGACCGCTTCGACATCGTGACCGTCGATGCCGTCGGCGCCCCCGAGCACGTTCCAGCCGTAAGCCTCGAAGCGCAGCGCAGTATCGTCGGTGAACCAGCCCTTGACCTCACCATCGATCGAGATGCCGTTGTGATCGTAGAACGCGACCAGCTTGCCGAGCTTCCACGTGCCCGCGAGCGACGCGGCTTCGTGCGAGACGCCTTCCATCATGCAGCCGTCGCCCATGAACACGTAGGTGCGATGGTCGATGATGGCGTGGCTCGGTCGATTGAATTCGGTCGAGAGCAACTGCTCGGCCAAGGCCAGGCCGACCGCGTTGGCAAAGCCCTGTCCGAGCGGACCGGTAGTGGTCTCGACCCCGGGTGTGATGCCCAGTTCGGGATGACCCGGCGTCTTCGAATGGAGCTGCCGAAAATTCTCGAGCTCCTTCATCGGCAGGTCGTAGCCCGTCAGATGCAGGAGCGCGTACTGCAGCATCGAGCCGTGGCCGTTCGAGAGCAGAAAGCGATCGCGGTCCATCCACAGAGGATTGGCCGGGTTGTGATGCAGGTGCTGCTTCCACAATGCGACCGCGATATCGGCCATGCCCATCGGCATGCCGGGGTGTCCCGACTCGGCCTTCTGCACCGCGTCCATCGCGAGTGCGCGAATCGCGTTGGCCATCTTGACGGGAGAGGCAGTGGAAGAAGTGCCGTTGTTCGCATCCATGGATGGTTCGCGTGAAAGCGCCGAGGGTGGGAGAATTGACACGAAAGCGGATGCGGTTGCCGAAGCGGCCGCGGATCGATGCGCATGCAGCGCGCGTTTGACGCGGCTTCGTGATCCGGATCGAATTCGCGCGAATCTGACGAACCGCGCGCCGAACCGGCGGGCCGAACCTGCGCGAGGTTTACGAAGCATGTGATTTTATCAGACCGAGCAACGACCCATTCGCGATTTCCCGACTCCACACTCATGAGCCTCCCCCGCTTCTACATCGATGCGCCATTGACCATCGGCGAGCCTTGCGTGCTGTCGCATGAAGCCACGCGTCATGCGTTGCGCGCGCTGCGTCTGCGTCAAGGCGAAATGCTGACGCTCTTCAACGGCCGCGGCGGCGAATACGCGGCGCAATTGATGGATGCGCGTGAGCCAGCGGCCGAAGCGCAAGTGGTGGGCTTCGATCCGCGCGAAGCCGAATTGCCTTGGCCGATCACGGTCGCGCAAGGTTTGTCGTCGGGCGACCGCATGGACTGGACCATCGAGAAATCGGTCGAGCTCGGAGCAACCGGGATCGCACCGCTCTCTATGTCGCGCAGCGTGACCCGGCTCACAGCTGAGCGCGCCGCGTCGCGCTGCAAACATTGGCAATCGCTCGCCATCGCTGCGTCGGAACAATGCGGCCGCAATCGCATCGCGACGGTCGAGCCGGTCGTGCCCTTGACCGACTGGCTCGCGACACTGCCCGATGCGACCCTTCGCCTCGTGCTTGCGCCGGACGGCGCGACGCTTGCTAGCTTTCGAGCGTCGCCCGAAGGCAGACGCATCGTGTTGTTGACCGGACCCGAGGGCGGGCTGTCCGATGATGAATTGCAGGCGGCCGATGCGGCAGGCTTTCTAGCGCTGTCACTCGGTCCGCGCATACTCAGAACCGAGACTGCGGCGCCGGTCGCGATTGCCATGCTGACCGCGCGCTGGCATACGGAATGAACGTGACTTCAACTAGCGGGCTGGGCAACCTCAAGGAGAATGACATGGGACTACTCGACACCATCGGTGGGCTCGCGGAGCAGTTCGGAAATCCGCAGGCAGGCGGCAATCCAAAGGCCGCGCTCGTGCAAGCCGTGCTAGGGATGCTGGTCCATGGCAACGAGCCGGGCGGCCTCGGAGGTTCGGGTGGGCTCGGTGGGCTCGGCGGGTTGCTGCAGCGATTCCAGAGCGCGGGGCTGGGCAACGCAGTTGCTTCGTGGGTCGGCACCGGCAGCAATCTTCCCGTGTCGGCCGATCAGATCAAGTCCGCGCTCGGCGACGGGCCGCTGCGGACCCTGGCCGAGCACGCGGGTATGAGCGAAGACGACGCGGCTTCGCATCTCTCGGGTCTGCTGCCGCAGATGATCGACAAACTCACGCCGCAAGGACAACTACCCGCGAATGGCATCCACGAAGGCGGACTTGCCGGCGCAGTCGATGTGCTCGGTCAATTGTTCGGCCACAAGACCTCATAGAGCCAAGCGCGGGCGCGCGACGCCCAGCGCGTTGGTCGCTGCTTGCTGACCGCGCTCTCACGGCGCTCCCCGCTGGCCTGTCGTCTATCGCATGTCTGAAAGCGGGCGGCTGCCGTCCTTTCATCCCACGCGCGGCTTACGCATCTACACTTGACCTATGACGCTCGATGTTGCTGAAACCGGCCGACTCGATGAGTTCGAAAATTCGGCCAGTGTAGTCGTCCGGCACTTCCGCCAGGTGCTGCTCTGGCCGTTGAGGCTGATGCCGGTGCGTCCCACGGTCGGAGCCAGAGGCGAGCCGCGCACGCATTGCCAAGTGCTGCGCGATCTGGGCGCGGCTTCGCCTTGGCGTGAGATCGACGACGAGTACACCAGCGACCGCGCGCGCTTTCAGGAACGCCACTACCACGAGTTCGTCACCTTCCTGCCGTATGTGCAACGGTTTCTGTATGGCGATGGACGCTCGCGCGGCACGACAGGCTCGCGCGACGCCGACTCGCCGATGCGGATGTTTCGCCGCCATGACATTGCCCGCGTGCGTGTCGTTGCGCAGCCCGGCGACGTCCCAGTCACGCTCGACGTCGTGCATGTCGATCTCTACTTTTTTTTCGATGTCGATGTGGTGCTGCTCAACGTCGAAGTCAGTGCCGACAACCTGACGCTCGCGCAGGCCCAGGAGCAACTGTATCGCTTCGGTCGCGGCTACCCGGCGGGCTGGGATTCGCAAGGTCAGGCCTTGCACAGCGCGGCCAGTGTCGAGTGGCTGGCTGCCGACGGACGAACGCTCGCAAGCTCCGACTCGCAGGAACGCCAGTCCTTTCTCGCCCATGTGTGCGAGCACCGGGCTCCACGCATCGCAGCGCATTGGGCCTTCGTGCTGCAGCCGCTGGTCAACGACCATTCGGATGAGCCTGGTGGATTGCGCTACCGCCAGATCGAGTACTACCGCATGCCGCTGATGGGCTATCTCGCGCTCGACGAACCGCGCGCGCTCACGCGCAGCGATTTCATCCGCTTGGGGCTGGTCACCGGCGCCGGCGACAGCGGCGCGTTGGTCGAGGCCGGCGCACTCCCCTATGCCGAACACCATCTGGCCGATTTCGAAGAGCGCTTTTGTTATGACCGCTTCTGGCTCAACGCCGGCGCCGCGCCGAACACCCGTTATCTGTGCAGCGGACGCGCGCTGATCGTGGTCGGCGACGCCCGCTCAGAGTTCTACGCGTGCCGCGATCGCGGAGTACTGTCGCAATTTCGACATCAGCATTTCCTGTTGTTCTTGATCGCCCATTTTCAAAAGGCTGCGCTGCTGATGTTTTCCGACCGGCTGGTCGAAGCCTTGAAGGACCTGGACCTGGGCGACGCGGCGAGCGTGCGCCGCTTCAAGCGGGCGATCCGCCGCAGCTTCGAGGGCTTCCTGCGCTTCACGCACCGCTATTGGTTTCACGAGGTCTCCGAACAGGCTCAGGTACGCGCCTTGTTCCATCTTTGTGCCACGCATCTCGGCGTGGATCCGCTGTATGCCGAGGTCAAGGAGCGCATCGCCGACATGAACAGCTATCTCGACGCCGATAGCCTGCGCCGTCAAGCCAACACCATCGTGCGCCTGACGGTCGTTACGATCCTCGGCCTGATCGGCACCGTGACGACGGGCTTTCTCGGCATGAACCTGCTGGCCGAGGCTGACGCGCCGATGAGCCGCAAACTGGTGATCTTCACGATCACTTTCGCGATCACGACATCGCTCACCTTCTACACGATGAGCAAGTCCAAGGGCCTGTCGGACTTTCTCGATGCGCTTTCCGACGAACGACTTTCGCCGTGGATGAAATTGAAGGCGCTGGGCTCCGTCTGGCGTCGCAGCGGCGAGTGAGGAGCACGTGAGCGGCACCCCTACGCCGGAAGCGAAACCTGGCGCAGACTCACTGGATGCAGGCGTGGCTTTTCGGCGAACGCTTCAGGCGAAAGAATAAAAAACGCGGAACGCGTGATCGCCTTCGGCGAGCGAATCAGCCGCATCGCGAAAAGTTTCGAGCAGCGACTCGCGCGCATCCGCATCGAAACCCGGCCCGGTCGGAATGCGATCGAGCAGGATCACGAAGCCGCCGGCCGACTCTCCCATGTCGAGCAGCGCGTCGTATAGCGCATCGAGATTCGCGCCGTAGTGGCCGGGAAAATCGAGCGCGCGCCCGATGGTCTGGAGCACTTCGGTCTTCAATGCGGAGCGTCCGCCCGACACCGGTTCGCGCGTGGCGAAATACACATGCACGAAGCGATCGCCGAGCGACGCGGCCGCGTCACCGAGCTGCTTGGCCGTGAAGTTCTTGACCGCCTGCACGCTCTGCAGCTTGATGCGATGGAAGGGATGGACAACGTTCATTGCAAGATGCGTCTGAAGCTTCGGTAGTGGTCGTCGCTGTAGTAGTACTCGCCCGAGTTGCGAATGTCGCCGGTGTTGCCTCGTCCTGCAATGATGCGACGCGCGCCGCGCGTTTGCGCGCCCGGCGTGGGTACCGTGAACTCCGCGTAGTAATCGCGCGGCCGGCGCGGCAGGATACGCTCGCGATTGCCGAACACGACGCCATCGCGCGATGACGCGAACGGTCCACCGGCATGAATCAACGCAAGCACCTCGCGTCCTTCGCGAGGCAGTTGCGACACCCCGATCGCGCTAACTCGTCGATCGTCGCGTGGGTCGTCGATGCCACGCGCCTGGGCATGGTCGGCGAGCGGCGCGAACGCCAGGACGCACACCGACGCGACGATTGCAAGACAAGCGCGGCGTGCCGGCCGCGCAATCCAACCAGCAAGCGTACCAAGCAGCGCAGAGGGACCCAGGTTAGCCACGGCGTTTGCAGAATTCGACGAATTTCGCATCGTATCGGCGTCGGCCGCAGTCGGCAACTACGCATGCGCTGTATGCGAAGTCACGAGTCGCTTCGCATATCGTCGAGGAACGCCCTCGAGGTTCGTGTTCGCATCGACGTTTGCTTCCGCGCCGAGAAAGCGAAGCGCCTCCGCCTTCTTTATCATCGTGCCGGCGACGTCGATCGATATCGTGAATGCGATACTCGTGCGATGCAAATGAAGCGACGCTGGCTACCGTGGATTGCCGCTGCGATCGTGTGCGCTGTCGCGATCCTCGCGCGCGAGTTCCTGATTCAACCGCCCGAGATCGCCCATCGTTGCGAGGCCATGACGCTCACCCTGGTCACGCCCGGACCCTGGTGGTGCGGCGTGCGCGCGGCGATCATCATGACGTACGCATGGGGCGGACTGTTCTTCGCCGCCATCGGCCTGTCGCTGGCCGCGCTGTGGATTCGTCGCGCATCGGTGGGATTCGTTACGCTCGCCGTCGGCCTGGTTGCGATCGTCTGGTACAGCTACGAGCCGGGCGCAATGGCGATCATCGTCGGCACGCTGGTGCTTGCGAGAGCGCAGTTGCAGTCGCGGTCGTAGCCGCAGTCGTAGTCGTAGTCGCGGCGGCAGCCGCGAACACCACGCACAGCAGCGCCCACAGATCCGCGCTCGCGTTGATCGGCCGTTCCATCACCACGATCAGGACTGCCCCGACGACGAGCCCGATCGACAGGATCTTCTCTTCGATTTCGAGCGACCCATTCCACACCGTCGACGGATGCGTCAGCGCGAGCATCGCGTAACCGACGATCGCGGGCGCGAACAGCAGCGAAGGAAAATCGCGGTAGCGTGCGTCGAAGATCAGCAGCAGATTGACGAGGGTCGCGGCGATCAGCCAGAAGCCTTGCAGCGCGCCCGAAATGGCGCCGGGAAACGCGCGGCGTGTGCCGCATCGCTTGAACGAGTCGACCATCGCTGCGCACGCGAGTCCCTCATGGTCGACATTCGCGCTTGCATTTCCGTCCATCCATAGCGCGACCCGGTTAGCGATTAAGGCCGCCGTCGGCACCGCAACGATCGTCATGCCGAGGGTGAGCGCCCATTCGAAAGCATCGCGATTGGCGAAGATGAAGTGCCGCACCTCGGCCGCGACGATCGCTCCGATGAAGAAACCCGCGAGCGCGCGCACCGCGCTTGCACGCGAGAGAGCGCGTGCGCGCGCGAACAAGCCGCCGAACAGCGTGAACGCGGCGGCACAAGCGAAGCCGACCACCAGGCCGACCCACCACCGCGCATCTTCGACGACCGGACCGCTCAACGGAAACTTGTCGCGCAGGTCATCATCGTAGAGACCCCAATAGCCGCCGACAGTGCCTTCGAGCTTCTTCTTCCACGGCTGATCGAATGCCTCGATCACGTTGTACGAAAGCCTTGTCTTCTCGACGAAGCGCATGAACTCGCGAAAGAAGCGCGCTTCGTTGACGCGGCTCGGCACCGCCTGCCAGCGCTGTCGGCCTTGGCTCGGCCAGCCGGTCTCGCCGATCAGGAACTCGCGTCCGGGAAACGCTGCCTGCATCTTGTTGTAAATCGCGTCCACATGCGCGATCGCGCCGTCGATCGCTACCGGCTGGTCTTCCCAATACGGCAGGATGTGGATGGTGATGAAGTCGACCGCGGGCGCGACTTCGCGGTACTTCAACCAGAACTCCCACACGTCGGCATAAGTGACCGGTAGCCCCGTCGCGGCTCGCACCGCGCGCAGGTGTTCCGCGAGGGTCCGCTGCGGCAACTCGCCGCGCAGCAGGACTTCGTTGCCCACGACCACTGCGCGGATCACATCGCGCTCGCGATTGGCGACCGCGACGGCAAGCGCAAGTTCTTCGGCGTTCTCGGCGGCATTGCGCGACAGCCAGGCGCCGAGCAAGACCTTCATGCCATGGCGCCGCGCAATCGCCGGAACCTGGTCGAGTCCCTGCCCGACTGAATAAGTCCGCACGCAGTCGAAGCGCCGCGACAGGGCTTTCAGATCCTCTTCGATGCGTTCGGCCGACACCCGATAGCCCGGCGTGAACGGCGACTCCCCCGCTTTTCGATAGGGCGCATACGACACGCATGCGATGCGGCCCGAAGGCGCTGCGGCCATTTCGACGGGTATGCCGAGCCGCACCCAATACCACGTCGATGCGACAGTCGCGACCGCGAGTAGCGCGAGTATGGCCGCACGTGCGCGAGCGACGGTCACGACCGGGCGGATCACAGGGCGCGCGTCCACGGCGGGGCGGTGCTGGCAGTGGCGATTGCGTTCATGGTGACTTCATCGGTGGCGCATTCTATCGAGGCTGTTCACGGCATCGCTAGAATCCTCGCCATGTTCGACTCTCCGCCTCTCGCTACGTGCGCGCGCGCCTTCGACATCTGCATCGTCGGCGCCGGACCCGCAGGCTCGACCGCTGCCTATCTGCTCGCGCGACAGGGCTTGTCGGTCGCGCTGGTCGATCGCGCGCGTTTCCCGCGCGACAAGATCTGCGGCGACGGCATCACGCCCCGCGGCGCGCGCGTGCTGAAGCGCATCGGCGCGCTCGATCTAGTCGCGACGAATGGCTTCGCGTGCCGCGGAGTCGACATACACGGACGGGGGGTCGATGGCGACACGGTCGAGTTCACGATACGTTTCGATCGAACTCGCGAAGGCGACGCCAACGACCTCATCGTGCTGCCGCGTTTCACGCTCGATGCCTTGTTGTTGCAGCACGCGATGAGCGCGGGTCCGACGCTGTTCGATGCGACCAAAGTCATCGACATCGAAACGCATGACACGCGAGCGCGCGTGATCACCGATTCGGATCTCGTGATCGATGCGGCGATGGTCGTGCTTGCGACCGGCGCCGAGTCGCAGTTGCTGCGCGCCTGCGGACTGCTTGAAAAGAAACCGCCGCTCGAACACGCGGCCCGTGCGTATTTCGAAAACGTCGAGGGGTTGACCGACCGGGTCGTGTTGTTCTTCGATGGTGTGGACCTGCCCGGCTACGGATGGATTTTTCCGACGTCGCCCACCTCCGCCAACATCGGCTGCGGCGTGTTCGCGCAAGGCGGGGCGCAGACCAGACCTCGTCCGATGCCGCAGTCTCAGAGGCTCGAGCAATTGCTGGCGACGCATCCGATGCTCACCCACATGCTCGCGAACGCCACACGCAGCGCGACGATGCGCGCGTATCCGTTGCGGACCGACTTCAAGCGCGCATTCGCGGGACGCGGCCGCATGGTCGTCATCGGCGAAGCGGCCGGTCTCGTCAATCCGATTACCGGAGAAGGCATCGACTACGCGCTCGAGTCGGCCGAGTTCGCCGCGGCCGCGATCGCCGCGCATTGGCCCGCGAACAACGCATCGATCAGAGCAGCGACGGCGACGGCGACTGCCAGCATCGATGCAGCATGCGCGCATCGAATCACCGAAGACTACCGAGCGCGTTTGTCCAGGCGATTCACCACACGCTTCGCGCTTTATCGCGCGGCTCAACGTCTCGCGCTTACGCCGTCACGCATGCCGGCGCTAATCACGCAAGTCGCAAGCGCCCCAGCGTTGCAACGGCTGGTGATCGACGGGCTTTTTGGTCGTGCAAAGCTTGCGCATCTCTTCAGGCCGGCAACGCTTTGGCAAGTCGCGCGTTTGTTGATGCGTGGAACCGCACGGCCAGCCGCGACTCGCCGCTGAAGCGATGCCTCTTGTTGAATCAATTGCCGGGCGAAGGCGGGAGCCACGCCCGTCAAAGTTTGATGACCAGTTCGTTGCAGAGCTGTCCGGACGGAAGCAGGTGTGTGCTGTGCAGATCACTCTGCGTTGTCAACTCCTTGAGCAGCGTCTTGCGCGGCACCTCGCTGTTCGAAGCATCCTGCCCGTGCTTGCCCGGCATCGTCGACATCAGCGTCGTCAGACGTCCGGGTTTCGTGCGCGGACCCTTCTTGTTGAACTGCGCCCACATGCTGCGCGGGGTGGCGTTTCGGCTGCCGTGATGGCCGACCTTGTACAAGTCCACGTCGGCGAGCGATTCCCGGACCTTGGGCTTCGACAACGCGTACTGCCAGTTCTCGATCTGCGCGTCGCCCGGAAACAATAGTTTGCGGCTGCCCGTGTCGAACAGCAGAATCAGGCTGGTGTTGTTCATCTGCTTGTCGAGCGAGCGAACGATCTGCAGCATCTGCTCACCGCGCGCTTCTCTCATGCGGTAGGCGAGCCAGCGCACAGGCATCGGCAGCTTGCCTCCGGTTGCAGAAACGCGTTTCGGAAATATCGGTGCGGACCGACCCGCGATATCGCCGTCGTCGGCCAGGCGCCGTCGACGCAACTGCCAGAACTCGGCCGGATTCGACGCCGCCTCTTTGCCGATGGTGGTGGTTTGCTGAAGCGTCGGTGGGCCCAGCACGGAGGTCTTCACGCCAGGAAGGATCGCGTCAAGCCCGGATGGGCTGCCATGAAAGGCATAGACCCGCTTGGGCGACATCGTCGCCAGGTTCTGGACAGCCGACAGATTCGACAGGTTGTCTTCGCCGATGAATCGCATCTGCCCGGCGATGCTCGCCGAGAATGCTTGCGGATCGCGGGTCAGTCGGTCGACTACTTCCTGCGAGATGGCGTGCATGTGGCGCAGCGCTTGTCGCGTCGAGCGAAGGCCAGTCAATGCGACGCCGGTCGGCGCGGTGGCGTCGATCGCCAGATCGGGCTGCTCGGTCCAGGGCTGAAGGACGAGCGCGGGCTTGAGCGAGCGGATGACATCGCCCGATCCCTTGCCGTCGGCCTTGGTCGAGAAGCCGCTGATGTGGTCGGCGTGGCGGTGGGTCGCGATCACGGCGTCTAGACGGCCGTTGCACTTCACGGCGATGTCTTTCGCGATCGTCAACAACTGGTCGGAGGCTACGTCCGCCGGCAGGCCGGTCGTGCCGAAGTCGATGAGCACGTGGCGGTTGCGATCGGGGTAGGCAAAGCGCAAGAGGAAGCAGTCGCCGAAACCGACCTGGTAGGTGAAGATCGTCACGGATGCAGGTTTGCTCGGCATCAGCGGCCCCCTTTCTTGCCGGCATTGATCCTCCACACGTCCGCATCGGCTCGGTCTCGGTGGATGTTGGCGAAATGATTCCGCGTGTCCTTCGGCTGGTCGAGCAGATCGTTTTTCCAGAGGAACTCGAGTCGCGCCATCTGACGCTGCACGTCGTCGATACGGTGCTCGATGTGGTACTTGATCCGGCCGTACTGATCGAAGATCAACGTCCCTCCGCCGTATCCGGTGATGGACTGCTGCGATGACATCCCTTCGGGCCGCCGGACCTTGAGAAAGCTTTCCGCCTCGGCCGCGAACAGGCGCGCAACCTGAACGTATTCGCACACGGTTTCGCGCAGGAAGAACCCGTCCGGTCCCTGACGCACGGCCGGCCGTACCCAGCACACGCGCATGTAGGCGCGATCATCGATGTTCAGCACGCGCCGGTTTTCCCAGATGAAACGAAACACCTCCTCGCGGTCGCGCAGCATGGTTTCGAAGTTCGTGCGGTTGTAGACGATGTCCGCGTTGCCGTCGAATTCATTCCAGCAGCCGGTCACCGCATCGGCGTTCTGCGTCGCAGGCCCGAGGGTGTAGGAGCGAAACGTTTTCAGCAGCAGCGGCCGATACCCGTGCGGATCGCCGGGCCAGACTTCCGCATCCGCAGTCAGCAGCGCCGAGAGATAGTCGCCGAAAGCCAGGTCGACCGGCGGACAGTAATCGAGCGCTCGAATCGCGATCGTCAGCAGCGCCTCTGCGGCTCGCGTTCCCTCCTCGATCACCATGTCGAGGTTGTACTTGTTTCCTTCGAACGTGCCCAGGCCCGCGATGCGCAGCGTCCACATGCCAAGAAAGCTGCGCAGCATCGCGGCTGCGAAAATTTCTCCGCGATCGTGAGGCTCGGTCAGGTTCGACAGATGCTTGCCGGGCTCGATCTCGACCGATCGACGCAGGCAGTTCTGGCGAGAGCCCTCCATGTGCGTGCCGAACTCCTTGCCGATTCCCAGCAGGATGGATTTTTTCAAGGCATCCTCGGAGACCGCGCCGACCGGAATCAAGCGGATCTTCTGAGGCGTACGCGCGACGCCCTTGCCCTGTGTGATCGCGACCTCCACGATCTGAGGCAGCGAGAACACCGACAAGAGAGCGACGACGTCGGCGAACCCTTCATGGAACGCGGCCTGGTCGGGTGTCGACGGCTCGGTGAATCCGTCGCGCAGGCCATCGAGCAATGCATGCGTGGTTTCATGCGCGACGATGTCGTGCGACAGGCAGGTGAAGACGGTGCGTCGCCGGTCTCTCGCAGATTTGAAATAGCCGAACAGCAGCGCCCGATCCTGCTCCGAATAGAACGCATTGGCATCGCAGAAGGCATGCGGCGCGATGTGCAATTGATGTCCGGTGAAGCCCCAGCTCACACGTCGACCCAGCGCGAACTCGAATCGCGCAAGGGTGCGCATGGCGATCGCATAGACGTTCTGCGCATGAAACGTGGGGTCGGCGAGCAGACGCGCTTCCCATGCCTTGCGCACCTTCGCGCTCGGTTCGCCCTCGGGCGGCGCGAAGGGATCGATCGGTTCCCCGAATTCGTCCACTTCGTACACCAACGGGTCGTACAGCACGTTGGCGGTCGCGTCGAAGTCGAGAACCTTGATGCGATATCCCACCGGACCTGCGGCCAGTTCTTCGCGCGGAACCGTCACTTGCGTGAAAGGCAACCGATTGCCGAGGCGCACCGCTGGATCCTGCGCGAGGATCGTGAGTTTTCGCGTATTGCCGATTGCCGCCATCGCGACTCCCGCCGTGGGGGAAACGCAAGTAAATGACCAAGGGGTTATTTAAGCAAGTGCTTTTTGCGAGGCTCCGGTCGATTGACCTTCGACGACCGTCAACGCCGTGAGATTGACGATGCGCCGCACCGTCGCCGATGGAGTGAGGATGTTGACCGGCGCCGAACATCCGAGCAGCACCGGACCGATCGCGATGTTGTGGCCGGCCGCGGTCTTCAGCAGGTTGTACGCGATGTTGGCCGCATCGATGTTGGGAAGCACCAGCAGATTGGCCTCGCCCGTGAAGGTCGTGTCGTCGACGATTTCGCGGCGCAGCCGTTCGTCGAGCGCGCAGTCACCGTGCATTTCGCCATCGACTTCGAAGTCGAGGCGGCCCTCGGCTTCGCGCTCGCGTTTGCGTTCGTTCAGTAGTCGCAAGGTTTCGCGCATCTTGACCGCCGACGGCGCGTTCGACGAGCCGAAGTTCGAATGCGACAACAGCGCGACCTTGGGCAAGATGCCGACGCTGCGCATCGCCTCGGCCGCCATGATCGTGATCTCGCACAGTTGTTCGGCGGTCGGATCGTCGTTGATGTGCGTGTCGACCAGAAACACCTGACGCCCCGGCAGGATCAGACCGTTCATGGCCGCATACACCTTCGCGCCGGGCGCGTGCCCGAGGACTTCATCGATGTAGGTGAGGTGTCGATGAACCGTGCTGATGGTGCCGCAGATCATGCCGTCGGCCTCGCCCTTCTTGATCAGCATCGCACCGATCAGCGTGGTCCGGCGGCGCATCTCGAGGCGCGCCATCTGTTCGCTCACGCCACGCCGCATCATCAGCGCGTGATAGGTCTGCCAGTAATCGCGATAGCGTTCGTCGTGCTCGGTGTTGACCACCATGAAATCGGCGCCGGCCTTCAGCCGCAATCCGAAGCGGACGATGCGCTGCTCGATGACGTCGGGACGTCCGATCAGGATCGGCGACGCGATCTTCTCGTCGACCACCACCTGCACCGCGCGCAGCACGCGTTCCTCTTCGCCTTCGGCGAACACGATGCGTTTCTGCTCGGGCGCCACGGCGCGCGCCGACGCGAAGATCGGCTTCATCAGCGTGCCGCTCTGATAGACGAATTGCACGAGGCGCTCGCGATACGCGTCCATGTCGTCGATCGGTCGCAGCGCGACGCCCGAGTCCATCGCTGCTTGCGCAACCGCGGGCGCGATCTTGACGATCAGGCGCGGATCGAACGGTTTCGGAATCAGGTACTCGGGACCAAACGACATGCCCTCGATCCCATAGGCGGTCGCGACGATGTCGCTCTGTTCGCGGCGCGCGAGTTCGGCGAGCGCGTTGACCGTCGCGATTTCCATTTCGCGCGTGATGGTCGTCGCGCCCACATCGAGCGCGCCGCGAAAGATGAACGGAAAGCAGAGGACGTTGTTGACCTGATTCGGATAGTCGGTGCGGCCGGTAGCTAAAATCGCGTCGGGTCGCACCGCCTTGGCTAGCTCGGGAAGAATCTCGGGCGTGGGATTGGCGAGCGCGAAGATGATCGGATCCTTCGCCATGGTCGCGACCATGTCCTGCTTCAACACCCCACCCGCGGACAGGCCGAGGAACACGTCGGCGCCGACCATCACCTCGGCGAGCGAACGTGCCGAGGTCTCTTGCGCGAAGCGTTCCTTGTCGGGGTCCATCAACTCGGCGCGTCCTTTGTAGACCACACCGGCGAGGTCGGTCAGCCAGATGTTACCGATCGGTAATCCGAGGTCGATCAGCAGATCGACGCACGCGAGCGCGGCCGCGCCCGCTCCCGACACGACCAGCTTCACCTCGCTGATTTTCTTGCCGACAACGATCATCCCGTTGGTCATCGCCGCACCGACGATGATCGCGGTGCCGTGCTGATCGTCGTGGAAGACCGGGATCTTCATGCGCTTGCGCAGCACGCGTTCGATTTCGAAGCATTCGGGCGCCTTGATGTCTTCGAGGTTGATGCCGCCGAAGGTGGGTTCGAGTGCGGCGATCACCTCGATCAGCTTCGCCGGGTCGCGCTCGTTGATCTCGATATCGAACACGTCGATGCCGGCGAATTTCTTGAACAGCACACCCTTGCCTTCCATCACCGGCTTGGCCGCGAGCGGACCGATCGCTCCGAGACCAAGCACCGCGGTGCCGTTGGTGATGACGCCCACCAGATTGCCGCGCGCCGTATAACGAAACGCATTGTTCGGATCGGTGACGATCTCTTCGCACGCAGCGGCCACTCCCGGCGAATAGGCGAGCGCGAGATCGCGCTGATTGACCAGCGACTTGGTCGGTGCAATCGAGATTTTTCCGGGGGTGGGAAACTCGTGGTACTCGAGCGCGGCACGACGCAACTCGGTCTGCTTGTCGACGGGTTGAACCGGTGGCGGCTCTACTGGCGCGGCATTGGGAGGACGCAGGGGATCGGTCATGATGGCTTTCGGTGAGGATCGTGAACGCTCAGCAGCGGTATGCCAATAGCGGTTGCCTGCGGAGGGCTTGAACCAGCGTTTGAACAACGGACTGCAATTATCCGTCCGCGCGAACGAGCAAACAATGCGCGACCCCGGCGCTTGCCCCTATCATCGCGCCGTCACGACTTCACACGCCACCGACATGGACCGCAGTCACGCACTGGCGCTCGCCGCGCGCACCGACCACATCATGCCCTTCCACGTGATGGAGCTGATGAAGCACGCCCACACGCTCGAACTGCAAGGGCGGCACATCATTCACATGAGCATCGGCGAGCCCGACTTCACGGCGCCGCAGAGCGTGATCGATGCGCTGGTGACAGCGATGCAGCGTGGAGACACGCACTACACCGCGGCCGTCGGCATCTTTCCGCTTCGGCGCGCGATCGCGGAATTTCAGAAGGCGCGCCACGGCGTCGACATCGACCCGGCCCGCATCATCATCACGGCCGGCGCATCGGGCGCGTTGTTGCTGACGATGGCCGCAGTGGTGAATCCGGGGCAGGAAATCCTGATGCCCGATCCTTCCTATCCATGCAATCGTCATTTCGTCGCGGCCTTCGACGGCGTCGCGAAATTGATTCCGTCGGGACCGGAAGATCGCTTTCAGTTGACCGCCGAGATGGTCGAGAGCCATTGGACCGAGGCCACGCGCGGCGTGCTCATCGCGTCGCCGTCGAACCCAACGGGGACGTCGATCGCACCGGCCGAACTGCGACGCATCATCGAGATGGTCGCTGCGAAGAAGGGCATCACCATCGTCGACGAGATCTATCTCGAACTGTCGTATGAGGATGCGGGTGAGGACGCGGGCGCGTTACGCCATCGCTCCGCGCTCGAATTGAGCGACGACGTGATCGTCATCAGCAGCTTCTCGAAATATTTCCACATGACCGGCTGGCGGCTGGGCTGGGCCGTGGTTCCCGAAAGTCTCGTGCCGACCTTCGAGAAGCTCGCACAGAATCTTTTCATCTGCGCCTCGACACCCGCCCAGTACGCGGCGCTCGCGTGCTTCGAACCCGAGGCGCTCGCCATCTACGAAGAACGCAAGAAAGAATTCAAGCGGCGCCGCGACTACATCGTTCCAGCATTGCGCGAGATTGGATTCGAAGTGCCGGTCATGCCCGACGGTGCGTTCTATGTCTATGCGGACTGCCGTCGCTTTCTCACGCGCGAGCTCCCCGACAGCAATGCGCTCGTATTGCACATACTCGACGAGGCCGGTGTCGCGCTCGTGCCGGGTAAAGACTTCGGGCGCTACCAGCCCGAGCGGTGGCTGCGACTGTCCTATGCGACGTCGATGGAGAATCTGCGCGAAGCGGTGGCGCGCATTGCGCGACTACTGGTCGCAGACAAGCGCAGCGTCGCTTGAGTCCATGTGTCGTTCCCGGCAACGCAGAGGACCTCGACGGGCCAGGTGCGACGCAGAGGAGATTCTCCCGAGCCGGAATGACAGGCTACTGCGTCAGAGCGAAGCGAAGCGTCTCGATTCACCGTCAGACGATGCCTCGACCTGGTTGTGCTCGGGCTTGTCTGCGCCATCCTGCGTCTCGTCCGGACGCGATGGCGCAAGCGATCGAATGCTCGCCGCAGGAATCGGCGCCACGCGCGGCGCGGCATGCAAATCGCTGTGCGGGTCCATGCGCGGGTCAATCCGCGCGCGCGCAACGCCGTGCGCCGCTTGCAGGATGCGATCCCTTTCCTGCAGCACGCGTGCGCCGTAGCCATTGTCGTCGCCATTGCCTGCGCCTACATAGAGTCGCAATCCATCGAGGACCGAACCACCGCGTTGAATGCAGTCCTTCAACACCGCCGCGCCGACGCGCAAATTGGCAACCGGGTTCAGCGCGATGTTGGCGCCGCCGAAATCGGCCAGCTTGTCGCGATGAACCCTGGACATCAATTGCATCAGGCCCGACGCGCCGGCGGTGCTTTCCGCAAATGGATTGAAGCCCGACTCGACGGCGGTCACTGCGAGCAGAAGAACCGGATCCATGTGCATATCCTTGCCGGTCGCATAAGCCGCATCGACCACCAGCGAGATCGCATCGCTGTTGACGCGATACTTGCGCGAGATGTAGCGACTGACTTCGCGCTCTTCGCGCGTCAGCGCGAGGCGAGCGTCAGGTGCGACATCAGACCGAGTGTCGGCGGACACCTTGCGCATCGCGACCGCGGCGTCTTCCTCAGCAGGCGAGAGATTCTTGTTCGTCAGTCCGAGAAGACGACTTGCTTCTTCGGTGCGACTGGCAATGCGACTGCCCGAAGGACCGCGCTCTGCGAATGGGTCGAGGCCTGCGTATGCAGTCAGACCGACCTGACCCGGCGTCTGACGCGCGGGCGACATCCACTGCCCGACCGTGTGAGCGTAGTCGGGATGCGCGATCAACAGCGCAGCGATGACTACTGCGAGCAGTCCCACCATCGAAAGACTGCGGTGCATCAACTTCAATGACATGCTTCTGACCGCGTGCCACTCTCGGCGCAGCCGTTGAAGGTTCGGGGAATACAAATTCATTGTTGCTCCTGTTTCGAGCATCGAGTGTCGCGCGCGCTATTTCTATCTGCGGCGAATCGCTCGATCAATACTCGAATAGAAAAGGTGGGCGTCCGGAGAAACCGCTGGACGTGGATGCAACGCATCGACACAAAGCAAAACCGACGGCTACAAGCTTGGAGCTATGCTGCGTGGTTGCAAAATATGCAGTGGCCCGTGGGCCGAGAGAAAGCTGCGATGGCCCGTGAGGCCGAGCAATGAGGACCGCGCACCGTAAAGAACGCGTGTGCAACGGTCAATCAGGGAAATGTTAAATCGGCCCTCCGCTCAAAAGCGCGTAGAGCGGAGTCCGCAATCAGCTCACGACAGATGAAGCAAAAATACGAGGACTTGCGGGATTTTTCAGCACAACTGGAGCGTAGCCGCCAGTTGAAGCGCGTTTTCGTGCCGGTCTCGCCTCACCTGGAAATCACGGAGATTTGCGACCGCGTGTTGCAACAAGGCGGGCCTGCGCTCCTGTTCGAACATCCAACTACAGGACGCATGCCGGTCCTCGCCAATCTCTTCGGCACGGTCGAACGCGTCGCTGCAGGGATGGGCCAGGACTCGATCGTCGCCTTGCGCGAGGTCGGCCACTTGCTCGCGCGCCTGAAAGAACCCGAGCCGCCGCGCGGCTTCAAGGACGCGGGCCGTCTGCTCGCCATGGTCAAGGCGTTGCGCGATATGGCGCCGCGAGAAGTGCGACGACCGCTGTGTCAGGAACACATCGTCGAAGATGCCGATGTCGATCTCGCCAGCCTGCCGGTGCAGACGTGCTGGCCCGGCGATGCCGGACCTCTGATCACATGGGGGCTGGTCATCACGCGCGGGCCGCAGAACATCGCGGCCGCGAAGAAGCGCCAGAACCTCGGCATCTATCGGCAGCAGGTGATCGCGAAGAACCAGGTCATCATGCGCTGGCTCTCGCATCGCGGAGGCGCACTCGACTTTCGTGAGTTTCGCCATGCCAATCCTGATCTATCTTTTCCGATAGCTGTCGCGCTGGGCGCCGATCCGGCAACGATGCTGGGCGCGGTCACGCCGGTTCCCGATTCGCTTTCCGAATATCAGTTCGCGGGACTGCTGCGCGGCGGACCGACCGAAGTCGCACGCTGCATCGGCTCGGACCTGCAAGTGCCCGCACGTGCGGAGATCGTCCTCGAAGGCGCTATTCCCGTTGCCGCACCGGGTTTCGCGGGTCGCAGCGAACACGGCATCGAGCTGTCGGAGCGAGACGGCTACCTGCATGCGCTCGAAGGTCCGTTCGGCGATCACACCGGCTACTACAACGAGCGCGACTGGTTTCCCGTCTTTCAGATCGATCGCATCACGATGCGAAGCGATGCGATCTATCACTCGACTTACACCGGCAAACCGCCCGATGAGCCCGCAATCCTCGGCGTCGCATTGAACGAAGTGTTCGTGCCTATCCTGCAGAAACAGTTTCCTGAGATCGTCGACTTCTACCTGCCGCCCGAAGCTTGCAGCTATCGCATGGCGGTCGTCAGCATCGAGAAGAGTTATGCAGGTCACGCCAAGCGTGTGATGTTCGGCATCTGGAGTTTCCTGCGGCAGTTCATGTACACCAAGTTCATCGTCGTCGTCGATGACGATGTCGACGTGCGCGACTGGAAGGCCGTCGTGTGGGCGATTACGACGCGCGTCGATCCGGTGCGCGACACGACGCTGGTCGATCACACACCGATCGACTATCTCGACTTCGCGTCGCCGGTGTCCGGTCTGGGCTCGAAGATGGGGCTCGACGCGACCAACAAATGGCCGGGCGAAACCACGCGCGAATGGGGGCGGCCGATCGCGATGGACGAAGCCGTCAAGGCACGCGTCGATGCGATGTGGGAGAGCCTGGGCCTGAAGTGAGCGCGCCCGGTTGCGCACACGCGTCGCGCATAATTCTCCTGTCTCATGATTCATCGTCATCTCTGGAGGGTGCATGCGCTTCGACGGACGAGCAGTGCTGATTACCGGCGGGGCGAACGGCATCGGCCTCGCGTGCGCGACGCGCTTTGCGAGCGAAGGCGCACGAGTCGCCATTGCCGACCGCAATCGCGAAGCGGGCGAGCGCGCGGCCGCGAAGATCGGTGCGCATTTTTACGCAACCGATGTCGCGAACAAGCGCGAGGTCGATGCGACCGTCGCCGCATTCGCCGACGAAATCGGTCGCATCGATGTGCTGATCAACAACGCCGGCATCACGCATGCAGCCGAATTTCTCGACCTGGCCGAAGAAGACTTCGATCGCGTGCTCGCGGTCAATCTGAAGTCGTGCTTCCTGATGGGTCAGGCCGTTGCGAAGCGCATGGTTGCGCAACGTGCGACTGGAGGCACGCGCGACAATGACTCGCGCGAGATCGGTTGCATCGTCAACATGTCGAGCGTCAACGCCATCCTCGCGATTGCGAATCAGGTGCCTTACGTGGTCAGCAAGGGCGGAATCGCGCAACTGACCAAGGTGATGGCCTTGTCGCTGGCGCCCTATGGCATTCGAGTCAATGCGATTGGCCCCGGCACGATCGCGACCGAGCTCGCGAAGAACGCCGTCTTGTCCGACGATGCCGCGCGGCGTCGCGTGCTCGCGCGCACGCCGCTGGGTCGCTTGGGAGAACCCGAAGAAGTCGCAGGCATCGCCGCTTTTCTCGCCAGCGCCGACGCGTCGTATCTGACCGGTCAGACGATATATCCCGACGGCGGACGGCTGGCGCTCAATTACACGGTGGACGTCGCCGACGAATGAACGCACCGAACGTCGCACGACGTCGCCTCGCCTCGGCGCCGCCGCTTCGATGCAACCCGTGCCGCCGGCACTCCTTCACGCACGAACGCCTTCCCGTCTCGCCATGATGCTCAACCGCACGACCTCCGCATCGACGACCGTTTCCGGATCCGCGCGCCTCTGGACCTACGCCACGTCCGACCGCGACGAGACCCCGATCGTGTTCCTGCATGCGAGTGTGTGCGACTCGCGCATGTGGCATCACGAGATCGCGACCCTCGGCCCGACGCGCCGTATCGCAGCCTTCGATCGTCGCGGTTTCGGTGAGACGAAGCCTGTTCACGAGACGTTCGCGAACGTCGACGACACCATCGCTGTGATGGACACGCTGAAGATCGATCGCGCGTTGCTCGTCGGCTGCTCGAACGGCGGCCGCGTCGCGCTCGACACGTACTTCGCGCATCCCAATCGGGTTGCTGGCCTGGTGCTCGTATGCAGCGCAATCGGCGGCACGCCCGAAGAAGAGACCGAGTGGGTGACCAATCCGCAAATGGCCGCGATGTACGCGCGCTACCTGGAAGCCGAGAAGGCGAACGACAGGAACACGCTTGCGAAGATCACGGCCCACGTCTGGCTCGATGGACCGCTCGAACGCGAGGGCCGTGTGGGCGGCGCGGTGCGCGAACTGTTCATGGACATGGTCGCGAAGTCGTTCGTCGGCTCGCAGGACGAGGACCAGGGCTTCGTCTCCAGCACCGCCTACGCGAACCTTGCGAACGTGAAGGTGCCGACCCTCGTCGTGTGGGGACTGCTCGACGTGCCCGATGTGACGCGGACGATGAAGCACGCGGCGGTCACGATCCCCGGCGCGCAGTCGCTCGAGGTTTCCGCGGCCGCGCACCTGCCGAATCTCGAACGACCCGACTTGTTCACGCCGCGCCTCACGCGTTTCGTCGAGTCGCTGGACTGAGATGATGGACGCCCGCGCGCACGACCACGATCACACTCATGCTGCGCATGCGCATGCGCATTCACACTCGCTGCCGCTCGATGCAAGCACGACCACGATGCGTCTGTTCGCGATCGGCGTTGCGATCAACCTGCTGTTCGTGTTCGTCGAGGCGGGCTTCGGATGGTGGGCCGATTCGCTGGCCTTGCTCGCCGACGCGGGTCACAACTTCGGCGACGTGATCGGCCTCGCGCTCGCATGGGGCGCGGCCGCGCTCGCGACGCGAAGGCCGTCGCAGCGGTTCACCTACGGACTCGGCGGATCGACCATCCTCGCGGCGTTGTTCAACGCGATGCTGCTGTTGATCGCGGTGGGCGGCATAGTCTATGCGGCGATCGAACGCTTCCAGACGCCGGCGCGAATCGACGACAACATCGTGATCGCGGTCGCGGCCGTCGGCATTGTCGTCAACGCCGCGACCGCACTTCTGTTTCTCTCGCGTCGCAAGGAGGACCTGAACGCGCGCGGCGCCTATCTGCACATGCTGGCCGATGCCGCGGTGTCGGCCGGCGTGGTGATCGCCGGCCTCGTGATCCACTACACCGGCCTCGCGTGGATCGATCCTGCGATGGGCATCGTGATCGCCCTCGTGATCCTCGCAAGCACCTGGGGGCTGTTTCGCGACTCGATGCGTCTCGCACTCGCGGCCGTGCCTGCCGACGTCGATGCCGACGCTGTACGCGTCTATCTGTGCGGACTCGATGGCGTGTCGGCGGTACACGACCTGCACATCTGGGCGATGAGCACGTCCGAGAATGCATTGACCGCGCACCTCGTCATGCCGGACGGTCATCCCGGCGATGCGTTTCTCGCCGACGTCTCGCACACGATCGAACATCGTCATCGCGTCGGGCACGTGACTTTGCAGATCGAGACCGCCGACAGCGCGATGCCGTGCAAGCAAGAGCAGCATCACGCGGTGTAAGTCGCCAGGGCCTACAGCAGCACCAGCGACGCCAGCCCCAGAAAAATAAAAAACCCCAGCGTGTCGGTCGCGAAGGTCAACAGCACCGACGAGCCGATCGCGGGATCCTTGCCGAAGCGCGCGCGCGTCAGCGGCACGATCATCCCGAGCGTCGCGCCGACCAGCATGTTGGCGACCATCGCCGCGGCCATCACCGGCCAGATCGCGATACGGCCCGACATCGCGTAAGCGAAGCCCCCGGCGATCAGGCCGCCGCCCATACCGATCAGCACCGACACCGCGAGTTCCTTGAACACGAGTTGCCGCACGTTCGATGCGCCGATGCGCCCGAGCGCGAGCGCGCGAATGATCAGCGTCATGGTCTGGTTGCCCGAGTTCCCGCCGATGCCCGCGATGATCGACATCAGGAACGCCAGGATCACGATCTTGCCCACCGTCGCTTCGAAACGCGACGCGACGAAGGCAGCGATCGACGCGGTCACGAGGTTGAGCAACAGCCACGGCGCGCGGTTGCGGATCGAGTCCTTGATCGGCGCGAAGATGTCTTCTTCTTCGCGCAGGCCCGCGGCCGAAAGCTGCGCCTCCTCGGACTCTTCGCGAATCACGTCGACAACCTCGTTCACGGTGAGGCGGCCGATCAGGCGCCCGAGCCGATCGACCACCGGCGCCGACACCAGGTCGTAGCGCTCGAACGCCTGCGCCGCATCGCCCGCGTCGTCTTCGGGTTGCAAGGTCAACAGATCGGTGCGCATCACCTTGACGACCTCGGTCTCGGGCTCGTTGATCAGCAGTCGGGAGAGCGGCAGCGAGCCGATCAGCTTGTCGTCGCGATCGACGATGAAGACCTGATCGGATTGATCGGGCAGTTCATCGAAGCGCCGCAGATAACGCAGCACTACTTCGAGCGTCACGTCGTCGCGGATCGTGACCATCTCGAAGTCCATGCGCGCGCCGACCGAGTCTTCGGGAAAGCTCATCGCCGCGCGGACCTGCTCGCGCTCTTCGGGAGAGAGTTCCTTCGACAACAGATCGAAGACCTGCGGCGGCAGGTCGGGGGCGAGGTCGGCGAGTTCGTCGGCGTCGAGTTCCTCGACGGCTGCGACGAGCTCGTCAGTGGTCATCGATGCGACCAGCGACTCGCGCACGCCTTCGGACAACTCCAGCAGCACGTCGCCCGAATCGACCTGGCTGTCTTCGGACTTGATGTGTTTCCAGACCGCGAGCCGGTCCTCGTTCGACAAGGCGTCGAGGATGTAGGCGACGTCGGCCGGATGCAGGCGATCGAGTTCGCGTTCGAGCCCGACCTCGTGCTGGCGATGCGTCAACACCTCGACCAGCCGATGCCGCTGCTCGTCTTCGCCGTAGTTCTGGTTGTGGGTGACCGCTTCGACGCGGCGCGCGCGGCGCAACAGCGACTCGACGCGCTCGAGCGCGCGCTGCGCGTCGTCGGGGTCGCGCGGCGCGGCTGGATGCTGAGCGGGATTCACGGCGTCGTTCATGGCCGGCATTGTAAGGACGCGGCGCGCATCGGCCAGAAATCGCTTGCGGCCCACATCAGATCGTGAGATGGTTATCTAATTAGATATCCATCGAGTCTCCCGGCCATGCAAGACATTACTGCTCCCGACTTGTTGAAGACACTGAAAACGCTCGCGGACGCTTCGAGGCTGAAGATCCTCGGGCTTCTGTCACAGCGAGAACTCAACGTCGGCGCGATTGCCAAAGAACTCGCTTTGACGGAGCCAACGATCTCGCACCATCTGAGCCGGCTGGTAGATATCGACTTCGTGAAAATGCAAAAGGCCGGCACGAATCGAATTTACAGCCTCGATGTCGATCGTGTCGCAGAGTTTCAAAAGCACCTGGTTGAACAGACCATTCCACAGCATGGCGCTTCCCTCTCTGGCAAAGACGAGAAGGCGAAAATATTGAAGTCCTTCGTCAAGGACGGAAAGCTGATCAAGATCCCGGAGATGCTCAAGAAGAAGCGGATCATTTTGCAGTGGATCGTTGCTCATCTGGATTTTGATAAGCAATACTCTGAAAAGGAAATGAATTCATTTTTAAAGCAATTTCACGGTGACTTCGCAACCTTGCGCCGTGAGTTGGTTGATAGGCAGTTCATGAGACGAGAGAACTCTGTTTATTGGCGCATTCCCGCTTGACTTCCTCAGCGGCGCGCGCGCGTCATCAGCACGATGCCGGCGAACGCACATACAAACGCAATGCCGTGGACCAGCGTGGGCCTCTCGCCGAGAAACACGATGCCGATCAGCGCGGACGTGATCGGCAATGCCGTCGTGAACACACCCGCCTGACTTGCGGGCACGTGCTTGAGCCCGGTCAGCCAAAGCCAGGTCGATAGCACGCTGGCGCCGAGCGCATAGCACGCGATCAAAATCCAGAGAGGGATAGTGATGCGCGCGAAATCGAAATGCAGCCCTTGCCAGATTCCCAGCGGCAGCATCAACGCAAAGCCGATCCCATTCATCCACGCCGCAATCTGCATCGGCCCGATCGCCGCGGTGGTCAGCCGCTTGCCGAGCACGACGAAGATCGCTTCACAGCAGACCGCGCCGATGATGAAGGCGTTGCCGATCAGCGCGTCGCCAGCCAACGCGTTGGTCGTCGCGTTCGACACGCCATCCGCGCCGCCCGCGCCCCCATGACGCACCAGCGTGAGCGCCCCCACGCCGATCACGGCCAACGCGATCGCCGTCATCGCGCGGCCGTTGATGCGGTCGCCGAGCATGAACAGCGAGAACACCGCGACCGTTGCGGGAATCATGCTCATGATCAGGCCCGCTGCGGTTGCCGATGTACGTGCCACGCCCGACAACATGAAGATCGAAAATAAAAAATTCCCGAAGAACGACAGCGCGATCAAGGTCTGCTTTTGCGAAAGCGCGATCGCCAGGCCGCCGCGCGGAAACGTCCACGGCAACAGCGCGATTCCCGCGATGCCGAAACGTATGCTCGCGAGCAGGAACACGGGGACGGTTTCGACCAGGACTTTCGAGAAGCCGACGTAGGCGCCGACCACCGACATGCCGGCGGCCAGATAGAGGTAAGCCGATAGGGGCGGGGCTGCGGCGCGCTTGGTTGGAGCCGAACTCATCGCCTCACCCGCACGCACCGAAGCTCAAGGCAACTCCGCATCGCCCATCCACCGCGCAACCGCAGCGCTGCGCCGCGCGAGATAACCCGAGCCTCGATGCGCGTCGTAGAAGCGCGGGTTGGGCAACATCACCGCGAGCTGCGCGGACTGCGCGGGACTCAACTGCGCCGCAGACACGCCGAAGTAGTGGCGCGCGGCCGCCTCGGCGCCGAACACGCCGTTGCCCCACTCGATCACGTTCAGATAGATCTCGAGGATGCGCTGCTTCGTCATCCAGAACTCGAGCATGTACGCGATGATCAGCTCCTGACCCTTGCGCAGATAGCTACGCTCGCCCGAGAGAAACAGGTTCTTCGCGAGCTGCTGCGTGATGGTGGAACCGCCCTTGATGCGAGCGCGCTGTTGCTTGCGCGAAGTCGGTGCGTTGGCTGCCGCGGCCTTGTTCGCCGCGACCTTCTCGTTGTTCTCGTAGGCTTTCGCGATCGCATCCCAATCGACGCCTTCATGCTCGGCGAAGCGCGCGTCCTCGGCCGTGATCACGGCGCGCTTGAGGTGGTCCGAGATGCGCGAGTACGGCGTCCACTGTCGTTCCATCTTCGCATCGGGATTTTTTTCCTTGACGAGCTCCATGTGGCTGCGCATGAACGCGGTCGATGACGGGTCGACGCGCGTGTACCAGCCGATCATCGCGAAATAATAGAGTTGCAGCAGCAGCACGACGCCGATCGCCACCAGCACGAGACGGGCTATCCATCCGAGCACCGTCCTCATGCCGGCGGGGGCCGATCGACAAACGCGTAGAGGGAAGCGCGCAACGACGCCAATAGCGGCGCGGTCTCCGGCCGCACACTGCGCCAGATCAGGAAAGCCTCGGCAGCCTGCTCGATCAGCATGCCCAGTCCGTCGGCCACCACGGCCGCGCCGGAGCGTGCGGCGAAGTCCATGAAAGGCGTCGGCGTGGCGCGATACATCATGTCGTATGCGAGCGTCGCTCCCGCGAAGAGGTCTGCGGGCAAGGGCAGCGACGCGTTCGAAAGGCTGGCCGAGGTCGCGTTGACGATCACGTCGTAGCGCGTCGCATCGAGCGCATCGAAGGCACTCGCGTGAAATTGCGCGCCGTGCTGATTCGCAATGTCGAACGCATCCACCAGCGCGTGTGCCTTCGCGACATCGCGATTGACGATCGTCAATCTGACGGGCCGGGCCGCGAGCAACGGTCCGATCACGCCGCGCGCCGCGCCGCCCGCGCCGATCAACAACACGCGCGCATCGGCCAGCGCAAAGTCATATTCGTGGGCGATGCGTTCGAGATCGGTCACGAGGCCGACGCCGTCGGTGTTGTCGCCCTCGATCGCGTCGCCACGCCGCACCAGCACGTTGACCGCACCCGCGCGCCGCGCGCGATCACTGGCTCGATCGCCGCAATATGCGAAGGCTTCGAGCTTGAACGGCACGGTCACGCTCAAGCCGCTGCCGCGGTCGTCGAAAAAGCCCTGGATGGTCGCAACGAAACCGTCGAGCGGCGCGAGCACGCGCGTGTACTCGATCGCTTCACCGGTCTGCTTCGCGAACGCCGCATGGATTTCGGGCGAGAGGCTGTGCGCGACGGGATTGCCGACGACGGCGTAGCGAGCGGGATCGACACTCGCTCTCACGGCACGATGTCGCGCATCAGCGGCCAATCGAATTGGACTCGCGCGCCGGGTCGGGGCGATTGCGCAGCGTGAGGCAGCACATCGGACCCACGCATCGAGCGATGCATTCGACTCTTGCGCCATCAGGCGCGTAGCTCGTCACGGTTCCGTTCGGCGAGATCGCCTGCGGATTGAGCGCGCGCTGCAAAATCTGCTCGATGCTCGGAGGCGGTTCGGCTGCGTTGCCGGTCACGGTCACCGGCGCGAGACGCTGAGCCCTGGCGTCCGATGCGCGGTCGTTTGTCGCAGCGTTGCCTTCGAGGGCATCCTGCCGCGCACGCCGATCGCGACGATCGAAGGCGGCCTTCGTTCGCGCACGCGAACGAGTCAACGAGTCGTCGCTCTTGTCGGCCCTGTTCGCATCGGGTTGCGCCACGCACCGGCGCACGACCACCGACACGCCTTCGCAGTCGGCTCGCGATGCCTCTTCGATGGCCTGACGCGATGCCGTGGTGTTGATTGCGTTCGATTGAGCGTTCGATGGGGAATACACGGCGCTCGCTGCGAGCCACACGCAGAGCGCCAGCGTGCGCAGGGTGATTCGGAACGCATGATCGAATGAGCCGTTCATGGTCCACCCGTGCTCATCTCCAACGCGGCGCCGCGCGTGAAGCGAAACGTGCTGCGGATTTCGAAGATGTCGTATTCATTGCGCAGCTCGTCGGAGAAGCGCCCGTACGGTGCGCCCAGGCGCACGATGCGCTTGGCCGCGCGATCGAGAATCGGCGAACCCGACGAACTCGTCACTTCGACGTCGTCGTTGTAGATCGTGCCGTCGGCGTTCAGCGTGACGCGCAGCTTCAGGTCGCCATAGATGCGGCCGCGCGCTTCCTCGGGATAGTTGACGGTGCCGATGCGCTCTACCCGGTCTTTCCATTGGCTGTAATAGAGCGCGTAGCTCGCGCCGCGCGTGGTCGGTCCGATATACCCGCGGCGCGGTCGCGCGTTCAGGTCGCGCGTGTCCTTGTCGATCTGCGCTTCGAGGCGCGCGATCGCCTTCATCGAGGTCGTGAGATCGGTCGGCAGGGCGGTGTCGGTGGTCTCGACAGTGGGCGGCGCTTCCGGCGCGATCGGTGCTTCGGCCCTCTTGGTCTGCGTCATCACGCGGCGCTGCTCGGTTTCGAGCCGCTCGGCCGCACTCTGCGATTCCTTCAGCACTTCGCCATCGGACAATTCGCGCGCGCGCGGCATGAAAGACGTGGCGCGACCCCGGTCATGCTCGCCGCCGCCATTCAGATCGTGCTGTGCAATCGCCGTGGGCTTGACCGGTTTGTCGTTCGATCGCGCGTTGACGAGGATCACTTCGAGAGGGCTGTCGGCGGGCCTGATCAGCGACATGTGCGGCGCGACGAAGCGGATGGCGAGCAGGATCAAATGCAGCGCCACCGAAACCGCCAACGCGATCATCAGACCCGTGGGCCGAAATCCGCGCGCGTGACGGTGCGACCGCGTCGCCGTGTGCGCAGGTGCATGCGCGTTCGTGTGCGCCGTGGTGTGCGCCGTGTGCGCCGTTGCATGAACTACCGTCGCCATTTCGCTCGCGCCGATCTGCTTCAAGCCGATACGATTGCGTCTGTCGCAACCGTGCTGGTCCGAGCGTCCGAAGCCGCGGATTCTTGGTTCGCCGAACGTTCGGCTTCGCTGGTCGCCGCGTCCGTCGCCGAATGTTCAGCACTGCTGGTCGCTGCGTCGATACCGTTTGCACTCGCATCGGCCGTACCGACCGGCGCTTCTTGGTCCGACTCGTCGAGGTCATCGAGCTCATCGACTTCTTCGACGATCGCCGTCAAGCGGCACTGCACCGTGAGGTCGATCTCGTCGGTCGAAACGATCTCGACCTCGATGCGCTGGCCGCGCGCCACCGGCGTTGCCAGGCCCGCGAGGGCCGGGACGCGAATCAAGAGCGGAATTTCGACCAGGATCGCGTTGTCTTCGCGGCCCGTGGCGCGCGCCTCGACGATGGTCTTGCCTTCCTGCTTCAACCAGCGCAGGCACCAGTAGCGTTCCATCTTCGATTGATATTCCGCGTACGCCGCATAGGCCGCTTCGAACCCCGAGACGACGGCGAACAGATCGGCATCGTTGCGCGCGAAGGGGGCACTCGCCGCCTCGTCCCGAATGCAGGCGACGATCTGCCGCTGATTGACCAGATCCACGTAGCGACGCAGCGGCGACGTGCTCCATGCGTATTGCGCAACGCCCAGTCCCGCGTGCGGCGCCGGATGCGTGATCATGCGCACCCGACCCGCGGGCCCGAAGGCCGCGTTCTGTGCGCGATAGATGCCCGACACGCCGCGCTCGGCGAGCAGACCGCCCCAGGTGCTGTTGGCGAGGATCATCAGCTCGGCCACGATGGTGTCGAGCGGCGCGCCGCGGCGGCGCTCGGTGATGGTTATGGTGTCGTGGAGTTCGCTTGGTCCCGGTGCGGCTCTCTCACCTTCCGCGTCTTCTCTTGCGACGCGGAAGTTGTAGTCGGCGCGCTGATGCGACTCGCGCTTCAGGCCCGACGCGACGCGCGCCTGCTGCCGGTTCTCGTTGAGCGCTCGCGCAAAACGCCAGAGCACCGCGATCTCGTCCTTGCGCGGATAGTCGCCCGCGCCACTCGCGAGATTTTCATCGGTCACGACCTCGTCGAGCACGTCGTGGCGCATGTTGTCGACGATCGCTACGCGTTCGATGCGCGACGTGCTCGCGACGATGCGCCAGCCTGCATCGCTCTCACCGGTCGTTTCGATCGCATCGACATACAGCGACACAGCCGCACACGCCTGCCCTGCCGCCAGCGTGAACGTCTCGACGACCCGGTCGGGCAGCATCGTGATTTTTTCGCCCGGCGCATACACGGTCGAGTAGCGTTCGCGCGCGACCGCATCGAGCGCATCGCCGCGAGCGATCGAAAGACCGGGCGCTGCGATGTGGATGCCGATGCGCCAGGCCTTCGAACCCGCAGCAGCGTCTGCAACTGCGTCCGCAGGGAAATCCATCGCACGCACCGACAAGGCGTCGTCGATCTCGGTCGTCTGCGAGTCGTCGATGCTGAACGCTTCGGCGTCCGCGAGAGGCAGCTCCGCGATCGTCGGAATCCGAACATCCGCAAAGCCGGTGCCTCGCGGAAAGTATTCGAAGACGAAGCGATCGCGATGCAAGGCTTCGGGCGATGTCAGGCCGCCGACGGCCAGCATCAGGCGCTCGGGTGTCGTCGACAACGCTGAACTCGCTTCGAGCAGCGCCTTCCATTCGGCGCGATTGCGATCGGGCTTGAACAGCAAGTCGCGCATCTGCGCGCGGAGCGCATCGGGCAACCGCCCGGCCTTGAGTTCGCTCACGTAGTCGGCCTGCAGCGCGGCTTCTCGCTGCTTGCGTTCGATTCCCGCGAGCGCCGCCTTGAGCGCGTCGGCGGGCGCGGGCCGGTAATGGCCGCGGCCCTTGCGATAGAAATACATCGGCGCAGAGTGCAGACGCGTGACCAATGCCGCCGACTCGACCGGCGTCGCGGCGCGCCCGAAGTAGTCGGTCGCGAGATCCTTGAAGGAAAACTCGGCCTGCGGCGCGCACTCCCACAGGAACGCGAGGTCGATCGTTTCGGCCAGCGTCTGCGCGTCGCGCATCAGCGTTCCCGCATCGGGCTCGCGAAAGTCGAACAGCACGTGGCCGCTCTTGACCTTGCTGCGCTTGCCGCTCGCGGACTCGACCTGCATCGCCGCGCCCTGATCGGACAACACGTTGCCCGCCTTGAAGCCGCCGTCTTCTTCATAGAACACATTCATCGGCGAATTATAGAAGCAGGGGCTTGACCGATCTCACTCCTTCTGGATTAATGGTAACGTATAAGTTACTATTCGCGCATGCCCATTCGAGTCGAAGAATATTTGCGCGAAGACAGGTCGAGTCCCTTCGTGCTATTCGGTGGTGGTACCAAACACGGCCAGCAGCGCGATATCGATCAAGCCGAAGCCCTGTTGGCAGAATACAAGGTGCGCAAGAAGACGGCGCCGCGAGGCAACAGCGACGAGCGAAGGAGGTGAAGTTCATGGCACTGACCCGCGATTTCAAACAGACGGTGGCCGAGCGTATCGAACGCGATCCAGCTTTCGCGCAAGCTCTGCTCGACGAGGCGGCCACGTTGTTCCTCAATGGCGAGGCCGAAACCGCGCGGCTCATCCTGCGCGACCTGATCAACGCGTCGATCGGCTTCGAACTTCTCGCCACGCTGATCGACAAGCCGAGCAAGAGTCTGCATCGCATGCTGTCGCCACCCGGCAATCCGAGCATGGACAATCTTGCGGCCATCTTTCATGCGCTTCGCGAATGCTTGCATGTGAATCTCAAAGCGCATTCGGTCGAAGCCTGAAGCTCTCGTCAAAATCGCCGCAACTTCAATCCGCAACAAGGAAATACGAATGGATGTCATCGACTACGAAATCTTCGGCAACGAAATGCAGTACGTCGAGATCGAACTCGATCCGGGCGAGGCCGCGATCGGCGAGGCGGGCAGCCTGTTCTACATGGATCCCGACATCGATCTGGACACCGTGTTCGGCGACGGCTCGAACCAGCAAGGCGGCCTCATTGGCAAGCTGCTCGGTGCGGGCAAACGCCTCGTCACCGGCGAGTCGCTGTTCACCACCGTCTATACCAACCAGGGCGCGACCAAGCGGCGCGTCGCGTTCGCGGCGCCCTACCCGGGCAAGATCGTGCCGATCGATCTGTCGCAGATCGGTGGCACCTTGATCGCGCAGCGCGATGCGTTTCTTTGCGCGGCGCGCGGCGTGTCGCTGGGCATCGCGTTTCAGCGGCGCCTGGGTGCGGGCTTCTTCGGCGGCGAAGGTTTCATCATGGAGAAGCTCGACGGCGACGGGATGGTGTTCGTGCATGCGGGCGGCACCATTCTCGAACGCCAGCTCGCGCCCGGTGAAATGCTGCGCGTCGATACCGGATGCCTGGTCGCGTATGAGCCGAGCGTCGATTTCGACATCCAGTACGTCGGCAAGATCAAGACCGCGCTGTTCGGTGGGGAAGGCCTGTTCTTCGCGACGCTGCGCGGGCCGGGTCACGTATGGCTGCAGTCGCTGCCGTTCTCGCGCCTCGCGAGCCGCGTGTTCGCGGCAGCGCCGCAGGGTGGCGGACACGCGCGTGATGAAGGGGGTATCGGAAGTCTGGTCGGCGGGGCCGCGGTGGGTGGACTGCTCGGCGGATTCCTCGGGGGCGACGACGACACCTGATCGCCATCAGTTCGCAGACGCGCCCGCCTCCGGCCAATCGGTATTGCCGACCCTGCGTAGTGTCATTTCGTATATACGCACCGGAGACTGTCCGTCCACGAGGCGATCGCCGATCTCGGTCCACATGCCGTCCTTGACGGTTGCGGTGTAGCGGAGCTTCGCAGGTCCCGATTGCATGGTCCAGGTGAATCCATCGGCCGCGACCTCGATCGCGAAGTCTCCCGAAAAGCCCTGCGCATGCGAGTGCAAATTGTATTTGCCGGTTTGAGGCGAGAACGAAATCACGCCGAAGGCGTTGAAGACGACGCTGCCGTCCGCGCCATAGCCTCTCCCTTCGATGAGCTTGAGCGAGCCGCCGAGGAAACCGCCGACTCTTTCGGTTTGCGTCAACTCGACGCGCCGCCCATCGGCGAGTGTCGCCGCGGCGGGGCCGCGCCAGGTCCCGTCGAAGATCGCGAGCGGCATCATCGCGCGCCGTTGCTCGGCGATCCTCTCTTTCGCGTCCGGAGGTCCCGCGGCCTCGACGCTGCGGATCGCAGCGGCTGTCGCAACAGCGATGAGGACACATGAGAGCAGGCTGCGCATAAAGGACATCGTCAATTGTCGGGAGGCTTTCATCAAGCCGCTGCGATCGCTTCGATTTCGAGCAGCCACTGTTCGTCGAAGATGCCCGTGATGATGACGGTCAATGCGGGCGCATGGTTTCCCAGCACGGTTTTGCGGACCTCGGGATTGGCGATCGCGAACTCTCGCGACGAAAGAAACGTCGTGACCTTGACGAGGTTGGCGATGGACATGTCCGCAGCCTCGAGCTGCGCGCGCACATGAGCCCAGACCAGCTCTGCCTGAGACCGGAAGCCTTCAGGTATTTCGCCCGCTCGTGTTTCCGGAATCTGGCCGCTGATGAACAAGAGGCGCTGCGCGTCGCGCACTTCCAGGGCTTGCGAGTAGCCGCCGGCTGCTTCGGGCGCGGTGATCGCGTTGATGGCTTCGAGGTTCATGTTGATGGGGACCGCCAGGCTAGATCACTCTGCGGGCCGCAGCGGTCGCGACATCGCCGGTGTTCGGAGTGCCCGAAGGTTCGATGAGCAGGATGTGAGCCTCTTCCTCCGCGACCGGCCTGTGCTCCATGCCTTTGGGCACCACGAACATTTCGCCGGGTCCGAGCGTGACGTCCCCATCCCGCATCTGGATCGTGACGCGGCCCGTGAGTACGAGAAAAAAATCATCGGTGTCGTCGTGCTTGTGCCAGACGAATTCGCCTTTGACCTTGACGACCATCAGGTCGTGACCATTGAACCGACCCACCGTCCTCGGCTGCCAGTGCTCGGAGAACGTGGAAAGTTTTTCAGCGAGATTAATTGCGCCCACTCGTGGTCCTTTCATTGATCAAGCTGAAGCACGAAGGCGCGTATGCCCTTCAGGATCATCTCGACCGCGATCACGGTCAACACCAGGCCCATCAATCTTTCGAATGCGATCACGGCGCGCTCGCCCAGACGCTTCTGCAATTTCTCGGCGAAGACGAGGACGACCGCAGACGTCGAGATCGCGATCGCCAGCGCGGCGATCCATTCGAAGAGACGGCCCGGATCGCGCGACACGAGCAGCAGCACGGTCGCCAATGCCGACGGCCCGGCAAGCGCCGGTATCGCGAGCGGCACGATGAATGGTTCGCCACCCGGCGACGAACCGAAGATGCCTTCGGGGACCGGGAACACCATGCGCAGCGCGATCAAGAAAAGAATCACGCCGCCGCCGATTTGCAGCGACACGTCCGACAGGCCGAGCGCGTCCATGAAGCGATGGCCGATGAACATGAACAAGAGCAGGATCGCGAATGCGATCAGGCACTCGCGCAGGATCACCGCGGGCCGGCGCTTCGATGGCACGCCGCGCAGCGCAGCGACGAAGATCGGAATGTTGCCCAGCGGATCGGCGACCAGCAGCAGCAGGACCGTCGCGGAGATGAAGGATTGTTCCATGGCGAAGCGACTCTACTCGCGCGCGTTCAACGCGAAGTCGATGACGTCATCGATGATGGTCTCGAAGTCGGACAAGCCGTGGTCGCTGCCTTCGATGACGAGGCGCCTGACGTTCGAATAGCGCGCGACCATCTCGCGCCAGTCGAGCACTTCGTCGCCGGTCGCAGCCACCAGCAGATAACGCTCGGGCCGCGTGATCGCATCGACGCTCAGGTCCCTGAGTTCGTCGAGAAACACGGGCTCGATCTCGACGGTCTCGTCGCTGTGATAGACCGTCTGCGGCCCCAGATGATGCGCAAGATCGCGGTCGGGGTTGACCGCCGGATTGAGCAGCACGACGCGGCAATCGACTTGCTCCGCGATCCACGTCGCGTAATAGCCGCCGAGCGACGAACCGATGATGGCCAGCGGTTGCGCGTTGCGTCGCATCGCGAGCTCCGCAATCCTGCGCGCAGCCTCGCACGGGGAGACCGGCAACTGCGGACACAGATAGTCGGCCGCGAGCCCGCGTTGTTCAAGGCGCGCCGCGAGTTGCCGCGCCTTGATCGATCGCGGCGACGAACGAAAGCCGTGCAGATAGAGAATCATCCGGCGAATCGATCATGCGACATCACGCCGCGGCCTTGCGCGCGGCACGCAGACGCAGCGCGGCAAGCAATCGTTCGTGTATGCCGCCGAAGCCGCCATTGCTCATGATCAGCACATGGTCGCCCGGCTGCGACGCGATCACGATCGCCGCGACGAGTAGATCGATGTCGTCGAAGACCATCGCCTTCGAGCCGTTCGCGTTGCGAATGCGGTCATCGCCTCGATTGAGGGGTTCGAGTGCGGCCGCGAGGTCCCAACCGAGCGCGTCCCTGCCTGCTTTGGCGCCGTAACCGAACACGCGATCGGCAGCCGCGAGACTTGCAGGCAGCGCGGCCTTCATCGCTCCCAGCTTCATGGTGTTCGAACGCGGTTCGATGACGGCCACGATGCGTTGCCGTGAAGCCTCGCCGCCCATGGTTTCGACTGATGCAGCGAGCTTGCTGCGCAGTCCCGCGACGGTCGTCGCGATCGCCGTCGGGTGATGTGCGAAGTCGTCATAGACCGTGACGCCATCGACGGTGCCGCGCACTTCCATGCGGCGCTTGACGCCTTCGAAGCGATCGAGCGCTTTGCACGCCTGTTCGGTCGAGACACCGACATAGCGCGCGGCAATCACCGCAGCGAGCGCGTTGGCACGGTTGTGAGCGCCTTGAAGATTCCACGCTATGCCTGCTTCGACGTGGTCATCGCGCAGAACTTCAAAGCCCGACGCGCATGTTCGCGCCGACCAGCGCGCGCCTTCGCCCGCACCGTCCCGCGCACCTCCCTGCGCACCTTCGTCAAAGCGCTCGACGTTCGACCAGCAGCCGCGTGCGAGAACACGGGCCAGCGCTTCGCTTTCACCATTGATCACGAGCAGGCCTTGCGAAGGCACCGTGCGAACGAGATGATGAAACTGCGTCTCGATCGCCGCGAGGTCGGCAAAGATATCGGCGTGGTCGAATTCGAGGTTGTTGAGCACCGCGACGCGCGCACGGTAATGAACGAACTTGGATCGCTTGTCGAAGAAGGCCGTGTCGTATTCGTCGGCTTCGATCACGAAGTAAGGCGCGTCGGTAAGGCGCGCCGACACGCCGAAATCGTTCGGTACGCCGCCGATCAGAAAGCCGGGGGCGAGGCCCGCGTCTTCGAGGATCCACGCGAGCATCGAAGACGTGGTGGTTTTGCCGTGCGTGCCAGCCACCGCCAACACGGTCTTGCGCGCGGTCTTGCCCGCGAGCACGTGCTCGGCCAGCCACTGCGGACCGGAGGTGTACGGCAGCCCGCGATCGAGGATCGCTTCCATCAGCGGGTTGCCGCGCGTGACGACGTTGCCGACGACGAAGAGATCGGGCGACAGCGCGAGCTGCGCGGGGTCCCATCCTTCGACCAGCGCGATGCCTTGCGCTTCGAGCTGCGTGCTCATGGGTGGATAGACCCCCGCATCGCATCCCGTCACGCGATGACCCGCGGCGCGCGCAAGCACCGCGAGCCCGCCCATGAAGGTGCCGCAAATGCCGAGGATGTGGATGTGCATGAACAGGTCGACGCGGACGGTCGACGCGGATGTCGACGCGAAGCGTGCGGATTGTATCGGAGGCGTCGTGCGCCGCCGCTCACTCTACAATCACGCGCTTCGCCCTCTTCGATCGAGCGTTCGTCCAAAAGCATGGCTCGCATTCTTCCCGACGGCTGGGAGGCCCTCGACTTCTCCGGCTCGGCGCTACGCGAGATCGAGACGCTGCGCGTGCTGGCCGGGCTGCCCGACGATTTCACGGTGCTCCACGGCGTGCATTGGACGCGCATCGAACACGGCTGCTCGGTCTATGGCGAGATCGACTTCATCGTCGTCGCGCCCAATGGCCGCGTGCTCATGATCGAGCAGAAGTCGGGCTTTCTCGAAGAGACGCCCGATGGCTTGATCAAGGTCTATGGGTCGTTGAAGAAAAAAGTCGCGTCGCAGATCTTGCGATCGATCGACGGGCTGTTGACGCGTTTCTCTCAGTCGCGACGCGCGAAGACGCATGCGCCCGGCGATCGCGCGGTCAGCACGCTCACACTCCGGCTCGCGATCGACTACCTGCTGTTCTGCCCCGACTACAAGATCCGCGATGCCGATCGCGCGGGGCTCTCGCCGGAACGCATCGTCGATGCGTCTCGCGCGCCGCAACTCGCGGCCATCGTGGTCGACCTGCTCGGTCCCGAACCCCCGGCGGGCAGCGTCGACGCGGCGACCGCGTTGCGATTCTTCTCCGATGAGTTGCTGCTCGTCGCCGACGTCGGTACGTTGATCGGGCGTACCGATGCCTGGGTCACGCGGCTCGCGGGCGGGCTCGCCGAGTGGGCGACTCGCCTCGAGTTCAGTCCCTTTCGATTGCGCATTCGCGGCACCGCCGGATCGGGCAAGACGCAACTCGCGTTGCGCGTTCTCGCCGATGCGGTCGACGACGGACGCTCGGCTCTTTATCTTTGCTACAACCGCCCGCTTGCGGACCACATCGCGCGCATCGCGCCCGCAGGCTCGACGAACACGATCACGACCGCGACCTTTCACGGCTTCGGCGATCGGCTGCTGCGCGCGAGCGGCGTCGATCCCGATTTCAATGCGAAGGATTTGTACACACAACTCGAAGCCGCGGTCGTCGACGCGCGACCGACCGACAGCGAGCTGTTCGATGTCGTGATCGTCGATGAAGGCCAGGACTTCACCGCCGAGTGGCGCGACGCGGCACTGCGCTTTCTGCGGCCCTCGGGCAAGGCCTACTGGCTCGAAGACCCGATGCAGAATCTCTACGGTCGCGAGCCGGTCGCGCTGGATGGCTGGGTCACGCTGCACACGCAGTCGAACTATCGCAGCCCGCGCGACATCATCGATGCCATCGTTCCCTTGCTCGCGAGCGGCCTGACCGGCGAGGCCTCGTCGGACATGCTCGCGATCGAGGCCGCGAGTCCGCTGTCGGGCTCTGAGCTCGACATCACGACCTGGGCGGACGAGGACTCCGCCGTCGACATCGGCGGCGGCGGCGGATCCAATTCATCGGCGCGCCCGCTGATCGACGTGACGATGCGAGCGATCACGAAGGCCCTCGCAGCCGGTTATCGACGCAGCGACATCGCGGTCCTCACATTTGCGGGCCGCGAGCATTCGAAGCTGCTCGCGCTGGACGAACTCGGACCGCACGCCTTGCGGCGCTTCGCGGGCGTCTACGATCTGTTCGGCAATCCGGTCTATACGAGCGGAGAAGTGCTGGCCGAAACGATCTACCGCTTCAAGGGTCAGTCGGCGCCATGCGTGATTTTTACCGAGATCGACTTCGAAGCGCTCGACGAGAAAAACGTGCGCAAGCTCTTCGTGGGCGCGACCCGCGCGACCACCCGGTTGATGCTGATCATGAGCGAGCGCGCCGCGCGCATTTGTCTGGCCGATGGCTCGCATGCAGAATAGATCGCCGTCACCTGCGACTCATTCATCCCTCGCCCCATGCTTCCCGGAAGCCTTCCCACGCTGCGCGACCAGATCGCGGCCGTCGCTGCGCGGCTCATCGCCGAGGATGGCATGGACTACGCCGGGGCGAAGCGGCGTGCGATCCGTGAACTGGTCGGTGATGCGCGAGACAAGGTGGCCACCGACTGCATGCCCGACAATGCAACCGTCGAAGCCGCGGTCCGCGTTCATCAGGCGCTCTTCATGGCCGACACGCAGCCGGCCCGCTTGCTGAGCTTGCGCCGCACCGCCGTCGACGTGATGCGTTTTCTCGACGCCTTCCAACCCTTCCTGACCGGCGCCGTGTTCAACGGGACCGCGGGCGAACACAGCGACCTGCATCTGCAAGTCTTCAACGACAATGCGAAGGACATCGAGATCTTTCTCTTGAATGCCGGCATCGAATTCGACGTCTCGCAGTACGAAGGCAATCGACGCGGAACGCGCGACGCGGCCGAAGTGCTGAGCTTCGTCTGGCCGCCTCGCGCGACTGCATGGCGTTCCGGCCCACAGGCGCCGACCACCGAAGCAGTCCACCTCGTCGTCCTCGATCCGCGCGACCAGCACGCAGCGCGGGGAGCCGAGCGCGGCGACTTGCGCGCGATCGAAAACCTGATCGCCGACGATTCGACCGGGATGGTCGCGCGATGAAAGCATCATGAAACGTTCCGACAAGCTGGTCCTCTTCGCCATCGTCGCGCTGTTCGCGGTAAGCGCCGGTTCGTTCGTCTCGATGCAGCGTGAATCGCCCGCATCAACAGGGCCGAACACGGGTCCAAGCGCGGCTGCGGAAATTTTCTATACGCAGCGGCTTCCCGATGCGCTGGGTAACGAACGCGCGATGAGCGAGCATCGCGGCAAGGTTGTGGTCATCAACTTCTGGGCCACCTGGTGTGTGCCATGCGTCGAAGAGATTCCGACCTTCTCGCGCGTCCATGCCGAGCACGCGGGCATGGTCGCGTTCGTGGGACTGGGCATCGACAGTCCGAGCAACATCGCCAGTTTCAACGCTCGCTTCAAACCGAGCTATCCGCTAGTTGCGGCCGGCGCCGAGGGGACCGAACTCGCGCGGGCATTCGGCGACCACGCCGGCGCGCTTCCGTACACGGTCGTGCTCGGGACCGACGGCCGCGTCATCGCGAGCCGACTCGGTCGGGTGGATGAGGCGACGCTGCAGAAATGGATCGCGCCCTTCGTCGGACCCACCAGGCAGGCCCTCTCTGCAACGCCAGTCGTACCCAGCCCGCGGTGAGTTCGCTGCCGATCGGAGCAGATTAGCCCGCGATATGTAAATTTAGCGCGGCTGCCGTGTTACGCTCGCCGCTCGTCGATTCGACGTCGATTCGAATACCAGACTGGTTTGCTACGCATGGCGAAGTCATTGTTGATTCTTCATGGACCCAATCTGAATCTGCTCGGCGAGCGTGAGCCCGAGGTCTATGGACGCACGACGTTGCCGCAGATCGATGACGCGTTGAGCAGGATGGCGAATGAGCGCGGGGCGACGGCGCGCTTCTTTCAAAGCAATCACGAAGGTGCGCTGGTCGATCGGGTTCATGCGGCGCGCGACGATGGATGCGACTTCATCATCATCAATCCGGCAGGCTTTACACACACCAGCGTCGCGTTGCGCGATGCGTTCGCCGGGGTTGCCATCCCGTTCATCGAAGTGCATCTGTCTAACGTCTACAAGCGCGAGGTGTTTCGGCGCCACTCGTATTTTTCCGATCTCGCGGTCGGCGTGGTATGCGGTCTGGGCGTCGCCGGTTATCGGAGCGCGATGAGTTATGCGCTCGATTACGTTCTCGACCAAGCGCTCGACCAAGCTTGATTCGCGTCTTGACTTCGTTTGATTTCCCGCGCTTTTGAATTGAGGATTGGAGTTCGCCCATGGATTTGCGCAAGCTCAAGACGCTGATCGATCTGGTCGCGGAGTCCACCATCGCCGAACTCGAAGTCACCGAAGGCGACAGCAAGGTCCGCATCATCAAGAGCCTCGGCGCGTCGACGCCGCAGATGCAGTATCTGCCGATGCACATGCCTATGCAGATGACCAACCCCGCTGCAGCGTCTGCCATTGCCGCGCCTCTCGCCGCAGCGGACCTTGCACCCGCCGAGATCGAGGGCAATATCGTGAAGGCGCCGATGGTCGGCACCTTCTATCGCGCGCCTGGCCCCGACAAGCCGTCCTATGTCGAGGTCGGCCAGACCGTCAAGAGTGCCGAACCGATCTGCATCATAGAAGCGATGAAACTGTTGAACGAAATCGAGGCAGGGTTCGATGGTGTCATCAAGGAAATCCTCGTCGAAAGCGGCCAGCCGGTCGAATTCGGCCAGCCGCTGTTTCGCATCGAGTGACGTCGGACGTGAATCCACCGCGGCGTCTACCACGGCATTGCGTGCAGCCCTTCGCTGCTGCGCGCACCTGAAAGCAGCGTGTCCATGTTCGGAAAGATCCTGATCGCCAATCGCGGGGAGATCGCGCTGCGCATTCAACGCGCATGCCGCGAGATGGGCATACGCACGGTCATGGTCCATTCGGAAGCGGACCGCGACGCGAAGTACGTGCGCCTCGCGGACGAATCGGTATGCATCGGCCCGGCGCCGTCCGCGTTGAGTTATCTCAACATGCCCGCGATCATCAGCGCCGCTGAAGTGACCGATGCCGAAGCGATCCATCCGGGCTATGGATTTCTTTCCGAGAACGCGGACTTCGCCGAAAGAGTCGAACGTTCGGGCTTCGTATTCATCGGACCGTCGCCCGACTCGATTCGTCTGATGGGCGACAAGGTCAGCGCGAAGAACGCGATGATCGCGGCGGGTGTCCCTTGCGTGCCGGGCTCGGAGGGCGCGCTGCCCGAGGACCCGAAGGAGATCGTGCGCATCGCGCGACAGGTCGGCTACCCGGTCATCATCAAGGCGGCCGGCGGCGGCGGCGGCCGCGGCATGCGTGTCGTGCATACCGAGGCCGCGTTGCTGAACGCCGTCACGATGACGCGCGCCGAGGCCGGCGCCGCGTTCGGCAATCCCACCGTGTACATGGAGAAATTTCTCGAGACTCCGCGTCACGTCGAGATCCAGATCCTCGCGGACAGCTATCGAAATGCCGTGTGGCTGGGAGAGCGCGACTGCTCGATGCAGCGTCGCCATCAGAAGGTGATCGAAGAAGCGCCCGCGCCCGGCATCCCGCGACGACTGGTCGATCGGATCGGCGATCGTTGCGCCGAAGCGTGCCGCAAGATCGGCTATCGCGGCGCCGGGACCTTCGAGTTCCTCTACGAGAACAACGAATTTTATTTCATCGAGATGAACACGCGCGTGCAGGTCGAGCATCCCGTCACTGAATTGATCACCGGCATCGACATCGTGCAGGAGCAGATCCACATCGCGGCCGGCGAGCGCTTGCGGGTACGTCAGAAGGACATCGTCTTGAAGGGCCACGCGATCGAATGCCGCATCAATGCCGAGAGCCCGTTCAAGTTCACGCCGTCGCCCGGCCGCATCACGTCGTGGCATCCGCCGGGCGGTCCGGGCATACGCGTGGACTCGCATGCATACACCGGCTACTTCGTGCCGCCGCACTACGACTCGATGGTAGGCAAGGTGATCGCGTATGGCGCCGATCGCGATCAGGCGCTCGCACGCATGCGCGTGGCCTTGTCCGAGATGATCGTCGAGGGCATCGAGACCAACATCCCGCTGCATCGCGAACTGATGACCGACGCGCGCTTCATCAAGGGCGGCACGAGCATTCACTATCTCGAGCAGCGTCTGGCCGAACGTTCGGCTTGACGGTCCTGTCCGGCCATTCGAGATGTTCGTCGAAGTCGTCCTGACGGAAGCGCGCGAGCGCGCCGACGCGCTCTCCGATGCGCTGCTCGAATCCGGCGCGCTGTCGGCGTCGATCGAAGATGCCGACGCGGGCAGCACCGATGAAGAGCCGCTGTTCGGCGAGCCGGGTGCACAGGCGTCGGCGAACGCATGGAATCGCAGCCGCATCGTCGCCTTGTTCGAACAGCACGCCGACATCGATGCCGCGCTCGCCCGGGCGCTCGATGTCGCGGGCATCGAAGAGCCGATAACCTGTGCGCGTCGCAACGTCGCCGATGCGAACTGGGTGAGTCTCACGCAATCGCAGTTCGATCCGATCGCGATCGGCCGTCGGCTCTGGATCGTGCCTTCATGGCACGCGCTTCCCGAAGGCGCGAAGAGCGCCGAAGCGATCGTGCTCAAGCTCGACCCGGGAATGGCCTTCGGCACCGGGGACCATGCGACCACGCGGCTTTGCCTCTCGTGGCTCGAAGAGCACATGGGCCGCGGCGCGAGCGTGATCGACTATGGCTGCGGATCGGGCATCCTTGCGATCGCAGCGAAGAAGCTCGGAGCCGGTCGCGTGGTCGGTACCGACATCGACGAGCAAGCTGTCAGCGCGGCGCGAGCGAATGCGGCCGAGAACGAAGTCGAGATTGCGTTCACGTCATCTTCGACATTCGAAAGCGAAGAGGCCGATGTCGTGATCGCGAACATTCTGTCGAATCCGCTCAAGCTGCTCGCGCCACTGCTGGGCGCGCTTGTTGCGCCCTGCGGCCACCTCGTTTTGTCGGGTATTCTCGAACGTCAGTGGCGCGAAGTCGCGGCGACTTTTGCGCCGAAGATCGCAATGGATGCGTGGCGCATCGAAGACGGGTGGGTCTGTCTCGTCGGGACACGCCAGGAACCGATCCGTTCCAGGGACAATTGACGATGGCGCTTGCAACCCGTTGCCCGGCGTGCGAGACGATCTTTCGCATCAGCACCGCGCAAGCCGCGGCCAAGGGCGGCATGGTCCGCTGCGGGCAATGCCGCCATGTTTTCAATTCGCTCGATGCGCTGATCCGCGTCGAGGATCTCGATGTGATGGAAGAAAACGGGACCGACGCGGTAGCGTCGCCGCCCGATCCTGCATCGATCGAATCGGGGTCGCATGGAGTCGATGCCAGTGAAGGCGCTTCGACCGCGCCGAACCAGCCTATCGAAGAGGTGGGCGAACCGCAGCGCGACGCCGATGCGGTGGTTTCATCGTCCGCTCGCAAGCAATCCGAAGGCGCCGTGAAAAGCGCGTGGTGGTTGCCGCAAAATGAATCCGTCGAATCCCGTCCCGCAAGCACCCCAGAATCGCCGAAGCCAACCGTCAACAAGTTCAAGGAACGCTCGCTCTCGGATCGTCGCGTGTCGATCGAGTGGCCCAGAAGCAAGGATCGCGAGCCGGAATTCCTGCGCTCGGTTGCGCCGCGCGCCGAACGATCGCGCACCGAACGCTGGATGCTCGCTGTCCTGTCGATCATCGCGGCTGTCGGTTTGACCGCGCAGGCAGCGTACGTGTGGCGTAACGAGCTGGCCGCGCGCTGGCCCGCATCGAAGCCATGGCTGGTCGCCGTTTGCGCGCCGTTGCGCTGTGCGGTGAATCATCCTGCGCACATCGACTCGATCACGATCGAATCGGCTGCGCTTCAATCGTCAGGACCGAATTCCAATCTCTATACGTTGACCGCGCTGCTGCGCAATCGCGATGCGGTCACCGTTCGTTATCCCCATCTCGAACTCACCTTGACCGATACGCAGGATCGGCCTATCTTGCGCCGCGCCCTTCGTCCCGAAGACTATCTCGTGGCCTCGCGTGACGCCGCAGGCAAGGTACAGGGCGGGATTGCGGCCGAGAGCGAATTGCCGGTGCGCATGATGTTCGACCTTGCCGACCTGCGCTTCGTCGGCTATCGCCTCGACAAGTTCTATCCCTGACCCCATGATGGCCTTCGACTGCTCTCGATGCGAACACTGATTTGTGGCTCACTGGCTTACGACACCATCATGGTGTTCGAAGGGCGCTTCAAGGATCAGATCCTTCCTGACCAGGTTCACATCCTGAATGTTTCCTTTCTTGTGCCGGCTTTGCGTCGGGAATTCGGCGGCACTGCGGGCAACATCGCTTACAGCTTGCGTCTGCTCGGAGGCGATCCGGTCATCATGGCTTGCGTGGGCGGCGACGCCGAGGCGTATCTCACGCGTCTCGCAACGCTGGGTCTGGAGACCAGACATGTGCACACGATGGCCGAGGCATTCACGGCGCAGGCATTCATCACCACCGACCTCGACGACAATCAGATCACCGCGTTTCATCCGGGCGCGATGAGCGGCTCGCCGATCAATCACGTGGCCGATGCGGCCGATGTGAAGTTGGCGATCGTTGCGCCCGATGCGCGCGAAGGCATGATCCAGCATGCGCGCGAACTTGCCGACGCAAAGATTCCATTCGTCTTCGATCCCGGCCAGGGTTTGCCGATGTTCAGCGGCGCCGAGTTGATGGAGTTCATCGACCTCGCCGACTACGTGACGGTCAACGACTACGAAGCGCGCATGCTGGGCGATCGCACTCAACGAACCTTCGATGAACTGTCGCGATCGGTGAAGGCATTGATCGTCACGCAGGGCGGTCTGGGTTCGACCATCTACGCGGCCGATGGCGTGCACGTGATCCCGAGCGTGAAGCCCGAGCGCATCGCGGACCCGACCGGTTGCGGGGACGCGTACCGCGGTGGGCTTCTTTACGGCATGGCCAAAGGAATGGATTGGGAGACGACGGGCCGGCTCGCGAGCACCATGGGCGCATTGAAAATCGCGCATCAGGGCCCGCAGAATTACGAACCCTCGCGCGACCACATCGCCGCTGTGTTCTCCAAGGTTTTCGGCTACAATCCTTGGTAAGTCGTTGTTATGTAACAATTAGTTACGAACTTAGCTAGAAACTTAGCTATGCGCTGGTTGCCGAGAGGATTACGGAGGATCGAATGAAAGCTATCAACAACCTGATCAAGGCCGGCCTCGCTCTCGCGGTGGCCGCGACGATGACGGGCTGTGCGACACAAAGCAATTCCAGCGGCGTTTATCAGGCCGGACAAGTGCAGCGTGAGCAGATCGTGCGTTTCGGCACGATTGAAAGCGTGCGTCAGGTCGCCATTCAACGTCCCGAAAGCGGTGTCGGCACGTTGGCTGGTGCTGGCGTTGGCGGCGTTGCGGGCAGTGCAGTGGGAGGCGGTCGCGGCAGCATCGTGGGCGCGATTGTCGGTGCGGTCGCCGGTGGTGTCGCCGGCAATGCTATCGAGAACTCCGCGAATCATCGCCCCGGATATGAATTGACCGTGCGTCTGGACGACGGACAGATGCGCGCGATCGTGCAAGAAGCCGACGAGCCTTTCGTGCCTGGCGAACGGGTGCGCATTCTTTCGCGTGGCGGCATCAGCAGGGTGACTCACTGATACGTGACGCCTCGCGACAGAGCCCGATGAATTTCGGGTTGCGGTGCAGGCCGCCGCTGCGATCAGGCAGCGGCGGTTTTTATTTGCGTCTCGCTCGAACAATCACATCACGCCGACCGCTTGATACGCGACGCGGTTGACAACGATCAGCGCCACCTGAATCACCAGCAAAGCCACCAGTGGCGAAAAATCGATGCGACCGCTTTGAGGCAATAGCCGCCGGATTGGGGCGAGCAGAGGTCGCGTTAATGCGTCGAAGACCGGAAGAAACGGTGAAAAGGGATTGATCCAGCTCAGCACGGCCGCAATCAGGATCAGCAGTTGCGCGAGGTAGAGGATCCACTTGATGAGCCACACGAACGTGACGGCGACGATCAACTCGGGCGGTGGTACGCCGCCCAAGCGCAATGAAAGATCGACGACCGCGGCCACCAGCGTGACGATGAACGCGGCGACGATGCTCGCACTATCGATTCCCCGATAAGCGGGTACGACACGACGCAGGGGGCGCACGATCCAATCGGTGAGACTCATCACGAAGGTGCCCACCGGATTGGCTCCGGGGATGCGGCGCGCTTGCATCCACGCGCGCAACAGGCACGCACCGACCACGAGGCCGCCGACGACATCGACAATCAGATGAAAGATTTCGTAGAGCATGAACAAGGCATCGGCAGGTTGGAAAGAGCGGCCATTCTAGCGGCCGGACCCGAATACCGATGGTCAATCCGCACGCGCAGAAGAGTCTCGACGTCTTCGCGCATCGACGTGGATGAGCACATCGATCACTCGTTCACGATGCTCGCCATGACCGCGCGCGTCGGGAAAAAAAAACCCGCGAGCCGTTGACTCGCGGGAGATTGAATCCAGCGAGACCCGCAGCGATGCGAGCCCGCGGCTTCAGTTGCGACTTACGGACGGCCGCCCGTCGGGAAGGGCCACGCTGCCGCCGGATTGAGAGCCGTCTTGACTGCGGGAGCCGCAGTCGTCATGCCCGTCATCATCGGCTTTTTCGCGGCGACCTTCTTGGGCGCAGCCTTCTTTGCTACGGCCTTTTTGGGCGCAGCCTTCTTCACGGCTTTCTTGGGCGCGGCCTTCTTTGCGGCCTTCTTCGCAGGCGCCTTCTTCTTGGCTACGGCTTTCTTGGCAGTCGCCTTCTTGGCGGGCGCCTTTTTTGCCGCGGCCTTCTTTGCCATCTTCTTTGCCGGAGCCTTCTTCTTCGCTACGGCCTTCTTTGCCATCTTCTTTGCCGGAGCCTTCTTTGCTACGGCCTTCTTTGCCATCTTCTTTGCGGCCATTTTCTTGGCTGGTGCTTTCTTGGCTGCCGATTTCTTCGCAGCTTTCTTGGCTGTTGCCATTTGAAACTCCTTTACGTGAAGTCAAGTACACGGTTTAAAGAAACCCGTCCTTCAAGTTGCGGCTACAGACCACAGTCGAAGGTACGGATTATTCATCGGCGCAAACAGCGGCATGGGATTCGCCGTCAATCTGTTTACGCTAATGAATTCGGCACTTGGCCCGCTGAATCGACGGCTCGGCTGAAAGCCAAACCGACGATTCAATCGGCCAAAAAAAACGCCGGCAAGATTGCCGGCATGAATCATGAATGAGGTGAGCTTGATCGAAGACGGCACGCTCAGCAATTGCCGTGCACGTGAATCGATCCATAAAATTGGGGGAGGGAATGCCGCCAACGCACGCGGGGTGCGAAGTGAAAGACAGCGACTTTCGTGAAGATTGTGCATGCGCGCGAACGCTTCCACTCCTTGATTCGCAATCCGCTTCATCGGCGATGAAGCGGCTGCCCGCCTTGCGCCGCATTCATTCCCAACTCAATGCGCCGCCGGTTTGATATTCGATGACTCTCGTTTCGAAAAAGTTTCTTTCCTTTTTCAAGTCGATCATCTCGGCCATCCACGGAAACGGATTGTCCTCTTGCGCGAATAACGGGTCAATACCTATTTGCTGACATCGACGGTTTGCGATGAAGCGCAGATAGCCTTTGAACATCGGCGCATTCAATCCGAGCACACCGCGCGGCATCGTATCTTCGGCATACGCATATTCAAGATCGACGCCCTTCTTGAATAGCGCGCGGATTTCTTCACGAAATTCGGACGTCCACAGGTGTGGATTCTCGAGCTTGATGGTGTTGACCAGATCGATGCCAAAACTGCAATGCATCGATTCGTCACGCAAGATGTATTGGTATTGTTCGGCCGCGCCGGTCATCTTGTTCTGACGTCCGAGAGACAGGATCTGCGTGAAGCCCACATAGAAGAACAGCCCTTCCATCAGACACGAGAACACGATCAGCGACCTCAACAATTTCTGGTCGTTCTCGATCGTTCCCGTTTGAAATCCGGGGTCGGTCAAGGTATCGATGAAGGGGATGAGGAATTCATCCTTCGCGCGTATCGAAGGGACTTCGTGATACGCGTTGAAGATCTCGCCTTCTTCAAGTCCGAGCGACTCGACGATGTATTGATACGCATGCGTGTGGATCGCTTCTTCGAACGCCTGACGCAACAAATACTGTCGGCACTCGGGCGCAGTGATGTGCCGATACGTGCCGAGCACGATGTTGTTCGCAGCCAACGAATCGGCCGTCACGAAAAAGCCGAGATTGCGTTTGACGACGCGACGCTCGTCTTCGGTCAATCCATTCGGGTTCTTCCACAACGCGATGTCGCGCGACATGTTGATCTCTTGCGGCATCCAGTGATTGGCGCAACCGGCGAGATATTTTTCCCATGCCCATTTGTATTTGAACGGCACGAGCTGATTGACGTCGGTCGAACCGTTGATGATGCGTTTGTCGGACGCCCGCACCCGTCCCTGCTCCGGCCTCACGACCTGCGCGATCTCTTTCACCTCAGGCGCTTGATCCGCGAGAGGAGCATTGAAATTCACCGGGCCGCGCGCGACAGGCGGTGCGGCCCTCACTTCTTCATCCCATGAAAGCATCGACATCCTTGTTCACCTTCCGTCTTCCGTACATGGGCCTCATTGGCAGGCTTCACACTCCGCAAAGCCGCTATCGCCCGGCGTCATCAGACAGACCTTTCCGACCATCTCGGCTTCCGGCACGGGTTTTGACAATGCGTGCGCGGCTCCGCGCGCCATGGCGATCATGCTCGCCTGACTTCCGCCGTCGACCGACACCGCGTTGAGTTCGCCGCCGCGACCGGTCGACTTCTCGGCACTGGATGCAGACAGCGTGCGCAAGTAATAGGTCGTCTTCAAGCCACGCTGCCATGCAAGCTTGTAGGTCTCGTCGAGCGTCTTGCCCGAAGCGCCTGCCATATAAATATTGAGCGACTGCGCTTGATCGATCCACTTCTGACGGCGTGATGCGGCCTCGACCAGCCACTTGGGCTCGACCTCGAACGCGGTCGCATAGATCGCGCGCAACGGTGCGGGAATGCGATCGATCTTGACGACGCCGCCATCGAAAAACTTGAGATCGGCGACCATCACCTCGTCCCACAGGTTCAGCTTCTTGAGGTCGCGGACCAGGTAGTCGTTGACGATCGTGAACTCGCCCGACAGGTTCGACTTGACGTACACGTTCTGGAACGTCGGCTCGATGCAAGCCGATACGCCGATGATGTTGGATATGGTGGCGGTCGGCGCAATCGCAACGCAATTCGAATTGCGCATGCCGAACTGCGCGATACGCGCGCGCAGCGCATCCCAATTCATCGCCGAGCTCATGTCGACGTCGCAATAACCTCCACGCTCCTGACGCAGCAACTCGATCGAATCCTGCGGCAGGATGCCGCGATCCCACAGCGAGCCGCGATAGCTCGAATAACGTCCGCGCTCTTCGGCCAATTCGGTCGAGGCCCAATACGCGTAGTAGCAGACGGCCTCCATCGAGCGATCGGCGAACTCGACCGCTGCATTCGACGCATAAGGCGTGCGCAATAGATGCAGGCAATCCTGAAAGCCCATGATGCCCAGGCCGACCGGACGATGCCGCAGGTTCGAGTCGCGCGCCTTCTTGACCGCGTAGTAATTGATGTCGATCACGTTGTCGAGCATGCGCATCGCGGTGCGCGTGGTCTTCTGCAGCTTGTCGTGATCTATGGTCCATTGCCCGTCAGCGCCTCGAACCATGTGCGCGACCAGATTGACCGAGCCGAGGTTGCACACCGCGATCTCGCTCTCGTTGGTGTTCAGCGTGATCTCGGTGCAGAGGTTGGACGAATGCACGACACCGACATGCGACTGCGGCGAGCGGATGTTGCACGGGTCCTTGAACGTGATCCAAGGATGACCGGTCTCGAACAGCATCGAGAGCATCTTTCGCCACAAGGACAGCGCCGGAATCTTCTTGAACAGCTTGAGCTCGCCGCGCTCCGCGCGCTCTTCGTAACGAACATAGGCCTCTTCGAACGCGCGGCCGACCTTGTCGTGCAGATCGGGAACGTCCGACGGCGAGAACAGCATCCACATCCCTTTGCCGGTGTCGCCTTCGGCGCGGGCGCCCTCCATCACGCGCTTCATGAATAGATCGGGAATCCAGTTCGCCGTATTCATGTCGTGCGTGCGGCGCCGGTCGTCGCCGGTGTTCTTGCGCAGCTCGAGGAACTCTTCGATGTCGAGGTGCCAGGTCTCCAGATAAGTGCAGACCGCGCCCTTTCTCTTGCCGCCCTGATTGACCGCGAGCGCGGTGTCGTTGACGACTTTCAAAAACGGCACCACGCCTTGCGACTCGCCGTTGGTGCCCTTAATGTGCGAACCCATCGCGCGCACCGGCGTCCAGTCGTTGCCCAAGCCACCCGCGTATTTGGCGAGCAGCGCGTTCTCCTTGATGGCTTCGTAGATGCCGTCGAGATCGTCGTTGACCGTCGACAGATAGCACGACGACAACTGCGAATGACGCGTGCCCGCATTGAAGAGCGTCGGCGTCGAACTCATGAAGTCGAAGCTCGACAACAGTTCATAAAACTCGATCGCGCGTCCTTCGCGATCGATCTCGTTCAACGACAAGCCCATCGCGACGCGCATGAAGAAAGCTTGCGGCAATTCGATGCGGCGGCCTTCGGGTGAATGCAGGTCCGCGCGATCGATCAGGAAGTAACGGTCATATAGCGTCTGCAGACCGAGATAGCCGAACTGCATGTCGCGCTTCGCGTCGAGCGCCGAACCCAGGCGTTTCAAATCGAATTGCGCGAGACGCTCGTCGAGCAATTCGATCTCGACACCGCGCTTGATGAATTGCGGAAAATAGTCGGCGTAGCGATCGCGCATCGCGGCCTGATCGACCTCGACGCCCAAAGTCTCCTTGCGTATCGTGTGCAGCAACAGGCGCGCGGTCACGAGACTGTAGGCCGGATCCTTCTCGAACTGCGAACGTGCGGCGAGGATGGCCGACTTGTGAACCTCCTCGATCGGTACGCCATCGTAGAGATTCTTGATGGTCTCGGTGACGATCACGTCGGCGTCGACCTCGTGATTGCCGTCGGTGTTCAGCCCTTCGCATGCGGCTTCGACCAACGCGCGTATGCGGCCCGGATCGAACAGGATGCGAACGCCGTTCTCGGTGACGTGCAGCGACGACTCGGCCGCCGGCCTGTGCTTTTTGGCTTCGGCGCGATCGGCCGCCCGCTTCTCGCGATACAGCACATAGGCGCGCGCGACTTCCTGTTCGCCCGAGCGCATCAACGCGAGTTCGACCTGATCCTGAATGTCTTCGATATGGAACATGCCGCCCGACGGCATGCGGCGCCGGAGCGACGTGACCACCGTGCCGGAGAGCGTCTCGACCAACTCGCGCACACGCGCCGAGTTCGCGCTCGATCCACCGTTGACCGCGAGAAACGCCTTGGTCATCGCGATCGAAATCTTGGACGGCTCGAAACCGACCACCGATCCGTTGCGGCGAATGATCTTGTAATCGCCGAAGTCCGATCGCGCGGCCAACGTCGCAGTTGTCGCGGCCTGATGCGGACGAACCTGCGGCAGGTTCTGGCTTGCGGTCATGGGTTCAACCCGTTGCATGCATGATCTCCAATACTAAAGATGCGCGAAAGACGGCGCCACGGTCAGCGTGAACATCAGCGCTGCGTCATCGTCAAAGTGATGCTGCGAAGAAAGAATTCCGATGCCGACGACGATGACGACAACCCGTGTCGCAGTGCTTCTGCATCGATAGGCCTTCGCGGCGAAAAATGTGTTCAAAGCAGTCGATTCGATTGGGGGATTCGACCCGCGAAATATCGAATGCTCCCTGCATCATGTCCCCCGCCTGATCCGATATCCAACGGGCCACCCCGCGGTCGAGATCGTTGTCGCGCATCTGCGCATTTTTTTGCGCTGTTTCTTGATTGCCTACTACATCTAGTAGGTCAACCCGGTCGACGGCACTAATTCTAGTGGTTGATGCACTTCATGCGCAAGCGCAAAGATCGACCCTTTCTGGCAATCGTTGCTTGTTCGCCATGCAGCAAGCGCTGGTTCACGATCGATGCGCAAGCCATGCCGAGCTCATCCACAAATCATCCACAAGTCATCCACAACATCGTGCACAGCGGGTTCGATTCAGCGTGGTGCGAGGTACGGCGCGCGCACCCCGGAACGAATTTTCGACAGGTAGATATGCCAATCGAAATGCGGTCCCGGATCGGACTTTCTTCCGGGCGCGATGTCGCTGTGGCCTGCGACCGATTCAATCGGATAGCGCGTCGTCAACGCATCGGTCAACGAGACCAGCGTCGCATATTGAGGGCGCTCGAATGCGCTCGTGTCGTCGCCTTCGAGTTCGATGCCGATCGAAAAATCGTTGCACCGTTCACGCCCTTCGAACGACGACGCCCCCGCATGCCACGCGCGTGCGCCGCAAGCGACGAACTGGACGAGCGCGCCGTCGCGAGCGATCAGGAAATGCGCGGACACGCACAAGCCTCGAAGGGCCGCGTAACAAGGATGTGCATCGCAGGCTAGCGTGTTGGTGAAGAGCGCTTCGATGGCGCCGCTTCCGAATTCGCCAGGAGGCAGGCTGATATTGTGGATCACGAGCAGCGACGGGGTGACGCCTTCGGGTCGCCGGTCCTGATTTGGTGAGGGCATGCGCCTGATCGCATGGTTCTTCGACGATGCCCACCCTTCCGTGTCGATCGCGATGTCTACGCGCTTGACTCCACTAGTCATCGGCTCACTGAATATTCAGCCGCTGCATCCGATAGCGCAGTTGCCGAAACGTGATTCCCAGAAGATCGGCTGCGGCCGTGCGGTTGTAGCGCGTTTGCGCGAGCGCCTTCTCGATCAGGTCGCGCTCGATGTTGTCGAGGAAGTCGCCGAGCGTGCCGACCAGACCGATCGCATTGGCGCCCGCGGGCGCGCCGCCGGTCGTGGCCGCCGTGTCGCGTGCCGCGTCACGTCCGGGCTCGCGCGGCTCGCGCGGCTCCGCGGAATCCTCGTGACGCGCAACGCCTGGGGACGTGGTGACCGGCGCGCTGCCCAGAATGTTGAGATCCTCCGGGCCGATCTCGTCGGATTCGGCAAGCGCCGCCGAACGTTCGAGAATATTGCCGAGCTCGCGCACGTTGCCTGGAAAGTCGTAGGCGACCAACTTCTCGATCGCCGCCTGCGAGAGCGCGAGATCGGGCGCGAGTTGCGACAGCAGATGGCGCGCGAGCAGCGGAATATCTTCGCGACGCTCGCGCAGCGGCGGGATGCGAATGTCGATCACGTTCAGGCGATAGAACAGATCCTGTCGAAAGCGTCCCTGCATCACGCACTGCGCGAGGTTCTGGTGGGTTGCGCTGATGAGACGCACATCGACCGACTCTTCGTTCATGCCGCCGACTCTTCGAACCGATCGTTCCTGAATCGCACGCAGCAGCTTGACCTGCATCGCAATCGGCAGATCGGCGACCTCATCGAGAAAGAGTGTGCCGCCCTTGGCGGTTTGAAAGAAGCCGTCTCGATCCGCATCGGCGCCGGTGAACGCGCCTTTCCGATAGCCGAAGAACTCGGCTTCGACCAACTGCTCGGGGATCGCGCCGCAGTTGACCGCGACGAAAGGACCGTCGCGCCGGCCGCTGCAATCATGCACCGCGCGCGCGGCGAGCTCCTTGCCGCTGCCCGATTCGCCGGTGATCGCGACCGGCGCCTGCGAGCGCGCGACGCGCTTGATCATCGCGCGCACGTCGGCCATCGTGCTCGAGTTGCCCAGCAGGCGAGCGAGCATGACCGCGTCGCCCGCTCCGTTCTTGCCTTCCTGGGCCTTGCCGCTCGCCGCTCGCGTGCGGTCGGCATCGCGATCCTTGCCCCAGGCGCGTACGGCCGATTGCACGAGACTGCGCAATTGATCGAGCGCGACCGGCTTGCTCAAGTAGTCGAACGCACCCGCCTTCAATGCGGCCACCGCATTCTCGGTGCTGCCGAAGGCCGTGATCACCGCGACCGGCGTGGCCGGATAGTCGCGCGAGATCAGCGCGACGAGATCCATTCCGGTCGCGTCGGGCAGCCGCATGTCGGTGAGGCACAACGCGTAGGAACGCTGCGCGAGGCGTTCGCGCGCCTGGCCGACCGTCAACGCGCGATCGACGTCCAAACCCATGCGCACCAAGGTCAGCTCGAGCAACTCAAGCAGGTCGGGTTCGTCATCGACCACGAGCACGCGTGCGATATTGGCGCTGCTTGCATTGCTCTGCACGTTCGCGCGACCGCTGCCGGCAGGAGCGCTGGAGTCTGAGCTATTGGTCTGCATCGTCGCGCTTCGTCCGCTCGCGATTGACGAGCGGCGCCTTCAAGTTGTGTCTAGCCGGACGTGCCTGCCGCGCGAACCACGAATCCGCCGCGCCGCGTGCCGCCCACATTGGTCGAATAGTCCAGAGTCGCATCATTGGCCAGACACAACTCGCGCGCCAGATAAAGGCCCAGCCCCGTGCCTCGGTGATGCGTGGTGAAAAATGGCTCGAACAGGTTGACGCGCGTCGCTCGGTCGATGCCCGGACCATCGTCCTGGACGGCCAATTCTATCCTCTCGCCCATCGCAGGCGCGGCAGCAGCAGTGTCGTCGGCGCGGTCGGCGCGGTCGGCGCCAGCCCCATCGAGCGACAGCACGGTGCTATGCACGCCGCGCGGATTGGCCAGGACACTGACCCGAATCGCCACGCTGCTCTCGCGCCCCGTCGCGTAGCGCACCGCGTTCGACAACAGATTGACGAGCACCTGACGCAGATGCTCGCCGTTGAAGTGGACCATCGGATTGCCGCGCATCGAGAGGTCGATCACGCTGCGCGCGCAGCCCTGCGTGCGGCAAAATTCTTCGACGAGACGAGCCAGCCACGGGTCGAGCGCGATCGCTTCGACGTTGACCGGTCCGCGACGCGAGAGCTGCAGGATCTCTTCGACGATGCGGTTCAGCCGCTGCGCATTTTCGCGAACGATGCTCACCATGCGTTGCGTACCGACCCTGTCGCGCGCGCCGAATTGCAACCCCAACTGCTCGCCGGTTTCTTCCTCCAGCAACGCGCCCGCATGGACGATCGCGGCCAGCGGATTGCGGATCTCGTGCGCGATGCTGGCGGTCAACCGTCCCATCGCCGCAAGCTTCAGTTGTTGTGCACGCTGCTCGACCCGCAGCAGGTCTTCGAGGAATACCACATAGCGCCCCGATGCCAGTGCATCGCCTTCGGGCGCGACGAAGCGCACGCGCAAGCGTCGCCCCGATCCATCCTCCGCTCCTGCATCGTTCAGGTCGGCATCGCTCGACCCGCGATAGGCGCCGGCGTCGGCGTGACCTCCATTTGCATTGCCGCTGTCGCCATCGCTCTCCTCGTGCCCGCCTGGCCAATGCGACGTGAGATCGAAACTCTCTCCTATCGTGCCGCCCGACGAGCGCCATGCCACGAACTGCCGGCTGATCGCCGTGCCGCCCGGGTGCCCGCGCCAGCCATCGAGCACCAGCGCGCGCGCATCGTCGAGATTGAGCATGCGCAGCGCCGCGGTGTTGGCCGCGCGCGGCGTGCCGTCGGCGGCCAGAATCAGCACGCCGTCCTGCATGTCGGCCACCACCAGCCGATTGATTTCGATCTGCGCGCGCAGGTCGTAGCCGCGCTGCCGTGCGATGCGCTCCTGCACGATCAGCCTGGCCGCGAGTCGATTCATCACGATCGCAATGGCGAAGCTCGCGATGCCGAACAATCCCGCGAGTACCAGACCCGACGACGGCTCGTTGAAATGGATTTCACGCCACACCGATTCGACCAGGATCGCGAGCGAGCATACGGCCGCGAAGCCGAGCGCCAGCGAAGCCGGACTGAGAATCGCGGAGCCCGCGATCGGCAACAGCATCAATAGCGCGAGGCCGCTTCGCGTGCCGCCCGAGGCGCTCATCAAGATCGTGAGACCGATCACGTCGACGAAGAGCTGCACGGCCAATTGCGAATAGAAATGGCGCTGCCGGGTCGCTGCCAGATAGCCGAAGGTCGCCGCGAGCGCCGCATACACCGCCGCCGTGCGCGCGAACAGCGCGGGGTCCTGGGTGCCGAGCGAGATCCGCTCGCCGCCGTAGAGCGAGGCGCCCAACAACACCGCTGCGATCACCAGGCGCGTGACGCAAAAATAACGAAGAGAGGTCCAGAACGAAGACCCTGGATCGGCGAAAGCGCGGCGCGGGATCAGCACGTCGTATCGACGAGGTCAGCGCGGCTCGCGCGCCAGGCGCTCGAGCCGTGCAAACGGACTCCCGCCTTCGCGGGAATGACCGGGAGTGGATCCTTACGATTCATTCGCGACGCCGAGGCTCGCTCGATGCCACGGTCTCGCGCGCGGCCTGTTGTCCCGCCTCGCGATGCGCGACGCTGCAATACACGCGTCCATCGGGAAGAGACACCGCATCGCCTGCGGGTACGTGTGTGCCGCACCACGCGCACTGGCGCATCGTCTCGATCTCCTGTTGCGCTGCCTGGCCGGCGGGTCGAGATGCATCGGCATCCGGCGCGCCGGGCTTGCGCAGACCGCCCAGCCATCGAACCGCGAGCCACACCAGGAACACGACTAGCACGAAGAGGAGGATGCGCGGCATGGGTGTGTCGATCAAATTGGATGAAGCACGGTAGTCTCGATCAAACGCGATGAAGGATGACTTCGAGGACGAAGCGGCTGCCGGCATACGCGAGCAGCACGAACGCGAAGCCGCCCAGCGTCCACGACAGGGCCACGCGGCCACGCCAGCCGCGCATCGCGCGGCCGATCAAGAGCGCGGCGAAGGTCACCCAGGCGAGCAGAGTGAAGACGGTCTTGTGATCGAGGCGCATCGGCTTGCCGAACAGCGATTCGGAGAACACGATGCCGGTTGCGACAGTCATCGTCAGCAGCGCGAAGCCCGCGCCGATCAATCGAAACAGCACGCGCTCCATCGTCAACAGCGGCGGCAAAGGCGCCAGGACGCCGCGCTCGAATTCACCGCCGCTTCTACCGCCATCAACGGCAGGCTCGTCCTCGCCGGCGCGCCGCGCCGATCCACCGGTGCGATGCAGCCAACGCTCGAGCGCGGCCATGTAGAGCGCATGGACTGCGGCGATCGTCAGCAGCGCGTAGGCCGCGAGCGCAACGGCCAGATGCGCGGGCAACCAGGCGCTGTAGGCGCCGCCATCGGCCCCGCTGATGCGTCCGAGCGCGACGCTGCCGGGGAAAGCGAGCGGCAGCAATGCGCACAGCGCGGCAAGCGGCAGAATCAACAACCAGATACTCACCAGTTCGATCACCAGACTCTCGAACCAGAACACTGCGACCGCAAACCACATCGTTGCCGAGAGCGCGAGAGCGAATCCGAATCGCCAACTGCCATCGATCAACGCGGCATCGCGCAGCAGCCACGCATGCAGCAGCCACGTGAGCACGATCACGATGCGCAAGCTGGTGCTCAATCGATACGGCCGCTCGCGTGCGATGGAACTCCGGGCAGGCGCGCGCCTCGATCCGACAGCGGCGCGCCAGACCGCAGCGGCCACGCCCAGATAGGCGGCAGCGACGAGTGCGTGGAGTAAAATTGGCATCGACAAAGTTTAGCCGATCACTTCTCTTCGATCGGATCGAACGTGCGGTGTCGGTGTCTTCTCCATACACGGCTCCGCCCCGCACCACCGCCGCGCCCCTTGGCGCAGCCTCTCCGCCCTTCATACCATGCTCGAAAACCTTTCCCAACGTCTGGCCCGCGTCGTCAAGACGATGCGCGGCGAAGCGCGCCTCACCGAAGCCAACACGCAAGAGATGTTGCGCGAGGTGCGCGTCGCTCTGCTCGAGGCCGACGTTGCGTTGCCGGTCGTGCGCGAATTCATCGCGCGCGTGAAAGAGAAAGCGCTCGGCGAAGACGTCGTCGGCAGTCTCTCGCCCGGGCAAGCCCTGGTCGGCGTGGTGCAAAGAGAATTGACCGCGATCATCGGCGGCGACCTCGGGCCCGAGGCATCCTCGTTGAAGCTCGCGGTCACGCCGCCCGCGATCATCCTGATGGCCGGGCTGCAAGGCGCCGGCAAGACCACCACCGTCGCCAAGCTCGGGCGCTTTCTGCGCGACGGAGGATACAAGGGCGACAAGAAAAAAGTCCTGGTCGTCTCGACCGACGTCTATCGTCCCGCCGCGATCGAACAATTGAAGGCGGTGGCGTCGCAGGTCGGCGTCGATTTCTTTCCCTCGAACCTGAACGAACAACCCGTCGCGATCGCGGTGGCTGCGGTCGATTGGGCGAAGAAGCACTATCACGATGTGCTGATCGTCGATACCGCGGGCCGCCTCGCGATCGACCAGCCGATGATGGACGAGATCAAGGCGCTGCACGCGCGCTTGTCTCCCGCCGAGACGTTGTTCGTGGTCGATGCGATGGCGGGCCAGGACGCCATCAACACCGCGCGCGCCTTTGCCGAGGTGTTGCCGTTGACCGGCGTGGTGTTAACCAAGCTCGATGGCGATGCGCGCGGCGGCGCGGCGCTGTCGGTGCGGCACGTCACCGGCAAGCCGATCAAGTTCGTCGGCGTCGGCGAAAAGCTTCACGCCCTCGAAGTCTTCCATCCCGAGCGCATGGCCAGCCGCATTCTGGGCATGGGCGACATCGTCGCGCTGGTCGAAGAAGCGCAGCGCGGCGTCGACACGGTCGAAGCCGAGAAGCTCGCCAGAAAGGTCAAGTCCGGCGCGCGCTTCGACCTCGACGACTTTCGCTCGCAACTTCAGCAGATGAACAAGATGGGCGGCCTCGGCGGTCTGCTCGACAAGTTGCCCGCGCAATTCCAGGCCGCCGCGGGCAAGGCCGACGTGGGCCGTGCCGAGCGCGAGGTCAAGCGCATGGAAGGCATCATCAACTCGATGACGCGGGGCGAACGCGCCAAACCCGAATTGATCAAGGCCAGCCGCAAGCGCCGCATCGCCACCGGCGCCGGCGTGCAGGTGCAGGAAGTCAATCGGCTGCTCAAGCAGTTCGACCAGATGCAAGGCGTGATGAAGACCATGCAGAAGGGCGGCATGGCGAAGATGATGCGCGGCATGCGAGGCATGATGCCGGGCCTTTGAAGTCGCCGCTTGGCCCGGTTGCAGACGATCGCGTCGAATGACGTGTCAGCCCGATCGCGACCCCGCACGTTCTACCTGCTCGCCCCTTCGGTGCGGCCGTTGAACAGCCGGGCCGAGGCGCAGCCCACCATTTCAAAAACAGTTCTTCAATGAGGAGTCATTCATGAAAACCAATATCCTTCGCAAGGCCACGCTGTTCGTCGCACTCGCCTCGATGGCCGCCTCGTCGCTCGGCCTGTCGGGTTGCGCCGAACTGCCCAACTACACCACCGGCAGCCGCGGTGGTGACACCGCGGTAGGCGCAGGTGCGGGTGCGGTCGCGGGCGCTGCGATCGGTCGCGCGACATCGGGCGGCAGTCCCGGTCGCAGTACCGCGCAGGGCGCTCTGGCCGGCGCGGCACTCGGTGCGCTCGGCGGCTACCTGTGGTCCAACCGAATGGAGGCGCAAAAGCAGCGCATGGAAGTGGCCACCCGCGGCACCGGCGTCGAAGTCACGCAGACGGCCGACAATCAATTGAAGCTCAACATCCCGAGCGACATCTCGTTCGATACCGGCCGCGCCGACATCAAGCCCAACTTCCGCAGCGTGCTCGATCAGTTCGCGCAAGGCCTGCGCGAGAACGCGGGCAGCACCGTGCGCGTCATCGGACACACCGATTCGACGGGCAGCGATGCGCTCAACAATCCGCTCTCGGTCGATCGCGCAGCCAGCACGCGCAACTACCTTGTCGATCGCGGCGTCGCCGCCAATCGCATCGCCATCGATGGCCGCGGCGAGCGCGAGCCGATCGCGGACAACAACAGCGACGCGGGTCGGGCGCGCAATCGCAGAGTCGAGATCTTCGTCGGCGAGCAGCAGGCTTCAGCGCGCTGAGCCCCTTCCCCTCTGGGGAAGGCTGGGAGTTTGGAAAGGGTTTCGCCGAGCATGCTCGGCGCCTTCCGAACGCTTTCGGCTTGCAAGCCTAAAGCGGGGGCCTCCGCAGGCGTTCCAATTTCGTAGCGCGCTTCGCGCGCCCCACCCCAACCCTCCCCAGGGGGAGGGAGCCCTCAACCGAACAACGTCTTGAGCGCCGCGCCCGGATCGTCGGCGCGCATGAAGGTCTCGCCGATCAGAAAGCCATGCACGCCCGCGCTTCGCATGCGGGCGATGTCATCGGTCGTCGCGATCCCCGACTCGGTCACCAGCACGCGATCCTTCGGCATGCGCGCGACCAGATCGAGCGTCGTCTCGAGACGCGTCTCGAAGGTGCGCAGGTTACGGTTGTTGATGCCGATCACGGTTCGCGTTGCATCCGCATCGAGCCTGAGCGCGACATCGAGCGCGACATCGAGTTCACGTGCATCGTGTGCCTCGACGAGTACATCCATTTCGAATTGGTGCGCGATGCCCGCCAGTCGTCCGAGTTCCGAGGCGTCGAGCGCAGCGACGATCAGCAGAATGCAGTCGGCGCCCATCGCGCGGGTTTCGGCGACCTGATATTCGTCGACAATGAAGTCCTTGCGCAGCACCGGCAAGCCGCACGCCGCGCGCGCTGCGACCAGCGCATCGCGCGAACCCTGAAAATAGGGCTCGTCGGTCAACACCGACAGACAAGTCGCGCCGCCGGCCTCATAGGATCGCGCGATTGCGGCCGGATGAAACGCGGCGCGCAACAAGCCCTTCGACGGAGATGCCTTCTTGATTTCTGCGATCACTGCCGCGCGACCGCTCGCGATGCGCGAGGCGAGCGCACGCGCAAAGCCGCGCGGCGCGTCGGCGCGCTCGGCATCGCGCTCGACTTCGATCCGGGATCGTTGCCGCTTCGCGGCCGCGACTTCGCCCGCCTTGCTCGCGAGGATTTTCGCGAGGACGTCGCTGGTCATGTGGCTATGCCCGGCGCTGTGTCGCGGCCGCGAACGCGTCTAGCTTCGCGCGCGCGGCGCCGCTGGCGATGGCTTCGCGTGCACGCGCGATCCCCGCTGCTATCGATGGAGCGACGTCGGCGGCGTACAGCGCGAGGCCCGCGTTGAGCACTACGATTTCGCGCGGCGTGCCTTCGACGTTGGCAAGCGCCTCGTAGATCATTTCGCGCGATTCCTCGGCGCTCGTCACCTTCAGGCCGCGATTGGATTTCATCGCGAGGCCGTAGTCCTCGGGATGGATTTCGTACTCGCGCACCTCACCATCCTTGAGTTCGCCGACCAATGTGGCCGCGCCGAGCGACGCTTCGTCCATGCCGTCCTTGCCGTACACGACCAGAGCATGGGTCGCGCCCAAGCGTTGCAGCACGCGCACCTGAATGCCGACGAGATCGGGATGAAAGACGCCCATCAGCTGATGCAACGCCCCCGCCGGATTCGTCAGCGGGCCGAGAATGTTGAAGATGGTCCGCACGCCGAGTTCTTTTCGCACCGAGGCGACATTCTTCATCGCGCTGTGATGGCTGGGGGCGAACATGAAACCGATGCCCGTCTCGGCGATGCACGCGGCGACTTGCTCGGGTGCGAGCATCACGTTGATGCCGAGCGCCTCGAGCACATCCGCGCTGCCCGAGCGCGATGACACGCCGCGGTTGCCGTGCTTGGCGATGCGCGCGCCCGCGGCCGCGGCGACGAACATCGCCGCGGTGGAAATGTTGAAGGTGTGCGAGCCGTCGCCGCCGGTGCCGCACAGATCGACGAGGTGGGACTTGTCGGCCACCACCACCGGCGTCGCGAACTCGCGCATGACTTGCGCGGCCGCAGCGATCTCGCCGATGGTTTCTTTCTTCACGCGCAAGCCGAGCAACAGCGCCGATGCGATCGACGGCGACAGCTCGCCCTTCATCAGCATGCGCATCAGATGAAGCATTTCATCGTGAAAGATTTCGCGATGCTCGATGCAACGCGTGAGCGCTTCGTTGGGCGTGATGGACATGAGGCGATGAAGAAGACAGTAGCGTCAGTGCCTGAGGAAGTTCGCGAGCAACGCGTGACCGTGCTCGGTCAGAATCGATTCCGGATGAAACTGCACGCCTTCGATCGCGTACTGCTTGTGCCGCACGCCCATGATCTCGCCGTCGTCGGTCCACGCGGTCACTTCGAGGCAGTCGGGTAACGTGCCCCGCTCGATCGCCAGCGAGTGATAGCGCGTCACCGTGAAGGGCGACGGCAACGCGCTGAACACGCCCGCGTCGGCATGCGTCACCGCGTCGGTCTTGCCGTGCATCACGCGTGCAGCGCGAACCACCTTGCCGCCGAATGCCGCGGCTATCGCCTGATGCCCGAGGCACACACCGAGGATCGGCAGCTTGCCTGCGAAGCGTTGCAAGAGCGGCACGCAGACGCCCGCTTCGGCGGGCGTGCACGGGCCGGGCGAGAGGCAGATGCGATCGGCGCCCATCGCCTCGATTTCGTCGAGAGTCGCGGCGTCGTTGCGTACGACCTTGACGTCTTCACCGAGCTCGCCGAAATACTGGACGAGGTTGTAGGTGAAGCTGTCGTAGTTGTCGATCACGAGGAGCATATCGAACCAGCAATGGTGATAAGACGGCTGTCGCCCTCTTCGAGCAGCGCCTCAAGATAGGCCGCGCGCTCGGCGTCGGTCTTCAGGTGATCCATAACGCGAAACATGCGCGAGGACACGGTGCTAACGCGCTTTGCGTTGCTTCCAGTCTTGCCACTAGACTTGTGCACGTTCGATGTCCTCTTGCTGTGTCCGTTTGTCACCGCCCGCCAGCAGCATGATTAAGGTTGCCCCGTAGCGGGCGCAATACACGCGATAACCCGGCCCGTAATCCTCGCGCAACTCAATCACGCCATCGCCGACCGCTTTCCGAAACTGCGGGTTTGCCGGTCATGTCAGCCCGCGTCGTCGCTATTTCTTGAAAGGATTATTGATCACCAGCCGCCCGATCTTCTGGCCATGCTGCATGTCTTCGCTGTACAGGCGGGTACAGCCCGCTTCGAGCGCGGCGGCGACGATTAGAGAATCGTAGAAGCTGAATCGGAAGTGGGCTTGAATGTCGACGCTTTGCCGGTACAACTCCGCGCTCGAAGGCACCTTGCAGAGCGGCACGAGCACCGTATCGAGATAGGCTTTTGTGCCGCTTGTATCGAGCCTGATCTCCGCCTTGCGGAGCATCGTGTTCAAACATTCCTGGATGACCTGAAAGCTGATGCAAGCGGTCTCTCTGGCGAGGCCCTCGGACACGATGCGCTCCGCGATCGCGTGTTTTCGTGCGTCGAGTGCTTCGAGGTGGTAGATGAAGACGTTGGTATCGATGAAGGACTCAACGCTCATTCATTTCCTCGCGCGTCAACTTCCTTCCGACCTTGAGCTTCCCGCGCAAGTCCTTCATCACTTCTTCATAGCGCGCCATACGTTGCTTGCGCGCGTAGTCGGCCAGCCAGCGCCGGAACTGTTCGTTGAGCGTGGTGTTTTCGGCCCGCGCCTGCGCGCGCGCGGCTTCGATCGTCGATTCGTCAGCGCTGAGGGTAATGTTTTTCATGATTTCGACTAAAATGCAGTGTACGCCACATAGCGTACACGTACTTCGTGCGCATTATACATCTTAGCCGCGATAGAACTCCTTGATCACCTCGATCACGCGGTCGATCTTGGGTCGATCGACATCGAGGTGCGTGACGAACCGTGTGGCAATGCCGACGGTCGCAACCATGCCGGCTTCACGCGTATGCGCGCCAAGCTTTGCCACGTCGTCGGCCGGCACATCGACAAACACCATGTTGGTGAACGGCCCGCGCACGTTCAAGCGATCGATCGCCCGCAACCCCTCCGCCAGCCGCGCTGCATTCGCGTGATCTTCCGCCAACCGATCGACGTGATAGTCGAGCGCATACAGACAAGCGGCCGCGAGCATGCCGGCCTGGCGCATGCCGCCGCCCAGCATCTTTCTCCATCGATGCGACGTGTCGATGAAGTCGCGCGGCCCGCACACCAGCGAGCCGACGGGCGTACCCAGCCCCTTCGACATGCAGATCGACACCGAGTCGAACGGTGCGCACAATTCTTTGACCGACGCACCGCTTGCAACCGCCGCGTTAAAGACACGCGCGCCGTCCAGATGCATCTTCAGCCCGTGTTCGCGGGCCAGCGCAGCGACTTCTTCCACATAGGTCGGAGACAGCACCCGCCCGCCGATCGTGTTCTCGAGTGCGACCAGTCGCGTCCTCGCGAAGTGATCGTCGGGTGGCTTGATCGCCGCGCGCAGCTTGGCGATCGGGATGCTGCCGTCCTCGGCGTTCTCGATCGGCTGCGGTTGAATGCTGCCGAGTACGGCCGCGCCGCCGCCTTCGTATCGGTAGGTATGCGCGAGCTGGCCGACGAGATATTCGTCGCCGCGTGCGCAATGCGTCATCAACGCGGCGAGGTTGCTCTGCGTGCCCGAAGGCATGAAGAGCGCGGCCTCCATGCCAACCATCTCGGCGAGGCGTTCCTGCAGTCGATTGACGGTGGGATCGTCGGCATAGACGTCGTCGCCGACTTCAGCTGCGAGCATCGCCGCGCGCATCGCCGGCGTGGGTCGCGTGACGGTGTCGCTGCGAAGGTCGATGAGAGTGGTGGTCATGTTGTCGCCGTCTCTGCGGTCAACGACGCTGGGTTCCCGCCTTCACGGGAACGACGCGTTAAGCGAGCTTGCCGTGGCAGTTCTTGTATTTCTTGCCGCTGCCGCACGGACATGGGTCGTTGCGGCCGACCTTCTCGGTGGTGCGACGCACTTGTTGCACGAAGGCCGCAGTGGGCACGGGTTTCATGCGGCCGATCGGTGTGCCTTCTGCCGCGCCCGCGTCCGCGCCGCCTCGCGTGTCTTCGCTCACCTCGACTTCGTGACCATCGCCCACCGTGGCCAACGCTTCTTCGTAGTCGGCATGTTGATAACGAACATTCTCCAATGCCGGCGCGGCCGCGGCCAATTTCTGCTCGGCCTCGACGATCTGCTCCTGGGTCTGCACACGCACGGTCATCACGATACGCGTGACTTCGTTGCCGATCGTGTCGAGCAACAGCGAGAACAATTCGAACGCTTCGCGCTTGTACTCCTGCTTCGGATTCTTCTGCGCATAGCCGCGCAGGTGGATGCCCTGACGCAGATGATCGAGCGCGGCCAGATGTTCGCGCCAGTGCACGTCAAGGCTTTGCAGCATGATCGAACGCTCGAATCCGCCGAAGGCTTCCCTGCCCGCGAGCGCGACCTTGGCCTCATACGAATCATCGGCCGCCTTGACGACGCGTTCGATGATGTCCTCGTCGGTCAGCGTCTCCTCATCTTCCAGCAGCTTGGTCAGCGGTACTTCGAGATGCCACTCGGACGCGAGCGTGCGCTCGAGACCGGGTACGTCCCACTGTTCCTCGACCGCGCCTTCGGGCAAGAAGTTGCGGACCACGGCCTTGAACACGCCATGCCGCAATGAGCCGATGGTTTCGGAAATATCTTTTGCTTCGAGCAACTCGTTGCGCTGCTGATAGATCACCTTGCGCTGGTCGTTGGCGACATCGTCGTACTCGAGCAACTGCTTGCGGATGTCGAAGTTGCGCGCCTCGACCTTGCGTTGCGCGGTCTCGATCGAGCGCATCACGATGCCCGCTTCGATCGGCTCGCCTTCAGGCATCTTCAGGCGATCCATGATCGCGCGCACGCGGTCGCCTGCGAAGATGCGCAACAGCGGATCGTCGAGCGACAGATAGAAACGCGACGTGCCCGGATCGCCCTGGCGGCCGCTGCGGCCGCGCAACTGGTTGTCGACGCGACGCGATTCGTGGCGTTCGGTGCCGATGATGTGCAGGCCGTTCGCGGCGACCACCTGGTCGTGAAGGCCTTGCCATTCGTTCTTCAGCTTGTCGACGCCGACGGCCTTGTCGTCGTCGTTCATGCTTTCGTTGGCGCGCAGAAAATCGATCTGCTTCTCGACGTTGCCGCCCAGCACGATGTCGGTTCCGCGACCGGCCATGTTGGTCGCGATCGTCACGCTGCCCGGCGAGCCTGCCTGCACGATGATCTCGGCCTCGCGCGCATGCTGCTTGGCGTTGAGGACCTGATGGGGAAATTTCTTCTTCGTCAAAAGCCCCGACAGCAACTCGGAGTTCTCGATCGAGGTCGTGCCGACCAGCACCGGCTGTCCGCGCACACGACACTCCTCGATGTCCATGATGATCGCGTCGTATTTTTCCTTCGCGGTCTTGTAGACCTGGTCGAGACGGTCCACGCGCGCCGACGGCTGGTTCGGCGGGATGACCACGGTCTCGAGGTTGTAGATCTCCTGGAACTCGTAGGCCTCGGTATCGGCCGTGCCGGTCATGCCGGCGAGCTTGCCGTACATGCGGAAATAATTCTGGAACGTGATCGACGCGAGCGTCTGGTTCTCGTTCTGGATCTTGACGCCCTCTTTCGCCTCGACCGCCTGATGCAGGCCGTCGGACCAGCGACGACCGACCATCAGGCGCCCGGTGAATTCATCGACGATCACGACTTCGCCATTGCCTTGCTCGCCGGGCTGCACGACGTAATGCTGGTCCTTGTGGAACAGGTTGTGGGCGCGCAGCGCCGCCATCAGGTGATGCACCAGCAAGATGTTGGCCGGGTCGTAGAGCGACGCGCCCTCGGGCAAGAGGCCCATCTGCTCCAGTATCTTCTCGGACTTTTCGTGGCCGGCTTCGGAGAGCTGAATCGCGTGGCCCTTCTCGTCGACCCAGAAGTCGCCTTCGGGCTCGGGCTCGTTGGTCTTGGGTTCGATCGTCATGCGCTCGAGCAGCGGTGGCACGGTGTTGATGCGAACGTACAGCTCGGTGTGGTCCTCGGCCTGGCCGCTGATGATCAGCGGCGTGCGCGCTTCGTCGATCAGGATCGAATCCACCTCATCGACAATCGCGTATGAAAGCGCGCGCTGAACGCGCTCGCCGGTCTCGTAGACCATGTTGTCGCGCAGGTAGTCGAAGCCGAACTCGTTGTTGGTCCCGTAGGTGATGTCGGCCGCGTAGGCGTGCTGCTTCTGGTCGTGCGGCATCTGCGACAGATTCACGCCCACGGTCAATCCGAGAAAGTTGTAGACCTTCCCCATCCAGTCGGCGTCGCGCTGTGCGAGGTAATCGTTGACGGTGATCAGGTGTACGCCCTTGCCGGTCAGCGCGTTCAGGTAAACGGGCAAAGTCGCCGTCAGCGTCTTGCCTTCACCGGTACCCATCTCGGCGATCTTTCCTTGATGAAGCGCGATGCCGCCCACCATCTGCACGTCGAAGTGCCGCATGCCGAGCGCGCGCTTCGATGCTTCGCGCACCACAGCGAAGGCCTCGGGCAACAGGTCGTCGAGTTCTTCGCCGTTCGCGTGGCGCGCCTTCAACTCGTCGGTCTTGCCTCGCAAGGCCTCGTCGGACAGCGCCGACATCGCCGGCTCGAAAGAGTTGATCGCACCGAGCGAGCGTCGATACTGCTTCAACAGCCGCTCGTTGCGACTGCCGAAGACCATCTTGAGAAGACCTGTGACCATGGGAGATTGAGGAGGGACCGCCAGAGGGAAGCGTTCGGGCAAAAGGGCGCGATTTTATCATGCGACCTTGCAGGTACTCCGGAGGTGCGCAGCCCGGCGACACTCGGAGATGGCGGCGTGATCGTCCGAATTCAAGCGGGCTCGACAACCAGGCGATCGATGCCTTGCGATTCAGCGCAGCGTCGCTAGCGACCCGGCGTGATGCGATCGGCTCGCAGAAACTTGTCGGGGTTCTGCGCCACGTTCTTGACGTGCACTTCGAAGTGCAGATGCGCGCCGGTGGCGCGGCCGGTCGATCCGACATCGGCAATGTGCTGGTTGCGCTTGACGACGTCGCCGACTCGCACATAGACCTTCGACGCATGGGCGTATAGCGTGGTGATGTCGTTGCCGTGGTCGACCTCGATCATGTTGCCGAAGTCGTGACTCCACTCGGACGCGATCACGACGCCTCCCGCCGCGGCGACGATCGCCGTGCCGGTCGCGGCCACGAAGTCGATGCCCTGATGCATCGCCTGGGTGCCGGTGAACGGATCGATTCGCAGTCCGAAGCCGGACGAGTTGTAGGCCACGTCGACCGGCTGGATGGTCGGCATCATCTTGCTCTTCAGGGTCGCGTTGATCAGTTCGGTCTCGACCGCGTTGAGATAGTCGCTGCGATGTTCGACGTCGAGTGCGACGCGATCGAGCTCGCTTCGGAGTTCGGTCATTGTGAGACCGCGAGCATCCACTGGAGCGAGGCCGCCGCGCGATGGCGGCGATTTGAAGTCGAACTCCTGTGGATTGATTCCCGCAAGCCCCGAGACGCGGTCGCCGAGTGCGTCGAGCCGCATCATGCGGGCCTGCATCTCGCCCAGCTTGACCGCCATCGCGTTGAGGTTCTCGCGCAGGTAGCGCTCCTTCTTCGCCGCATCGTTGTCGGAGCTCGCGTCGCCGCCGGCTTCGAGCAGATTACGAACGATGGGCAGCTTCGACTCGCCCGCGTAGCGCAAGGCGAGCGCGGCGATACCGGCCGCGAGAACGACAAACACCAGCCCGATGATCGAAACGTAAAACGCGATCCGGCGGCTCGACAGCGTCAACGTCCGCGCCTGGGTCAAACGTCGATGCAATAAAATGATCTGCACGAAAAATGGCTCTCCGGAAATTTTGATTCGAATGCCGCGTCGGCCGCATCGATCGGCCGCATCCATCTGCACCGCTGATGAAACCGAATCCGAAAGACGCAACTGCGCCCGTCATCGATTTTCTGCGCCGTCACGACGGAGCGGCTGCGCTGCTGCCAGCCGCACTACGCAATCTGAGACTTGGACAAGACACGCTTGCCCTGATGCCGGCAGTGTTCCGGGAAACCTGCGAAGTGGCGGGTTGCGACGACGGGGTCCTGATCCTGCGCGTCTCGTCAGCGGGGGCTGCCGCCAAGCTTCGTCAAACATTGCCGCGCTTGCGCGACGGACTGCTCGACCGGGGCTGGCAGGTTAGCTCAATTCGAGTGCGCGTTCAACCGCGCACGGCGGACGCGCGCGCCGCGGTTCGCAAGCAGAAGAACGACGCGGCGATTTCATCGCAGGGGCTCGCCGCGTTCGCAGACCTGCGCAACGCGCTCGAAGATTCGCCGTTGAAGACCGCGGTCGAGCGATTGATCAAGCGGCGATAGCGGTCGTCCCCGCGCACGCGGGGACCCAGCGACGTTGCAGTGAAGACACTGGGTTCCGGCTTTCGCGGGAACGACAGCTAGGCCGGAACGATCTCGCTCGTGAGTCCGAAGGTGAACGCCTTCGGCGCCGCGGCTTCGTCGTCGAACGTGACGAGATCATAAGCCGATTCATCGGCGAGCAATGCGCGCAGCAGACGATTGTTCATGCCATGCCCCGATTTGTGCGCGCTGTACGCGGCGATCAGCGGATGGCCGATCAGGTAGAGATCGCCGATCGCGTCGAGGATCTTGTGCTTGACGAACTCGGCCGAGTCGCGCAGCCCTTCGCCGTTGAGAATGCGGTACTCGTCCATCACGATGGTGTTGTCGAAGCTGCCGCCGCGCGCGAGACCCATCGAACGCAACGCCTCGGCCTCGTGCATGAAGCCGAAGGTGCGCGCCCGGGCAATATCCTTGACATATGAAGTATCGGCGAAGTCGATGCTGTGCTTCTGCCCGGTCGCGTCGATCGCCGGATGCTTGAAGTCGATCGAGAAGTCGAGCTTGAATCCGAAGTAAGGATCGAGCCGCACCCACGCGTCGTCGCCATGACCCGATGCATCGGCCACGCGGATCTCGACGGGCTTGGCGACGCGGATGAATTTCTTCGCACGCGCTTGTTCCTCGATGCCGGCGGACTGCAGCAGGAACACGAACGAGCTCGCGCTGCCGTCCATGATCGGAATCTCTTCGGCCGTGACGTCGGCGTAAAGATTGTCGAGGCCGAGGCCGGCGCAAGCCGACATCAAATGCTCGACCGTCGAAACCTTGACCTCTCCGTTTTGCAGCGTGGAAGCCAGACGCGTGTCGCCGATGCCGATCGCGCTCGCAGGCAGATCGACGGGCGGCTCGAGATCGATGCGCCGGAACACGATGCCGGTGTCGGGCGGCGCGGGGCGCAAGGTCAGCACGACTCGCGTACCCGAGTGCAGGCCGATGCCGGTGCTCTTGATGATTTGCTTGATCGTGCGTTGTCGCAACATGGGGGTGTGGCCGGATGGACGAACGGCAGCGCCGTTTTTATCGGTATCCCGAATTTTACTGCTTCGACAGATAAGCCTTGAGCGCAGCCCGTTGCGATTGCCGAGCCGCTACGCACAGTCCGCTCTCTTCAAGGACTTCCGCATAATTGCGTGCCCCGCCCGGAACGCGTACCGCCCGGTCGGCAAACGTCGCCTCGAACTCCGCCTTCGCGGTCGCGTCGCACAGGCGAGCGCCAAATCCTGGAAACCGTGCGACCGAGGTCTCGGGCAGACGCTTCGCTATGCGCTCGTAGTGCGCGCGCAAATAGCGGATCGCGAGCAAGGCACTCACCTCGTCGTTTCCCGCGCCTCGACTCATCGCAATCAAACCGTCGCGCGCATCGGCCTTCTCGGCGAACAGCGCATCGTATGCGAGTTCCGAAAGAGCGCTGTCTCGAAACGAGCCGAGCCCCGCAAGCAGGTCGCGGCGATCACCGCTGGTCGCTCGACCGAGCGCGTCGAGATGCGCGTCGAGCAATTCACGGCCCGACGATCCTTGCGCCGATCCTTGCGCAAAGCGCGCGGCGGTCCGAAGAACCGCGTTAGCTCCGAGCGGCAGCGGCGCCTTGGAGGAAATCCATTCGCGCGCAAGGCGCGTCGCCTCCTTCTGCAGTGCCACGTCGTTGCCCAGGTCGGCGACCCACGGCAGCAATGTCTGACGCTGGACTGCATCGCCATCGCGATCGCTCGCCTTCGCGATCCAGCCAAGCGCCCTGGCGCGCGCGCCGAAATTCTTCTGCACATAGCGTGCGAAAGCTTCGCGTTCGCCCGCATCTTCGAGCCATGACGGACGAACCACCGCGGCCAGATCGGTCGCCGCTTCGGACACCGGAAGCTGGCGATGACGAGCGAATCGCGCCGAGAATTCGAGCGCCACGTCGACCGGCCACTCGCCGGCAGCCGTCAGCGTCGCCGCGTCGTGCAAAGCGGGTATCGCTTCGGACGGCAACAGCGGAGTACGTGCGAGTTGTTGTGTCAGCTCGCCAGTCAGCGAAGACACGAAGTAGCCGCTGCCGCCGCGATTGGACAACACCCATTGCGGACAACGCTCGCCGACAGGCAAAGGCACGACCGTGCGCGGCTCCTGGATCAGCGCGCAGGTTTCGTTGAAGTCGCCGCCGCGGCCGAACTGAAAACACGCGGGGAAGGTCCATCGCTCGCTGCGCGTTTCGCTATGGATCGCGCCGCCAGTCTGATTGCGTGCCGGATCGCGAACGGGATCGATCAGTGCGCTCGACGGCAGGTAGCGCGATTGCGTGACGATCAGCTTGGGCAGCGCCTTGCCATCGGGACCGCAATCCAAAGTGACCGCGAGCCGCGGCACGCCGGGTTGCTCGATGAACGACTTGATGCCCGCGATCGTCGCGGCGTTTTCGGATCCGGCTTCCGCCGCGATCGCGCCGACGAAATCTTCCGAACGCGTACTGCCCTGCGCATGCTCGTAGAGATAGCGACGCACGCCGTTGCGAAAACGCTCTTCACCGACCGCGCTCTCGAACATCGACAGGACAGCGGCGCCTTTCTGATAGCTGATGGTGTCGAAGGCGTTGCCCAGATCGTCGAGCGAGTTGACCGGTTGACGAACCTGACGCGCGGACGCGAGCCGATCGATCGCGATCGCTTCCTGACGGCGTTCGTCGCCCGCCAGACGCAACTGCCACGCGGGATAAAAACGATCGACGATCTTCGGCGCCATCCAGGTGGCGAACGACTCGTTGAGCCAGATGTCGTTCCACCATTGCATCGTGACGAGGTTGCCGAACCACATATGCGCCATCTCATGTGCGGCGCTTTCGGCATAGTTGCGTTTGAAGCGCTCGCTCTCCTGCTCGGGCTTCGACAGCATCAGCGGCATGATGTAAGTGATCAAGCCGACGTTCTCCATCGCACCGAACCCCAGCGTGATCGGAATCGCCACCGCGTCGAGCTTCTCGAAAGGATAGGGCTGGCCGAAATAGTCTTCGAGAAGTTCGAGCAACTTCGGAGTCGCCTCCCTCGCATAGCCGGCTTCGGCCGCGCGACCTTTGGGCACGATGTAGCGCAGCGGCGTGCCCTTCTTGCCGGCGTGGCCTCCATCGACGATGTCGAAAGGCCCGACCGCGAACGCGATCAGATAACTCGGCAGCGGCGGCGTCGGCGCAAAGCGCACGCGCTTCATCGGTACGGCAGGTGTGGATGCGGGCGCCGTTGCTGATGTCGCGGGTGAGACTGCCGGCACGGCGCTCTTGCGTGTGAGCGTCTCTTTGACCACCGCCGCAACGAACGGCTCTTCGCTCGCAATCGGCGTGTTCGATGCCGCAACGTCGCTCGCAGGCACGATCAATGACACGTGCCACGGCGTCTTCCATTGCGGCTCGTCGAAGCAGGGAAACGCGCGACGCGCGTCGGTCGATTCGAATTGCGTGAACGCGTACCAGGAGTCGCCGTCCTGCTGCTTGAAGATGCCCGCCGTCTCGGTGCGATCGATCACGCCGTCGTAGTCGAGCGTGATCACCGCGCGGCCCGCGGGCACCAGCGCCGCGAACCGAAGTCCGACGAACTCGGCGCCGCCTGCGACCGTCTTCGCGGCATAGGTCTTTCCGTCCGCAACCACGTTCGCACTGCGAATCTCGAGCCGCTTCGCATTGAGCCAGAAGAACTCGGTCGGTTTCGCGATCTCGACATGAATCACGAGATGACCCGTGAAGCGCTCTTGCGTGGGCACCAACGTGAGTTCCGCCTCGTACGCGAGCGGCTTGACCGCGTCTCCAAGTTGCATGGTGGGCGGCGTCGGCGCGGGCGCCGCGGCTTTCACGGTCTTGCGCGGCGTTGCCGCGAGCGGCATGGCGATCGCGAGCGCCATCAACGCGGTCGCAACGCGAACCTTGACGCGCACGGTGACGTGAAGCCCCCGGCTCGGTGTCAGAAACAGAATGAGAGAGGCATGCACAAGGGCGCGATTCTAGCGTCACCATCACTCGCCCCTCCCCTTGAGGAGGAGGGGCCTCGCACCTTCAATCCGCCTGCTTGCGCAAGAACGCCGGAATCTCGAGTCGATCCATGCCGCTTTCTTCGAGAGCCGATACGCGGGCCGCCGCATGCTCGCGCGTGTTGCGCCAGACCGCGGGCTGATCGTATTGCCCGTAGTCGCCGCTTGTGCCATGCGCGCCATGCCCGCCATTGCCGCTCGCACCGACTGTCGAGCCGATCGCAGGGAGAGCCGCATCGTGGGTACCGGTGCGCAGCATCGGCTGCGCCGATGGAACCAGTTGCGGACGCTGCTTGGCACGGCCGAGGCCGGTCGCCACCACCGTCACGCGCAGGTTGTCGCCCATCGTGTCGTCGTACACCGCGCCCATGATGACGGTCGCATCTTCGGCGGCGAACGCGCTGATGGTCTCCATCACAGTGCGCGTTTCGCGCAGCTTCAACGTGCGGCTCGCCGTGATGTTGACCAGGACGCCGCGCGCGCCCGACAGGTCGACGCCTTCGAGCAACGGGCTCGTGACCGCCTGCTCGGCCGCAAGCCGCGCGCGATCGATGCCGCCCGCCATCGCGGTGCCCATCATCGCCTTGCCCTGCTCGCTCATCACGGTCTTCACGTCTTCGAAGTCCACGTTGATCAGGCCATCGACCTTGATGATCTCGGCGATGCCCGCGACCGCGTTGTGCAGCACGTCGTCGGCGCACTTGAAGCACGCATCCATCTCCGCATCTTCGCCCATCACTTCTTCGAGCTTCTCGTTCAACACGACGATCAATGAATCGACGTGGGTGCCCAAACTGTCGAGCCCGTCTTCGGCGGTGCGCATCTTGCGAACCCCTTCGAACGCGAACGGCTTCGAGACCACGCCCACCGTCAGGATGCCGAGTTCCTTCGCCACCTGCGCGACGATCGGCGCCGCGCCCGTGCCTGTGCCTCCACCCATGCCCGCGGTGATGAACACCATGTGCGCATCGCGCAGCGCGTCGGCAATCCGTTCGCGCGCTTCTTCCGCCGCCGCACGACCGGCTTCGGGTTTGGCTCCGGCGCCCAGGCCGGTCGTGCCGAGCTGGATCACGGTCTCGGCTTTCGAACGCGCCAGCGCCTGCGCGTCGGTGTTTGCGCAGATGAACTCCACGCCCTGCACACCGCGGTTGATCATGTGCTGCACGGCATTGCCGCCCGCACCCCCGACGCCGATCACCTTGATGACCGCGCCCTGTGTTTCGTTCTCCAGCATTTCAAACGTCATGACGACCTCCGATTGATCACTACCATTTCGGGACACGATTCAGGAACCAGGACTTGGGATTCGGCGAAAAGCTAAGTCCGAAATCCTTGTTCCTTTCCGTTGCACAACCGTTGCTTCACACTTCATTTGTTGACACCTCAAGTACCTACTGCACCTCAAAAATTTCCGACAAACCATTCGCGCATACGCTGGAAGATGTCCTTGACTCCGCCGCGCGATTGCGAAACTCGCCTCCCGCGAAGCCGCTGCACGCGCGCTTCCTGCAGCAACCCCATAGCCGTCGAGAAACGCGGACTCTTGACGACATCCGACAGGTTGCCCACGTAGTCGGGCACGCCCAGACGCACCGGCTTCAGGAAGATGTCTTCACCGAGCTCGACCATGCCGTCCATCAACGACGTCCCGCCGGTCAGCACCACGCCCGACGACAGCAGCTCTTCGTAGCCCGATTCGCGCACCACCTGCTGCACGAGCGAAAACAATTCTTCGACCCTCGGCTCGATCACCGCGGCCAGCGCCTGTCGGCTCAACATGCGCGGGCCGCGCTCGCCGATGCCCGGCACTTCGATCATGTCGTCGGCGTTGGCCAGCACCTGCTTGGCGGTGCCGTGCGAGGTCTTGATGTCTTCGGCGTCGGCGGTGGGCGTTCGCAATGCCATCGCGATGTCGTTGGTGATCTGGTCGCCCGCGATCGGAATCACCGCGGTGTGGCGGATCGCACCGCCGGTAAAGATCGCGATGTCGGTGGTGCCGCCGCCGATATCGACCAGCACCACGCCGAGTTCCTTCTCGTCGTCGGTCAACACCGCGAGGCTGGAAGCGAGCGGTTGCAGGATCAGGTCCTGCACTTCGAGCCCGCAACGACGCACGCACTTGACGATGTTCTGCGCGGCGCTGACCGCGCCCGTGACGATGTGGACCTTGACCTCGAGGCGCATGCCACTCATGCCGAGCGGCTCGCGCACGTCCTCCTGCCCATCGACGATGAACTCCTGCGTCAACACGTGCAGCATCTGCTGATCGCCGGGGATGCTGACCGCCTTGGCGGTCTCGATCACGCGCGCGACATCGGTGGACGTGACCTCCTTGTCCTTGATCGCAACCATGCCGCTCGAGTTGAAGCTCTTGATGTGGCTGCCCGCGATGCCGGTGTAGACGTCGCGGATCTTGCAGTCGGCCATCAGCTCGGCTTCTTCCAGCGCGCGCTGAATCGAGTTGACGGTCGCCTCGATGTTGACGACCACGCCTTTCTTCAAACCTTTCGATTCGTGCTGCCCCATGCCGATCACGTCGAAGCGACCGTCGGGTTGCAGTTCCGCGACCACCGCCACGACCTTCGACGTGCCGATGTCGAGGCCGACGATCAGATCCTTGCTTTCCTTGGTCATCGCGTCGCTTTCACTTCGGGTTTGGTGGTGCGGTTGTTCGATGGCGTACCGGCCTGGCCAATCGGCTTCCCGCTCGGCGGCACCGCCTTCTTCGGCGCAGTGCGAGCAGCGGGCTTCGCGCCCTCTTCGGCCAGTCGCAGGCCTTCGGCGCGCAGCGCGAATCCGTTGGGATAGCGAAGGTCGATCAAGGTCGGCCTGGGCCAGCGCGCCGTCAATTGCGGCCACGCATCGATCATCCGCAGCACGCGTTCCGGAATGGTGTTGCCGTCGCGCTCGCGACCAAGGTCGATGGTGAGTCCGCCACTTGAGTTGCCTTCACCCGCGCCTTCACCCGCGCCTTCGCTCTTGCCGTTCTCGAACCCGTTGTCGACGTGCACGGTCCACGCGTAGCGCGGCGAGAGCGCGACCTGATCGGGGACCAGCGACAGCCGAGCAAACCAGCTCTTGAAGTCCAGATAGCGCGAGGCCACATCGCGCTCGCTGCCCGCCGGTCCGGACAACTCGGGCAGCGGCGCCTTGCTGTCTTCTTCGGCCTCCGCGGGATTGGCCTCGAATAGTTCGCCGAAGTTGTTGACGAGCCGACCGTCGTCCCAGGTACCGAGTACCTGATGCTCTTCGATCCTGACAACCAGCCGATTGGGCCACTCGCGCCGCACCTGTGCGCGGCGCACCCACGCGACGCTCTCGATCGCACGGCGGACCACTTCGAGATCGACGGTGAAGAAATTGTTGCGGGTCGTATTGAGAATGCGCGGGATCGCCTCGGCATGAATCGTCGCAGCGCTGACATGACGAAGAGGGCCCGTGGCCGCAGCGCCGATCACTACGTCGGGCTCGACCCGTATCGACTTCAACGCGAACATCGGACGACGCGAGGCCCACGCGGCGGCGCCCACCGCGAACGCGGCGATGGCCACCATCGCAACGACCACTGCCGCGAGATTGAGGACGCGCGGGCTATCCCACATCAGTGCTCGTCCTTCGCGGTCGTGACCATCGTCGCCGGCGTGGTCGCATCGGCCAGCTTCGCGCGGCGCGTCTTCAGGCGCGCGCTTCTCAGCAGTTCGACGCACAGGTCTGGATAGCTCAGACCCACGGCGCGCGCGGCCATCGGCACCAGCGAGTGGCCGGTCATGCCCGGCGATGTGTTGACTTCGAGCAGGTAGGGTTGATCGTCGCTGGTCCTCAACATGAAGTCGACGCGGCCCCAGCCTTCGCAGCCAATCGCGAGGAAGGCATCGAGCGCGGTCTTGCGTATCCGCTCGGCCAGTTCGTCCGCCATGGGCGCCGGACAGGGATAGAGCGTGTCGTTGGTGAAGTACTTGTTCTGGTAGTCGTAGTTGCCGCCCGGCGCGACGATCTCGATGATCGGCAGCGCTTCGAGCGCCCCGATACCGGCGCCGCCGCGCTCGACGATCGCCACCGTGAGTTCGCGGCCGGCAATGAATTCCTCGGCGAGCACCACGTCGTCGAAGCGGCTTGCCAGCGCGTACGCATCCTGCATCTGCGAATAACCGGCAACCTTGGTGATGCCGATGGTCGAGCCTTCGTGCGGCGGCTTGACGATCAGCGGCAGGCCGAGCGCGTCGGGGACACGGAGCAATTCGGCGCTGCTGAAAGATCGCGCATCGAGCACCGCGTAGCGCGGCGTTTGCATGCCGTGACTCTCCCAGATGCGCTTGGTGAAGACCTTGTCCATCGCGACCGCCGACGCCATCACGCCGCTGCCGGTATACGGGATGCCGAGCAGCTCGAGCGCGCCTTGCATCGAACCGTCTTCTCCAAAGCGCCCATGCAGCGCGATGAAGACGCGCGCGTATCCCTGCGTCGCGAGTTCGCCCAGCGGCCGCTGGGCCGGATCGAACGCGTGCGCATCGATGCCTTTCGATCGCAGGGCCGCGAGCACACCGTTGCCCGACATCAGCGAGATCTCGCGCTCGGCCGACACGCCTCCCATCAGCACGCCGACCTTGCCGAAGCTTCCTGGATCGAGCGCGTTCATCGCGCGGCCTCGAGCAGCCGACCCGGAACCGCGCTGATCGAGCCCGCGCCCATCGTGATGACCACGTCGCCATCGCTGACCACGCCGAGAATCGCGCCTGTCATCGCATCGATGTCTTCGACGAACACCGGCTCGACCCGGCCGGTCACGCGCACCGCACGCGCCAGGGCGCGACCGTCGGCCGCGACAATCGCCGCTTCACCGGCCGGATAGACCTCGCCGAGCACCAGCACATCTGCCGACGACAACACGCGCGCGAAGTCTTCGAACAGATCGCGCGTGCGGGTGTAGCGATGCGGCTGGAACGCGAGCACGATGCGACGTCCGGGAAACGCCCCGCGCGCGGCCGCGAGCGTCGCGGCCATCTCGACTGGGTGATGACCGTAGTCGTCGATCAGCGTGAACGATTGGTTCGATGGCCGGTTGTTTCCGCGCGGTGCCTCCCCTGTGCGCGCGATCGACACGTCGCCCAGCCGCTGAAAGCGCCGGCCGACGCCGGTGAAGTGCAGCAGCGCCTCGCAGATCGCTCCGGCGTCGACATTCAATTCAGTCGCGACCGCAATCGCCGCGAGCGCGTTTTGCACGTTGTGTTCGCCGGGAAGGTTCAAGGTCACGTCCAGCGGCGGCAGGCTCACGCCGTTCTCACGCGTGACCGTGAAACGCATGCGACCGCCGTCGTGGCGCACGTCGTGCGCGCGGATCTGCGCGTCGGGACCAAGGCCGTAAGTCGTCAGCGGCTTCGAGATCAGCGGCATGATCTCGCGCACGTTGGCGTCGTCGACGCACACCACTGCGGTCCCGTAGAACGGCAGCCGCTGCGTGAATTCGATGAAGGCCTGCTTGAGGCGCGCGAAGTCGTGGCCGTAGGTCTCCATGTGATCGGCGTCGATGTTGGTGATCACCGCCATCACCGGCAGGAGATTGAGGAACGACGCGTCGGACTCGTCGGCCTCGACCACGATGAACTCGCCCTGCCCGAGCCGTGCATTCGCGCCTGCGCTGTTCAGGCGTCCACCGATCACGAACGTCGGGTCGAGCCCGCCTTGCGCGAGCACCGACGCGACCAGGCTGGTGGTGGTGGTCTTGCCGTGCGTACCGGCGATCGCGATGCCGCGCTTCAGGCACATCAACTCGCTCAACATCATCGCGCGCGGCACGACCGGAATCTTTCTCGCGCGCGCTTCGATCACTTCGGGATTGCTCGCAGCCACCGCGCTCGAGACCACGATCGCATCGGCATCGGCGACGTGCGCGGCGTCGTGACCTCGCTTCACGATGGCGCCAAACTTCTCGAGCCGTTGCGTGGCCGCGTTGCTCGCGGTGTCCGATCCGCTGATCGTGTAGCCGAGATTGAGCAGGACTTCCGCGATGCCGCTCATTCCAGAGCCCCCGATGCCGACGAAGTGGATGTGCTTGATGCGGTGCTTCATCTCACGCACCCGATCAAAGCCGGAGACGACATGCCTGTTCTCATGTCGTCTCCTTGCGAGCGATCGCTTCGATCTCGTCGGCGACGGTGTCGGTCGCATGCGGCTTGCCGAGCGCGCGGGCGGCTTCGGCCATCGCTTGCAGGCGTTCGCGCGTGAACGACGCGAGCAGGCTGGCGAGTGATTCCGCGGTCAACTGGTCCTGCGGCAAATGGTTGGCCGCGCCGGCGCGTTCGAGATAGAGCGCGTTGTCGCGCTGATGCGCGGTGGTCGATGCGATCAACGGCACGAGCACGCTTGCAACCCCGGCGGCGGTCAACTCGCTCACGGTGATCGCGCCGGCGCGGCAGATGACGACATCGGCTTCCGCATACCGTGCGGCCATGTCGTCGATGAAAGACTCGACGGCTGCGGCGACGCCCACGTCCCGATAAGCTGCCGCAAGCGCCTCGGCGTGTTGCGTACCTGCCTGATGCACGACGATCGGACGATCGGCCTCGGCCGAGCGAGCTTGAAGCGCGGCGAGCGCGAGCGGCACATGGCGATTGAGCGTGGCGGCGCCGAGGCTGCCGCCAAGCACCAGCACACGCAGCGGTCCGTGACGCGATGCGTAACGCTGCGAAGGCGGCGCGATCTGCGCGATCGATGCGCGCACCGGACTGCCGGTCCACACGCCCTTCGCCCCGATCGCTTCGACCGAACCCGGAAGCCCGAACAACAGGCGCCGTGCGAACGGCTTCAACACGCGGTTGGACAACAGCAACGCCGAGTCGCTGTTCATCAACGCGAGCGGGATGCGGGTCAACGCCGCCGCCATTCCTGCCGGCACGGTGACGTAGCCGCCCATACCGAGCACCGCATGCGGCTTCAAGTGCGAGAAGAAACGCAGGCTCTCGACGAGCCCGCGCGCGAATTGGACCATGCCGCGCAAGGCGTGGCCCATGCCTTTGCCGCGCAGTCCCGCGAACGCGATCGTGTCGAGCGCGATGCCGGCCTCGGGCACGAGCCGGTTCTCCATCCCGTGCGCCGTGCCGAGCCAGCGCACCGCCCATCCGCGCGCGCGCATCGTCTCGGCGATAGCCAAGCCCGGCATGATGTGGCCGCCCGTGCCGCCCGCCATGATGAGTAGCGTGCGCGTCATACGCGGCCTCCGCGCATGAGAATGCGGTTCTCATAATCAACCCGAAGCACCAAGGCGAGCGCCAAGCAATTGACGAGGATGCCGCTGCCGCCGTAGCTCATCAATGGAAGCGTCAGCCCCTTGGTCGGCAAGAGCCCCAGGTTCACGCCCATGTTGATGAACGCCTGCACGCCGAACCAGATGGCGATGCCTTTCGCGACCAGACCCGGGTAGGTGCGCTCGAGCGCGATCGCCTGACGGCCGATCTCGAAAGCGCGCTGGATCAGCCAGAAGAATGCGCCGATCACGATCGCGACACCGACCAGGCCGAGCTCTTCGCCGATCACCGCGAGCAGAAAATCGGTGTGCGCTTCGGGCAGGTAGTGCAGCTTCTCCACGCTCGCGCCCAGGCCCACGCCCAGCCATTCGCCGCGGCCGAAAGCGATCAGCGAATGCGTGAGCTGATAGGCCTTGCCGAGCGCGTTGTCCTCTTCGAAGGGATCGAGGTAGGCGAAGAAACGCGCGCGCCGCCACGGACTCGCCCAGATCAGCAGCACGAAGCCGCCCACCATCGCGCTGCCCAGACCGAGGAACATGCGCGCGTTCACGCCGCCCAGAAAAAGAATCCCGAACGCGACGGCCGCGATCACCATGAAGGCGCCCAGATCGGGCTCGAGTTGGAGCAATGCGCCGACCAGCACGATCACCAGCGCCATCGGCAGGAAGCCCTTGCGAAAGGTATGCATCAAGGCCTGCTTCCTGACCGCGTAGTCGGCCGCGTAGAGCACCACCATCAGCTTCATCACTTCCGACGGTTGCAGGTTCATCGCATACAGCGAGATCCAGCGATGCGCTCCGTTGACGCCGCGGCCGATGCCGGGAACCAGCACCGCGATCAAGAGCACGATGGTGGCCACGAACAGATACGGCGACCCGCGTTGCCAGGTCGAAAGCGGAATCCTGAATGCGACCAGACCGGCGGCGAGGCCGATCGTCACGAACAGCGCCTGCCGCGCGAGGAAGTAAGTGGGCTTGAGGTTGGGATAGCGCGGCGAATCCGACAGCGCGATCGACGCCGAGTACACCATCACCACGCCCAGCAGCATCAGGCCGAGGCACACGAAGAGCAGCGGCTTGTCCCAGTCCATCATCGCCGAGCGCGAGGGCCGCAATGGATCGACGGCGCTGCGTGAACGCATGGCGCGCGGCGCGCGCGGTGCGTCGGCTGCGCGCTGGCCGCGACCCGCGAGAGAAGCGAGCAAGCCGTTCAGCACGAGGTCGCCTCCGCGTCGGCGGGGTTTGCGGTTAACGTGGCAAGGCGCTGCACCGCCGAAACGAAGACCTCGGCGCGCTCCTGGTAGTCGCGAAACATGTCGAGGCTCGCGCACGCGGGCGACAGCATCACGGCGTCGCCCGCCTCGGCGATACGCGATGCTTCGAGTACGGCATCGGCCAGGGTTGCGCAATCGACCAGCGGCACGCCGGTTTTCGCGAGCGCTGCGCGGATCGCGCCCTTGTCCTTGCCGATCAGCACGACGCCGCGCGCGTGCTCGGCGACCGGCGCCGCGAGCGGCGAGAAGTCCTGACCCTTGCCGTCGCCGCCCGCGATCAGCACAACCGTCTGACCGAGTCCTCGCAGAGCGGCGACGGTCGCACCGACGTTTGTGCCTTTGCTGTCTTCGATGTAATCGACGCCGCCTCGACGCAGCACGAACTCGACGCGATGCGGCTCGCCGCGATAGGCGCCGACCGCGCGCAACATCGGGGCAAAAGTCAAACCGATCGCGCGCCCCAACGCGAGCGCCGCAAGCACGTTGGCGACGTTGTGGTCGCCGCGTATGCGCAGTGCAGCGGTGGGCATGAGATGCCGGACCACGAGGGATTCGCGCGCGACGGGCTCGCCTTCGCCAGCGGCGTGGACAGCGCTCGCGGCCTTCGCGCTCTTGCGACCCTTTTTGACTTTCACGGTCGCAAGGCCGCGCGCTTCGGCATCGGGATCGTTGCCTTCGGCAACAGCAAGCCAGCGGAGCCCGTCGGGGTCGATGCGACTGCCGACGCCGATGCCGGACCCGCTGTTTTCGCGCACGACCCCGAACGAGCCCGCGACATCGGGTGGCCCGAGACCGAAGGTCAGCGACGGCGCGTCGTCGGCGCGCATCGCCATCACACGCGCGTCGTCGCGATTGAGCACGCGCACCGTCGACGGCGCGAAGATCGCCGCCTTCGCTTTCGCATACGAGTCGATGTCGCCGTGCCAGTCGAGATGGTCTTGCGAAATGTTGAGCACTGCGGCCGCGTCGGCCGCGAGACTGCGCGTGGTCTCGAGCTGGAAGCTCGACAGTTCGAGCACCCAGACCGCAGGGAGCGAACGGGTCGCTTCACTGCTCGAACGACTGCCCGCACCGCGGCTGTTTTCACGCGCGTCGAGCGCGTCGGCAAGCGCGTCCAACGCCGCGGGCGACACGTTGCCGGCGACCGCAACCGACTTGCCCGCGGCCTCGCACAACTTGCCGACCAGACGCGTGACCGTGGTCTTGCCGTTCGTTCCGGTGATCGCGACCACGCGCGGCATATAGCCTTCGCCGGCTTTCAACGCGGCGAGCTTGTGCGCGAACAGTTCGATCTCGCTGCAAACGGGAATGCGCGATTTCGCGGCGCGTGCGAGCAGCGAACGCTGGGGTTCGGCGGTCGGTACAAGGCCGGGACTGATCGCGATCAGATCGATGCCGTCGAGCAAGTCTTCGGTGAATGATCCGACGCGGACGTCGACGCGGATGTCGACGCTGGCCTCGATGGCGTTTATCGCATCGAGCTTCGGCGGCGTCGCACGCGTATCGGCGACGCGCACATGCGCACCTTCGCGCAGACACCAGCGCGCCATCGCGAGTCCCGATTCACCCAGACCGAGAACCAGCACCGATAGTTGCTTCAGGTCCATGCCGGGGTCCATGGCAGCGTCACCGCAGCTTCAGGGTCGACAGACCCACCAGCACCAGCATCATCGTGATGATCCAGAACCGAACCACGACCTGGGTTTCTTTCCACCCGGACTCTTCGAAGTGGTGGTGCAGCGGCGCCATCAGAAAGATGCGTCGTCCCGCGCCGTAGCGCATCCGGGTGTACTTGAACCACACCACCTGCACCATCACCGACACGGTCTCAGCGACGAACACGCCGCCCATGATGAAGAGCACGATTTCCTGGCGGGCGATGACCGCGATCGTGCCGAGCGCACCACCCAACGCGAGCGCGCCCACATCGCCCATGAAGACCTGGGCCGGATAGGTGTTGAACCAGAGGAACGCGAGACCGGCGCCCGCGAGCGCTGCGCAGAACACCACCAGTTCGGATGCGCCGGGGATGTGGGGGAACAACAGATAGCGCGAAAAGTCGGCGCGACCCGTGACGTACGCGAACAAGCCGAGCGCGGCACCGATCAGGATTGTCGGCATGATCGCGAGGCCGTCGAGACCGTCGGTGAAGTTGACGGCGTTGCTGGTGCCGACGATCACGCAATAGCTCAGCACGATGAAGCCGATCGCGCCCAGCGGATAGGCGACGTTCTTGAAAAACGGCACGATCAGGTCGGCCTTCGGGGGAAGCGCCATATCGAAGCCGCTGCGGATCCACGCGAAGAACAGATGCGCGACTTCGCTGTTGCTCTGCGCTGAAACCGCGAACGCGAGATACATCGCGGCGATGACGCCGATCACCGATTGCCAGAAATATTTTTCCTTCGCGCCCATTCCCTTCGGATCGCGCCGCACGACCTTGCGGTAGTCGTCGATCCAACCGATCCATCCGAAGCCGAAGGTGACGAGCAGCACGACCCACACGAATCGATTGGTAAGGTCGGACCACAGTAGCGTGGCGACGCCGATCGCGATCAGGATCAGCGCGCCGCCCATGGTCGGCGTGCCGGTCTTGATGAGATGGGACTGCGGCCCGTCGTCCCGAACCGCCTGACCGATCTTGAGCGCCGTCAGGCGACGGATCACGGCGGGTCCGCACAAAAGGCCGATCGCGAGCGCGGTCAAGGTCGCGAGCACCGCACGCAAGGTGATGTAGGTAAAGACGTTGAAGAAGCGCACATCCTGACCGAGCCATTGCGCGAGCACGAGCAGCATCAGTGCGCTCCTTCGGCTGGATCGACACCGCGCAACGCCGCGACCACGCGCTCCATGCGCATGAAGCGCGACCCCTTGACGAGCACCGACGGCGCGGCTGCGGTCGATACGCGGCGCGTACTGTCTTCGTGCGCGCGCAGCCACGCGCTCGCGGCGTCCGTCAGCGCATCGACGCCGTCGAAGTGCGCGCCGTGTTTCCCGAATGCGGCGACCGTCTCGCGGCTCGCCGAGCCCGTCGCGTACAGCGACTCGATGCCGCGCTCCTTCGCATAGCCGCCGATCTCTGCGTGAAAGCGCGGACCGTCGCTGCCGACTTCGCCCATGTCGCCCAGGACCAGCAAGCGCGGCGCGGCATGGGTCGCGAGCAAGTCGATTGCCGCCCGCATCGAATCGGGATTGGCGTTGTAACTGTCGTCGATCACGACCGATCCGCCGCGCGAGGTGAATCGCCGCGAGCGTCCGCGCATCGGCCGAAAGCTTTCGAGGCCGCGACGAATCGCATCGAGGGAAATATCGGCGGCAATGCACGCAGACGCCGCAGCCGCCGCGTTGCGGGCGTTGTGCAGCCCCGGGGCCGAGAGCCGCACGGTCGTCGCGCCGGTCGGCGTGTCGAAATGAATCACCGTGTCATCGACTTCGAGATGCGCGCGTGCAGTCACGCTCGCCGCGCGGGCCTCGTCGGCTCGAACCGGCGTGCGATCGGTCACGCAGACAAAATCGAGGATGCGCCGCGCTCCGGCCGCGCGTCGCCACACATCCGCATGCGCATCGTCTGCTGGAAAAACGGCGACGCCATCGGCAGGCAATGCATCGATTGCAAGCGCGTGCTCGTCGGCGACCGCCGCCACGCTCTGCATGAATTCCTGATGCTCGCGCTGCGCGTTGACGACCAGCGCGATCGAGGGTCGCGCGATTTCGGCCAGCCGCGCGGTTTCACCGGAGTGATTCATCCCGAGCTCGATCACTGCCGCGCGATGGTGCGTACGAAGACCGAGCAGCGTGAGCGGCACGCCAATATCGTTGTTCAGATTGCCGTCGGTCGCGCAACGATCGCTTTCGCCGAACGCAGCAGAGAAGATGTTAGCGATCATTTCCTTGGTGGTGGTCTTGCCGTTGCTGCCGACCACGACGATCAAAGGCATGAAGAAGCGCAGCCGCCATCCCTGGGCGAGATCGCCCAGCGCGCGTCGCGTGTCTTCGACCGCGACCAGCGGAAGAGCCCGCGGCGCGTGGCCGCCGGCAACGACCGACGAGATCACCGCGGCCGAAGCGCCGCGGGCGGCCACATCGTCGAGATACGCGTGGCCGTCGAAGCGCTCGCCCGACAGCGCGACGAACAACGCACCGCTTGCGATGTCGCGGCTGTCGGTCGAGATATGCGAAACCCGCACGGCATCCGCATGCGCACACGCGTTGACGATGCGGCCATGCGTGATTTCGGCGACTTCGTGCAGGCTCAACATGCGCCCGACTCCTGCGAACGCACCACACGCCGCCGTTCGCGACGCAAGGCCTCGGTCGCGACCTCGACGTCGGAGAACGGGACTTTGACGCCGGCGATCTCCTGATAGCCCTCGTGCCCCTTGCCCGCGATCACCACGACATCGTGCTCGTGCGCGGCGGCGATCGCGTCGTAGATCGCCTCCCGTCTGTCGCATTCCACCTTGACGCGTTCATCGAGGGAAGGCCCCTTGAATCCCGAACTGAGCGGGTTGAAGCCGAGGTTGCCGATGCCCGAAACGATCTGATCGATGATCGCGCGCGGCGATTCGCTGCGTGGGTTGTCGCTGGTGACGACGACGCGATCCGCAAGCCGGGCCGCGATCTCGCCCATGATCGGGCGCTTGCCCGCATCGCGATCACCGCCGCAGCCGAACACCACCACCAGTTCGCCGCCGCGCGCGTCGACGATCGGGCGACATGCCTTCAACGCTTTCTCGAGCGCATCGGGCTTGTGCGCGTAGTCGACCAGCACCATCGGCGGCTCGATGCCCGCGGGTCTTTCGTTTGCCCTCACGATGACTCTCTCAAGCCGTCCGGGAACGGACTTGAGTTCCTGCAAGGCACTGAGCGCCGCGTCGATCGAGATGCCCGAAACCAGCAGCACGCCGATCACGCCGAGCAGATTCGACACGTTGAAATTGCCGATGAAGGGCGTGTAGATGTTGCGCACACCGAAGGCGCCGAAAGATTCGAATGCAAGGCCCTCGGCGCGCGCCGAGACGTTGCGCGCGCGCAGTTGCGCGTTGGCGCCGCCGCGTGCCGAAAAACGCAGCACCTGTGCGTCGTGGCTCGCTGCGACCGCGGCAAACCGCTCTCCCGACGGATCGTCGACGTTGATCACCGCGTGCGCCAGCCCCGGCCATGCGAAGAGTTTCTGCTTGGCGAGCTCGTACCGGTCCATGGTGCCGTGGTAGTCGAGATGATCGCGCGTCAGATTGGTGAAGACGGCCACGTCGAACTGCACGTCGGCGACGCGCCCTTCCTCGAGCCCGATCGACGACACCTCGATCGCGAGCGCGACGGCGCCCTGATCGACCAGCGCGCGCAAGCGCCGCTGCAACGTGATCGGGTCGGGCGTGGTCATGCCGCTGTCGATCAGCTCTTCGGGAAATCCGATGCCGAGCGTGCCGACCATCACCGTGCGATGGCGAAGCGCTCCCAGCGCCTGCGCGAGCCACAGCGCGGTCGACGTCTTGCCGCTGGTTCCGGTGACGCCGATCGTGAACAGTCGGTCCGCGGGACGGCGATACCAGTCGGCCGCGATCGTTCCGGCACTGCGTTTCAGTTCTCGCTCGGGGCGATTGGGCGCGTCCCATTCGGGTTGCCACGCGAAGGCGGTCGCGTCATAGATGATAGCGGCTGCGCCGCGTGCGATCGCGTCGGGGATGAAGCGTCGCCCGTCGAACTGCGCGCCCTTCATGGCGATGAACACGTCGCCCGGCTCGACACCGCGCGAATCGCATGTGAGTTGCGCATTGGCGCCGACGGTGCGCATCAGCCATTGCGCCGCCGAATGAGGCGCGCGCATCGCGGCCGGACGCGACGCGCGTTGGGTCAAGAGCGTGCGCGTATCGACCATCACATCGACTCCCTGGGCGAGTCCGCGGGAATGATCAGCGACTTGATCGGCGAATCCGGTTCGACGTTGAGCGTGCGCAGCGCACCGCCGACGACCGCGGAAAACACCGGTGCGGCGATATCGCCGCCGTAGTAGATGCCGTTCTTCGGCTCGTCGATCATCACCGCGACGACGATGCGTGGATTCGAGACTGGAGCGAAGCCGACGAAAGAGCCCACATAGCGATTGCCCTCGTAGCGCTTGCCCGTCAGCTTGTGCGCGGTGCCGGTCTTGCCCGCCACGCTATAACCCATCACCTGCGCCTTGGGCGCCGTGCCGCCGGGGCCCGCAGCCATCTCGAGCATGCGGCGCATCGCGCGCGCAGTCTCGGGCGAGATCACCTGCGTTCCTTTCACGGGCGTGGAAGGCGAACCGGTCGGTTGGGACTTGAAGAATGTCAGCGGCACGATCTCGCCATCGCGCGCGAACATGGTGTAGGCGCGCGCGATTTGAATCAGCGACACCGACAGTCCGTATCCATAGGACATGGTCGCCTGCTCGATCGGCCGCCAGGTCTTGAATGGGCGCACGCGACCCGCGACCGCGCCGGGAAACCCCCACTTGGGCGCCTGACCCAGACCGACCGCCGTGTACATTTCCCACATCTCCTGCGGCTGCATGCGCAATGCGACTTTCGCGGTGCCGACGTTCGACGAGACCTTGATGATCTCTTCGACCGTCAGCGCGCCATGCGCGTGCGAATCGCTGATGGTCTTGGCGCCGATCGTGAGCTTGCCGGGGGCGGTCTGAACGATCGTGTCGGGCTTGACCACGCCGTGCTCGAGCGCGAGCGCGATCGTGAACGGCTTCAACGTCGATCCCGGTTCATACGTGTCGGTGAGCACGCGGTTGCGCAATTGCGCCCCGGTCAACTTGCCGCGTTCGTTGGGGTCGTAAGTCGGCAGGTTGGCGAGCGCGAGGACCTCGCCGGTGCGCACGTCGATCACCACGATCGCAGCGGCTTCGGCGCGATGAGCGTCTTTCGCCTTTTTCAATTCGGTGTATGCGAGATATTGAATCCGGCTGTCGATGGACAGCGTGAGGTCGGCGCCGTCGTGCGGCACGCGAATGCTTGCGACATCTTCAACCGCTTGTCCGAGCCGATTGCGAATCACGCGTCGGCTGCCGGGCTGGCCGGCGAGGACCTTCTGCCATGCGAGTTCTATCCCTTCTTGTCCCGCGTCTTCGACGTTGGTGAATCCCACCACGTGCGCGGTGAGTTCGCCTTCGGGATACTGACGCCGATATTCCTTGCGCTGATGTATCCCGGGAAGGTCGAGCTTGACTATCGCGTCGGCGGCTTGCGGCGACACCTGCCGCTTCAGGTACACGAATTTGCGAACCGGGTCGGCCAGCTTCTTCTTCAGCTCTGCCAGCGGCATTTCGAGCGTGCGCGCAACCGCCGCGAGCTGCTCGGGTCCGGCTTCGACTTCATCGGGCTCGGCCCAGATCGCCCATGCGGGAATCGACGACGCCAGCACCTCGCCGTTGCGATCGGTGATCTTGCCTCGCGTGGCCGGCATGTCGAGATTGCGCGCGTAGCGCTGCTCGCCCTGGCTCTGAAGGAAGCTGGTCGAGAATCCCTGCAGATAGATCGCGCGAACCAGAAGCGCGAGGAACGCGAGGAACAGCGCGCACAACACGACGCGCGATCTCCACGCGGGCAGCTTGACGGCCAGCACCGGGCTCGCGTGGAAGCGGACACTCTTCATGGTGCGGCCTTTGCATCGCCGGCCGAAGCGGCGGATGCTTCATCTTTGGCTATATCTTTGGCTATATCTTTCGATAAATCTTTCGATGTATCAACGGTGCTGCCGCGGCGTTGGGTCAGCACGATGTATTGAGTACGCGCCGGTGTTGCCGGCTGCATATGAAGGTCGCGCCGTGCGGCCGCTACGATCAGGCTGTGCTTGGAGTAATTGGTCTGATCGAGCTGCAACGTGCGCCACTCGATGTCGAGCTTGCGCATGGCGGCCCGCGCGCTTTCGAGGTCGATGAACAACTGGCGCGCGCGGTATTGCGACGACACCAGCGACAGACCGGACATCACGATCAACGCGAGACAGATTGCCGACAACCGGTTCATGCCGCCGCTCCAGTGCCGCCGGCCGCACGTTCGGCCTTAGGTGCGGCGGTGCGTTCGGCGATCCGCAGCACTGCCGACCGTGCACGCGCGTTGCCGGCGACTTCGGCGTCGCCGGGCTTGATGCGCGCGATCGCCTTCAATTCGGGCATCGGAAGATCGGCGGCGCGAAGCGGCAGCCTGCGCGAGCGCACATCCAGCCGCGCGTCCGGATTCGCGTGTCGCGCGATGAAGCGCTTGACGATGCGATCCTCGAGCGAATGAAACGCGATGACCGCGAGCCGACCTTCAGGGGCGAGCAGCGTCATGGCCTGTCCGAGCCCCTCTTCGAGCTCCTCAAGCTCCTGGTTGATGTGAATCCGTACAGCCTGAAAGGTGCGCGTAGCAGGGTCCTGCGCCGCGTCCTTGCGTTTTTTCCCATGGCTGCGCGGGCGAACGACGCTCGCCACGAGATCGGCAAGCTCGCGTGTGCGCGAAAGAGGTCGCTCTGTGCGGCGAGCCACAATCGTCTTTGCAATCTGAAAAGCAAACCGTTCTTCCCCATGGTCGCGAATCACCTCCTCGATCTCTTCGATCGGCGCGCTGTTGAGCCAATCGGCTGCCGACACTCCGCGCGACGGGTCCATGCGCATGTCGAGCGGGCCGTCGTGTCGAAACGAAAAGCCTCGCGAAGGGTCGTCGATCTGCGGCGACGAGATGCCGAGGTCGAAGAGGATGCCGTCGACCGCACCATCGATTGCGCCACCGCTTGCGGTCCATCCGCAGCGCGCGACCTCATCGCGCAACGACGTGAAGCGTCGATGGACGATCGTGAAGCGGGGATCGTCGATAGCGCACGCCGACTCGATGGCCGTGGGATCGCGGTCGAGTGCGAGCAGCCTCCCTTGGCTAGAAAGGCGATCGAGGATCGCGCGGCTGTGACCTCCGCGCCCGAAAGTGCAATCGACATAGCGACCGTCGCGACGCATTCCTTCGATCGCGAGTCCCTCGATCGCCTCATCGAGCAGGACGGCGCGATGAACGAAGTCGAGCGCGCGCTGGTTCGAAGTGGAGGAAGGTTCGAAGTCCACGAATCGAGGCCGTCTGAAAATGAAGGGCGAGCTTGCCGAAGGAGAAGTTCGGCCGGGCGATGCAACGGCGGCATTGCGCTCAGAAGCTGAAGTTCGCGAGCGCTTCGGGCAAGCCCAAGGCGAGCGTCTCGGCTTCGTGCCGTTGATGGGCGGCGGCATCCCAGATCTCGAGATGCGTGCCCATGCCCAGCAGCATCACGTCTTTTTCGAGCATCGCCGCGCGACGCAGTTCGGGCGAAATCAGCACGCGCCCGGAACCATCCATCTCGACATCGACCGCGTTGCCGAGGAAGATTCGCTGCCAGGCGCGCGCCGACATCGGCCAGTCAACGACCTCGTCGCGAAGCGCTTCCCACACCGGACGCGGAAACAGCAAGAGGCAGCCGTGTGGGTGCCGAGTGAAAGTTAGTCTGCCTTCACTCTTCACCAGAAGCGCGTCACGATGGCGCGCCGGAACGGCTAGACGTCCCTTCGCATCGAGGCTGAGGTTTGATGCTCCCTGAAACACGGCCGTTCGCTTTCTTGTTGCACGCCCATTGCGGTGAAACATTATCCACCATTCGCCACTTTTCCACACTTAATTCCACTTTACGAGTGCAAAACAGTCGCGTCAAGCGCTTCCATTGAAAAATTGCGCATTTACAAGGGCTTGCGGCCGAGAAAGGAAGAGGCCGATGGTTGGTTTTGTTGTTGAAATAAGAGCTTACTTCGCGCTATGAATGTGGGTTATGAACATTTTTGTCCACAGACTCGGTTGGAGTGAAATCGGTTGGGAAATTTGAGTCGAATGCTGAGTCACCTTGCGTTCCAGTTCGGCCTATGGACGTATCCCCCGAAGACCTGACGGCGTTTTCGTACCGGGACCGCTGAGTTAAGCTTCATGCCGGGCGACCACTCGGTGCAAGCATCCGCCGCCCTTGAATCCGGAAACTTTCTACCCTGTCAACTTTGGTTGACAGTCAGGCGCATGATCTCCATCGACCATCGAGCGTGGACGCGCGCATGAATCGCGAACCCGCAGCCGATCAAGCCAATTGGCAATTGCAGGCGCGCGGCGTTGCATGCGAGCGCGGCGAACGGCGTCTGTTCGCGGATTTCGATTTCACGCTCGCGGCAGGCGACATCGTGTGGCTGCGCGCGGCCAACGGCTTCGGCAAGACCAGCCTGCTACGCGTGATCGCCGGGCTTGCGAAGCCCGCAGCGGGAACGATCGAATGGCGCGAACCTCGCTCGCCGCTGCTTTATCTCGCACATGCCAACGCGCTCAAGGACGACCTCACGATCGTCGAGTCCTTGCGCTATTTCTCACGACTGCATCGACTCGAAGCGTCCGATGCGGCGCTCGCCGACGCGATTCGACGCTTCGGTTTGCAATCGCGCCGGCACGCGCCGATCCGCAGCTTGTCGCAAGGCCAGCGCCGCCGCGTCGCGCTGATGCGCTTGTGCGTGTCGCCGCCACAAGCCGCATGGCTGCTCGATGAACCCTACGACGCGCTCGACAGCGAAGCCAGCGTGCTCGTGAGTTCGTTGCTCGCCGAGCACGCGGTACGCGGCGGATGCGTGCTGTTCACGAGCCATGTCGCGCCCGATGTTCCCGACACCTGCGTGAAATCGCTCCGACTCGATACGCAGTTCGACGCGCATATCGACGCACAGCGCGCGGCATGAGCGCGGTCTTTTCGACAGTGCTCAAGCGCGACCTCATGCTCGCCGCGCGACGCCGCGTCGATGCATTGTTGCCGATCGCGTTCTTCACGATCGCGGCCAGCCTCTTTCCGCTGGGCATCGGGCCCGAGCCGCAGACCTTGCGGCAGATCGCGCCCGGTGTGGTGTGGGTGTGCGCGCTGCTCGCGGCGATGCTGTCGGTCACTCAGCTCTATGCGAGCGACCAGAACGATGGGTCGCTCGATCAGATGTTGCTCGCGAGCGGTTCGGCTCTGCCGGTCGTGCTTGCAAAGGCGCTTGGGCACTGGCTCGTCACCGGTCTGCCGCTGATCGTGATGGCGCCGCTGCTCGGCGTGATGTTCGATCTCGATCGCGTCGCGATCCTCGCGCTTGCCGCATCGCTGTTGCTGGGCACGCCGATACTGAGCTTGCTCGGAAACCTCGGCGCGGCGCTCACGCTCGGCGTGCGCAGCGGTGGCGTCCTTTTGATCCTGCTGGTGTTGCCGCTGTGCATCCCCGCCCTCATCTTCGGCAGCGGGGCGGTGGTCGCGATAGACTCCGGCATTTCGGCGCGCGGCCATTTCTCGCTGCTCGGCGCGCTCTCGATCCTGACGCTGCTCCTCGCCCCGCCGGCCACGGCGGCGGCTCTCAGGATCGCGATGGAATAAGAAGCTATCGTGAATCGTCTGTTTCATTTCGCATCGCCGGCGCGTTTCTATGCGCTCGCATCCCGCTGGTCACGGCCGCTCTGGGTGTTCGCGTTCCTGTTCGCGGCCAGCGCGCTGTACATCGGCTTCTTCGTTGCGCCGACCGATGCGACGCAAGGCGATGCCTATCGCATCATTTTCATCCACGTGCCTGCGGCATGGATGTCGATGGTGCTGTATATCGCGATGGCCGCGTGGGCCGCGATCGGCTGGGCCTTGAACGCACGCCTCGCAGCCATGCTCGCGCGCGCGATCGCGCCTACCGGCGCCATGTTCACCTTCCTCGCACTGTGGACCGGCTCGCTGTGGGGCAAGCCGACGTGGGGCACCTGGTGGGTGTGGGACGCGCGACTGACTTCGGAGTTGATCCTGCTGTTTCTCTATCTCGGATATCTCGCGCTGGTCGAGGCCATCGACGACACGCGCCGCGCCGATCGCGCCGGTGCGCTGCTCGCGATCGTCGGCAGCGTCAACGTGCCGATCATCTATTTCTCGGTGAAGTGGTGGAACACCTTGCATCAGGGCGCGAGCATCACCGCGACCGGCGCGCCGACGATGGCGAGTTCGATGCTGCTCGCGATGCTGTTGATGACGCTCGCGTTCTGGGCGTACGCCTTCGCGGTCGTGTTCATGCGCACGCGCGCGATCGTCGCCGAGCGCGAGCGGCACACGCAATGGTTGTCCGCGAGGACCGCATGAGCTGGAACAGCACCTCCGATTTTTTTGCGATGGGCGGATATGGTCTCTATGTGTGGGGCGCGTATGGCGTCACGGCGGCGTGCATGTTGATCGATCCCATCCTCGCTGCGCGCCGTCATGGCCGCGCTCTGAATGACGCGGCGCTCGATCGCGACGAAGGGGACGCGCGGTGACCCCACGTCGACGTCGCTTCGCAATTGCCGGCGGTGTGCTGGTCGCGGTGGGCGCAGTGGTCGCTCTGATCCTCAACGCTTTCCAGAGCAACCTCGTGTTCTTCTACTCTCCATCGCAAGTGGCACAGCATGAAGCACCCGATGGCCGCAGCTTTCGCATCGGCGGCATGGTCGAGAAAGGGACGCTGCAACGCGACGGCACGCGCGTGCACTTCATCGTGACCGACACCGCGAAGAGCATTCCGGTGCAATACGAAGGCATCCTTCCCGACCTCTTCAAGGAGGGCAAAGGCGTGGTCGCGCAGGGCAAGCTCGAGAACGGTATATTCGTCGCCCGCGAAATTCTTGCGAAGCACGACGAGAACTACATGGCGCCCGAAGCGGCCGACGCGGTGAAGCGCGCGCAACAGGGCAATCAGAAACTCGCCGAAACGATTGTCAAGCCAGCCGGTCGGATGGGCAACGCCAAGGAAAACAACTGATGGTCCCCGAACTCGGGCACTTCGCGCTCTGGCTCGCGCTCGGCGTCTCGGCGATTCTCGGCACGATGCCGATGATCGGCGCGGCGCGGCGACGCGCTGACTGGATGGCGCTCGCGCGGCCGTCGGCGCGGGTGTTGTTCGCGCTCGTTGCGCTGGCCTTCGTCTGTCTCGCGGCCGCGTTCGCGGCGAATGATTTTTCAGTGCTCTATGTGGCGAGCAATTCGAACCGTTCGTTGCCGCTGCACTATCGCATCGCCGCGGTGTGGGGCGGGCACGAAGGCTCGATTCTCCTGTGGCTGTTGATGCTCACGTTCTGGACGCTCGCGGTCGCGCAATTCAGCAAGCATCTGCCCGAGGTGTTGATCGCGCGCATCCTCGCGGTGATGGGCTGGCTCTCGTTCGGCTTTCTGTTGTTCGTCTTGGTCACGTCGAATCCCTTCGATCGCATCTTCCCCGCGCCGCCCGATGGCCGCGATCTCAACCCGTTGTTGCAGGACCCGGGCATGGTGATCCATCCGCCGATGCTCTACATGGGCTATGTCGGGCTGTCGGTCGCATTCGCGTTTGCGGTGGCCGCGTTGATCGGCGGCCAACTCGACGCATCGTGGGCGCGCTGGACGCGCCCGTGGACCACGGCCGCATGGATCTTTCTCACGATCGGCATCGCGCTCGGCAGCGGCTGGGCCTATTACGAACTCGGCTGGGGAGGCTGGTGGTTCTGGGACCCGGTCGAGAACGCGTCCTTCATGCCGTGGCTGGTTGCGACCGCATTGATCCATTCGCTCGCGGTCACCGAGAAGCGCGGCAGCTTCAAGTCGTGGACGGTCCTGCTCGCGATCCTCGCGTTTTCGTTGTCTTTGCTCGGCACCTTCCTGGTTCGCTCGGGCGTGCTGTCGTCGGTGCATGCGTTCGCGACCGATCCGCGCCGCGGGCTCTTCATCCTGGCCTTTCTCGTGATCGTGATCGGCGCGTCGTTCGCGCTCTACGCGTGGCGCGCGCCGCGCGTGGGACTCGGCGCGCGCTTCGCACTAGTGTCGCGTGAGACGCTGCTGCTTTCGAACAACGTCCTGTTGGTGGTCGCGTGCGGCGCGGTGTTGCTGGGCACGCTCTATCCGCTCGCGCTCGATGCGATGAACCTCGGCAAGATTTCGGTCGGCCCGCCCTACTTCGACACGGTGTTCGTACCGCTGTTGACGCCGCTCGTATTTCTGATGGGCATCGGGCCGCTCTCGCGATGGAAAGAGGCGGAGCTTCCGGATCTGGCGAAGCGTTTGCGCTGGGCCGCCGGTACGGCGGTGCTCGCGGCGGTGCTTGCGCTCTGGCTGCACGGCCGTCTCGGTTTCGTGGGTGCACTCGGCTTCCTGATGGCGTTCTGGATCATTTCATCGGTCGGCACCGACGTGTTCGAACGCTTGCGTCCGGCAGGCGGGGTGCGTGCGAGCATGTTGTATCGGGCGCGGCAGATCCCGCGCGCCATCGTCGGCATGATGATCGCGCACGCCGGCGTCGCGGTCTTTATCCTCGGCGTGACGCTGGTCAAGAGCGGCGAGGTCGAGCGCGACGTGAAGATGAACGTCGGCGACACCACCGAGATCGGCGACTACGTGTTCACGTTTCGCGGCGTGCGCGAAGTGCCCGGGCCGAACTACCGCGCGTTGCAGGGCACGATTGCCGTGACCGAACTCAACAGTGCGGAAGGCGGCGCGAGCGGGCGCGTGATCGCGACGCTGCATCCCGAGAAGCGCATCTACACCGCGACACAGGCGACCATGACCGAAGCCGCCATCGACACCGGCATCACGCGCGACCTCTACGTGTCGCTGGGCGAACCGTTGACGGGGACGACGAACGCCGGCACGTGGATCGTGCGCATTTACGTGAAGCCTTTCGTCGACTGGATCTGGGGCGGCTGTTTGATCATGGCGCTCGGCGGCCTCCTGGCCGCGACCGATCGACGCTATCGCGCGCGAGTGCGCCAGTCGAAAGCGATGGTCATCGGCGACGCGAGAGCGGCATGAAGCGACTCGCATTCTTGATCCCGCTCGCAGCCCTCGTCGCGCTCGCGATCGTGCTTGCCGTCGGGCTCAATCGCGACCCGCGCGAAGTGCCGTCGCCGTTGATCGGTAAGCCCGCGCCCGCGTTCTCGTTGACGCTTCTGAACGATGCGAATCAGACGATCTCGCGCGACGATCTGCGCGGCAAGGTGTGGATGCTCAACGTGTGGGCTTCGTGGTGCGTCGCGTGTCGCGACGAACATCCGCTACTCGTCGCGTTCGCGAAGAAGGGTCTGGTCCCGATCTACGGCCTCGACTACAAGGACCAGCGCGACGACGGCAGCGCGTGGCTCGCACGCTTCGGTAATCCCTATGCGTCGTCGCTGTTCGACGGCGAAGGTCGCGTCGGCATCGACTTCGGCGTCTATGGCGTGCCCGAGACCTTCATCATCGACAAGAGCGGCACGATCCGCATGAAGCACATCGGGCCGCTGACGCAAGAAGTGATCGCGACCAAGATCGAACCGCTGATCAAGGAGCTCGATGCGTAGGACCTGGCTCGCCCTCTCGATCGCGTTGTCGAGCCTGTTGACGATGCACACGCTGCTCGCGAAAGAGGCGGCGCCCGAAGCCGCCGACCCCGCGCTCGAAGCGCGCATGGTGCACGTCACGTCCGAGTTGCGATGTCTCGTTTGCCAGAACCAGACGATCGCCGATTCGCATGCCGATCTTGCCGTGGACCTGCGTCGTCAGGTTCGCGAGCAACTCCAGGAAGGCAAGAGCGACCGCGAGATCATCGACTACATGACCGCGCGTTACGGCGACTTCGTCCTTTACCGGCCGCCGTTCAAGGCCGCCACCGCATTGCTGTGGCTCGGCCCTGCGCTCCTGCTGGTGGGCGGATTTGTCGGGTTGCTGGTCGTACTTGGGCGCCGCGGGCGGATGGCCGCCGACGCGTTCGAACCCGATGACGACGACGATGACTCCGGCCACACCTGACCCCGTGTCGACAGCGACGTCGAGCGAGTCCGCAACCACCGCACCGCGCACTCGTCCCTCGAAGCGGCTGGTCGCGTCGTTGATCGTGCTCGTGATCGCGGTCGCGATCGCGGGCTATGCGTTCACTGGTTCGCCGTCGCTCGCGCGCCTCGGGGTATCGAGCCCTGCGACCGTCGCGGTGGGCGATGGCGGCGCCGCGGGCGAGGCCGACAAGGATCGCGAGATCGGTCTTCAGCAAATTGCACAGATGGTCGGCAAGCTGGCGGAACGCATGAAGTCGCGACCAGACGATGCCGAAGGATGGACGATGCTGGCGCGTTCGTACTCGGTGCTCGGCCGCTACGCGGACGCCGTCCCCGCCTATCGACGTGCGGCGCAACTCGAACCGAAGAATGCGGGACTGCTCGCCGACTTCGCCGCCGTGCTTGCTGCTTCGAACGACGGGCGCGCTACCCCGGAATCGTCGGCGCTGCTCGATCGCGCGCTGGCCATCGACCCTTTGCAACCAAAGGCGCTAGCGCTCGCGGGCACGGTCGCATTCGATCGCGGCGATTACGCGGGCGCCGTAGCGCAATGGCGGAAGATCGCCGACACCTTGCCGCCCGACAGCGAGTTCCACCAGCAGCTGCAGGCCAACATCGATGAAGCGCGGCGTCGAGGCAATCTGCCGTCAGGCGCTGCGTTGCCGAGGGACGCTGCGCCGAGCGTCGCATCGAACCGCGTCGCGGCCGGCGACAGTGCGAGTTCGAGCGCAAGCATCAGCGGCAAGGTCATGCTCGCTCCCGCGCTTGCATCGCGTGCCGCGCCGACCGACACCGTGTTCGTATTCGCGCGTGCAGCCGTCGGCGGCCGCATGCCGCTTGCGGTCTTTCGCGCAACCGTTGCCGACCTGCCGCTCGCCTTCAGGCTCGACGACAGCATGGCGATGACCGCGGCGAAGCTGTCGGATGCAAAGCGGGTGATCGTCGGCGCCCGGATTTCGAAGAGCGGCAACGCACTGCCTCAGGTTGGCGATCTTTCGGGTGAGAGCGCTGCCGTCGCGCCGGGCTCGAGCGGCCTGTCGATCACGATCGCGGAGGTCGTCGGCGCAAAGTAGCGGCGCGACCGGCGGCTCGATTGAGCTCGGATTACCGAGTCGCAGATTTTTCTTGCCGCAACTCGATTCCTTACCACCAGCCGACTTCCTTACCGTCAACCGTCTTCCTTACTTCAGGCCTTCTTCGCGTACGCGCTGCACCAGCCTTTTGCCGCAACCTGCTTGCCGGTGAACAGAGGACACGGCCCCGACGTCGACCCCGGCTTGCCCTGGTACAACTGGCAACCCGCGCAGTCCTGACCCGGCTTGTAGCTCGGAAATTTGGCCTTGTTGGCCTTGGTCGCATCGGCGACATAGCCGAGTTGAACCGCCGTCGCATCTTTCTCATCGACCATCGGTGCGTCCGCTGCGCGCGCCTGTCCGCCGACGAGCATGGCGACGCCCGTGTAAGAGATGCCGCGTATGAATTGACGACGTGAGTTCATGACCTGCTCCTGATCGAGATGGGGGAGACGCGGGCGACTAACGCAAGCCTGCTGCGTAGTCGGCAACGGCCTTGATTTCGCCTTCCGACAACCGCGAAGCGATCGCACTCATCGCTGCATTGTTCCTGCGCGCACCGCTTTTGAATGCGGTCAACTGGGCTTCATTGTACTCACCCCATTGACCGGACAGGCGCGGATACTGGACTGGAATGCCCGCCCCGTTCGGATTGTGGCAGGCCGCGCATGCGGGCACGCCCTTGTCGGCGATGCCGCCGCGCCAGATCTTTTCGCCCAATGCCACCGTGGCCTTGTCCTTCGCGGTTGCAGGTTTGTAGACCTGGCTCGCGTAGAACGCCGAGACGTTGCGGACGTCCTGGTCCGACAGCGCCATCGCATAAGGCACCATGCTCGCATTCATGCGCACCGGCACCTTGGCGCCTGCCTGCACCTTGAAGTTGTTGAGCTGCTTGATCAGATAGGCTTCATGCTGACCGGCGAGCTTAGGGAAGGCGTTGCCGATGGCGTTTCCGTCGGGTCCGTGACACGCCGCGCAGACGGCTTGCGCGATCGCACCCCCTTTGGTGGCATCGACTTTTGGCGCATCGACTTTTGCCGCATCGGTTTTTGTTGCGACGGCGCCTTCGGATTTCGTCGGCGCGTCTTCGGCGAACGAGGATGCCGCAAGTCCCGTCGACAGGAGCGCGATCGTCAAGTACGCAGACAATGCGAAAGCACGGGTCATTTCAACCTCTGTAAAACTACGGGACGGATCGCAGAAGACCACGCGTTTTTATTTCGATGAACGTTTTGGCCTCAGATCGTGCACGCTGCTGCAGCGATCGAGAGAGACACGCGATGCGCGAGTCGCGGCAGCCTGACGAAGCGCCGTATTATACAGAGTCCCCTGCTAGATCCCCTACCCGAGCGCGCTCCGCGCGGGCCGCGCACAGTCCCCGCGCGGCGACGCGCTCACTCGACACGCACACGCCAGTTCCGTTAACCGCATGTCCATCCTTCAACAGGCACACTTCTTCACGACGGTCGATCGGCTGCATCAATTGCCGCTGTTGGGTTTGCCCGAACTCGCGTTCGCGGGTCGATCGAACGCGGGCAAGTCGACGGCGATCAATTCGATCACCCATCAGAAGCGTCTCGCCTTCGCGAGCAAGACGCCGGGACGCACGCAGCACATCAACTTCTTCGCGGTGGGCGCGCACGCCGATGACCCGGCGATGCCTGCGGGATTTCTCGTCGACCTGCCGGGGTATGGCTACGCACAGGTCGCGCGCGACTCGCGGGCGCATTGGGAAGAAACGCTGGGCACCTACATTCGCCGGCGCAACGAGCTCGTCGGGCTGGTCCTGATCATGGATGCAAGACGACCCTTCACCGATCTCGATCAAACCTTGATCGAGTGGTTCGCCGAGACCGGCAAGCCCATCCATGTATTGCTCACCAAAGCCGACAAGCTCAATCGCAGCGAACGCGCGAGCGCCTTGCGTGTCAGTCAGGATTCGCTGGCTCGATACACATCGCTGTACGGGGCCATGCACACTGCCCAATTGTTTTCTGCACTAGACAAGACCGGCATCGATGAGGCCGATATGCGCGTGCTGGAGATGTTGGGACTCGATGGCCGACTCGATGTGCGCTCACCAGAGCATGTCGTGCAGGCAAAAAAAACCCCGGCGCAAGGGGAATGACACCGGGGTGATAACGCCTTATCTTAAAGGCACCCGCTCAGGGAGGAGAAGCGGGGGACGGCGTGAGCCATCCGCATGTTATGAGCACGACCCTTCGTAAAAGTTCTCGACCCGATGGCCGCTGTGTTGTAACAAAATCTCAACCCCAATGACCCCACAAGAAAATATCGCTCACTTCGCATCTCTTGCGCGTGAAGAGAACATCTCCGACGCGCTCGATCGGTCGGCGCCGCAGTCGCTCATGCAGCCGATTATGCAGTCGATGACGCAGCGACCGCGTCGCATGCGCCGCGACGACTTCTCGCGTCGGCTGATGCGCGAGCATCGCTTGTCTTCCGACGATCTGATCTATCCGGTGTTCGTCCACGAAGGAAAAAATAGTCGGCACGCCGTGCAGTCGATGCCCGGTGTCGAGCGTCTTTCGCTCGACTTGTTGCTGCCGGTCGCCGAAGAGACGCTGTGTCTGGGCATCCCCATTCTTGCGCTATTTCCAGTGATCGAACCGCCGTTGAAGACGCTCGATGGCCGCGAAGCATTGAACGCCGAAGGCTTGATCCCGCGAGTCGTGCGCGCGTTGAAGAAAGAATTTCCGGCGCTGGGCCTCATGACCGACGTCGCGCTCGATCCCTATACGAGTCACGGCCAGGACGGCGTCATCGACGCGAACGGATATGTGATCAACGATGAGACGGTCGGCATCCTGACCCAACAGGCGATCGTTCAGGCCGAGGCCGGCGTCGATATCGTCGCGCCGTCCGACATGATGGACGGCCGCGTGCGCGCGATCCGCCTGGCGCTCGAAGCGGCCGGCCAAATTCACACGCGCATCCTCGCCTACTCGGCCAAATACGCGAGCGCGTTCTATGGGCCCTTCCGCGATGCCGTCGGCTCGGCCGCCAACCTGGGCAAGAGCGACAAGATGACGTATCAGATGGACCCGGCCAACAGCGATGAAGCGTTGCGCGAAGTCGCGCTCGACATCGCGGAGGGCGCCGACATGGTGATGGTCAAGCCCGGCATGCCGTACCTCGACATCGTACGGCGCGTGAAGGACACGTTCCACATGCCCACCTACGTCTATCAGGTCAGCGGCGAATACGCGATGCTCAAGGCCGCTGGACAGAACGGCTGGCTCGACGAGAAGAAGGCGGTGCTCGAGTCGATGATCGCGTTCAAGCGCGCGGGCGCCGACGGCGTGCTCACGTACTTCGCGCAAGACGTGGCGCGTTGGTTGCGCGAACCGACTTGAAGACGCTTGCCGATGGAGCTTGCTGCACTCTTGCCTGACACGCGCGTATGGACATCTACCTGATCAATGAAACCAGCGTAACCCGAGTCGCCGAGGCGATGGCCCGGCTGCCGTCACGCGGCTTTCTCTGGCTCGATGCGACCCACGATGAAGTCGCGGCGGATGCCTATGCCTGGCGCGACGCGATCGAGGCCATGATCGGCACGTGCATCGTCGATCCGCATTTGATCGACGCCGTCAACCTCGGCCATCCATCGTATTTCGATTCGACGCAGGACTACGAGATGGTGGTGTTTCGCAAGCTGTCTGTCGGAGAGGAAGGCAGCGACGCAACAGCAGCGGCCTCGATCCCGTTGCGACGCGCACGCAACGCGGCAACGCTGCGGCAGATCGCGACGATTCCCGTCACCTTCTTTCTCTGCGATCGCGCGCTCGTGACCGTCAGTGCGCAGAACAGTACGACCATCAATCAGGTGCGCACGCGTTTGCTCGACTTTCGCGATCGGAACCTCGCCAATGGCATCGTGTCGGCCGATGGCAACTACGGCGCGGCGGAGTCCGACGCCGAGGCGCGCCTGGTCGGCAAGGTCAAGAGCGCAACCACCGCGCATCAGGGCCGCCCGCCGTCGCGACCCGAAGACCTGATGCTTCGGTTGCTCAACGCGATGGTCGATCGCTACCTCGCGCTGCGCCAGCCGCTCACCGATCAACTCGATCGCTGGCAACGCGAGCTGCTCGATCCGAAGCGCCTGTTCTCCGACTGGCAGGCATTGCTCGACGCGCGCATTGAATTGCGCAAGCTCGAGAACCTGTGCGAAGAGCAGCGCGATGCGTTGCAGGAATTTCGCGACAACCTGGTTGACGGCATTGACTCGGCGCGACGAGTGAGCGCCGACGACAAGCGCCGCAACGACGTGCTGCTGGTGCGCGCCAACGATGTGATGGAACACGTGCAGCGCGTTCTGCACCACGCGGCCCGCCTGCAGGACTCGATCGAGTCGGCGATCCAGCTGCACTTCTCGGCGACCGCGCATCGCACCAACGAGATCGTGCGCCTCTTGACGATCATCACGGCGGTGTTCGCACCATTGACCCTGATCACCGGAATCTTCGGGATGAATTTCAAATACATCCCGGGGCTCGATCATCCCGACGGCTTCTGGATCACGATTGCCGCGATGGTGGCCGTCACGGTGGGTCTCCTGGCCTTCTTTCGCAGGCGACGCGTGATCGACCAGCCGCTCGTGTCGCGGCGTCGCAGGCGTCCGCGCGCGGCTCTCGAGGCCGAACCGGAGACCGTGCTCGAATGAATCGCGGCTTCGTACGTCTGTCGTTGATTCTCTCCGCCTTCATCGGCGTCCTCACCGGATGCTCAGGCTCGGGCTCACGCCTCATCAACGCGTTGACGCCCTCGGATGGCTATGTCGAAACCCACGACATCGCGTACGGCGACGGCCCGCGTCGCACGCTCGACGTCTATCGGCCCGCATCGCTCGCAGTCGGTGCAAAGGCTCCGGTCGTGGTGTTCTGTTTCGGAGGCAGTTGGCGTACCGGATCGAAGGCGGACTACCGCTTCGTCGCCGACGCGTTGACGTCGCAAGGCATCGTGACCGTGATCGCGGACTATCGTCTCTATCCCGAAGTCGCCTACCCCGAATTCATCGACGACACCGCCGCCTCCGTCGCGTGGACCTTTCGTGAGATCGAGCGATACGGCGGCGACTCGAAGCGCATCTTCGTCGCAGGCCACAGCGCGGGCGCATACAACGCGGCGATGGTGGCGTTCGATGCCCGCTGGCTGGCGCGCTACGGCATCGAGCTCGATCAACTGCGCGGCTTCGTCGGACTGGCGGGTCCGTACAATTTCCTGCCGATCAAGGACGAGGGAGTCAAGGAGGTGTTCGATTGGCCCCGCACGCCGCCCGACTCGCAGCCGATCAACCACGTCACGCGCGCCTCGATCCCGTCGCTGTTGATCGCGGCGAAGAACGACAGCTTCGTCTATCCGCAAGTCAATACCGAGCCCATGGCCGAGCGCCTGCGCGCCGCCGGCGCTGAGGTCACGGTCGATATTCACGGGGGCGTGAGTCACGTCACGCTGGTGGGCGCGATGTCGCGCCCATTGCGGGCGCTTGCCCCGGTGACCAAGGAGTTCACCGACTTCGTCTTGACGCATTGACGTGCAACGCGACGCGGTCGCGGCAAGGTCAGGCCGCACGCGCGAGCATCGGTGCGAGGTAGTGTCCTGTGTAGCTTGCGACGCTCATGGCCACGTCTTCAGGCGTTCCCTGCGCGACGACCGTCCCGCCGCCGGCGCCGCCTTCGGGCCCGAGATCGATCACCCAATCCGCGGTCTTGATCACGTCGAGATTGTGTTCGATGACGACGACCGTGTTGCCGTGATCGCGCAGTGCGTGAATGACTTTCAACAGCAGCGCGATGTCGTGGAAGTGCAGCCCGGTGGTCGGCTCGTCGAGGATATACAGCGTGCGTCCCGTATCTCTTTTCGACAATTCCAGCGACAGCTTGACCCGTTGCGCTTCGCCGCCCGACAGCGTGGTCGCGCTCTGTCCGAGCTTGATGTAGCCGAGCCCCACGTCGAGCAGCGTCTGCAGTTTGCGCGCGACCGTCGGCACGGCCTTGAAATAGTCGAACGCATCCTCGACCGTGAGGTTGAGCACTTCGGTGATGTTGCGTCCCTTGTACTGCACCTCGAGCGTCTCGCGGTTGTAGCGTTTGCCGTGACACACGTCGCAAGACACATAGACGTCGGGAAGAAAATGCATCTCGACCTTGATCACGCCGTCGCCTTGGCAGGTCTCGCAACGCCCGCCCTTGACGTTGAACGAGAAGCGGCCTGGCCCGTAGCCGCGTTCGCGCGCCATCGGCACTTCGGCGAAGAGTTCGCGTATCGGCGTGAACAGACCCGTGTAGGTCGCGGGGTTCGAGCGCGGCGTGCGGCCGATCGGACTCTGATCGACGTTGATCACCTTGTCGATATGTTCCAGCCCGTCGATGCTCACGTGGGGCGCGGGCTCGGTCGACGAACCATAGAGGTGTCGAGCGGCCGCGTGGTAAAGCGTGTCGTTGACCAACGTCGATTTTCCCGAGCCCGAGACGCCGGTCACGCACACCAACAAGCCAACCGGCACGGACACATCGACGTTCTTCAGATTGTTGCCGCTCGCGCCCTGAATGCGCAGCCACCCGCCTTGCCTGGCGCGGCGCGATGGCAACGCCACCACCTCGGCTTTCTTCGCGCCCTTCTTCACTTTGGGCGGAGGCAGCGCGAGATCGATCGGCGCAACCGGCGCAGAGCCAGGCGCGACGCGCTTCTTCGGTGTTTCGATGCGCAGCTTGCCCGACAGATAGCGGCCGGTCAGCGAATTCGGATTCGCCTCGATATCGGCGGTCTTGCCAAACGCGATCACATGACCGCCGTGTACGCCCGCGCCCAGACCCATGTCGACGACGTGATCGGCGGCGCGGATCATGTCTTCATCGTGCTCGACCACGAGCACCGAATTGCCCAGATCGCGCAGATGCTTCAACGTGCCGATCAATCGATCGTTGTCGCGTTGATGCAAGCCGATCGACGGCTCGTCGAGCACATACATCACGCCGGTCAGGCCCGATCCGATTTGCGACGCGAGCCGGATGCGCTGCCCTTCGCCGCCGGACAAGGTCTCGGCGCTGCGCTCGAGCGAGAGGTAATCGAGACCGACATTGTTGAGAAACGCAAGGCGCGCGACGATCTCTTTGACGATGCGTTCGGCGATGTCGCGCTTGGCGCCGGTGAGACTCAGATTCTGGAACCACGACAGCGTTTCGAACAGCGGCATCGCGCTGATTTCGTAGATCGCCTTGTCGTGGGCTTTGGGTCCGACCCGCACGTAACGCGCCTCGCGGCGCAAGCGAGCGCCGTTGCAACTCGGACAAACCTTGCTGTTCAGATACTTTGCCAGCTCTTCGCGCACGGCGATCGAATCGGTCTCGCGATAGCGGCGTTCGAG
>JBBSEF010000003.1:0-124668 GCA_038240015.1 Burkholderiales bacterium
GATCGTGTTGTCCCGCAAACGGGCCGGCGAAGGCCTGTTCCCGGCCATCGACCCGCTGCAGTCGAACTCCAAGATGGCCACGCCTGGGATCGTCGGTGAGCGCCACTATGCGCTCGCGCAGGAGATCCGGCGCACCCTGGCGCAGTACGCCGACCTGAAGGACATCATCGCGATGCTCGGCCTGGAGCAGTTGTCGCCGGCCGACCGCGACGTCGTCGCGCGTGCGCGCCGTCTCGAGCGCTTCTTGACCCAGCCCTTCTTTACCACCGAGCAGTTCACCGGCCTGCAAGGCAAGCTGGTCAGCCTGGCCGACGCGCTCGATGGTTGCGAGCGCATCCTGCGCGACGAGTTCAAGGACCGGCCCGAAAGCGCGCTGTACATGATCGGCGCGATCTCGGAAGTGAAGACGGACGCAAAGGCCGACGAAGCAACGCAGGGCGCCAACGCGCCGGCAGCAATCGCGCAGCCGGAGGCAGCCCATGCGCCTTAAGGTGTTGCTACCGTTCCGGGTCTTCGTCGACAAGACCGACGTGTCGCGCATCGTCGCCGAAACGCGCGAGGGATCGTTCGGCCTGCTGCCGCGCCGGCGCGACTGCGTCGCCGCCTTGGTGCCGGGCATCCTGACCTACGAGAGCGAAGCGGACGGCGAAGTCTTCGTCGCCGTCGATGAAGGCGTCCTAGTCAAGATCGGAGACGAGGTGCGGGTGTCGGTGCGGCGTGCGTCGGGCGGCACCGACCTGGCCAGCCTGCGCGAAGCGGTGCGGCGCGACTACCTGACGCTGGATGCGCTGGAACTGGGCGCACGTGCGGCCACTCAGAAGCTGGAGAGCGGTTTCGTCGGCCGCTTCGCGAGGTTCCATGGTGAATGACCCGACTCCGTCCGACTTGATGGCCAAGCAAGTTGGCGCCAAGGCTGAACGCAAGTTGCGCGCGCGCCGCGACGGCGCACCGGGCGTTTGGTCGGGTCTCGGCATGATGGGCTTGATCGGCTGGTCGGTCGTGGTGCCGACCCTGGCGGGCGCGGCACTGGGGCTCTGGCTCGATTCGCATCATCCCGGCGCACATCCCTGGTCGCTGGCCTTGCTGATGGCCGGCCTGGTGCTCGGCTGCCTGAACGCCTGGCGCTGGGTGGCCGAGCAGGACCGCGCGATGCACGAGGCCGATCGCCCCGCCGATCGCAAGGCCGACGACTGAGTGGCGATGAACGACATGCTCGCACTGATGTTCGCCGGCACTGCCGGGGGCTTGCTGGGCCTGCTCTTTTTCGGGGGCTTGTGGTGGACCGTGCGTCGGGCGGTCGATTCGCCCCGGCCGGCGCTGTGGGTCGGGGGCAGCCTGCTGTTGCGCATGGTGTGTGTCGCCACTGGATTCGTCGTTGTCTCCGCGGGAGATTGGCGCAGGTTGCTGTCGTGCCTGTTCGGATTCTGGGCTGCCCGCTGTCTGGTTGTTCGTTTGACCACTCGTCTGGTGGCGGAACCCTCGGCCGCGTCACGCCTCTCACTTGAGTTGGCGAATGACCGCTCCCGCGTCACGTCAACCCTCGCGGAGGAGCGCGCGCAAAGCGGCAGGTCCAAGTGCGCCATGAAGTGCGACCGCGGCGACGTCGGATGAGTTGGAGATTCGAATCAAAGCGAGGGACTCCAAATGCAGATCCAGATCAACACCGACAACCACATTGACGGCAACGAAGCACTGCTCGCGCGGCTTGACGATCACCGTCGCCATCCGATTGAAGGCCGGACGGCCCCGACCTGATCCGCCATGCGCCTCGGCCCCGATCAACTGGTCTTCTGGCAGCACGGACTGTTCAAGCTCAACGGCACCATCGTGTTCACGTGGGCCTTGATGGCCTTGCTGGTGCTCGGCTCGATGCTGATCACGCGCAAGCTCTCAACCGAGCACCAGCGCTCGCGCTGGCAGAACCTGCTGGAGATCGTCGTCACCGGCATCACGCAGCAGATCCGCGAAGTGGGCCTTGAGCGGCCCGAGCGCTACCTCGCCTTCCTGGGCACGCTGTTCCTGTTCGTCGCCGCCGCCGCACTAATGACCGTCGTCCCCGGCTACGAGCCGCCTACCGGATCGCTGTCGACTACCGTCGCGCTAGCATTGTGTGTCTTCGTCGCGGTGCCGCTGTTCGGCATCCGCCAACAGGGTTTGGGGGGTTACCTGAAATCCTACCTCCAACCGACCTTCATCATGCTGCCGTTCAACATCATCAGCGAACTCTCGCGCACGCTGGCACTGGCGGTGCGCTTATTCGGCAACATGATGAGCGGCGCCATGATCGTCGGCATCCTGCTGACCATCACACCGTTTCTCTTCCCGGTGGTTATGACGCTGCTCGGCCTGCTGACCGGCATGGTGCAGGCGTACATCTTCAGCATCCTCGCAGCCGTCTACCTCGCCGCCGCGACGCGTCCGGCGCCGCAGTCAAGCCAACCTGCCGCGGCCACAAGCTGAATCGACTAGGAAAACTCCATGGACAGTCTGACTCTCATCGCGATGATCTCGATCGTCATCGCCGGCATCACCACCGGCTTCGGAACCATGGGCCCGGCGCTGGCCGAAGGCCGTGCCGTGGCCACCGCGCTCACGGCGCTGGCTCAGCAGCCCGACGCGTCGGCGACGATCACGCGCACGCTCTTCGTCGGCCTGGCGATGATCGAATCGACAGCGATCTACTGCTTCGTGGTGTCGATGATCCTGATCTTCGCCAACCCGTTCTGGAATGCGGCGGTCGCCCATGCGGCAGGCAAGTAGGCCATGTTGATCGACTGGTTCACCGTCGGCGCGCAGGCGCTCAACTTCGTCGTCCTGGTCTGGCTGATGAAGCGCTTTCTCTACCAGCCGGTGCTGAATGCGATTGCAGCGCGCGAGAAGCGCATCGCCGACCAGATCGCCGACGCCGCCGCGAGGCAAGCGCAGGCGGCGACCGAACGCAAGACCTTCGAGGACAAGAACAAGGCCTTCGACCACCAGCGTGCCGACCTGCTGAGCAAAGCCACGGCAGACGCCAAGGCCGAAGGCCTGCGCCTTGCAGACGAGGCCCAGAAGGCAGCCGCTGCGCTGGCGGCGCAGCGCCAGCAGTCGCTGGCCACCCAGGCCGTGCACCTGCAGCAATTGATCGCCGGCCGTACAGTGCACGAGGTGTTCGCCGTCGCGCGCAAGACCTTGACCGATCTGGCGAACGTGGACCTGGAAGAACGCATGGTCGAGGTCTTCACGCGGCACTTGAGTGAACTGCCCGCCCCTGCCAAGGACCAGCTCGGGGCGGCGTTGAAGCAAAGCGAATCCGCCCTGGTGCGCAGCCACTTCGAGCTGGCTGCCGATCAGCGGACAGCGATCCAGAATGCTATCAACATGACCTTCTCTGCCGACGTGCCGTTGCGCTTCGACACTGCGGCCGATGCCGTCTGTGGCATCGAGTTGCGTGCCGGTGGGCAGAAGCTGGCCTGGACCATCGCCGAGTACCTGCGCGATTTCGAGCGCCACGTGGCCGCGCTGCTGGCGCCCGCAGCGACGCCGGTCCCCAAGAGCACCGATGCACCCCAAGCAGGTGCCGCGCCGGCGCCTCGCGCCGACCCAGTCGCCGCATGAGTACAGTGCACGACACGTTGCGGGGCTCGGAGGAAGGCGGCGTCACCGAGAAAGTGGCCGACCGCGGCTTCGCTGCGAGCGCGCTCGATCGCGGCTTCGCCGCGCTGGCTCAGGCGCGTGCCGCGTTCGCGCCCGCGCTCGTGCCGCGCGAAGTCGGCACCATCACGCAGGTGACCACGGGCATCGCCCGCGTCAGCGGACTGCCCGGCGCCGGCTTCGATGAACTGCTGACTTTCCCCGGTGACTTGGCCGGCATCGCGTTCAACGTCGACGAACACGAGCTCGGCGTCGTGCTGCTGGGTGAGTACTGGCACCTGCAGGCCGGCGACGAGGTGCGCCGCACCGGGCGCGTGATGGACGTGGTCATCGGCCCGGCGCTGCTGGGGCGTGTCATCGACCCGCTCGGCCGCGCGCTCGACGGTCTCGGTCCCATCGATGCGACAGCGCGGCTGCCGATCGAGCGACCCGCCGCCGCCATCATGGACCGTGCGCCGGTCGACGTGCCGCTGCAGACCGGCCTGAAGGTCATCGACGCGCTGATTCCCGTCGGCCGCGGCCAGCGCGAACTGATCCTCGGCGACCGCCAGACCGGCAAGACCGCGATCGCGCTCGACACCATCCTCAACCAGCGCGGGCAGGACGTGATCTGCGTCTACTGCGCCATCGGGCAGCGCGCGTCGGCGGTGGCCAAGGCGGTCGCGACGCTGCGCAACAAGGGGGCGATGGACTACACCGTGGTCGTCGTCACCGAAGGCAATCAGCCACCGGGCCTGGCATACATCACGCCGTATGCGGCGACGAGCATTGCCGAGCACTTCATGGAAGCTGGCCGGGACGTGCTGATCGTCTACGACGACCTCACCCAGCATGCACGCGCCTACCGCGAGCTGTCGCTGCTGCTGCGCCGGCCGCCGGGGCGCGAGGCTTTCCCGGGTGACATCTTCTACATCCATTCGCGGCTGCTCGAACGGTCGACGCATCTGAGCCCTGAACGCGGCGGCGGCTCGCTCACCGCGCTGCCGATCATCGAGACCGAGGCCGAGGACATCTCGGCCTACATTCCCACCAACCTGATCTCGATCACCGACGGGCAGATCTACCTCTCTCCCTCTTTGTTCGAGCTGGGTGTGCTGCCGGCGGTGGACGTGGGAAAGTCCGTGTCGCGGGTCGGCGGCAAGGCGCAGCGCGGTCCCTTCCGCGCCGTGGCCGGTGACCTGAAGCTCGCCTACGCGCAGTTCGAGGAACTCGAGACCTTCTCGCGCTTCGGCGCGCGGCTCGACGACGCGACGCGCAAGACCATTGCGCACGGCCAGCGCATCCGCGCCTGCCTGAAGCAACCGCAGTTCGACCCCGTCGCGGTGCCAGCGCAGATCGCCCTCCTGCTGGCGCTGACGGCGGGCCTGTTCGACCCCGTGCCGCTGGCGCGCATGGCCGAGGCGCAGCGCGCTGTTCAGGACGCAGCGGCCCAGCTCGCTGCGCCGCTGCGGGAGCGCCTGCTCGGTGAGAACAAGCTGAACGACGAGGATCGCCGGGCCGTCACCGACATCGCCGGTGCAGCGCTGAAGGGCTTCTTGCCGAAGCCCGACGCCGAGCCTGCGACGAAAGTGGCTTCATGAGCGCGCCAGGCCGTTCCCAAGCGTTCATCCCGCAGCGCGCAGCGCGGAGGGACGTCCCGTGAGCGACAGCATCGCGGCACTGAGGCGCAAGATCACCGGTGCCGGCGATCTGCACGCCGTGGTGCGGACGATGAAGGCGCTGGCGGCGTCGAGCATCGGCGACTACGAGCGCTCGATGCTCGCGCTCGCCGACTACGACCGCATGATCTCGCTCGGACTGGGTGAGTGCTTTCGACAAGCCCGGGCGGACCCTGCTGCCGCGCCCGAACGCGTGGAGACAGGGGCGTCGGACCCGATCGGCGCCATCGTCTTCGGCTCGGACCAAGGGCTCGTGGGCCCCTTCAACGACGTGATCGCCGAGCATGCGATCAGCACCTTGGCGGCTCTGCCGGGTCGCGCCCAGGTCTGGGCCGTCGGCGAACGGGTCCAGGCGCGCCTGAAGGACGCGGGCCTGGACGTGTTTGACGCGTATGCCGTGCCGGGGTCGGTCGAGGCCATCGCGCCGCTCGTCGCGCAGATCCAGATCCACACCGAGGCGCGCCGCGCCAAGAACGGCATGACGCAGGTCCATGTCTTCCACAACCGGCCGCTGGCCGCGTCGCTGTACGAGCCGGTCGGCCAGCGCCTGTTGCCGCTCGACGCCGCTTGGCAGCAGAGCCTGACGGCCGTGCCCTGGCCCGGCAAGGTGGGGCCCGAAGTGATGGACCATGGCGCGACGACGCTGCGCGCGCTGATCCGCGAGTACCTGTTCATCTCGCTATTCCGCGCCTGCGCCGAATCGCTGGCGAGCGAGAACGCCAGCCGACTGGCAGCGATGGAGCGCGCCGACCGCAACATCAAGGACCTGCTCGAACACCTGCATGGCCGCTTGCACGGCCTACGCCAGAGTTCGATCGACGAGGAGCTTTTCGACGTCACCGCGGGCTACGAAGCCCTGGCTCGGCCGTGAGCCCGCCGGGCCGCCCCAAGGGCGAACGCCGGAGTGCGCAGCAAGAAGGCTGCCTGAGGAATATCCTGACCCTCAACGTCGGCTCCTCAAGCATCAAGTTCCCGCTTTACCAGCGGGATCCGGCGCTGCGGCGCTTGTGGCGTGGCCAGATCGACCGCATCGGCTGCGCCGATGCAGCGATCGACGTCCAAGGATCGGACACAACGACCGGCAACGGACAGGGGTCCGTGCGGCATCGTATCGCCGACGGCACCTTCGACACGGCTGCCGTGGCGCTGCTGGCGTGGCTCGAGATGCAACCGGAATTCGGGTCGATCGCGGGCGTGGGGCACCGCGTCGTGTACGGCATGCAACACAGCGAGCCGGAACCCGTCGGCGACGAGCTGCTCAATGAACTGCCGCGAGCGCATCTGCGAAGCGCTCTCGCCTTTCTCGGCATCGAGCTCGACGCGCAACGCAACGCGGTTCATGCGCCGCTGATATCCGCCGACAGCAGCCGTGTCCACGTGCGCGTGATGCAAACCGATGAAGACCTGATGATTGCGCGCGCGGTTTCCCGTGAACTCGCGAACGCCGGTGTCACTGCGTCGGGGCCCGGTCATGAGCCCTGATTCGGTCACCGAGACGGCGCCCGGCGGGGTCATTTATACCTGCCCGATGCATCCCGAGGTGCGACAGGACCATGCCGGCGCCTGCCCGAAGTGCGGCATGGCGCTGGAACCGGAAACACCGACTGCGGGCGGCGATGGCGCCGAGAGTGCCGAGCTTCGCGACATGACGCGCCGCTTCTGGATCGGCGCGGTACTGACCTTTCCGGTGTTCCTGCTGGCGATGTCGCACCTGATCCCGGCGCTCCGCCGCCAGGCCTGGCTCGAAAGCGAGGGCGTGCGCTGGCTGCAGTTCGCGCTCGCCACGCCTGTGGTCGGCTGGGCCGGCTGGCCGTTTTTCGTGCGCGGCTGGCGCTCCGTAGTCAGCCTGCACCTCAACATGTTCACGCTGATCGCCCTCGGCGTCGGCGCGGCGTATCTGTTCAGCGCGGTGGCCATGCTGCTGCCCGGACTGCTGCCGCAAGCGCTGCATCACGACGGCAAGGCGCCGCTCTATTTCGAGGCGTCGGCGACGGTGGTGGTGCTGGTGCTGCTCGGTCAGGTGCTCGAACTGCGCGCGCGCAGCCGCACCGGCAGCGCGATCAAGGCGCTGCTGAAGCTCGCCCCACCGACGGCACGAAAGGTCGACGCCAACGGCGACCACGACGTCCCGCTGGCGCAGGTCCGGGTGGGCGACCGCCTGCGCGTCGTGCCGGGCGACAAAGTGCCGGTGGACGGCGTCGTCGTCGAGGGCCATTCCAGCGTCGAGGAGTCGATGATCAGCGGCGAGCCGCTGCCGGTGGAGAAAGCCGTCGACGATCGCGTGACCGGCGGTACCGTCAATGGCGCGGGCAGCTTCGTGATGCGCGCCGAGCGGGTCGGCAGCGACACGCTGCTCGGCCAGATCGTCGGCATGGTGGCGCAGGCGCTGCGCAGCCGTGCGCCGATCCAGGGGCTGGCCGACAAGGTCGCGGGCGTCTTCGTGCCTCTGGTGATCGCGGTGTCGGTGCTGACCTTCGTCGTCTGGTTCTGGCTGGGGCCGGAGCCGCGGCTGGCGCACGCGATCGTCAACGCCGTCGCGGTGCTGATCATCGCCTGCCCCTGTGCGCTCGGCCTGGCCACGCCGATGTCGGTCATGGTCGGCGTCGGGCGCGGCGCGCAGCAAGGCGTGCTGGTGAAGAACGCCGAGGCGCTCGAGCGGCTGGAGAAGGTCACGGTGCTGGTGGTCGACAAGACCGGCACGCTGACCGAAGGCAAGCCTCGCCTGATGGATGTGCTGCCCGCCGCCGGCGTCGACGAGAACGAACTCCTGACCTTGGCCGCCTCGCTCGAACAGAACAGCGAACATCCGCTGGCCGCGGCGATCGTGCAGGCCGCCAAGGAAAAGGGCTTCGCGCTCGAGGCGATAACGGACTTCCGCTCGGTGACTGCCGGCGGGGTAGCTGGCATGCTGAAGGGTCGCGCGGTGACCGTGGGCAAGCCGGAGTTCCTGCGCAACGAGAAGGTCGGCCGCCTCGACGCTCTAGAAGCGAGCGCCGTCGCGCTGCAGGAGGACGGCAAGACGGTCATGTTCGCTGCCATCGACGGCAAGGCGGCTGGCCTCCTGGCCGTGGCCGATCCGATCAAGGAAAGCAGCGCTGAAGCCGTGCGCGACCTGCATGCACTCGGGCTCAAACTGGTCATGCTCACCGGCGACAACCGCCGTACTGCCGCCGCCGTCGCAAAGACGCTCGGCCTCGACGACGTGCAAGCGGAGATCGAGCCGGCCGGGAAAGTCGCGCATGTCAAGAAGCTGCGCGCTGCTGGCGAACACGTGGCGATGGCCGGCGACGGCATCAACGACGCGCCGGCGCTGAGCGAAGCCGAGGTCGGCATCGCGATGGGCACCGGCACCGACATCGCGATGCAGAGTGCCGGCATCACGCTGGTCAAGGGCGACCTGCGCGGCATCGCGAAGGCCATCCGTCTGAGCCGCGCCACGATGTGGAACATCCGCGAAAACCTGTTCTTCGCGTTCTTCTACAACGCGATCGGGATTCCGGTCGCGGCCGGCGTGCTCTATCCATTCTTCGGCTTGCTGCTGAGCCCGGTGATTGCCGGCGCCGCGATGAGCCTGAGTTCCGTGTCCGTGATCGCGAACGCCTTGCGCCTGCGGACGGCAAAACTTTGAGACGAACCCCGGATCCACTCGCCATGAGCAGAAACATCTTGACGGCAGACCTCTGCCGGCGCATCGACGCCTACTGGCGCGCCGCCAACTATTTGTCGGTGGGGCAGATCTACCTCTACGACAACCCGCTGCTGAAGCGGCCCCTCGCGCTGGCCGACATCAAGCACATGCTGCTCGGCCACTGGGGCACTACACCGGGGCAAAACTTCATCTACGCGCACCTGAACCGGGTCATCAAGAAGTACGAGCTGGACATGATCTACGTCTCCGGGCCCGGGCACGGCGGGCCCGCGGTCGTCGCCAACACTTATCTCGAAGGCACCTACAGCGAGGTCTATCCCGACATCAGCCAAGACGAAGCCGGCCTGAAGAAGCTGTTCCGGCAATTCTCGTTTCCCGGCGGCATCCCCAGCCACGCGTCGCCTGAATGCCCGGGCTCGATCCACGAAGGCGGCGAACTCGGCTATTCGCTCAGCCATTCGTTCGGCGCGGTGTTCGACAACCCCGAGCTGATCGTGGCCTGCGTCGTCGGCGACGGCGAGGCCGAGACCGGGCCGTTGGCCACGGCCTGGCACTCGAACAAGTTCCTCGACCCGGTGACCGACGGCGCCGTGCTGCCGATCCTGCACCTGAACGGCTACAAGATTGCCAACCCGACGGTGCTCGCCCGCATCACCCGCGAAGAACTGGAGCAGTTGCTACGCGGATATGGCTGGACGCCACTGTTCGTCGCCGGCCACGAGCCGGGCCTGATGCACGAGGCTATGGCCGCGGCGCTGGACCAGGCGATCGAACAGATCTGCAGCATCCAGAACGATGCCCGCGCCACGGGCAAGGCGGCGCGCCCGCGCTGGCCGATGATCGTTCTCGATTCGCCCAAGGGCTGGACCGGGCCGAAGGAAGTCGACGGATTGCAGATCGAAGGCACCTTCCGCGCGCATCAGGTGCCGATCACCGACCCGGCCACGCACCCGGGTCATCTCGCGTTGATCGACGCCTGGCTGAAGAGCTACCGCGCCGAGGAACTGTTCGACGATCAGGGCCGGCTGATGCCCGAACTGGCCGAACTCGCGCCCGTCGGAACGCGGCGCATGGGTGCCAATCTGCACGCCAACGGCGGCTTGCTGCTGCGCGACCTGCACCTACCGGACTTTCGCACCTACGCCTGCGACGTGCCGGTGCCCGGCGCACCGGGCATCGGCGATACCCACGTGCTTGGCCCATTCCTGCGCGACGTGGCGAAGTGGAACAACGTGCAGCGCAACTTCCGTGTCTTCGGCCCCGACGAGACGCTGTCCAACGGGCTGGCGGCGCTCTTCGAAGTCACGCAGCGGCAGTGGGACGCGGCGATCCAGCCGAACGACGAGTTCCTCGCGCCCAGCGGCCGCGTGATGGAGATGCTTAGCGAGCACCAGTGCGAAGGCTGGCTCGAAGGCTATCTGCTGACCGGCCGGCACGGCGTCTTCAACTGCTACGAAGCTTTCATCCACATCGTCGACTCGATGTTCAACCAGCACGCGAAGTGGCTCAAGGTGACAGCGCACATTCCGTGGCGGCGAAAGATTGCCTCGCTCAACTACCTGCTGGCGTCGCACGTTTGGCGCCAGGACCACAACGGCTTCACGCACCAGGACCCGGGCTTCATCGACCACGTCGTCAACAAGAAAGCCGAGATCGTGCGCGTCTACCTGCCGCCGGATGCGAACTGCCTGCTGTCGGTGATGGACCATTGCCTGCGCAGCCGCCACTACGTCAACGTCGTGGTGGCCGGCAAGCACCCGGCGCCGCAGTGGCTGACGATGGACGCCGCCGTCAAGCATTGCACCGAAGGCATTGGCATCTGGGAATGGGCGAGCAACCACGGGGACGAAGCACCCGACGTCGTGATGGCCTGCTGCGGCGACGTGCCAACGCTCGAGACGCTGGCCGCGGTGGCTATCCTGCGCGAGCATCTGCCAGCGCTGAAGATCCGCGTCGTCAACGTCGTCGACCTGATGCGATTGCAGCCGTCGAGCGAGCACCCACATGGCTTGGACGAGGCCGACTTCGACGCGTTGTTCACGAAGGACAAGCCGGTCATCTTCGCCTTCCACGCCTATCCGCGTCTGATCCATCAACTCACCTACCGTCGCGCCAACCACGACAACATCCACGTGCGCGGCTACAAGGAGGAAGGCACGATCACGACGCCGTTCGACATGACGGTGCTGAACGACCTCGACCGTTTCCACCTTGCGATGGATGCCGTCGACCGCCTGCCGCAGACCGGTGACAAGGGACTGGCGTTGAAGCGACGGCTCAAGGAAAAGCTGCTCGAGCACAAGCAATACATCGACACGTATGGCCAGGACATGCCGGAGATCCGCAACTGGCGTTGGGGAGGTCCGCGATGAACGAACAAGAATTGCGCGCGACTGCTGCCGTGCTGGTAGCCGGTGACAAGGGCCTGCTGGCGATGGACGAGAGCAACCCGACCTGCAACAAGCGCTTCGCCCCGCTGGGCATCCCGCAGACCGAAGAGGCACGACGCGCGTGGCGCGAACTGATCGTCACGACACCGGGGCTGGCCGACAGCATCAGCGGCGCGATCCTGTTTGACGAGACGATCCATCAACGCCTGCATGACGGCCGGCCTTTCGCCCAGGCCCTGGCCGACGTGGGCATCGTCGCCGGGATCAAGGTCGATGCCGGCGCGAAGGCGCTGGCCGGGCACGCCGACGAGTTCGTCACCGAAGGGCTGGACGGCTTGCGTGACCGCCTGGCCGGCTATGCCGCGATGGGCGCGCGCTTTACCAAGTGGCGCGCCGTGATCGCGATCGCCGAAGGCCTTCCAAGCGCTGCGTGCATCGCGGCCAACGCCCACGCGCTGGCGCGCTATGCGGGCTTATGCCAAGAGGCCGGGCTCGTGCCCATCGTCGAACCCGAAGTGCTGATGGATGGCGACCACACGCTGCAGCGCTGCGCCGAGGTCACCGCGCAGGTGCTACACGAGGTCTTCGAGCAACTGCATGCGCAACGCGTGCTGCTCGAGGGCCTGATGCTCAAGCCGAACATGGTGCTGCCGGGCCTGGCCTGCGTGCGTCAGGATACGGTGGACGAAGTGGCCGACGCCACCGTGACGTGCCTGCTGCGCGCTGTGCCCGCGGCGGTGCCGTGTATCGCGTTCCTGTCGGGTGGCCAGAGCGCCGAGCTGGCTTCCGCCCGGTTGAACGCGATGAACCGGCGCTTCAAGGCGCGCATGCCTTGGGCTCTGACGTTTTCGTTCTCGCGCGCGATCCAGCAGCCGGCGCTCGAAATCTGGCGCGGCGAGCCGGGCAACGCGCAGCGGGCGCAGCGCGCGCTGCAGCACCGCGCCGCCTGCAACCGCGCCGCGCGCCGCGGCGAATATATGGCGGCGATGGACGTTGCCGCTTGAACCCGGAACAGGACCACCATGGCCAGCCCACTCGACCTGCAGTACATCGACACGCCGCTTCCTATCGGTGGACAAGGTGCAGCGGGCCAACTGCGGTCACCCGGCCTGCCGCCGGGCGCGGCCACGATGGCCTATACCTTGTGGACCGGTCATCTGACGCATCAGCCGACCACCGCACTGGCCCGATCGCGACCGCTTCATGGCGTTAGGCGACTACCTGCCATTCGGCATCAAGTGGCTCGGAGCTGACGCTGACCTTGGCTACTGCCGAAGGCCTTTGGGAGAAGTCGATCGAGCGTCTTCGCGACTTGTACATCGAACAGGACGCAACGCACATGCAGCCGGTGCTGAAGTCGATCGAGCCGCGGCTGGCCGGTACGTTGCATCGAACATGGACGGCAGGACGACCGAGCTGCTGTGTCCCAGTGTGGTTTTCGTGCGTATCGAGTCAATAGCATCTCGAGAACGACAGGCGGTGACTAAGCGATGCGATGATGGACGAGTTTCAGCGATTCGCGTCCATCTCCGTGGATCGAATTGCGGCCACCATCGCTTCGAATCGGGTCCACCCCTGAATGAGCAGACGCATCGGTTCTTCACACGAGTCATCCAGTTCCTGCCGTCCATCAAGACAACGCGTGAACGAATTGGACCGGCTCACCTCCTAGGACACTGTCTGGATTCGATCGAAAATCAGGCGCACGCTTCGGACTCCCGGGTTCGCACGCCGGTCATTGGCCGCGTAAGCGCCGGCTCCGCGGAAGAACATGCATTGCGGGAAACCTGGGAGACCGGTCCCGGCGTCATCGGATGGTTCGGCTCGGTCGATCACAAGGAGATCGGCAAGCGCTATCTCGTGACGGCGTTCCTGTTCCTCTTCATCGGCGGCATCGAGGCGTTGATCATCCGCCTGCAACTCGCTAGACCGAACCAGACGTTGCTCACGCCGGAACAGTACAACCAGCTGTTCACGATGCACGGCGTGACAATGATCTTCCTGTACGCGCTGCCCGTGCTGTCGGGCTTCAGCAACTTTCTCTGGCCGCTGCTGCTCGGGTCGCGCGACATGGCGTTCCCGCGGCTGAACGCACTGTCGTACTGGGTCTTCGTCTTTGCCGGGGTGTTCCTGTACGCGAGCTTCCCGCTCGGCCAGGCGCCGAACGCTGGCTGGTTCAACTACGTGCCGTATGCGTCGCTAACCTACAACCCGGGGCCCAACATCGACGTGTATGCGCTGGGGATGATCTTCCTCGGACTGTCGACGACGGTCGGGTCGGTCAACTTCATCGTCTCGCTGTTCCGCACGCGTGCACCTGGAATGTCGATCAACCGCGTGCCGATCCTCGTCTGGGGAACGCTGACCGCGTCGGTCGGCAACCTGCTGGCGGTGCCGGCCGTCTCGCTCGCTTTCCTGATGCTGTGGTTCGATCGTAACTTCGGAACGCACTTCTTCGACTTCACCGAAGGCGGCAAGCCTCTCCTGTGGCAGCACCTGTTCTGGATGTTCGGCCACCCGTGGGTGTACGCGATCGTGTTGCCGGCCATGGGCATCGTCGCCGACGGGCTTCCCACATTCTGTCGCCGTCCGCTGGTGGGTTACACCGCGGTCGCGCTGTCGACGATCTCGACGATGATCCTCGGCTTCGGCGTATGGGTGCATCACATGTTCGCGACGGGACTGCCACCGCTGTCGCTGTCGTTTTTCGGTTCGGCGAGTTTCGTGATCGCGATCCCGAGCGCAGTCGCGGTGTTCGCGTGGATCGCGACGATCTGGTACGGCCGGCCGGTATTCAAGACACCGTTCCTGTTCTTTGCCGGGTTCGTATTCCTGTTCGTCGTCGGTGGCGTGTCAGGGTTCATGACCGCCGCGGTGCCGCTCGACTGGCAACTGACCGACACCTACTTCGTCGTCGCGCACCTGCATTACGTGCTGCTCGGCATCAACGTGTTCCCGGTCGTGGGCGGCATTTATTACTGGTTCCCGAAGTTCACCGGGCGGATGCTGAGCGAGCGGCTAGGACGCTGGGCCTTCTGGACGATGTTCATCGGCTTCAACCTCGGCTTCTTCCCGATGCACATCTCCGGCCTGCTCGGCATGCCCCGTCGCATCTACACGTATCCGGCCGACATGGGATGGAACACGGTCAATTTCATCACCTCCGCCGGATCGTTCGTGTTCGCGATCGGCGTGCTGATCTTCGTGGTCGACGTGGTGCGCGGCTATCGCAAGGGATCGGCGGCCGGACCGAACCCCTGGGACGGATCGAGCCTCGAATGGGCGGTGCCGTCACCGCCGCCGGCATACAACTTCGCCGTGATCCCGATCGTGGCAAGTCGCCACCCGCTCTGGGAAGACCGACTCGAAGACATCGAGAACCGCTCGTCGATCGACGCGGGCGCCCTGCTGCACCAGGGTCGCGAAACGTTCGGCTCGACGATGCTCGACGCGGTGCCCAACGTGGTGTTGCATATGCCTGGCGATTCGCTCGCGCCGCTGTTTACCGCGCTGACGATGGCACTGGGGTTCGTCGGGCTGCTGCTGCATTCACCGCTGATCGCGATCGTCGCCACCCTTGGCCTCGGCGCCACGCTGGCGGCGTGGTTCTGGCCGTCCCGGCCGCCCGGCCGCCCGCAGGCCGCGCATGGATAACGCTGCGCTGATCGAAAGGCCGCTCCCGGTCCGCGGCACCCATTGGGCGTCGACGGCGTGGTGGGGCATGGCGTTCCTGATCCTGACCGAAGGGTCGTTGTTCGCCTACCTGTTCTTCAGCTATTTCTATCTCGCGTCGCAGAGCACCGCAGCGTGGCCACCGGACGGTCCGCCGGAATTGACGAACGCGTCGATCAATACGTTTCTCTTGCTCTCCAGCAGCGTCGCCGCGTGGTGGGGCGAGCGCGGTATCTCGGCTGGTAGCCGCCGACGGCTATCGATCGGGCTCGCGCTGACGATCGTGCTCGGGGCCGTCTTCCTGGGCATTCAGGCGCACGAGTGGTCGACACGACCGTTCGCGTTCTCCTCAAGCCCGTACAGCTCGCTGTACTTCGTCATTACCGGCTTTCACGGCGCGCACGTTGTTGTCGGGCTGTTGATGCTGGTCGCGCTGCTGACCTGGAACCTGATGAAGCGCTTCGATCGCGGCTGGCATCTCGAGGTGTCGGTGGGTATCGTCTACTGGCACTTCGTCGACCTCGTATGGCTCGCGGTCTATTCGGCGCTGTACCTGAGCCCCCACCTGACCTAAGCGGGCCGACGCCATGCCGAACGATCCACCGCTGCAGCAGACGAAGTCCGACCGATCCGGACCGGGCGTCGTCCGGCTGTTCGCGGGCATGGTGATCGCGCCGTTCGCGTGGGCGCTCCAGATGCTCGTCAGCTATGCGCTGGCGGCGCACGCCTGCTATCCGACCGAGGTGGCTCTGGCCGCGCCACTGTGGCCGCATTTGCGCATCATCGTCGGCGGCGTCTCGATCGTTCTGTGGCTGGTGCTGCTCGTCGGATGCGCGATCGCCTGGGCGAACTGGAAGGCCACCCGACCCCATTCCGACACGGCCCCGGGCCAGATCATGCAATCCGGCGACGGCCGGCCGCGGTTCATGGCGCTGTGTGGTGTCGTCGTCAGCGCGCTGTTCGCGATCGTCCTGCTGTTCACGAGCATCGGAATCCTGTGGGTTCCGAGCTGCGGTCCGTGACGACCCTGGTCGATGCGACGTCGACCGGCGGCGCCGCGTCGCTGCCATGGCTCTGGTACGCGGAGCCGGTGGTATGCGTGCTGCTCGCGACCGGCAGCCTGATCTACCTGGCCGGCATCGCGCGGCTGAAGAGCGAACAGCGCCTGCCGACCGCAGCGCTGTCGCGCGGACTGGCGTTCGCCGCAGGGATCGTGCTGCTGGTCGTCGCGCTGCTGTCGCCGCTCGACAGGTGGGGCGACGAGATGTTCTCGGCACACATGGCCCAGCACCTGATCCTGATGATGGTCGTGCCTCCGTTGCTGATCCTTGGACATCCGATCGTGGTCGCGCTATGGGCGTTGCCGCACGGCGGTCGCCGTGCGGTCGCGGCATGGTGGCAGACGAGCCGCATGATCCGGCCCGCCATCGACTGGATCCGCAGTCCGCTGGTGGCATGGCTTGCGGCAAGCGGCGCGCTGTGGTTCTGGCATCTGCCGAAGCCGTATGGCCTGGCGTTCACCGAACCTATCGCGCATGCGCTCGAACATCTGTCGTTCTTCCTCGCGTCGATCGTCTTCTGGCGGGTCGTGATCGAGGATCCGCAATCGCGACGCCTGCCGCTCGGAGCCACGATGATCTTCGTCGTGACGTTCGCGATGGAGAACGCGATGCTGGCGGCAATCCTGATCTTCGCGCCGCGCATCCTCTACGTCGTGCATGCGGTCGCGCCGGCCTGGAGCCCGTTGACGCCGCTCGAGGATCAGCAGCTCGCCGGCGTGCTGATGTGGTCCGTGAGCGGCCTCGCCGATCTCGTGGCGCTCGCGTGGCTGTTCGTGGCGTGGCTTGCGAGCAGCGACCGCCGGATGCGGCACGCGTGATGCGTCGAGCACTTGGCCGATGGTCAGTTCTTCTCGGTAGCGATCGCCTCACGCTGCAACTGCACCGTGCGCGTCGTCACCGGAGGCGCGTCATTGCCCCACGAGCGCCGCACGAAGCTGGCCACTTCGGCGATCTGCCGATCGTCGAACTGAGTGTCGAACGATGGCATCGGATCGATCGCCGCCATGCCGGCCGGCTGGTGCGGCTTGCCACCGCTCAGGATGATGTGGATCACCGATGCGGGATTTGCCGATCGCACCACGCCGCTTCCAGCGAGGGCCGGTACCTTGAACGCCTCGCCGCGACCGTCCGCGCGATGGCACTTCGCGCAGAAGTTATTGTAGAGCCCGCCGCCCGGGATGTGCACATCGCCGCTCGCGAGCCACACGACGGTCCGGGTCGATTGCGTGTTCGGAAGGAACGCGTTGCCATGCGGTCGCGGCAAGAGCGACTTCAGATAGCTTGCGATGCTCGCGAGATCGTCGTCGTCGACGTGCTGCATGCTGTCCGTGACGACCTGCTTCATCGGACCGAAGGCCATCGTCGCGGTACCATGGCCGGTCTTGAGGAACTGCACGATCTGTGCGTTGTTCCAGTTTCCGAGCCCGCTCGTCGGCTCGCCGGTCAGATTCGGCGCGAACCAGTGATCGTTGATGCCGCCGGACAGGTAGTCCCGCGATTTCTGCGAATACCCGTGCTCCTCGTAGGCCATTCCGCGCGGCGTATGGCACGAGCCGCAGTGTCCGAGTCCCTGCACCAGGTAGGCGCCGCGATTCCATTGCGCGTCGCGGGTGTCGTCGCGGCGATAGGCGCCCGCATCGAGGAACGCGATGTTCCACATCGCCATTCCCCAGCGCTGGTTGAACGGGAACGGCAGCTTCGTCGCCGGCGGCGTCCGATGGACCGGCGCGACGCCATGCATGAAGTACGCGTACAGCGCGCGCATGTCGTCGCTCGAGATCTTCGCGAAGGACGGATACGGCATCGCCGGATAGAGATGATGACGCGGCGACTCGCCCTTGCGAAGCGCGCGATCGAAGTCGTGCAGCGAATAGCTACCGATGCCAGTTTCGCGATCAGGTGTGATGTTCGTCGTGTAGATCGTGCCGAGCGGCGAATGTATCGCCAAGCCGCCGGTGAAGTCGGGAGTGCCGGGGACCGTATGACAGGCCGAGCAGTCGCCGATACGTGCGAGGTAGGCACCGCGGGCAATCTCCGCGGCGTTCGCGTTCACGGTCTCGCGCACCGCGGCATCCGCTGCGTGCGGCGCGGCCGCGGCTGCGATCATTTCCGTCGGTCCGAGGGCGATTGTGAGAGTCGATACGAAAAGTGCTGCGAGCAACACGAAGAGTGTTTTCCGCTTCGTAGCAACTTGCAGCAGCGCCGGCATGAAAGCGAAAACGCGCATCGGTCCTTCGCATGCGAGATGAGAACGCGCAGCATAGACGCTGCGGGCACCGAGAAGATGACTTCACGCCGATAGATGCGTACCGATGAATGATTCGAACACACCTCTGGCCTACCTGCACACTGCGGGTCCGGCGGCGGACCCGGTGACGCGGCTCGGCTGGGGTCTGGCCACGGTTTCGATCGCCGTCGTCGTCATCGTCGCCGCTCTGCTGATCGCCGCGATCTTCCGCAAACGTCGCAGCCCGGATTCAGTGGACGGCTCGAGCGACAGGCGCCTGATGCCGCTACGGCAGCGGGAAGGACTGACCTGGATCTTCGTGGGCACGGGTATCTCGGTGGTGGTGCTCTTCGGCTGCGCCGTGTGGACCCTGATCACACTGGCCGCGATCGCGGCCCCAGTCGGAACGCCGCGCGTCGTCGTCGAGGTGCGTGGTTTCCAGTATTGGTGGCGGGTCCGCTATCTGGATGCGAAGGGCGCGGTGCTGCTCACGACCGCGAACGAGATCCACATTCCGGTCGGCGAGCCGGTCCGGTTCCAATTGTCCAGTGGCGATGTCATCCACTCGTTCTGGGTCCCGTCGCTCGGCGGCAAGATGGATGCCGTCCCCGGCCAGACGAACGTGACCTGGCTGCAGGCGAGCGCCGTGGGCCGGTATCGCGGGCAGTGCGGAGAGTATTGCGGGGCGCAGCATGCGCACATGGCGCTCTTCGTCAATGCGGAAAGCCCAGCCGACTTCGACCGCTGGCTCGAACTGCAAAGCGACGACGCGCACGCACCGATGACCGGGCTCGCTGGCGCCGATGTCTTCGTGGAAAAGTGCGCGGGATGCCATGCGGTCAGGGGCACCGATGCTAAGGGAGCGATCGGTCCGGACCTGACGCATCTAATGGCACGCGAGACGATCGCGGCCGGCGCACTGCCGAACGGCACGGATTCGCTCAGGCACTGGATCGCCCACACGCAGGACGTCAAGCCGGGAAGCGAGATGCCCGCGGTATTGCTCGACGCGCGAGAGCTCGACGCGATCGTCGGTTATCTGACGACGCTCGAATGAGACGATTCGACGTTCAGACTCCCCGGGCGCCCAGACGACTTTCTGGCAAGACTCGTAGAAAGTGCAGTGCCCCGATGCACTGCTGGTAGCCGCAAAGGCTATCGCTCATCGCATCGCTCGACCGCTCCTCGGGCTCCAAAAACGTCGAACGGGCCACTGACCAGCAAAGTTGATGATGTGCATCGCTCTGCACCCATGCGTTGCAACCGGATGGTCGGCGTTAGCTCATGCGGACGGCCGCCCCGGCTCGAAGGTTGACACGCTAGGTCCATCCACTCGGCGGGATGGCAGCGGTCCGACGATGTCGTCGGCGTCGCTGCGGTGATGAATCGACTATCGACCAGCGCGCGGACTTGTATTGAGCCAGCGACTTGGGATTTTGATATCGGTGTCGTATAGCGGGTGTAGCATCGCATCAGCGTTGCGCGCTCGCGGATCGCGAGCCGAGGTGCTTAAGGAGGAACATGCGCACATGCCTAGCGGTATTAGGATTGGTCTTGCTGGTCGGCTCCGCGTCCGCCGCTGAGTCCATCACGATCGAACAGGTTCACGCTCTCGATCAAAAATGTGAAGCTGCGCGCGTGGCGAAGCTCACACCGATTCGAGCACGTAAAGTGGACCAATGCGTCGCCGAAGGAGGCCGTTCGCGCGAACAGTGCGCGACTTTCTTCAGCACCTACGGCAACAACTCCAGCAGAGTGAGCGGCGGTGTCGTGCGGGGCCAGTTCTACAATCTTCCGCAATGCGTTGCGGCCACAAAGGCGTTGAGAAGAATGCAAGCCGCTCGCGCGAATCCTTAGATTTTTTCCGTATCGAGCACGCTTCGTCGATTGATCGGTAGTGAAGAATTGACGGGGCGGTCGCGCGACACGCAGGGGCTGGATGCGCCAACCAAGAAGTGCAAAAAGTATTAATTCGGTACGAAGGCACCACCGGCACCGGTGCCGAGCAGGCGTCGAGCCGCACGATGATTTGGCATCGCGCGTTCGCCAACAAGGAGACGAAGGGCATCAGGCCACGTAGCAGGTATGGTTGAAGTTGGAGTTGCCCCGCTGTCGCGGAAAAATTTGAGCTCGGAACTCAAACGGATTCGGTCGGCCCGGACGCAGGCTTGGCCACCGGCGGTGTGGCGCATTCCACGCAGGTGCTGCGGGAGACGCGGTGGCGCAGTGGTGACAGTAAAATGAGCGCAGACTCACGTGCAGCCCTCTGCGTCAACTGTGCGTCAGGTGCTTGGAAATCGGCGTCCTCTCTGGCTACTCGATTCCGTCGAGCGGCACCACCAAAACGCTATGGGTATACAAGATCGAGACTACTACCGTGAGGAACATCGCAAGGACTCACTGTCGGGGCAGGGGCGGCGCGGGTCTTCCACTTTTCGAATCGCCCTGATCTGGCTTCTTGTCGGCGCATCGGTTTTCGCTTTCATACGGTTGCTGCAAAGGTTCTATCCGTCGCCATCGATTGCACCCTTGTTCGTGCCCACTGCTGCAAAATCGAACGGTCGGCAGGAACAGCAAGTGTCGCCCCCGACGCAACGAGCCGTTTCGCCTCTGCGTGCCGTCCCCGATCAAACAACGCCGAGCCCGCCTACCTCGATCTATCGATGCGGCAGCACCTACAGCAATACTCCGTGCGCAGGAGGAGGGCGCGCAACTGATGGCGCGGTTGCATCCGGATTTGATTCCCGCCCTAGCGAAAAACTCGCTCGCCTTGTGGACCGGGGACGATCTTCCGAATCAGGAAATGTCTCGATCGTAACGACTAGCAGCTCAAACGCGCGTCCCGCGATCTGCCAAAGCTTGAATCAGCAAATTGAGTGGATCGATCGAGCCGCTCGCCAGCCACAATCGGCGTCCGACCAAGATAGTCTGCGCGAAGACCGACGCCGAGCAAGAGACCGACAGGCAGCACTTCGTTGCTGAGGCTTTCGGCCGCGGCTGTCACGGAATAGTCCGTGTCCGCTGTAGTCTCGTGCTGTTGGGAATAGTGGTCATCCCCACAGGCGAGCGAATCATCAACCGTGCCTCGTCGCGCTCAACAGGTCGTCGCATTCTTTGAGGAAGTGACTTCTCTTGCGGTGCGTATGCTGCGTGCGTTGGCCATGAGACCGCGCACCCACGCGTACCACCCAGACATCCCTTCACCGCTCTCGGCCGACACGCGCAGAACTTCGATGTCGGGATTGACCTCGCGCGCATAGGCCATGCAGCGCTCGACGTCGAAGCGCACATACGCAAGCAGATCGATTTTGTTGATGATCATCAGGCTCGAGGCGCGGAACATGTGGGGGTACTTGATCGGCTTGTCTTCGCCTTCGGTCACCGACAGGATCACCACCTTCGCGCGTTCGCCCAAATCGAAGAGGGCGGGGCAAACGAGGTTGCCGACGTTTTCGATCATGACCACCGAGCCGCTCGGGGGGTCGAGTTGCGCCATGCCGTGCGCGAGCATGTTCGCGTCGAGATGACAGCCGGCGCCGGTGTTGATCTGGATCACATCGCAACCGGTCGCACGGATGCGATTGGCATCGTTGGCGGTGGCCTGATCGCCTTCGATCACGCTGATCGCGAGTTCGCCCTTGAGGTCGGTGAGCGTGCGCTCGAGCAGCGTGGTCTTGCCTGAGCCGGGCGAACTCATCAGGTTCAGCGCCAGGATATCGCGACCCGCGAGCCAGCCGCGATTGCGTTCGGCCAGCAACTGGTTCTTGGCGAGTATGTCTTCTTCGAGCGTCACCTTGCGCGTTTTTTTTCGCTGCGCGGGACGGTAGAGATGGGTCGACGTGCGATCGTGGTCGTGCGTGTGATCGTGCGAATGACCATGCTGATGCGAATGATCGGCCGCATGTTGATGCTCGCCCGGATGCTCATGTTCATCCACATGGTTATGTGCGTGTGCATGCGCATCGGCATCGGCATCGTCATGCGCATGCGTGTGATTCGGCCCATCGCCGTGCGAGTGCATGCCGGTCTTGGAGTCGGTGAACGTCACCTGACTGGAATCGGAACAACCGCAAGTGGTACACATCACGCCACCTCCATTTCCTTGACGTTCAATTCTTCTCCCGCGACAAGCTGGAGATTGACGCTACCGCAGGCGCAGCGGCCGATCAACTGGGTCAGTGCAACCTCCCCGCCGCAGTCGCGACAGACGGCCCGACCGGGAACCTCGATGATTTCCAGACGAGCCCCTTCTACCGACGTGCCCTCGGCGCAGATGTCGAAGCAGAATCGCAGCGAGTCGGGCAGCACCGCGGACAAGCTGCCGACGACGAGCGTGACGCGAAGTACCTGCGCGCCCATCGCTCGCTCGGCGCACATCGAGACCACGCTGCGGGAAATGCTCAACTCATGCATGTTCGATCACGCCTTTTGGCTAAGCATCGCTTCTCTTGTGCGACTAGCAAATTCTCGGCAACTGCTCGCCGACCAGCATATCGACGATGCGTTGACCGCCGAACCCGGTGTGCAACACGACGACCCCGCGCGGCTCCTCGGTGACTTCGCCGACGATGGCCGCGTGCTGGCCCGCTGGGTGCGCGCGCATCGCGGCAAGCAAGCGATCCGCGTCTGCTCGCCGCACCAGCGCGACGAGCTTGCCTTCGTTCGCCAGATACAGCGGATCGAGGCCGAGTATCTCGCACGCACCTTTCACCTCTTCGCGCAACGGCAGCGCGTCCTCGTGGATGCGAATCGCGACGTTCGAACTCTGTGCGAATTCATTGAGCACGGTCGCCACCCCGCCGCGCGTTGCATCGCGCAGGCAGTGGATGCTCGGGCAGGCTGCGATCATCGCGGCGACCAGTCCGCCCAGGGGCTGGCAATCGCTTTCCACATCCGATTCCAGCGCGAGCTGCTTGCGCGCGATCAGGATCGCGGTGCCGTGATCGCCGATATATCCGTTGACGATCACCACGTCGCCCGCTTGCGCGTGGGCTGCGGAAATGGAAATGTTGCGCGCGATGACGCCGATGCCGGCGGTGTTGATGAACAACTTGTCGGCCGAGCCGCGCTCCACCACCTTGGTGTCGCCGGTCACGATGCGCACGCCGGCGGCGAGCGCTGTGCGCTGCATGCTGGCCGCCACGCGGCGCAGGGCGTCCACCGAAAATCCTTCTTCGAGCACCACGCCGCACGACAGGAACAGCGGCGTCGCGCCGCTGACCGCGAGATCGTTGACGGTGCCCGCCACCGCCAGCGTGCCGATGTCACCGCCCGGAAAGAACAGGGGATCGACGACGTAGGTGTCGGTCGTGAACGCGAGCCGATCGCCGTGCGTCGCAAGGTCCGCGAGCGAGACCACCGCCTGGTCTTCCATCGTATTCAGAAGGGGATTGTCGAACGCGCCGAGAAATACGTCCTCGATCAAATCGCGCATCGCCTTGCCGCCGCTGCCGTGGGCCATGTTGATGTTCGCGTCGCGCACTTTGCCCGAGCGTCGGCGCATGCCGGACTCGATCGCTTGCACCGGTGCGGTGGCGCGATCGTTCATGCGATCGCCTTCTGCAGGTCCCGGCCGCGCTCGGGCGACGCGCGCTTCAATCCCGTGGTGTCGATACGGCCATAGTTGTAATAAGCAGCGCACGCGCCTTCGGAAGAGACCATCAGCGAGCCCAGCGGCATCTCGGGCGTGCAGGCCGTGCCGAAGACCTTGCATTGATGCGGCTTGATCACGCCCTTCAATACTTCACCGCACTGACACGACTTGGGATCGGCGATCTTGAGATTGGGTACCGGGAACCTGCGCTCCGCATCGAACTCGGCATAGGACTCGCGCACGCGCACTCCCGAGTGGTCGATCGATCCCAGGCCTCGCCATTCGAAGAACTCGCGCAGCTCGAACACTTCGGAGATCGCGGCCAGCGCTTGCGCATTGCCGTTCTCGGGAACGATACGTCCGTACTGATTCTCGACCTCGCTACGCCCGTCAGCAATCTGCTTCAAGACCATGTACATCGAATGCAATACATCGAGCGGCTCGAATCCCGCAACCGTGATTGGCTTGCCGTAGTGCTTCGCGATGAAGTCGTAGGGACGCGTGCCGATCACCATGCTCACATGTCCCGGTCCGAGAAATCCATCGAGATGCAGATCGGGCGAATCGAGGATCGCCTTGATGGTCGGGATGATCGTGATGTGATTGCAGAACAGCGAGAAATTCTTGACGCCTTCGGCTTTCGCTTGCAGTACGGTCATCGCGGTGCTGGGCATCGTGGTTTCGAATCCGAGGCCGAAGAAGATCACCTCGCGGTCGGGGTGCTCTTGCGCGAGCTTCAACGCATCGAGTGGCGAATACACCATGCGCACGTCGGCGCCGTCGGCCTTGGCCTTGAGCAGACTCTTCTTCGAACCGGGCACCCGCATCGCGTCGCCGAAGGTGGTGAAGATCACGTGCGGGATTTCGGCGAGCGCCACGCAATCGTCGACTCTTCCCATCGGCAGCACACAGACCGGACAGCCGGGACCGTGAACGAATTCGACCGTGTCGGGCAGCAGTTGCTGGATGCCGTAGCGGAAGATCGAATGCGTGTGTCCGCCACACACCTCCATGATCTGCAACGGTCGCTGCTTCGCGCGTTCGATGCGCGCGACCACGCCGCGAATTTCCTTCTCCAACGCGCGGGCCTTGGCCGGATCGCGGAACTCGTCGACATATTTCACGATGCGCTCCTTCCCATCAGTGCGCCGCGCTCGTCGGCAAGCAGCGTGTGCGTGAGGTCCCACAGGATGTGATAGATCGCCACATGGGTTTCCTGAATGCGGTGAATGCTGTTGCTCGGTACCACCAGGCAATGATCGAGCGCGCCGCTCGCGGCCATCTTGCCGCCGTCATTGCCCGAAAGACCGATCGTCACGACGCCCATTTCCTTCGCCTTGCGAAACGCGGCTAGCAGATTTTCCGAGTTGCCGCTGGTGGACACGCCGATCAGGCCGTCACCTGATCGCGCCTGCGCGATCACCTGCCGCACGAAGACGTGGTCGAATCCGACGTCGTTGCCCACCGCCGTCATCATCGCGGCATCGGTCACGAGATTGACCGCGGGCAACGCCGGTCGGCCGGCGGTGACCGGATGCAGGAACTCGACCGCGATATGCGCCGCGTCGCAGCTCGATCCGCCGTTGCCCATGCAATACAGCCTGCCGTCGCGGCGATAGACGTCGGCGATCGCTCGAGCGACCGCGACGACCGCGGCTGCGTTTTCCTCGAAGAACCGGCGCTTGGTGTCGACACTGTCTTCGGCCTTCTGCCGCACCGACTCGAGCAATGCCAGATACAGCTTGTCCGCATCCTGCTTCGCACCGTGCAGGAAGGGATAGAGTTCTTGCAAGGCGTCAGAGTTGGTCACGATGGCCGGAAGTTGATCAAATGAGAATGGGAAGACGTCGGTCGCTGTGATTAGCGTTCATCGACTCATGCATCAAGCACGAGCCGACATGCGCATCGCGTCGAGCTCCATCTGCACTTCGCCCATTTCCGTGAGCAGTGCCAGCGTTCGCGCGGCTTCGTCTTCGTCGATGCGGCTCATCGCGAAGCCGACGTGAACCAGCACCCAGTCACCCAGGCAGGACTCCGCGGAATGATTTTCGTTGACGATGCAGCCGATGTTGATGGTGCGCTTGACACCGCCGACGTTTACGATCGCAAGCTTCTTGTCGGGATCGGTGACTTCGATGATCTGTCCTGGAATGCCCAAGCACATGATGTTCTCCGTTCGGACGTTCTATTTGACTAGCGATCTCGCTGCAGCGACCACCGCTTGTCCCAACGACAGCCCACCGTCGTTGCTCGGGACTTGGCGATGCGTGATGACGCGAAATCGATTGGCCTCGAGTCGCTGTATGACCTGTTCCAACAGAATACGGTTCTGAAAAACACCGCCGGACAATGCAACCGTCATGATGGCCTCTTCACCGCTCTCGTAACGAGAGAGTTTCTCGGCCATGCGCGCAATCACGATCGCCAAGCCCTTGTGAAAGCGCGCGGCGATCACGGGGACTGCCGTGCCGAGGACCAGATCACCAAGCAGTGCCTGCCACATGGCGAGCGGTTCGACGTACGGAAGATTGCTTCCTTTCAGGCGCGGGATGGCGAAAGGATACGCGAGCGAGTCGTCTTCTTCGTCCAGCGCTCGTCGATCGACCAGCGCCTCGAATTCGATTGCAGCCTGGCCTTCGTATCGTGCGCGTTCGCGGCACACTCCCGCCGCGGCCGCGACCGCGTCGAACAGTCGCCCGCACGAACTCGCGAGCGGACTGTTGACTTCGCGCGCGATCATTTCATCGAGCAGCTTGCGCGGCTTCGCTTCGAGGAATCGGCAGAGCTCAAGGTCCGCGTAGTTCATCGCGAAGCGCGCCCATCCCATTTCGGCCATCAGATGCGCGTAGGTATTGCGCCACGGCTCGTGGATCGCCTGCTCACCGCCGGGCATGGCAACCGGTTTGAAGGTTGCGAGCCGTTTGCAGTTGCGATAATCGGACAGAAAAAATTCACCGCCCCAAAGCGCGCCGTCGTCGCCCATGCCGAGGCCGTCGAGCGCAATGCCGATAACCGGCGTCGTGTCGAGGGGCAATCCGTTCTCCGCCATGCAGGCTGCGATGTGCGCGTGATGGTGCTGAACTTGCGCAAGAGGGATCGCCCTTTCTTCTGCCGAAGCCCGGCCGAGTTTGCCCGACAGGTATTCGGCATGGAGATCGACTGCGACGAGTTGCGGCTCGTGCTCGAATAACCGTAAATATTGCTCGACGCTCCTGCGGTAATCGGAATAGGTCAACGCTTCTTCGAGATCGCCGATGTGATGCGAGACGATTGCATGGCCTCCGCGCAACAGGCAAAAAGTGTTCTTCAGTTCCGCGCCCATCGCAAGGACCGACGGCGCGTCAGCAAATCCTTCGGGCAGAGGCATGGTGACGGGTGCATAGCCGCGTGACCGTCGCAAAATTCTCGGAGTGCCATGGACCACTCTGGCCACCGAGTCGTCAACACGATGCGCGATATCGCGGTCGTGCAAGAGAAAATAGTCCGCGATGCTGGCCAGCCGCTCGCGCGCTTCGGCGTTGTCTATGCACTGCGGCTCGTCGGAACGATTGCCGCTGGTCAACACGATCGGGCGGTTCATGCGACGCAACGCCAGGTGGTGCAGCGGCGTGCTCGGAAGCATGAAGCCCAGCGTCGCTATGCCAGGCGCGACGCTGGGTGCGACGCCGAGGCAAGCGCCGACGCCGGCGTTCACGATGTCCATGATCACGATCGGCCCGGCCGCGCTTTGCAACAGTGCTTCGTCATTCTCAGTGACGACGCAGCAACTTCGAATCACCGTCAGGTCTCGCCCCATCAGCGCAAACGGTTTGCCATCGCGATGTTTTTTTTCACGCAGACGCGCCACCGCCATCTCGTTGGTTGCATCGCATGCCAACTGAAAACCGCCGAGGCTCTTGATGGCGACGATCTGCCCGCGCTGGAGCAACGAGCAAACGGCATCGACCGCATCCAGAGTCGTGAGCGCGTCGATCGCGATCGGTGCGCCATCCGCTCGCTCCAGCCACGCACGCGGACCGCACACGTGGCAGGCGATCGGCTGCGCGTGGAAACGCCGGTCGTCGGGATCGTCGTACTCGGCGCGGCACGCGCGGCACATCGTGAACGCACGCATGGTCGTCGCGCTGCGGTCATAGGGGATCGCATCGACGATCGACAAACGCGGGCCGCAATGCGTGCAGTTGGTGAAGGGATAACGGTAGCGTCGGGTGAAGGGATCGAAGACTTCGCGCACGCACTCTGCGCATGACGCCGCATCCGGAACGACGCCGGTACGAACGATGCGGTTGTTCGCCTCGCCGGTATGGCTGGCGACGATTCGGAATTCGGTATCGTCGTCCAAGCCCTCGACCGATGCGCGTTCGATGGCGTCGACGCGTGCGAGCGGCGGGGCCTCGAGCGACAACGCACGGACGAAATCGTCGACCGCATCGCTCGACCCGCAGGCGCGGATGCACACACCTTCCGCATCGTTCGCGACCCATCCGCGCAGCCCGTGACGATGGGCGAGTCGCCACACGTTGGGGCGAAAGCCGACGCCCTGCACCAGCCCGCGTACGCGGATCATCTCCGCCCGATCGTGGGATACCGGGGCTGCGGGCTCAATTCGCAATTCGGTGAGTTCGTTCATGGATCGACTTCCGCCGCGACGCGCCAAACCAGGATGCGGCTGTTACCCGAATCGCTGATGACGACATGCCCTTCGCACTGCATGACTCCGTAGGGCCAGCAGAGGCTGTCGCGCACCGGACGTTGCCAACGGTTGTCGCCCTTGGCAGCGAAGTCGGGTTGACCGGCCAGCGCGCGGGCGGGCGCACCGTTACCGCAATCATCGATGTGCCAGCCCAGCAGCCGCGAGTTGGCCGTATCCGCAACGATCAACCAACTGCCCGCCGTAGTGATTCCATACGGCATATTGAGACTGCCTGCGGTGGGCCAGTAAAGCGCTTGATTGTGATCCACCTGATGGAACGCTTCCTGGCCGAGCATCCATTCGCATGCCGCGTTGTTTCGATCGGGAATTCCGTTCCACACCATGATCCGATTGTCGCCGGCATCGGCGACGCACAGGCGCCCGGCCCATACCGCGATGCCGTGCGGCCAGCGCATGCTCGACGCGCTCGGCGTGCCGCCACCGTTCTCGTCGCGCGCGACAAAATCTTTTTGTCCGAGCACCAGGTCAGCAGGTTGTCCGTTATGCCGGGGGACGCCGTGCCACATCAGCACACGTCGATTTCCCGTGTCGGTCACCCAGAGTCTTGCACCATCCCAATGGACGCCGTAAGGCCAGAACAGGCTCATCGCAGACGCGTCGCTGTGTGCGCGATTCGAGTCGACCGAAACGAAATTTTTTTGCCCGAGTACGACGTCCGCGGGGACGTTGTGATCTCGCGGCAGACGCTTCCATATCAGCACGCGGTGATTCCACGCGTCGGCAACGGCGATGCCGTCTGCGCACGCCGAGATACCGGTGGGTACGTTGAGCGTCGCTGCGCCTGCGCCGCCCTTGGCATTGCGACCCTCGTGAAAAAAATCCGGTTGGCCGATGACCCAGTCCGCCGCGACGTGGTCGCCTTCAGGCACGCTCTGCCATCCGAGCAGGCGATGATGGCCGGTGTCGCATACCCACAGCGGACCGCGATCTCCGATCAGGCAAGCGCCGCGAGGGCCGAACAGCGTGTTCGCATTGGGCGTCACCGGAATGGCAAGCCCATCGGCGCCGGACTCGCCGCCGATCGACAGCATCGGTCCCTCCGGATGGAGCAGTGGGATGGCGATCGGCTCAGTCAGCGGCGGCCGTTTCAACGCCGGCGTCAGACTGACCCGAAGCGCGGTCGTCATCTCGGCTACTCCTCGAGCCTGACCTGCACCCGATTGCCGACGGCGCGCACCGCATGCACCTTGAGCTGAACCTCGGGTGCGGTAAGACACTCGCCGGACTCCAGCAGATATTGAAAGCCGTGATAGGAACACGTGATGACCCCTTCGTGCACCTCGCCCATTTCGAGCGGCATGCCGAGGTGGGCGCATCGGTTGTCGAAGCAACTCAAGCGACTGCCGTGTTTGCTCAACAGTACCGAACGCTCCTTGATCTTGCGTTCGGTGATGCCGCCTTCGGGAATTTCGTCGAGCGCCGCCGCGTCGATCCATCCGGATTGCGCGTGCAATGCGAACGGGCTGATGAAGTGAACCGTCGACCCCTCACGCTTCTGCGATTCGGGTGGACCCTTGCTGACTTGATTGATGTGAATGATTTCGGGACAGTGCGCGCGGACCGCTTTCTCCACCCCTTCGCTCAGGGTTTGGCTTGACGCAGGACACCCGTGACACGAACCGATCAGACGGATCTCGACCGTGTCGGGCAACTTGAGCGCGACCAACTCGATGTCGCCGCCGTGAGAGTGCATCAACGGCCTGACCTCATCGAACGCCGCCTGGAGACGGGCCTGAAGCGATTCCTTGACGAGGCCGTGAAAGCGCAGCACCCCATAGACCACCTGATCGCTCAAAGCCTCGCGCATTTTCGCCATGCTTGCGGGGTCGTCCTTGAGCGCGCGGATCAAGCGCTTCAATGCTTCCTTGTTCAGCTCTTCGATGGCCGACTTGAGCGCGTGCACCGTGAGCACATGCCCTTCATCCCAGCCCGCCACGATCGTCTCTAGGCTGGTGATCGTGCGCGCGAGTCGATCGAGTTCGCTCGCGGAATCGTCGGCCGGTATCGAAACGGTGCGATCACGCGCGGCTTCATTGACGTTCATGGTCTCAGTTGTATTTGAGATCACGGAACAAATAAGGCTGAAGCGCGCCGGCAACGAACGACGCGACGATGACCGCAAGCCAAAGCTGCAGGCCCGCGTAAGCGAGGACAACCACAGCAATCAACGCGACGATGAATCCGATCAGCCACTTTTTTGCGACCTCGCGGGGTTCGCGAAACAACTTGCCTTTGAGAAATAGGCGAAATGAATTGGAGAACATGTCCCACATGACGACATCCTTTAAAGCAGCGCGAGAACAATGAGCCCGAGAATAATCCCAGGTACCGCCCCCGTCGGGCCAAACATCGCACCCATCATTGCGGCGAGTTCATTGCCCAAATCCTTGCCCGCCAATTTCATGCCCGCGACCGCACCGCCCAAAACGGCGAATACGAAAGCCAATACGATCAATATCAGGCCGGTCGACACCGTGATTCGTCCGGCCGCGAATTGCTGAAAAATTCCTGTCAATGAAGTCTCCGATCAATCGCCGAATCAAGCGTTCATACTCACGCGCTCACCCGTCCATCGCCATTGCTTCGCCCGGGCGAGATTTCGGTCAATTGCTCTTTGAGTTCATCCAGCGCCTCTTGCACAACCGACGCGCTGCCGGACTGCCCGTACATCTCGAATAGACCCAGCGCCTCGCGATACAGTTCATGCGCGTGGCTCAGGTTGCTACGATGGCCCGCGTCCGCATTTTCGAAATTGTCGGGAAGACTTCTCAGAACATTCGCCCGGTTCGAGATCGTGTTGGCGTATTCGAGCGGCGTGTCGCGTGGGTTGCGAACCTTCAGTGCCTCGTCGTATGCGGCCATCGCGCGGATATTGTTTTCAAGAGCGTGACCCGTAGACGCGTATTGCAGCGCATTGCCCAGGTTGTTCTGGATCATCGCGTATTCGGTGGGGTGGTCCACCAACGTAACAACCTTCAAGACCTCTTCAAACGATTGGACCGCCAGGGCTTCCCGCATCTTGCCGCGCTCGTCGGAAAGGGGAATGGACAAATACGCGATCGCGAGATTGTTATGCAGGATCGCGTATTCCTGTGGGAAAGCGTCTCGCGTGAAGACATTCAAGGCCCGGTGATAACACTGCACCGCGTCGACGATTCGCGCTTCGCCTGAGCTGACCAGCGATTGCATGACCAAGCCGAGGTTCAACTCCGTTTCCGCGCGTTCCTCCGGTCGCCCCTTCGCCTTCAGAACCGGTAGCGCCTGTTCGTAACACGCTCGAGCGCGACGCAAAGCATCGAAACCGGCGTCTGGAAGGGCTTGCAGCGCAGTTCCCATCCGTGCGCGCACGCGAGCGCTGAGCAGCGGCGCATCGGACGGACAAGTCGCGAGAGCACGCTCGTAAAGTTGAACGGCGCGGCGGAGTTGATCGGGATTTTTTGGACGAGCCTGCATGCCCATGGCAACTTCCATGAGCATTTCGGTCTTCTCTTCCGGGGTGGCATCCTCGGCATCGACGGCGCGAAGCGCGGCCTCGTATTCCGAGTCGGATATCGCTTGGGCCACCGGCGTCTCCTGGACTTGAATCGTTCTCTTTAACGGAACGAATTGACTATGTTGCCCGAGTCTAGGAGGAGTGGATTGGGATGTCCAGCGCTTTTCATAATGCAAACCAAGTTTACACTATTGTCTTCGTCTTCCGCAATCCCGTCAACGCCAGCGCAGACCACTCGCTGCTCCAACACACCGCGATATTCTGTTCCTGAAAGTCCTCGGCGAATTCCTTGTCGCGGAAGAATTCCTGCGCCTGAATCACGCGGTCGCCGCGCAAGTTACGTACCTTGAGGATCAGTCCTCCGGCCGATTCCTGAATCAACGGCATGATCAGAAGCATCTCGTCACGCGCGATCAACGCGACGCACTCGATGGCCGGCAAATAAACGTCGCAAATTTCCCGTGTGAGATAAATGCTGCCTCGCATTACGGATACGGTCGGCTGAACAAGGTCAGCCCCGGTTGGCAACGGATGACTAGCCGCGGTTGTATTCATCGATGGTACTTTGAATATCGCTGATGACTCTCTGCGCCGAGACCCGCACCGGAGGCGTTAGCTCCAAGCCAAGGTCGAGGCTCAAGGACTCGATCAAATACACGGTGACATCGTCGGGAAACTGGTCGCGGAAAATCCGGTGTCCCGCCGCAAGGGCGTGGTCCCAGCGGAAGGAATGCTGACCGATCACAGGTTCGGGATCGATGGTGAGCTCGGCGGCCGGCACCTTGAATATGGCTCCAGGCTCGGAACCGGTCTTCGCTGCATCGACAATGATCAACTGTCGCGCACCGCGAGCCTGATACATGATCTCCACCCCGGAAGTACCTGCATCAAAAACGCGCACGTTGTCGCGCGGATGCTGCCTCACGTAAGACTGTAGTGACTGCGCGACGAACACGCCCACACCGTCGTCGCACCGATTGGAGTTGCCACACCCGATCACCGTCAGCATCGTCGCAGTCTCGCCTCAGATTCGCCACATCCGGCATGACCATTCGGGTTTTACCGGGAACTCCAACTCGGGCAGGTTGCAATGCCGACGATGAATCTCGAAGTACATGCATGTTTCGCACGCTTCGAGCACCCCGTCATCGGCATTGCCGTACGGGCGCTCCAAAAACCCGGCGATCTTGAGCTTCCCGGTAAGATCGCCATCTTTGATCAATTGCAATCGTGTGACGATTTTTTCTCTATCTTCACTGGTGACCGGGCGCTCGCGCCATTCTGTTTCAAGCCCACTTTCTAAAATCTTCTCTAACTCATTTCGCACCGATTCATCGTTATTCATCAGTGACCTCTTAAATTTCCTGGAGCAGCGAATGAAGGTGTCACCGCTAGAATCGATAACCCAATCCGACTCCGATGATGGTCGCTCTCAAGTTAAGCTTGTCGGTTCCCAAGTCGGTTCGAACCTCCGGCACACCTGCAAATATTTCAAATCGGCGTTGAGCGAAAGACTCTTGGTCAACCTGTAATCCAGCCCCACTTGCACTACACCTCTCATGGTGCTCTCCTTTTCACATCTCTTCATATCGACAATTGAAGAATTGTTTTGATATTCAGGGTGACGATATTTTTTATCAGATTCGCCACAGCCGGCACCACCAATTTGGCTCCACGGGGACTGCGAGCTCAGGCAAATCACACCACTTCCGATGTACCAGGTAATACATGCATTCCTGACAACGCATTTGATCCGGTCCATAGGGTTTATCGACGAAGCCGGAGATCACGAGCTTTTCTTTCAAATCGTCAGGATCCAATTTGCGAAGCTCGTCCAACAGATTTCCGAACGCGCGCGTGTCTTCCGGGAAGGGCTCGGTCTGCGTTTTCAGACCGTCCTCCATCATGCGGCCGATGGTGTCCCGCAGCGTATTTTCGTCGTCGCTATGCACGGCTATCTCCTCCACGCAAAAAGGGGCACAAGCGATGCGCCCCTTTTTCCATTGCTAAGCTGTTGATCGCTTATTGTGGGGTATGCCAGCGAGAATCATCCGATGCGAAACCGTGACAGCTCCTTGCCTGTCTTGCCGTCGTGTGCGTGCACCGTGCACACCAGACATGAATCGAAGGAACGTGCCACATGGCCGACTTCAACCGGATCGGTTGGATCGGCGATCGGCGCACCGATCAGCGCTTCCTCGATCGGTCCACGAATGCCGCCGGAGTCGCGAGGTCCGACGTTCCAGGTCGTGGGTGCGATGATCTGATAGTTCTTGATCTTGCCATCCTTGACTTCGATCCAATGGCAGAGCGCTCCGCGAATTGCTTCAGTAGCGCCCCAGCCGCGACCATCGCGCTCGGTCGGTTTGATGTACCACGGATCGTTGAGCCGAAACTCTTTCAGGCAGCGCTCTGCCTGTCGATAAAGCTTGACGGTCTCGTGCATGCGCGCGATTTGGCGCAGATGCAAACTCGGCCCTTTCATCTTCTTGTACATGTCGAGGATAAGTCCATCGTAATGCTGCCAGTCCTCACCGTGCCTTCCGCCGGCGACCATCTGGCGCGCGAATGGTCCAGCTTCCAAACGTCCCGCTTCGGCGTGGGATACGGCCGTCGCCCACGAATACTTGCCGTCGAAATCGGGATCGTTCTTGCTGATTGCCTTGGTGGTTCGATCGTAGGGATGCTGATCGGAGGTGCTCTCGTCATACCAGGCGTGGGTCACGTTTTCTCGCGCGTACTTCTGGTCCATCAGCACGTGCGTGTCAGTCGCCCCGTCGTACACGCCGCTCTTCATGATCACGGAAGAATTGCGTGAGTCGACGGTGGGCTTCTGATACTTGTCCTCGTGCGGCAGATAGCCCCACGACAAGTATCGGCCGACCCCGCCACCGTACTTGTCGATGCCGACATCGAGCCCCATGCGCCAATAAAAGCCCAAGTCCGAATTGGCGTGAGCGGGACTTTCATCGAGCCACGCCAGGAAGTCGTCGTAGGTCTTGATTTGTTCGTAGCGTTCCAATGTGCAACCGAGCCACACGGGTTCGAGCCAGTTGTTCTTGTAATACTCGAGTATCGACCACGAACGCGTCACGTCGGTGAGCGTCGGCGCGCACATCACGCCGCCCGGAACCATATAGCTCGAATGCGGCCACTGTCCGCCGAGTAGCGCATAGATTTCCACGGGCTTGCCGGAAATGGTCACGCCGATTTCATACGAGCTACCGGTGAATGGCGCAAACCGTTTGCACGCCTCTTCGTAGTATTTGCTTCCCTTGTATTTCTTGTTGGTCATGTCGATTGCATACAGACCATAGAAATAGCGCGGCTGGCTTTGCAGGCTCTCGGTGATCTGTCCCAGATTGCGCGCCAGGATCGCATTGCGTGGCACCTCGGTCTGCCATGCGGTGTCCAGCGCCCATGCCGCGCAAGTCAGATGAGACGCACCGCATATTCCGCAAGCGCGCGGCGTGACCACCAATCCTGCTTGAGGATCTTTGTCACGCAGAATGATTTCGAAACCGCGGAACAATTCTGCGGAAGTCCACGCATTGGTGACGACGCCATTCTCGATATCCACACGAACATCGAGATCGCCTTCGACTCTTCCAACCGGTGATATGTCCAGTGTTTGTACAGCCATGATTCAATCTCCTCGAATTTCGCGTCAGACGACGAATATGTCTTGCTCGGCCCATGCAGGCGCGGCATTTTTCGCCGCACCGGTGAGCGCGATATAACCCTTCTTGTCGATTCCGGCAGGCAGGTCTTTAGGCACGCCCATCACCGTCTGTGTTTTGAAAAGCGTACCGGGAGCGAGATCGAAGAAAGGAAATTCGGGCTCGGTACAACCGAGGCATGGCATTCCCGAACGCGTCTTGGAAGACTGTCGATTCCAGAGGATGCGATTGCACGGCGAATGGGTCATCGGTCCACGACACCCGAGGTCGTAAAACAGGCAACCCTTTCTCTGGCCGAACTCGGTTGCGGACACCTTGTATGCGAAGTGCATATTGCGGGTGCAGCCGGTTTGCGTGAAGCTTTGAAAGAAAGTTTTCGGGCGCTGGAAATCATCGAGGGTAATGTCCCCGCCGCGACCCGTGGCGACCGCGACCACGATTTGCGTGATCCAGTCGGGATGCGCTGGACAGCCGGGAATATTGATGACCGGCAAGCCCGACTTCGATTTGAATGCGCCTCCGAGAAAGCCACCCTTATCGCGTTTGAGAAACTGCAGTCCACGCGATTCGCTCGGATTCGGCGCGGTTGCAGGAATGCCGCCCCACGTCGCGCAGTCCCCCACACCTACGACGTAGGTCGCCGCGGCCGTGAGCTCCTTCACCCACTGCAACATGGGCCTGCCGGCGAATCGGTTCCATTCGCCCGTTCCATTGGGAGCTGTGACTACAGTGCCTTCGAAGACAAAGATATCGAGTGGAATCTTGCCCGACACGCAGTCGCGCAAAATCTTCTGCAGGTTGTCTCCCAGCTCGACTCCCAACGATGGGTGCCACAGGATGTTGATTCCAAAATCCGTCACCAGGTCGCAGGCGCTGGGTTCCTCGGCGTTCAGAAACGACATCGTGTTTCCGGAGCACGCTCCTCCTTGCAGCCAAAGCAGATTCGCCATTTCGTTCGCTCCTTCGTTGATTTCTGCAACCCACGGTAGCAAGACGCCAGCCACGAATACGACGCTAGTCTTGGCCGACGGATCAACGCAACGAACGTGCCATGCGCGGCGCGCTAGACAATCTGGATTGATTCAGAGGGTTACGTTCAAATCGAATTGAAGCGACGCCCGCGTCATTGCATAGTCTCTTTACATCTTCGACTGAAGTGCAAATGCCGTTTGCAATTCCGATCGGAGAAGAGGGCGACTCAACCTTTGCGGTTGCCGCACTCAGGACACTGCGCTTCGAGCGTATAGCCGAACCAGATTCCCTGACAGCGGCTGCACCAGTGGCCGTTGGTTTGTTCGGTCGTCAGCGCGAGTTGTCGCGCCAGAGGCGTGATGCCCAGGTCCTTGAAGCCGCCGGGAGTGCCGGTAGGCGAAACGCGCGAGTGGGGAAATTGATAGGTCTTCGCGACCTTGTCCGCGTGTTCCCGCTCGGGGCCGGTTCCATGATCGTCTGACATGGGATCCTCCTGCTACGCGATCTGTTGATCCAGTTTGTACCGTTTGATCTTGTTGGCCAGACCTACGCGCGAAATACCGAGTTCTCTGGCCGCACGGCTGTGATTCCACTTGTGTTTCAGCAAAGACTGCGAAACCAGATGCTTCTCGAGAGATTCCACATTCTCTTTGAGCGTCACCATTCCCTTCAGAAAAGCAGCGTGTCCATTGTTGGCGAGCGCCGGAAGCAGGCGCGCAAATTCGGGAGACATATGTCTTACCGACAGGATTTCCCCATCTCCCGCAAGTGCGACCATTCGCCGCACTTCATTTTCCAATTCACGAACATTGCCGGGGAAAGGATGCGCTTTAAGGCGTTGCACGACATCAGCGGATATACCCGCAATTCGTCGATGAATCAATTCCGCATATTTGTTTGCCGCATGCTCGGCCAAGACCGGAATATCTTCGACCCGATCGCGCAAAGGCGGAATATCGAGTTCGAATCCGCGCAAGCGGTAATAGAGGTCTCTCCGAAACTCGCCTCGATCTACCAAATCCTTTAACGGTCGATTGGATGCTGCGATAATCCTGACTTGGCAATGGCGGGTCTGATGAGTGCCCAAGGGCTTGACTTCTCCTTCCTGCAGAAATCTGAGCAAGCTGACTTGAAAAGAAGGCGAAACGTCGGATATTTCGTCGAGAAAGACCGTGCCGCCATCGGCTGCGGGAAATAATCCAAGTCGGTCGCTGATGGCGCCGGTGAAGGCGCCGCGTTTATGCCCGAACAATTCTGAATGCAGTAATTCGTCGGGAAGCGCGCCGCAATTCTGTGCGAGAAACGGATATTCCTTGCGCTGGCTGAAGAAATGCACCGCCCGTGCCATCAATTCCTTACCCGTGCCGGTCTCGCCTTGAATCAATACCGGCAGGTCGGTCGCAGCCGCCTTGCGCGCAAGGTCGCACACACCCACCATGCTGTCGCTGGCAAAAACCAGCTTGTCGAATTCGTAGCTGTCTTGAAGCAGTCTCGCCATGTGTGCGTTTTGCCGATGCAAGACGGTATCGGCAAACTTCAATTCGCGGCTGAGGTACCGATGGCGGCGGGCCAGTTCACGGCTTTCCAATGCGCGTTTGACCAGCAGAAGCAGACGATCGGATTGCCACGGTTTGGAAACGACTTGATAGACCGCCGCTTCATTGATCGACCGAATCATGTTCTTGTGGTCGGAATCGCCCGTGATGAGAATCCGAATCGCCTCCGGATGGGAAATTCGCGTTGTGCCGAAGAACTTGACCGCGTTCATTTCCGGCAGCTTCTGCTCGCACAGCACCAGATCGACTTCTTCGGCAAGCAGAATGTTCTGCGCCTCTTGCAGCGACGCGGCGGCCAATACTCGATAGTCCCGATCGAGGCAGCGAATAAGGGAAGCGCGGCTCCGCGCTTCGCTGTCGACTACCAGCACTGTCCAAGTGCCGTCGGCTTGCATGTCAGTTAGTTGTCAAGTTGCATACTTGTTTGGCACTTTAGCAGAAGTCTGAATAACGTCAATACCGTGCTCGCGCGCGGCGGGACAAGCGAAGCGGTTCGAAAAACTCACCGTCACCGTGACCGCCTTGAAACGCTACATGCTGCGCAACTCGATATATTTTTTGATGTCTTTCGCATTGGCCACAATCGCCACCAGCGCGATGGGCAGGACCACAAACCGGAAAACATTTCTCAAGCAGTTCATATCAATCTCCTTAAACAAATGAGCGCCTGAAGCGTTGCCGCTACCAGCAATGCTCCGCGTGTGACGAAGCCCACGACTTGCTCCGCATGGGTAATGATTCGATCAATTCAATCGCTCGATCGACCGCCGCCGCGACGGCGTCGCTCAGCCCCATCCGTCCATCGCCATCCGACTCGGTGCCGAAACTCTCCGGTTCGCATCCCACCAAAAGGATTCGCTGCCCGGCGACGCGCGACATGAACGCAAAGCGCAGCACGCTGTCGGGGCTCATGTCGTGAGGTGAAAGCGGCTGCATTTCTACATTCGAATCGGCGATTGTTTCCGGCTCGGGCTCGACCACATACAGAGTGCCCGGGGCGCCGCCGCGCTTGACGGTATCGACGAGGATCACCGTCTCATATCCGTCCTGCAGCGCATAGCCGAGATCGATTGCGCGAATACCGAAATCGACGACCTGCATCTCGGCCGGCAATCTGCGGCGCAACAGGCGTTGCGCGACCTCGACGCCGAATCCATCGTCGCCGAGGAATACGTTGCCCACGCCGGCGACCAAGGTGCGATTCATCCGACGCTCTCCTGATTGGCAAGCGGCTCGATTTCCTCGGGCGCAAAGAAGAAGCGATGTCCGGGCATGCGCTGGAGTCCGAAGTCTTTGCCGGGATCGTCGTCGACTGTGACCGCAACGTGGACGCGGTCTTCAAAATCGCGCTCGATCGATTCGATGGTCGCGAGCATGCCGGCTAGCGCGAGATCCATGATGTCGGCTCGAGCACGCGGACGCAACCGAACGTGATCGCCGATCCGCAATTCGACATCCCCTACGCGTATGAATGCGAGCCGCGGCGTCTGCTCGAACGGTTCCCATGGCGCTTGCGTCTCGATTGCCTTGGGGGCCGCTGGCCGCGGCGCTCGCAACGTGCCGTGCAGTTTTTGCAATTGCTCGGGCGCGAGCTTCTCTGTGCGTTCCAGCAGGGCACGAGAACGTTCATCGACTGCTGCCATTTCGCGTTTTTCCTCGTCGGTCATGCTCAGAATGCGCAGCGTGAGGATCTCGTCGATCTCGGTCGCATCGAACAGGTCGCCCGGACTTTCGGGCGCGATCTGCGGATAGTCGTAGAGGATGATCGGAGACGACAGCATGGTGTCGCGGGCATCTTCCAACCCGACCAATATGGGCCAGGTTCCGACGTTGCGACACGACGCGACCGCGTTCTGCAACGCATCCGGTGGATCGACCATGGACACGAACTCGCCCTCGTGTACCGCGAGTATGGTGTGGCATGACACCAGAGCTTGCAGCGACGCTTGATCGCGAGTCGCGTTGCGTGTCTCTGCGATCGGCGTGACGTTCATGATCTTCACTTCGATCCGGAAGGCGTCGGCCGCAACGGCGTCGACGCGTATCGCGATCTGGCCCTCGAGCGGTTCTTGCGTACGTTCGAGTACGCCGACGACGAGTCCGCTCGCATCCTTCACGGGTTCAAGCTCGGCGTTTCTCGGGAGGGTAAAAGTAATTACCTGTGGCGCGACGGCGAGGTCGCCAACGATCAATGGATCCGATGCGACTTGCCTTTCCGTCGCCTCCTGCCACGTGTAGAAGCGCTGCTCGCCGACTTCAAGCACATCGACTTTTCGAAATTCAGGCGGGCCTGTTAGCGGCCATTCGCGCGACGGCTCGAGCAATTCGCCTACTTGGCGTTGTACCAGATGCAGGAACCCGATCTTGATTTCGAGAACGGCATTGGCGTTTGCCCATATCACGCATTGCGTTTGCATCAGCCACGGTTCGGCGCCTTTCTGCGCAATGCTGTAGGCCTCCGGATAAACGCCGCCAAAAGTCCAGCGCTGCCGATTCTTCACCGACGACGGGCGATACGGGTACAGCATGTATCCCTCGTAGAGCACGGCATTGACGACGGCATCGACCAAGCTATCGACGCGCGGGCGGCTCACGGCGCATTCTCCTCGAGGGTATCGGTCGCGAGGTCGCGTGAAAGTTCGTGGGCTGGTTCGCGGAAAGACTCGTGCGCGCGCTCAAGCGCCTGTTCGAGAGCGCGCTCCCAACTGTGAAGTCCATGGCGAATCTTGTATTCATAGAGCCGATTGAATACATCACGGTTCAAACACAACCATGCGCTGTTCGGGTAATAGTGCTCGATCATCTCTTTCCACAGCGCAACCGGAAGTTTGAATCGAACGTCTTTGTCCCAAGCAATCTGGCCGACCTGCAAGCGCTCGTGTTCCGCGCGATAAAAGACGCTTCCGCTGAACTGGAACGACAATGGAATCTCACCTTCTAGAAGCGCGTGAAAATATTTGGTCGCCACCACATTGAAATCAAATGTGCAAGGGACTTGAAGATCGACCAGAACTTCGCCCTCGAAAGCCGGAATCAAAGCGCTCGTGTGCGTCCATAGCAAGGTTTTCAGCGTCTGATTCCATCGCTGCGGCTCGCCGAAAAGATCCTGCAATTTGAACTGTTCCTCCGGAGCATATTTCCGGCGTCCGGACTCGATCTGAATCTGGCATTGCAAATTGATATTCGCAATTTCAACGGCATTGTTGCTGGTCACTCGGACTCTGAAGACGAGCAGGGGAGTCGCCGCGTATCGCACAACTTCCACGCCTTCGATGTGGAATTGGAGATCAGGCATGAAACCGCCCATCGCGCGACTGCTGCGTCTTGAGCGCGTCGAAGAATTGGCGGATCGCTTCCCAGACTCTGGATCCGCCGGATATACCGCGCCATCCCGCGCGGATCAATCCCACCAATTCATAGCAATGATCGATGGAGACGCGGTAATACTCCCGCGCATCCTCCACCCGATTGACGAGCAGCGCTTCGGTATCGGCCTCCAGTTGCCTGAGCAGGGGATTGTCGGCTTCGAGCTCTTCCCAAGCGTCCAGGTCGAGCTGCGACTCGGTGGCGCCTGCGGGGCTTGGGTAGAGCGCGATCACGCCTGGCCGTGAACTGCTTTTGACGAAGAATGCGACGTTGATCGGAATCAGCAGCGCGTCCCACTGCGCATCGCTGATTCTAAAATCAGACAGATATTCCCGGCGTTGCGGGATGGTGCGATATTTAGCCGTGTCGCGGTGGCCGAATAGCAGTGCGCATGCCTGACAGCAACAAACCAGGCGACGTTCGCTAACCTGAATCAAATGCTGATGAGAGTCGGATATCCACGCACTGCATAGCTCGCACTGCTGCGCCGGATCATCATCGCGAACGAAGCGGCGCAATCCGGCGACCCAGCCTTCGGTTCGTAATGGGATTGGGTTCAATCTCTGTCACCGAAATCAGGATCTGCCGGCCGGCTTATTTCATTAAAAATCGATATTGCAGACTACAAGGAATAATTGTTGAAAGTTTCTTGGCAGGAACGCAATCTCTCTTTAAAGCACCATCTCAAGAATTGGCGCTGGCGAGATTGGCCTGTCGGGCCGATACCGGGATGAACTTGATCGGATGGACGTTGACTTCGGACAGTCCTTCGATCTCGACCGCAGCGACATCGGGAGCGAGTTCGAATATCGCTTGTTCGATTTCGTCGGTCAGCGACGCAGCGGAAAACGTTTTTCCTTTCCACCGCCCCGCGAGCCTGACTCGCACCGACGCTTCGCTTGCGTCCAATAATTCGATGCGGATTCCCTGTGCGCCGAATTGCGCGTGCAATTTGTTCACCGCCTGCTGCACGCGCCCAGCCACATCGTGCGGATGCAGGTCGTGCAGCAGCAACAGCGCGCTCACCGATTCGTCGCGCGCCATCATTTCGACGGCAGTTCGGCCCGGCTCCCCGCTATCGATCAAAATCGTCAGCAGCCGGTCGAGACCCGCTGCGTGCAATTGCAATACACCCTGTACCAATTCCTTCGCGCATGCCCGAGCCTCCGGGTCGGGCAATGCTTCCAGCGTCGCGATCAGTTCTCCGATTCGACGCTGCTCCTGCCGAGCCGCCGAATCGCTCATCGTTCGGCCCCGTGCGCGACTCCGAAGGTTGGCGAATGAATCGTCTCGAGCGTCTTGCCGTTACCCAAGTACATATGTACGCCGCATGGCAGGCACGGATCGAAGCTGCGCACCGCACGCATGATGTCGATACCCTTGAATTTATCGGGCCCGTTCTCCTCGAAGATCGGCGTGTTCTGCACCGCATCCTCATACGGACCCGGCGTGCCGTAGATATCGCGCGGGGTCGCGTTCCATGGTGTTGGCGGATAGGGATGATAGTTGGCGATCTTGCCGTCCCTGATCACCAGGTGATGCGACAACACCCCGCGCACGGCCTCGTGGAAACCGCAACCGATCGCTTCGTCGGGCACCTTGAAATCGGTAAAGGTGCGCGTGCGTCCGGCGTTCAACTCGGCCAGAGCTTTCTCGGCGAAATGCAAAGCCGCTGCGGCCGCATACGCCTGGAAGTAAGTCCGCGCACGATCGCGCTCGATCGCATTGGACCACTTCGGAATTTTCCACTCGAATTCGACCTCGGGCTTGAGCGAGGTTTTCGGAAGGTAGATTTTCACGCTGTGTCCGGTCGCCTTGACGTAGCCGATGTCCACCAAGCCTGCGAGCGCGGTTGACCAGAGGCGCGCGAGCGGCCCTCCGCCGGTGTCTAGCGGCAGATATTTCTTGTCGCCGGGCTCGCCCTCGTGATACCAGCGCGGGCACATCACCCACGAATACTTGCCGTCGAAATTGCGCTTCTGCGGTCGCGGTATCGTGGTTTGATTCCACGGATGCTTGCGATCGACTGGATTGCCGAGCGGATCGTTCTTCACGAACATCTCGGACTCGTCCCAATCGTCGTAATAGGAGTGGCCGAGCAGGATGCGGATGCCGAGATTGATATCGACCAGATTGTGAGTAACCGCCTTGCCGTCGACGATCACGCCGGGCGTGACGAACATCGCCTTGCCCCACTCGTTCATGTGCTGGTACTTGTAGTCGCACACCTGCGGATCGTTCCACGAGCCCCAGCATCCCAGCAGGATGCGCCGCTGCCCGACCTTCTCGTAACCAGGCAACGCTTCATAGAAGAAATCAAAAAGATCGTCGTGCAAGGGCACGACCTTCTTCATGAATTCGATATAGCGCATCAGCCGCACCATGTAGTCGCTGAACAGTTGCACGGTCGGTACTGTGCCGACGCCTCCCGGATAGAGCGTCGACGGATGGACATGGCGCCCTTCCATCAGACAGAACATCTCGCGCGTATAGCGGCTGACCTGGAGCGTCTCGCGATAGAACTCGCCGGTGAAGGGGTTCAGCGAAGTCATGATGTCGGCGATGGTCTTGTAGCCATGCTCCTTCGCGTGCGGCGCCTCGGTGGTCTTGGCTTTTTCCCAGACTCCGGGATTGGTCTCGCGGACCATCTGCTCGCAGAAGTCGACGCCGACCAGGTTGTCCTGGAAGATGTTGTGGTCGAACATGTACTCGGCCGCTTCGCCCAAATTGATGATCCATTCGGCAATCGCTGGGGGCTTGATGCCGTAGGCCATGTTCTGCGCATAGACCGAACACGTCGCGTGGTTGTCGCCGCAGATGCCGCAGATGCGACTGGTGATGAAGTGCGCGTCGCGCGGATCCTTGCCTTTCATGAAGACGCTGTAGCCGCGGAAGATCGACGAGGTGCTGTGACACTCGGCGACGGTGCGATTGGCGAAATCAATTTTGGTATAGATGCCGAGGCTGCCGACGATTCGCGTGATCGGGTCCCAATTCATCTCGATCAACTTGCCGGGCGCCGCCTTGGACTTCATTTGAGGCTCCGCCTCGGTGATCATGGCCATGCTGAAACTCCTCGATGCAGGTGACGAACGTGCAAATGACGAGCACAAATAAGCGAATGAATTCGATCCAATGAGCCGCTATCGAGGCGGTCGGTATCCGGTCGTGAGTCGTGAGCGGTTGTGCCGCCACCTCGGCTCGTCGTTCAACGTATCGAGCATGAGCTTGCGCAGCGGCAGAATCCACGTGCTGTAGCCCTTGATGCTGTTGGTTGCCAAACGGCTTCCCGGCGGCTCGTCCATGAACGGCATGAACTTGTCGGGGAAGCCTGGCATGGTGCAGCCGATGCAGATGCCGCCTACATTCGGGCAGCCGCCGATGCCGGCCATCCAGCCGCGCTTGGGCACATTGCATTGCACGACCGGGCCGTGGCAGCCGATCTTCACGATGCAATTGGAACTGCTGTAGTCCTCGGCGAAAATGCCTTGCTCGAACGACCCCGCGCGATCGCAGCCGTCGTGCACCGTCTGCGTGAACAGCCACTTGGGTCTGCCGAGATCATCGAGCGGAATCATCGGAGACAGCCCGGCAAGCTGGTACAGAAGATAGAGCACCGTCTCCATGAAGTTGTCGGGCTGCACTGGGCAGCCGGGCACATTGACGATCGGCAGACCGGCTTTGGATTTCCAACCCCACCCGAGATAGTCGGAGAGGCCCATGCAGCCAGTCGGATTGCCCTCCATGGCGTGGATGCCGCCGTAAGTGGCGCAGGTGCCGGCGCCGATCACCGCGAGCGCCTTGGGCGCGAGACGATCGATCCATTCGGTCGTCTTGATCGGCTGCTTGGTTACCGGGTCTTCGCCCTGCGCCGCCCAATACCCTTCGCCGCTGAGGTTCTCGTTGGGAATCGAGCCTTCGACCACCAATACGAAATTGTCGAGTTCGCCCTTGGCCGCCTGGTGAAACGGAATCAGGAACTCGGCTCCGTTTTCGTACGCAAGTACCGGGTTGTGCAGATGAACCTTGGGTAGCCCGGGAATGGCTCCCAGTACGACGTCTTCGATGCTGGGCTGCATGGCCGCGGTAATCGAAACCGAATCACCGTCACAGCCGAGGCCCGCAGTGATCCAGAGGATATGGACTTCCTTGAGTGCCGGTGCCTGTTGAGTCTTGCGGCCGTAAGGAGCGGCGGCGGACGGGGACGAGTCTGGCATGGCGCTTCCTCCTGTCGAATGACTCAACTTTGCATGAGACGGCGGATCGCGCGCCGAAATTCCAAACGATAGAAAATTTTCTCGAAGGTAATCCCAGTAAGAATAGATGATCGATTGGCAATTGCAATTGCGCATTAATGAGATGACTGAAGCAGATCGAATCCGGTTTTAAAACAGTTTGGAGCCTATTGCGCAGCGCACGCAAAAGTGTTTGACGAATTGCTGAATCCAGGCGATGGAGATAGGCGCGTCTGGGCCGACGCTCAGGGCTTGAGCACGGCGCGACCGCGCACGCGGCCGGCCTTCAGCGCACTCAGCGTTTCATTTGCCGCGTTGAGCGGGAAACTGGAGAGAGGGAGGTCCGGCAATGACCGATCGCGTGCGAGCGCCATCAACGTGCCCATCTCCACAAGCGAGCCGACATAAGAGCCCATGATGTGGACCGCCTTCATCGCGACCAACGCTGGCGAGAGCGGGGTCATACCTCCGAAGAGACCCACCGACACCAGCGCGCCGCCTTTTTTCAACGCGTTGAAGCCGAACGAAAACGTTTCGCCCGCACCGACGAAATCGATCGCTGCGGCGACCCCGCCGCCTGTGGATTTCGCCAACGCACGGCCGGCGCCGTCGGCCTTCGGATCGATGACCTCACTCGCGCCGGCTTCGCGCGCGATATCCCATTTGCTTCGATCGACTTCGGCAACGATAGGCGCCGCGAAGCCGAGCGCCGTCGCCATGCGGATGCCCGAGAGCCCGACACCGCCCGCACCGATGATGAGAAGACGTTCGTTCGCGCCGATAGCCATGACCTTCGTCAATGCGCTGAACGCGGTGAGCCCCGAACACGCATACGTGCACGCTTGCTCTTCGGACAACGGCGCGTAGGCGAACAAGTACTTCGCGTCGGGTACCGATACGTGATCGGCAAAGCCGCCATCGCGCGTCACGCCCAGTGCGCGGGGCGCGTTGCAGAGATGCTCGTCGCCTGCGAGACAAAGCGCGCACTGCCCGCAGCCTATCCACGGATACACGACGCGCTGGTCGCCGATCGCGACGCCGTGGACCTCGGGTCCGATGGCGACGACGGTCCCCGCGATTTCATGACCGAGCGTGCGCGGCGGTGCGACGCTGCGCGTCAGATCGATTCGGTTGCCGCCGCCGAGATCGAAGTAGCCGTCGGCCAGATGCACGTCGCTGTGACAGACGCCGCAGCTTCCGACGCGCAGCACGACTTCACGGCCTTGCGGCACGGGCGTCTCGCCGTGCTGCTCGATCAGGGGGGCGCCGAAGTGTTCGAGTCGATAGCTGCGCATGGAATTCCTTTCGAAGCGCGGCATCGAGCCGCGAACGGGCCATGATCGATGCGGATGCCGCTATACGCCCAGATAGCCCGCGAGCGTATCGCTATCGCGAAGATCCTGCGCGGATCCTTCGAGCACCACGCGACCCTTTTGCAGCACGACGCAACGATCGGTGTGGGTGAGCACCGCGCGATAATTGCGATCGACGATCAAGGACGCGATGCCGCTCGCGCGTATCACGCCGATGATGCGCCAGATCTCGGCGACCACTAGCGGTGCGAGCCCTTCGGTCGCTTCGTCGAGAACGATCACTGCGGGGTTGAGCATCAGCGCGCGCCCGATCGAAAGCATCTGCTGCTCGCCGCCCGACAGCGCATTGCCTCCATTCCCGATGCGCTCGGCAAGCCGAGGAAAAGTTTCAAGCACCCGCTCGAGCGTCCATTCGTTGCGACGGTATTGGCCGCTCACGCCTTTCCTCGCGGCCATCACCAAGTTTTCGCGCACCGACAGATTCGGAAAGATGCCGCGACCTTCGGGCACGTAGCCGATCCCGAGGCGCGCGATGCGATCGGCGGGCGCACGCGTGACGTCGCGGCCCCTGATGTGGATGGCGCCGCCGCTTGCGCGGTGCAGACCGAGCAGCGTGCGGATCAGCGTCGTCTTGCCCATGCCGTTGCGGCCGAGCAGACCGACGGCTTCGCCGCGACCGATCGCAAGCGAGACGCCGTGAAGGATGTGGCTCTGCCCGTAGTGCGCGTGCACGTTGTCGGCGACGATCAAGGCATCGCGCGAGTGGGCCCGCGACGCGGTCGACGACGCGGCGTTCGATGCACTGCGCTCTTCGAGCGTGTCGTTCATGCCGCCAACTCTTCGCCGAGATATGCGACCTGCACTTCGGTATTCGCGCGCACGGCAGCTGGAGTGTCGCTCGCGATCACGCGGCCGTTGACCATCACCGTGATGCGATCTGCGACGCGGAACACCGCGTCCATGTCGTGCTCGACAAGCAGGACCGCATGCCCGTTCTTCAACTCGGCAAGCAACGCGAGCATCCGTTCGCTCTCTTCGGCGCCCATCCCTGCGAGCGGCTCATCGAGCAGCAGGACTTGCGGATCGGTCGCGAGACACATCGCGATTTCGAGCTGGCGCTTCTGTCCATGCGAAAGCGTGCCGGCGATGCGATCAGCGACCGCAGCGAGACCCGCTCTTGCAATCGATCGCGATGCGGCCTCATTGCTGTCGGCGCATCGCGAGGTCGGCGTCCACCAATCCCACACGCGCGGCCAGCGCGATTGCGCGGTGAGCCGGCAATTCTCGAAGACGGTGAATTGCGGAAACACCGTGTTGCGTTGATAGCTGCGACCGAGCCCCGCCCGCGCGCGTCGCGGTTGCGTCCAGTGCGTCGCGTCATTGCCGAGCAGTTCGACCGTTCCCGACGATACCGGGAGCTCTCCCGAAAGCACGTTGACGAGCGTGGACTTGCCCGCGCCATTGGTGCCGATCACGGCGTGCAGTTGTCCGCGCTCGAGCGCGATCGAGACTGTGTCGACGGCTTTCAATCCGCCGAAATGTCGCGACACGTCGCGAGCGATGAGCAGGACGTCGTTGGTCATGGCGTGGTCGAATTCGCCGCGTCATCGTTCGCGCCAAGCTTCGTTTCGACGTCCGCCGCAGTCTTGGATCGCCGCGTGTACAGGCCGATCAATCCGCGCGGCAACGTGGCCACGAAGACGATGATCGTCAGACCGAGCATCAACTGCCAGTGCTTGGAGAAGCTGCCGAACAGCGCTTCGGACTGAAACAATTCCTGCAACATCGTGAACACCAGCGCACCGAGCATCGCGCCGCGCAAGTGTCCCAGGCCGCCCAGGATGATCATCAACAGTACCGCGCCGCTCTGGTTCCACACCAGCAGTTCGGGATTGACGACGCCGTCCTTCAACGCGAACAGCACGCCCGAGACTCCCGCCAGCATGGCCGCGAGGACGAATGCGCCGAGCTTGTACGGAAAGGTCGGAAAGCCCGCGGCCCGCATCCGTTGTTCGTTGACTTTGATGCCCGCCAAGGCGCGCCCATAGCGGCTTCGCAGCAGGATCGCAAGAAACGCGAAGCTCCCTATGAGACAGACCAGCGTCGCGTAATAGACAACGTGCGGACGTTCGAAATCGACCAGCGTCATCCCGCCGATCGCGAGCGCGGGCTTGTAGATCAGATAGGTGCCGTCGCTGCCGCCGCCGAAAGGCGTGTCGTGAAACACGAAGTACGCCATCTGCGCGAACGCCAGCGTGATCATGATGAAGTAGATGCCCTTGGTGCGCAGCGAAAGAGCGCCGACCAAGAGCGCGTAGAGGCCGGCCGCGATCAACGCAACGGGCAACACCAGCAACAGACTGGCCGCCTCGGTCCTGATCGTGAAGATCGCGACCGTGTAGGCCGCGATGCCGAAGAACGCTGCGTGACCGAAGGAGATGAGGCCGGTCTGGCCGACCAGCAATTCGAGGCTCATCGCGAAGATCGCATAGATCATGATCTTGCCTGCGAGCTCGACATAGAAGGCTTGGCCGAACGCGGGGAACGCCGCGAGGAACGCGAATGCGACGAGCACAGGGACGAGCTTCGCGATCGGCAGATCGGTCGTCATCTCATCCGGCCTTGAAGAGACCTTCCGGTTTCCACAGCAACATCACGGCCATCAACAGATAGACCAGCATGCCCGCCAGCGACGGGAACAGCACCTTGCCGAAGGTATCGACAACGCCAACCAGCAAGGCGGCGATGAACGCGCCGCGGATCGAGCCGATGCCGCCGATCACGACCACCACGAAACAGATGATCATTACCTGATTGCCCATGCCCGGATAGACCGACGACACGGGTGCTGCGACCAGGCCCGCGAGCGCAGCAAGGCCCACGCCGATCGCGAACACGATGCGATACAGAAAGCGGATCGGAATGCCCAGCGCCTGCACCATCTCGCGATTGCTCGCGCCCGCGCGAATGCGCATGCCCAGGCGCGTCTTCGTCATTACCAGCCACATCGCGATCGCGACGATCGCGCAGACCAGCGAGATGAACAGGCGATAGACCGGATACGTCATCACGTCCGACAGAGGCATGCTGCCCGCGAGCCACGCAGGCGTTGCCACGCCGTGCACGTCGTCGCCGACCAGGATGCTGCGCAACTCTTCGAAGACCAGGATGAGTCCATAGGTCATCAAGACCTGCTGCAGATGTTCGCGCGTATAGAGATAGCTGAAGAACACCCATTCGAGCAGATAACCGAAGGCCACCGCGAGCGCGACGCCGATGACGAGAGTCGCGAAGAAGCCGCCGCCCAGGTAGCGCTCGACCAGAGGCGCGAGCGCATAAGCGAGGTACGCGCCCAGCATGTAGAAGCTGCCGTGCGCGAGGTTGATCACGCCCATGATGCCGAAGATGAGCGTGAGGCCCGATGCGACGAGAAACAGCAGCAGTCCGTACTGGACCGCGTTCAGACATTGAATGAGAAAGGTCGCGAAATCCATGAAGGTTTCGCGACCGGTCTCTCGGTTCAATCGTCTGTGGTCAGACTACAAACGACAGCCGCGACCCGGATCGGCGAGCGCCTTGATCGCGACGCCTTCGACCTTGTTTTCCTTGCCGACCACTTTGCGCAGATACATGTCCTGCACCGGGTTGTGCGCCTTGCTGAGCGTGAAGGTGCCGCGCGGACTTTCGATCTTCGCCTTCTCGAGCGCGGCGGCGAACTCGGCCTTCTTGCTCACATCGCCCTTGACCGCGTTCAAGCCGATCGCCAGCATCTGCGCCGCGTCGTAGCCCTGCATCGCATACACATCGGGTTGCAGCTTGTAGGTCTTGGCGTACGCGAGACGGAACGCGTTGTCGCGCGGCGTGTTCAGGCCATCGGCGTAATGCAGCGCGGTCAGCACGCCTTGCGCGGATTCGCCTTGCGCGTCGAGCGTGCCGTCCGTGAGAAAGCCCGCGCCGTAGAGCGGAATGGTGCGGTTGAGTCCGGCCGCCGCGTAGTCCTTGACGAACTTGACCGCGCCGCCGCCTGCGAAGAACGCGTAGACGATGTCAGGCTTGGTCGCCGCGATCTCGGTCAAGAGCGCCTGGAACTCGACGCCGGGGAAGGGCAGGTTCAATGCCTTGACGACCTGGCCGCCGCCCTTCTCGAAGGCCTCCTTGAAGCCGCCGGTCGATTCATCTCCGGCCGCGTATTTCCATGTGATCGTGACGGCCTTCTTCGCGCCTTTTTTCGCGGCCACTTCGCCCATCGCATAGCCGGGCTGCCAGTTCGAGAACGAGCTGCGGAAAATATTCTGCGCGCACATCGGACCGGTCACCGCGTCGGCGCCGGCGTTGGGAATCATCAGCAGCGTGTTGCTGTCCTTGGCGGCCTTGGCCATCGCGAGAGCGACTCCCGAATGCACGGTACCGACGAGCACATCGACGTTGTCGCGCTTGATCAGCTTGTTGACGTTGTCGGTCGCCTTGGCCGGCTCGGACTCGTCGTCGACCTTGACGAATTCGAGCTCGCGTCCTCCGAGCTTGCCGCCGTGCTCATCGACATAGAGGCGAAAACCGTTCTCGATCGCCTGACCGAGTGCCGCGAAGGTGCCGGTGTACGGCAGCATCAAACCGATCTTGAGCTTGGCGTTGGACTGTGCAACGTTGGACTGCGCGAACGCAGGGACGGCGACGAGCGTGACCGCGCTTGCGAACAGCGTCGCGGCCAGGGCGTGATGTCGGTTCCATCGTTTCATGTGGTCTCCTTGATGACGTGATTGCGTGCGTTGAATGCAGATGCGGATGCGACACTGTTTTCTGAAACGAAGTGTACGGTGGCGTCGATCACCACGTCGGTTCGATCGCGATGCGGCGAGTGTCCGCAACGATCGAGCTTGAGCAGTTCGGTGCGCGGCAATGCCGACGCGATGCGATCGATCTGCGCCATCGTGCCGTACGCGTCGTCGCGTCCCTGTATCGCGAGGATCGGGCAAGTGATCGCAGGCAGCAGGTCTTCGATATTCCATGAGCGAAAGTCGGGATCGAGCCAGACGTCGTTCCATCCCCGGAAGGCCGATTCGACATCATCGTGATGGCGCGCCAATTTGTCGCGCAGCTCCCCGTGCATCCAGGCCTCGCGTGCTGCCACGATGCTGTTCAGACCTTCTTGCTCGACGAACAGGTGCGGCGCGAGAACCACGAGACCCGTCACGCGATCCGGAAAACTCGCCGCGTAGATCAGCGCGATCGAGCCGCCATCGCTGTGACCGAAGAGCCACGGCGGATCGGCGTCGACATCGAGATCGAGCGCATCGAACAGCGCGGGTAACGCGAGGCGCGCCTGCCTATGCATGAAGTCGGGCCGCCACTTGACGTGATGCGGTCGCGGCGTCGAGCGGCCATACCCGGGTCGTGAATAGACCAGCCCCCGATAGCCGCCTGCTTCGCACAGGCGATCGGGGAAGTCTTTCCACATCGCGACCGAGCCCAGGCCTTCGTGAAGAAAGACCACGAGCGGCCGTGAGGAAGAGCCCGCGATGAAGCGATACTCGATATCGAACACCTGGCCCGCGACGACGATATTTGCGAGGCTGCCCACGAGTTCGCTCATGACGCGCCTTCCACGCTGGCGCGTTCGCGCAACTTGAAGCGCTGGATCTTTCCGGTTGCGGTCTTGGGCAACTCGCTGACGAACTCGATCTCGCGCGGATACTTGACCGGCGCGAGGCGCGACTTGACGAAGGTCTTCAATTCATCGGCCAGCGCCGCCGTCGCCGCCGCCATCGTCGCATCGGCGGCCTTCAGGACGACATAGGCCTTGGCCCGCGTCAATCCGTTTTCGTCGGGGACGCCGATGACGGCAGCCTCGAGCACCGCCGGGTGTTCCATCAGGGTCGACTCGACTTCGAAAGGCGAGACGTACTGACCGCTGACTCTCAACATGTCGTCGCTGCGGCCTGCGTAAACGTAATACCCGTCGTCATCGCGGTAATACTTGTCGCCGCTCTTGGTCCACGCGCCTTGAAAAGTCTCGCGGCTCTTGCTGCGATTGCCCCAGTACATCAGCGCTGAACTCGGTCCTTGAATGTAGAGATCGCCAACCGCGTTCGCATCGGCGATCACTTGGCCGCTCTCGTCGCGCAGTTCGACTTCGTATCCCGCGACCGGTTTGCCGGTGGTTCCGTAACGCACATCGCCCGGACGATTCGACAAGAAGATGTGCAGCATCTCGGTCGAGCCGATGCCGTCGATGATGTGGCAGCCGAAGTGCGTCGTGAAGCGCTCGCCGATGTCGCGCGGCAAGGCTTCGCCTGCAGACGAACACATGCGCAGCGCGACTTGATCGCGCGATGGCAGCGCGGGCGATGCGAGCATGCCCGCGAATCCGGTGGGCGCGCCGAAGAACACCGTGGGTCGATGCGTCGTAATGCGCTTGAAGCAGGCATCGGGCGTCGGCCTCTCGGCCATCAGCACGACCGTGGCTCCGACCGAAAGCGGGAAGGTCAATCCATTGCCCAGGCCATACGCGAAGAACAGCTTCGCGGCCGAGAAACAGATGTCGTGTTCGGTGAGACCGAGCACAGGCTTCGCATAAAGCTCGGCGGTCCAGTAGAGGCTGCCGTGTGCGTGGACCGTGGCCTTGGGTCGACCGGTCGAGCCCGACGAGTAGAGCCAGAAGGCCACGTCGTCGGCCGCGGTATCGGCGGCCTTCGCCATGGGGGCCTGTGCGGCGATCCACGTCTCGAACGATTGCAGATCTGCCTTGAACACAATGTCGGCGGTTGGCCGCGATACGACGATCGTCTGCAATTCATGCGGACCTTCGCGCATCGCCGCCTGCAACACCGGCAGCAGACTCGCCGACGCCAATGCGGCCTGCGAGCGACTGTTCGCGAGGATGAACGCGTAGTCACCCGCGGTGAGCAGGGTGTTGATCGCCACCGGAATCACGCCCGCATACAACGCACCGAGAAAAGAGACCGGCCAATCGTTGCAGTCCTGCATCAACAGCAGCACGCGGTCTTCGCGTCGAACGCCCGATGCGCGCAGCGCCGAAGCGACGCGCCTCGCGCGGCCCTCGAGTTCGCCATAGGTCATCTCACCCACATCGTCCAGGTAGGCGACCTTGCTAGCGCGGCTCGCGTTGAATTCGAAGACCTGCCGCGCAAAGTTGAATCGCTCGGTAGGTGGCTCGACCGCGATTTGCGTCATGCATCGTCTCCCTGGGCTGCGGCGATCATGTTGCGTCCCGCATGAGCATTCTCTTTATGCTGCGCATGTTGAATAATTCACGCCGCTGGCTGAAACTTAAGGGCCGGCTGGATCAGCGTCAAGCATTATGTTGCATCTGGTGCGCGCGTTTGGATGGTGCGCCACAGGATTCTGGAGGAAGTCACACACCATGACCATCAGGGAAAGCGCGGGCAACGGACGCGCTGCGCCGGCCGCCGCAGAGGCTGCTGACGCGTCACGAAGAGAGCCCTTCCTGATCGCGCTGGGCGAGCGCGTGCGAAGCTTGCGCGCGAGGAAGGGGATGACGCGACGCTCGCTCGCGATGGCGTCGTCGGTCTCCGAGAGGCACCTCGCGAATCTCGAACTCGGCGTAGGCAATGCTTCGGTGCTGGTGTTGCGTCAGGTCGCGGCCGCGCTCGAATGCGTGCCCGCCGATCTCCTGGGGGACGACATCAACTCTCCGGAATGGTTGTTGATTCGCGAACTGATACGCGGGCGCAACGACAAGGATTTGCGACGGGCGCGGCTGGCGCTCACCGACCTCTTCGGTACCGGCTCGCGGCCTGAGGCGCGCCTGCAAAGGATCGCGCTGATCGGTCTGCGCGGTGCGGGCAAGTCCACGATCGGTCGCAGGCTCGCCGAAGACATGGGCGTGCCCTTCGTCGAACTCAATCGCGAGATCGAAAGAGTCGCGGGCTATGGTCTTTCCGAGATCCACAACCTGCTCGGGCCCGCGGCCTACCGCCGCTACGAACGCCGCGCGCTCGAAGAAGTCGTGCAGCTCCATCCCGAAGCCGTGATCGCGACGCCGGGCGGCATCGTGTCAGACCCCGCAACGTTCAACCTGCTGCTGTCGCACTGCTATACCGTTTGGTTGAAGGCGGCGCCGAGCGAACACATGCAACGCGTGCTGGCGCAAGGCGACATGCGGCCGATGGCGGGTCATGCCGAAGCGATGGACGACCTCAAGCGCATTCTTGCCGGGCGTGCCGCCTTCTACGGCAAGGCCGATCTGACGTTCGACACTTCGGACAAGCCGATCGAGGCATGCTATGCGGCTCTTGCGGACGCGCTGTCGCAAGCGATCGGTCGACCGATTGGCCTCGGAACCGGCGAGATGCAATAAAGTGCTATAAATTGGTTGACCGCCCCTTCAATAATTCAGCAAAATGTTGCCTGTTCGTTAGCGAGCCTGCATCACTCTGCATGTCTGCGGCGCATGAATATCCATGAGGAGACATCGATGGAAACTGCTGAATTGACTTCCCCCAGCGTGTCCACCCCTGTGCGGCCCGTCGCCGACGCTGCGACGATTGCGCCCGTCGACTATCGCACCGAGCCCTCGCGCTACCGGCACTGGTCGCTCAAGTTCGATGGACCGGTCGCGACCCTCAGCCTCGACATCGACGAAGAAGCCGGCGTGCGGCCGGGCTACAAGCTCAAGCTCAACAGCTACGACCTCGGCGTCGATATCGAACTGAACGATGCGATCAATCGCATCCGCTTCGAACATCCCGAAGTGCGCAGCGTGGTCGTCACGAGTTTGAAGGACCGCATCTTCTGCTCGGGCGCCAACATCTTCATGCTCGGCGTTTCGCCGCATGCGTGGAAGGTCAACTTCTGCAAGTTCACCAACGAGACCCGCAACGGACTTGAAGACTCGAGCGCGCATTCGGGATTGAAGTTCATCGCTGCCGTCAACGGCGCATGCGCGGGCGGCGGCTACGAACTCGCGCTGGCGTGCGATGAAATCATTCTGGTCGACGATCGTTCTTCGGCCGTGAGCCTGCCCGAAGTTCCGCTGCTCGGTGTATTGCCCGGCACCGGCGGTCTGACCCGCGTGACCGACAAGCGTCACGTACGCCACGATCTCGCTGACGTGTTCTGCACGACCACCGAAGGCGTGCGCGGCGCGCGCGCGAAAGAGTGGCGGCTGGTCGACGAGATCGCGAAGCCTGCGGTGTTCGCACAAAAAGTTGCCGAGCGCGCCGCCGCGTTGGCCGAGCAGAGCGATCGTCCGGCCGACGCGAAAGGAGTCGCGCTCACGAAGATCGAGCGAACCGTCGAGGCCGATGCGTTGCGCTACTCGCATGTCGAGGTCGCGATCGATCGAGGCAAGCGCATGGCGACCTTCACCATCAAGGCGCCAGAGGGACCGCAGCCCGACGAGATCGACGCGATCGTCGCGGCCGGCGCCGCGTGGTGGCCGCTGGCCGTCTCGCGCGATCTCGACGACGCGATCCTCGCCATGCGCACCAACGAGCTCGACATCGGCACGTGGGTGTTGAAGACCTCGGGCGATGCCGCGGCGGTGCTCGCATCCGACGCGGTGTCGATGAAGCACAACGACCACTGGTTCGTGCGCGAGACCATCGGCTTCATGCGCCGCACCTTGTCGCGCCTCGACGTGTCGTCGCGCTCGTTGTTCGCGTTGATCGACGAAGGCTCGTGCTTCGCGGGGACGCTCCTGGAACTCGCGCTGGCTTGCGACCGCAGCTACATGCTCGCGTTGCCCGATGCCTCCGAGCGCGCGCCGACCATCATGGTCAACGAGATGAACTTCGGCATCTATCCGATGGCGACCGATCAATCGCGCCTGGGCCGTCGCTTCTACGATGAAGAGTCCGCGCTCGAAGCGGTGCGGGCGAAATCGGGCGAAGCGCTTGACGCCGATGCCGCGTTGAAGATCGGCCTCGTCACCTCCGCGCCCGACGACATCGACTGGGACGACGAAATCCGCATCGCTCTCGAAGAACGCGCGACGATGTCGCCCGACGCCCTGACCGGCATGGAAGCGAACCTGCGCTTCAACGGCAAGGAGACGATGTTCACGCGCGTGTTCGGCCGCCTGACCGCGTGGCAGAACTGGATCTTCATCCGACCCAACGCGGTCGGCGAGAAGGGCGCGCTGAAGCTCTACGGCAAAGGCGAGAAGACGCAGTTCGACTGGAACCGCGTGTGAGGCCGGCATGCGGTCATCCCGGCGCAGGCCGGGACCCAATTTCGCTTCGCTGAGCAATATTCGCAATCAGGAGCCGCAATGTCCGCCATCGACTACAGCACCAAGATCCCCAACAACGTCAACCTCACCGAAGACAAGACGCTGCAACGCGCGCTCGAGCACTGGCAGCCCGAGTTCCTCAACTGGTGGCAGGACATGGGCCCTGACGGCTCGCACAACCACGACGTGTACCTGCGCACCGCGACCAGCGTGGAGCCGAGCGGCTGGGCCCACTTCGATCACGTCAAGATGCCCGAGTACCGTTGGGGCATCTTTCTCAATCCTGCGGAGGCCGGACGCAAGATCAACTTCGGCGAGAACCTCGGTCGCGACGCATGGCAGGACGTGCCCGGCGAGCATCGCGCCAACCTGCGTCGCATCATCGTCACGCAGGGCGACACCGAGCCCGCGTCGGTCGAGCAGCAGCGGCACCTGGGCCTGACTGCGCCGTCGATGTACGACCTGCGCAATCTCTTCCAGATCAACGTCGAGGAAGGCCGCCACCTGTGGGCGATGGTCTATCTGCTGCACAAATACTTCGGTCGCGACGGCCGCGAAGAAGCCGAAGCGCTGCTCCATCGCAACTCGGGCGACGTCGACAACCCGCGCATCCTGGGCGCATTCAACGAGAAGACGCCCGACTGGCTGGCGTTCTACATGTTCACGTATTTCACCGATCGTGACGGAAAGTTCCAGCTCAATGCGTTGGCCGAGAGCGGATTCGATCCGCTCGCGCGCACCACCAAGTTCATGCTGACCGAAGAAGCGCATCACATGTTCGTGGGCGAGTCAGGCGTGTCGCGCGTGATCGCGCGCACCTGCGAAGTGATCCATCAATTGAAGACGGACGATCCGCAAAAGATCCGCGCGGCCGGCGTCATCGATATACCCACCTTGCAGCGCTACCTGAATTTTCATTATTCGGTGACGATCGATCTGTTCGGCGCCGACGAGTCCAGCAACGCGGCGATCTTCTACAACTCGGGTCTGAAGGGCCGCTACGAAGAGACCAAGCGCGGCGACGATCATCGTCTGCAAGGACAGACCTACAAGGTGCTCGCGGTACAGGATGGACGTCTCGTCGAGCGCGAGGTGCCGATGCTGAACGCGTTGAACGAAGTGCTGCGCGACGACTTCATCAAGGACTCGATCGGCGGTATCAATCGCTGGAACAAGGTGTTCGAAAAGGCGCGGCTGCCGCACCGATTGATCGTGCCGCACAAGGCCTTCAATCGCCGCATCGGTTCGTTGTCGAACGGGCGCGTGAGTCCCGATGGACGCGTCGTCAGCGAGGCCGAGTGGGCTGCGCACGAGCGCGAGTGGTTGCCGTCGGCCGAAGATCGCGCCTTCGTCGCGTCGCTGATGGGCCGCGTCGCCGAGCCGGGCAAGTTCGCCAACTGGATTGCGCCGCCGCCCATGGGCATCAACAAGCAGGCAATCGATTTCGAATACGTGAGATTCAATTGAGTTGCTGAACTCCATGAGCATATCTACCGGTGACGTCCTCAAGCAGCATCTGATCGATCCCGAGATCTGCATTCGCTGCAACACCTGCGAAGAGACTTGTCCGGTCGATGCGATCACGCACGACGCGAACAACTACGTGGTCGATGCGAGCAAATGCAACTTATGTATGGCGTGCATCTCGCCTTGTCCGACCGGCTCGATCGACAACTGGCGCACGGTGATGCGCGCCGATGCATACAGCATCGATGAGCAATTCGCATGGGACGAACTACCTGCCGAGAAGTCGATCGAGGCCTCGCTCCTCGAACCGCATGACTCAACCAGCGCGGCCGACGAAGAAGTCGCGCTCGAACGCGACGAGAGTCAACTCGCCGACCCGCGCTCGGGGTCGCAGGTTCCGCCGTGGTCGGCTTCCCACCCCTACGTGAATCTCTACGGCCACAAGTCGCCGATCACGGCAACCGTCGCGGGCAACTTCCGCGTGACGGAGCTCGGCACCGAGAGCGACACGCATCACATCGTGCTCGACTTCGGCGGCACGCCGTTCCCGGTTCTCGAAGGCCAGTCGATCGGCATCCTGCCGCCGGGCAGCGATGCGCGCGGCAAGGCGCATCACGCGCGCCAATACTCGATCGCAAGCCCGCGCGACGGCGAGCGGCCCGGCTACAACAACGTGTCGCTGACCGTGAAGCGCGTGACCGCCGACTACGACGGCAATCCGGTGCGCGGGGTCGCGTCCAATTACGTCTGCGATCTGAAGAAGGGCGACGAGGTCAAGGTGATCGGCCCGTTCGGAACCAGCTTCCTGATGCCAAATCACGCAGGCTCGAACCTCATCATGATCTGCACCGGCACCGGCAGCGCGCCGATGCGCGCGATGACCGAGCGCCGGCGTCGTCGCGTGGCGTTGAACGAGGGCGGCAAGCTGATGCTGTTCTTCGGCGCGCGCACGCAAAAGGAGTTGCCGTACTTCGGGCCGTTGATGAACCTGCCGAAGGAATTCATCGACATCAATTTTGCGTTCTCTCGCGCCGACGGAGCTGAGGGACAACCCAAACGCTACGTGCAGCACCTGATGCGCGAGCGCGCGTCCGACATTGCAGCCCTCATGCGCGACGACAACACCTGCATCTATGTGTGCGGGTTGAAGGGCATGGAGGTGGGCGTGCTCGACGCCCTACGCGACATCTGCGCGAAGGAGGGCATAGCCTGGACGGAGCTGCACGCGCAGATGAAGCAGTCGGGGCGTCTGCATTTCGAGACTTACTGATCCTCCAGCGTGGCGCCATTCGTAATGCAAAGAATCCATAAATCGGTCCTGCGATCGCGTTCTCGTTCGTTGCGCTAAGGTAGCGTGACGCGTCACACTACGAACGCGCACTGCGATTCTCCAATGAGCGATTCCAGCAAGGCAGCCCTGATCATCGGCGCGGGCGACGCGACCGGCGGAGCGATCGCGCGGCGCTTCGCGCGCGAAGGTTTTGCGACCTGCGTCGTCAGGCGCCACGCCGACAAGCTCGCGCCGCTGGTCGCTGCGATTCATGCAGCAGGCGGCGTGGCGCATCCCTTTGGTGTGGACGCACGCGACGAAGAAGCCGTGATCGCGATGGTCGATGCGATCGAGCGCGATGTCGGTGCGATCGAGGTGTACGTCTTCAACATCGGCGCCAACGCGCCGTCGGGCATTCTCGACGAAACCGCGCGCAAGTATTTCAAGATCTGGGAGATGGCGTGCCTCGCAGGCTTCCTCACGGCGCGAGAGGTTGCCAGGCGCATGGTGGTTCGCGGCCGCGGCACGATGCTCTTCACCGGCGCGACCGCGTCGCTGCGCGGCTCAGCCCACTTCGCGGCGTTCGCGGGCGCCAAGCACGCGTTGCGCGCGCTGGCGCAAAGCATGGCGCGCGAACTCGGTCCGAAGAACATCCACGTCGCGCACCTCATCATCGACGGTGCGATCGACACCGAATTCATCCGTACCCAATTCCCGGAGCGCTATGCTTTGAAGCAGAACGACGGCATCCTCGATCCCGAGCACATCGCCGAGAATTACTGGTATCTGCACAAGCAGCCGCGCGATGCATGGACTTTCGAACTCGATCTGCGTCCCTGGATCGAACGCTGGTAGGCTCCACCCATCCCATCCCAATCCTCCCCTTGAAGGGGAGGGAGCCTCATGAATCGATCACGATGAACAAGGAAGTGGAATTCTTTTTCGACGTCGGCAGCCCGGCGTCGTATCTCGCGGCCATGCAGTTGCCGCGTATCTGCACGGAAACCGGAGCGACGCTGATCTATCGCCCGATACTGCTCGGCGCGATCTTCCAGGCCACCGGTAACACGTCGCCGGCGAGCATTCCCGCCAAGGGTCGCTACGTTTTCGACGACCTCGAGCGCCATGCGAAGCGCGCCAACATCGCGTTTCGGCGCAATCCCTATTTCCCGATCAACACGCTGCTCTTGATGCGCGGCGCGACCGCGTTGCAGTTGCGACATCCCGAGCGCTTTCATGCCTACCTCGATGCGGTCTTTCATGCCATCTGGGTCGATCGATGCGACATGAACGATGCTTCGGTGGTCGCGGGCGTGCTGCACGAAGCCAAGCTCGATGCGGCGATGGTGATGGCCGAGATCACCGACCCGGAAGTCAAAGCGGCGTTGAAGGCAACGACCGAGGGGGCGGTCGCACGCGGCGTCTTCGGCGCGCCGACTTTCTTCGTCGGCAACGCGATGTTCTTCGGGCAGGACCGGCTCGAATTCGTGCGCGAGGCGCTGGCGTCGCAATAACCGGAGAAAAATGGTCATGGCCGATCCGAACTTCCAGGCGCATCACACGTCGACTCCCGACGCTGCGCTCGATCAACTGTTTCGTCACGCGCGCACGCACAATGCGTGGATCGACAAGGCTGTCAGCGATGCGCAACTGCATGCGCTCTACGACTTGTGGAAGATGGGACCGACCTCGGCGAACTGCTGTCCGGCGCGCGTCGTGTTCGTGCGATCGGCCGAGGCGAAGGAAAAACTCAAGCCTGCGTTGTCGGAAAAGAATCGCGCCAAGACGATGGCGCCGGTCGTCGCGATCATCGGCATGGACATGGAATTCTACGAAAAGCTGCCGAAGCTGTTTCCGCACGACGACGCGCGCAGTTGGTTTGCCGGCAAGCCCGCGCTGATCGAAGCCACCGCGTTTCGTAATTCCAGCTTGCAGGGCGCGTATCTGATTCTCGCAGCGCGTGCGCTCGGCATCGACACCGGACCGATGTCGGGCTTCGACAACGCCAGGGTCGACGAAGCGTTCTTCGCAGGCACGAAGATCAAGTCCAACTTCATCTGCAGCCTCGGATACGGCAACCCCGAAAAGCTTTTTCCGCGCAGCCCGCGTTTGCCGTTCGACGAAGCGTGCCGGATCGCTTGATCAGCGGCGAGTTGCCGGTCCTCGTCACGCCGCGGCTGCGCATCGCGCATACGCGGCCCGGCCACGAAGCCGGGATGGTCGCGTTCTTCGAGCGCAACCGCGAACACTTCGCGCGCTGGGATCCGCCCGCACCGCCGGACTTCTGCAGCGTCGCGTTCTGGGAACGCGGCATCGCGCGCAGCATCGACGACTTCGCGGCCGACCGCTCGGTGCGCTTCGACCTCTTCGATGCATCGATTGCGGACAGCCGCATCGTGATCGGACGCATCGGCTTCTCGCAGATTTTTCGCGGACCGTTCCAGTCGTGCATCCTCGGCTACCAAATCGATGCCGCGTACGAAGGCAAAGGTTTGATGCATGAGGCGCTCAAAGAAGCGATTCGCTACATGTTCGAGGTCAAGGCGCTGCATCGCGTGCAGGCCAACCATGTCCCCGAGAACCAGCGCAGCGCGGCGCTGCTCGCGCGACTTGGGTTCATGCGGGAAGGGCTGGCTGCGAACTACCTGTTCATCGATGGCGCGTGGCGCGATCACGTGCTCAACGCGCTGACCAATCCAAAGTTCGATGCGTCGGGCCTGGCGAGGCCGTAGATCGCGCGATGGCGTTACAGGCATGTTCTGTGGCCCGAGCGATCATCGCTTCGAGACTTCCTCGGCCTTGGCGAGCTCCGCTTCGGACATCAGCCAGCGCACGAAGTCCTGTGCGTCCGCATTGTCGGCCGCGTGTTTCGCCACCTCCATGTAGTAGCCGCGCCGGGTGGCAGCGCGACCGCGAAAGGGTGCGACCAGCTTGCCTTGCTTCGCGAGTCCGTTCAGAAGAGGCAGGCGACCGATCACGACACCGTGACCCGCCAACGCCGCCGTCACGGCATCCGCGTACTGGGTAAAGCGCAGCGTGTTCTTCATACGCATCTCTTCGAGACCCATCACCTTGAGCCACGGCTCCCAGTCCGTCATCAGCGAATCGCCATGCGGCATGTCCACCGTCAGAAGCGTGTGATGCGCCAGGTCGGCCGGAGTCCGGAGCGGACGCGTCTTGTCTTTTGCAAGCTGCGGCGCGCACATCGGTTGCACTTCTTCCTCGAAGAGCGTTATGCCTTCGGACAGACGGCTCGGCACGAAGCGGACCGCCACATCGATTCGGCTGCGCTCCAGGTCCAGCATCTCGACGGTGGCCGAGATGCGCACGTCCACCTGGGGATGATTGGCCGTGAAACGCGACAGGCGCGGGATCAGCCATAGCGAGGCGAAGCCCGGTGTGCAGGTGATGGCCACCTGACGCATGGGCGTGGTCGCGCGCGCGCGGGCAGCGGCGTCGCGCAGGCGCTCCAGGCTGTCGGTCACGGCGCGATACATCACCTGACCTGCCTGCGTCAGGACCAGGGAGCGATGACGGCGCTCGAAAAGCGGCGCCTGCAGACCGGCCTCGAGCTGCTGGATCTGGCGGCTCACCGCCGACTGGGTCAGAAAGAGTTCCGCGCCGGCGCGCGTGAAGCTCAGCGTGCGCGCGGCGGCTTCGAAGGTGGGCAGCAAGTCCAGGCGCATCCGTTCCGAACGTGGCGCGACGCCGGACAACGATGGTCTGACAGGTTTCGCATTCCTCGGCTGCATGCTACGCATTCGATATTGCCGGTTGCCTATGGAGAAAGCGCCAGTATAGTCATACGCATTGAGAATGCGAAAGGAGTGACCCCATGAACACCGATTCTGGCGATTACGAAATTTCTCTTCCACAAAAGACGATCTTCAGCATCTCCGATGCTTCCGGAATTCAGATCGATTGCAGCCAGGGTTGCGTCTGGATCACGCTCGACTCCGATCCGCGCGACATCGTGCTTGCGGGCGGAGGAGAGACCTTCATGACGAAACAGCATCGGCGCGCGCTGATCTACGCGATCGAGGCATCCAGCATTGTTCTCAGCCCCGCCGAGGCTCCGTCTTCGGCGGGCGCTCGGCATGCATCGCCTTCAGGTCGGCGTGCGATAGGAAGTTTCGCGCTGCAAGCCGGCGGCGCCGCAGTCTGACGCGCAGGCGCTGAAGCAAGCCATCGAGATCGCCGCGTCATGGCGGCTTGCGCAGCATGGCCAGGATCGCCTCGCGGTGTTCATCGAGCATCGGCGGCGGCAAGTCGTAGCGCGGCGGCGTCGCGGACATCCGCATCGGGTTGGCCACCAGCGACACATGGCCCGCGAGCGCATGCGGCAAAGCGATCTTCATCGCGCGCGCCTGCACTTGCGGGTTCTCGAACACTTCGGCGATGTTGTCGATAGCACCGCACGGCACGTCGGCCGCTTCGAGCTTCGCGATCCACTCGTGCTTGCTGCGGCCCATCAGGATTGCTTCGAGCAACGGGACCAGCACATCGCGATTCTGCACGCGCGCGGGATTGGTCGCGAAGCGCGCATCCTCGGCAAGCCCCGCGCAACCCGCGGCTTCGCAGAAGCGTCGAAACTGGATGTCGTTGCCGACCGCGAGGATCAGGTGGCCGTCGGCGCATGCGAACACCTGATACGGCACGATGCTGACGTGCGCATTACCCGCGCGGCCCGGCACCGTGCCGCTATCGAGATACGCGGTATTCATGTTGGCCATGGTCGCGATCATCACGTCGAGCAGCGCCATGTCGATGTGTTGCCCCTGACCGGTCTTGCGCACGTGAAGCAGCGCCGCGAGGATCGCGGTCGTCGCATGGATGCCGGTCAGCAGATCGCTGATCGCGATGCCCGCCTTCTGGGGCGGGCCGCCGTGGCAATGCGGGCATGCGTCTTCGCGCTCGCCGGTAATCGACATGAAGCCCGACAGGCCCTGCACGATGAAATCGTAGCCGGGTCGTCGCGCCCACGGTCCGGTCTGTCCGAAGCCCGTGATCGAGCAATAGATCAGGCCGGGCTTGCCCTTCGCGAGCGCTGCGTAGTCGAGTCCGTACTTCGCGAGCTGCCCGACCTTGTAGTTCTCGATCACCACGTCGCTGATCATCGCGAGCTCGCGGACCGTGCGCTGCCCCTCGGCACTCGCGAGATCGAGCGCGATCGACCGCTTGCCGCGATTGGCCGCGACGTAGTAGGTCGACACTTCGGTGTCGTTGCCGTCCTCGTCCTTCACATACGGCGGCCCCCATGCGCGTGTGTCGTCGCCGCCGTCGTGCGAAGCCGAAGCGGGCCGCTCGACCTTGATGACGTCGGCACCGAGGTCGGCGAGGTTCTGCGCGCAGTAAGGTCCCGCGAGCACGCGCGTGAGGTCGAGGACGCGGACGCCTTCGAGTACCGATGGCGTGCGGCGCGACCGAGAGCTGGATTCCATTGTTGTGTTCGGGAGGGCGAGGGGCCTGACTATAATCCGCCTCCTCTTCAACCGAACAAGGAACCCTGATGCATTCGGGTCGCGCTCGCGCTTCACTTCGCTGTTCGCTTCACTATCGTGTTCGTTTCTCACTCGCCGCTGCAATCGCGTGCGCGTGCGCAACCACGCTGCCGCACGCCGCGCGCGCGGCGACCGAGGTGCGCATATGGCATGCGATGACCGGCGTGCCCGCCGAGACCTTCACGGCGATCGTCGAGCGCTTCAACACCGAGCAGAAGAACTATCACGTCGAACTCGAATACAAGGGTGACGACAAGGCAACGACCGCTGCGGGGATCGCCGCGTTGAAGTCGTCGACCGGGCCCGATCTCCTGCAGGTCAGCGACGTGCAGAGCGGAGAGTTGGTTGCGGTGAAGAACAGCACCAGGGCTATCCACGAAATCGTTCCGCTCGCGAGGTCGAAGGATTTCGATTTCTTCCTTCCCGCGGCCGTCACGTTCATGAAAGACGAGCGCAATCGCCTACGCGCATTTCCGCTCGAGGCCTCGGTTCCGGTCCTGCTCTACAACAAGAGCGTGTACGCGCAATACGGCGTGCCGACCGACCAACCTCCGGCGACCTGGCGCGACTTGCAAAAACAGTTGATCGCGATTCAGGACCTGGGTCGCGGCATCAAGTGCAGCTACACGTCGAGCGATCAGGTGTGGATCCACATCGAGAATCTCGGCGCGTTGCACGGCGAAGCGATCGCGACGAAAAACAACGGGCTCGACGGCCCCAATGCCACGCTGACCTTCAACGATCTGCTTCACGTGCGCCACATTGCGCTGATGACGAGCTGGGTCAAGAGCGAACTCTATGTGCCTCAAGGTCATGGAGACGAAGGCGACGCGCGCTTCGCGTCGGGCGAATGCGGCGTGCTCACCACCGCGAGCGCGTCGCTCGGCGATATTCGCAAGGCGGCGAAGTTCGAGATCGGCGTCGCGCCGCTGCCGTTCTATGAAGAGGGTGCGCGTCAACCCGTCAACACGTTGGTCGGCGGCTCGGCGCTGTGGGCGATCGAAGGGCGCTCGCGCGATGTCTACAACGGCATCGCGACTTTCCTCGCCTATCTCGTTACACCCGTGGTGGCCGCCGAATGGCATCAGAAAACCGGCAGCTTGCCGTGGACCAACGCGGCTTACGTCGCGTCCGAGCGCACCGGCTTCTACGACAAGCTGCCCGGGCTCGCCGGCATCATGAAGTCGGCTGCGACCTCTCAGAGCGCGGTCACGCGCGGCATCCGGCTACCCAACTACGACAAGGTTCGCGAGGTCATGGATGCGCAACTCGACGCGGTGTGGTCCGGACAAAAGCCGCCTAAGCAGGGGCTCGACGACGCGGTGCGTCTGGGCGACATCGCGATGAAGGGATCAGCAGGCCCCGCACGCGCGCCGGCATCGTCGAAGGAAACGAAGAAGCCGGTCGCGAAGAAGGCGCCTGCAGGCAAGACGTGATCGACGCGCGCCTGATCGGGGCGAAGAAATGAAGCGACGCAGTGAAGCGACGCAGTGAAGCGAAGCAGTGAAGCGACGTAGTGAGGCGACGCAGTGAAGCGAGGCAGCGAGGCGAAGAAATGACGCGACCCCTCTGGCCGGGTCCGCGCCGGCTCGCACATCGTGGCGGCGGGTCGCTTGCGCCCGAGAACACGATCGCGGCGATTCGCGCGGGCATCGCGCACGGTTATCGCGGGATCGAGTTCGACGTGATGCTTGCAGCCGACGACGTGCCGGTGTTGATGCACGATCCGGACTTCGGTCGCACGATCGCGGGCGAGGGTCGCGTGGCCGAGACGCCTTCGGCTGACCTCGTGCGATGCGATGCGGGCTCGTGGTTCGACCCCGAACGCTTCGCAGGCGAGCCGGTGCCGCTGTACGAAGACGTGGTCCGCTTCTGCCGCGCGCATCGCGTCTGGATGAACGTCGAGATCAAGCCATCGAATGGAGCGGACCGGCAGACCGGACGCATCGTTGCGGAGACGACGGCGCGTCTGTTCGCCGATCGACACGGCGCAGCCGCCGAAGCCGGCGCGTTGCCGCTGTTCTCATCGTTCAGCGTCGAGGCGCTCGTCGCCGCGCGCGAAGCCGCGCCCCATATCGCGCGCGGGCTGCTCGTCGAACAGTTCGCCGATAGCGACATCGAACAGGCGCTCGCTCTCGACTGCATCAGCGTGCATGCCGATCATGAACACCTAAACCGCGCGAGCGTCGAGCGGCTTCACGCTGCGGGCTTCGCGATCCTCGCTTATACGGTCAACGATCTCGCGCGCCTGAACATCCTCTTCGATTGGCGCGTCGATGCGATCTGCACCGACCGCATCGATGCGATCGGAGCCGATGATGGATCGCGATGAATCGGCGCTGCCCGGCTTGCACCATCGCAGCGACGATGCGCTGCTGGAAAAAATTCAGCAAGACTCGTTCCGGTTTTTTGCCGAGTCCTGCAACACCGCGAACGGACTGATCCGCGACTCGACCCAGCCCGACAGTCCGTGCAGCATCGCCGCGGTCGGCTTTGCGCTGACCGCGTATGGGGTGGCGGTCGAGCGTCACTGGATGACGCGCGACGAGGCCATAGCCCGCACGCTTGCCGCGCTGCGCTTCTTCGACCGAGCCGACCAGTCGGGCGCCTCCCGCGGCGTGGGCTATCGCGGGTTCTTCTATCACTTCCTGCACGTGGAGACGGGCGAGCGCGTCTGGGACAGCGAGCTGTCCACGATCGACACGGCGTTGCTGGTCGCCGGCATGCTCACCGCCGCCCGTTACTTCGATCGCGACGACGCGAAAGAAGACGAGATCCGCGCCACCGCGCAGGCGATCTATGAACGAGTGGACTGGGCGTGGGCGCGCAATGGCGAGGCCACCATCAGCATGGGCTGGACGCCCGAGCAGGGCTTTTTGCCCTGGCGTTGGACGGGCTACAACGAGGCGCTGCTGCTGTACATGCTCGCGCTCGGTTCGCCCACCCATCCGGTGACGCAGGACGCGTATGCGCAGTGGCTGTCGAGCTATCGCTGGAGAACGGCCTACGAGCAGTCGTATGTTTACGCCGGCCCGCTGTTCATTCACCAGTTCTCGCACATCTGGATAGACTTTCGCGACATACAGGACGCGTATATGGCGCGGCGTCAGATCGATTATTTCGAGAACAGCAGGCGCGCGACTTATGTGCATTGCCGCTATGCGCAGGACAACCCGCGGCGCTTCGCCGACTATCACGGTCAGTGCTGGGGTCTGACCGCGTGCGATGGCCCGGGGCCATTGACGCTCGAGGTCGATGGTCACGAGCGCAAGTTCTTCGGCTATCGCGCGCGCGGCGCCCCCGATGGGCCCGACGATGGCACGGTGGCGCCGTGGGCCGCGATCGCGTCGTTGCCGTTCGCGCCCGAATTGGTGATGCCAACCATTCGCCATCTGGCCCAGGCGATGTACGACGAGGCGAGTGGATACGGCTTCACCTGTTCGTTCAATCCGACCCTGCACCTCGCGGCGGGCGACTCCGGCTGGATGTCACCGTGGCATTTCGGATTGAACCAGGGGCCGATCGTGCTGATGATCGAGAACTACCGCAGCGGCCTGGTGTGGCGGTTGATGTGCGGCTGCCCACCGATCGCGGCCGGGCTGCGGAGAGCGGGTTTCTCGGGTGGTTGGCTGCAGCCCGCGTCGAAAGAGGAAGCCACGCACGACGCGCAGCGGCGCGGCGCCCGATGAACCCGACGTTCATGTGCAATCTTCGGCCGATGGACTCGGCTGAAATTCACCAACTGGCCGCACGCCATCGGCTCACGGTTTACGATGCGCTTTATCTCGATCTCGCCGCGCGTGAAGGCATCGGTCTCGCCACTCATGACGACGAGTTGAAACGCGCGGCCAGGGCTGCGAACGTCACGATCATCTAGTCAGGAAAAAGCAATTGAAGTCCGCCGAAATTCGCGACAAGTTCCTCAAGTTCTTCGAAGCCGAAGGGCACACCATCGTGCGCTCGTCGTCGCTGGTGCCGGGCAACGACCCGACCCTGCTGTTCACCAACGCGGGGATGAACCAGTTCAAGGACGTGTTCACCGGCGTCGAGCAGCGACCGTACGTGCGCGCGACCACATCGCAGAAGTGCGTGCGCGCGGGCGGCAAGCACAACGATCTCGAGAACGTCGGCTATACGGCGCGTCATCACACCTTCTTCGAGATGCTGGGCAACTTCAGCTTCGGCGACTACTTCAAACGCGATGCGATCCGCTACGCGTGGAAGTTGATCACGGAAGTCTATGGGCTGCCGAAGGACAAGCTGTGGACCACGGTTTACATCGACGACGACGAGGCCTTCGACCTGTGGACCAAAGACATCGGCGTACCGGCCGAGCGTTGCATACGCATCGGCGACAAGCCCGGCGGCAAGGCGTTCGAGAGCGACAACTTCTGGACGATGGGCGACACCGGCCCGTGCGGCCCGTGCAGCGAGATCTTCTTCGACCACGGACCCGATATCTGGGGCGGGCCGCCGGGATCGCCCGAGGCCGATGGCGATCGCTACATCGAGATCTGGAACCTCGTCTTCATGCAGTTCAATCGCGACGAGTCGGGCACGCTGCACAAGCTGCCCAAACCTTCGGTCGATACCGGCATGGGCCTCGAGCGTTTGTCGGCGGTGCTCCAGCATGCGCACAGCAACTACGAGATCGATCTCTTTCAACAGTTGATCGCGGCGGCTGCACGCGAGACCGGCACGAAAGACCTCGCCGACAATTCATTGAAGGTGATCGCAGATCACATTCGCGCGTGTTCGTTTCTGATCGCCGACGGCGTCATTCCGAGCAACGAGGGACGCGGCTATGTGCTTCGTCGCATCGTACGTCGCGCGCTCCGGCACGGTCACAAGCTCGGGCAGACGCAACCCTTCTTTCACAGGCTGGTCGCCGACCTTGCCGGCGAAATGGGCGGCGCCTATCCCGAACTCGTCGAGCAGCGCGAGCGCATCGCGAGCGAGTTGAAGCAGGAAGAAGAACGCTTCGGCGAGACGCTGGAGAACGGGATGAAGATTCTCGATGCCGAGCTCACGCATGTCGGCAAGGGCGGCTCTCTGGCCGGGAAGGTCGCGTTCACGCTCTACGACACGTATGGTTTCCCGGTCGACCTCACGGCCGACATCTGTCGCGAGCGCGAGGTCACGGTCGACATGGCGGGCTTCGACGCTGAGATGGATCGCCAGCGCACGCAGGCGCGCGCGGCGGGCAAGTTCAAGACGGCAGGCGGCGTCGAGTATGGCGGCGCGAAAACCGAGTTCACCGGCTACGAGCAACTGCACGAGCACGCCAGCGTCATCGCGATCTATGTCGCCGGCACTTCGGTCGATCGCGTCGCTTCCGACGAGAACGCCGTGATCGTGCTGGACCGCACGCCGTTCTATGCGGAGTCGGGCGGACAAATCGGCGATGCGGGTCGGCTCTCGAACGCGAGCGCGCAATTCGATGTCGGCGACACGCAGAAGATTCAGACCGAAGTGTTCGGCCATCACGGTCGCCTGTCGCGCGGCGAGTTGAAGGTTGGCGACGCGATCGATGCGGCAGTCGACGCCGAACGCCGCGCAGCCACGGTCCGCAATCATTCGGCCACGCACCTGATGCACAAGGCCCTGCGCGACGTGCTCGGCACCCACGTGCAGCAGCGCGGCTCGCTGGTCGATGCAAGCAAGACGCGCTTCGACTTCTCGCACAACGCGCCGATCAGCGCGGACGAAATTCGCCGTGTCGAAACCATCGTCAACAAGGAAGTGCTGGCCAACATCGCCACGCGCGTCAACGTGCTGCCGTTCGACGACGCGGTGAAGAAGGGCGCGATGGCGTTGTTCGGCGAGAAATACGGCGACGTGGTGCGCACGCTCGAGATCGGCACATCGCACGAACTGTGCGGCGGCACGCATGTCGCGCGCACCGGCGACATCGGCCTCTTCAAGATCGTATCCGAAGGCGGCGTGGCCGCCGGCGTGCGCCGCATCGAAGCGGTCACCGGCGAGAACGCGCTGGCGGTCGTGCAGGCGCTGGACACGCGTGTACACGAAGCCGCGTCCGCGTTGAAGGCGCAACCGGAAGAAGTCACGCAACGCATCGGACAGATCCTCGAGAACGTGAAGTCGCTCGAACGCGAACTCGCGCGGCTGAAATCGAAGCTCGCGTCCTCGCAAGGCGATGACCTGTCGTCGCAGGCGATCGCCGTATCGGGCAAGAACGGCAATGGCTTGCGCGTCCTCGCGACGCAGCTCGACGGCGCCGACGTCAAGACCTTGCGCGAGACGATGGATCAATTGAAGGCGAAGTTGAAGAGCGCGGTGATCGTGTTGTCCTCGGTCGATGCGGGCAAGGTCAGCCTGATCGCTGGTGTCACGTCCGACCTCACATCGCAGGTCAAGGCGGGAGATCTCGTCAACTTCGTCGCGCAGCAGGTCGGCGGCAAAGGCGGCGGCAAGGCCGACACCGCGCAGGCCGGCGGCACCGAACCCGACAAGCTGGGCGCCGCGCTGGCGTCGGTGCGCGGCTTCGTGGAAGAACGCGTGTGATTGATCAAGAGTGCGACTCCCCAAAGTGCGGACCGAACATCTGCGCATTCGTCACGCCGAGCCATCCGACTACGAGGCCGTGAGCGCGACCATGGCGACACCGGTCGCATACGCGGGCACCTTGCAGTTGCCGTTCCCCTCGATCGAGTCGCGGCGCGAGCGCATGGCCAAGCCCGACTCAAGTGCGATGTTGCTCGTCGCCGAAGTCCGCGACCCGGACGCGTCCGACAGCGCCTATGAAGTCGTCGGCAATGTCGGCTTGGATTCATATGGTTCGTCACGACGCCGACGTCACGCGATGGGTCTGGGCATGGCCGTTCGCGACGACTGGCAGGGACGCGGCATCGGCTCGGCATTGATGACGGCCGCCATCGATCGCGCCGACAACTGGATGAACGTGTTGCGCATCGAGCTGACGGTCTTCGTCGACAACGAGCCGGCCATCGCGCTCTATCGCCGCTTCGGCTTCGTCGTCGAAGGACGGCATCGCGCCTATGCGCTGCGCAATGGCGTGTACATCGATGGCTATGCGATGGCGCGGTTGCATCCGAACCCGCCGATGCTTCCTGCGCCGGTGAATGAGGACACGTTGTGATGAGAACCACGATGTATTTGGTAGCGGTCTCTACGCCGTTGCTCACGCTTGACGGCTGCGCCGTCATCCCGGTTGCTGACACCGTCGGTACGGTCGCCGTCAAGACCGTCGGTGTCGCGGCCGACGCAGCCATCGGCACCGTCAAGGTCGCGGGCAAAGTCGTCGGCAAAGCCGCCGACGCGGTGGTGGGCGGCGACAAGCCGGCGAAGTAGCGCGAGCGAATACGGCACAACACGACGACGCGGGCATCGATGCAACCCCACTCGCATTCGTACGTCTTCTGCCCTCGATGCGCGTCGCCGCTCGAAACGCGCGAGACCGGCGGACGCGTGCGCCAGGCTTGTCCGGCGTGTCACTACGTTCACTGGAACAACCCGTTGCCGGTGCTGGCCGCGCTGGTGGAGTACGAGGGCCGCATCCTGCTCGCACGCAACGCGCAATGGGCCGAAGGAATGTTCGCGCTGATCACAGGTTTTCTCGAAGCCGACGAAACGCCCGAACAAGGCATGGCGCGCGAATTGAAGGAGGAGACCAACCTCGATGCCGACAAGCTCACGCTGATCGGTGTCTATGAGTTCATGCGAAAGAATGAACTCATCATCGCCTATCATGTCGAGGCGAGCGGCACGATCCGTTTGAACGAAGAGCTGGTGGACTTCCGGTTGATCGCACCCGAACGCTTGCGGCCGCGTCGGGTCGGTACCGGTTATGCGATGGCCGACTGGATGCGTTCCCGGGGTCTGCCGTTCGAATTCCTGGATGGATCTCCTTCATCATCATCGACACCCCAGCAGAACTCCGACACTCGCGCCGGAACCACATCAACATCGGCTACCTCGACATGAACCGCACGCACGCATTACATGGATTGAGCGACACATGGATACTGATCTGACAATCGACGATGAAGTGGACGCGAAGGGTCTCTTGTGTCCCCTGCCGATCCTGCGCGCGAAGAAGGCGCTGGCGTCGATTCAGAGTGGACACCTGTTGCGTGTCCTGGCGACCGACCCCGGCTCGGTGCGCGACTTCCAGGCGTTTGCGCGACAGACCGGCAACGACCTGGTTTCACAAACCGAAGGCGCCGATGGCGTGTGGTCGCACGTGTTGCGGCGGCGCTAGCGCAGTTTGTCGTTCCCGCGCACGCGGGAAATCCAGCGGCTCCGAGCGTACCGACGACACCGGGTCCCTGCTGGGCTGTTCCTCGAAACTACGGCCTCCGGCCTCGTTTCGCAGGGACGACGCGGCGGCGCGGCTTGATGTTGCTGCGCCCGCGAGATAAGCTAGCTGGTCATCTAGCTTATTCGGGAACTGTCATGCGTGAGATCGGAGCATTCGAGGCCAAGAACAAACTGGGCGCGTTGCTGGACTGGGTCGGAGAGGGCGAGGAAATCCTGATTACCCGGCGCGGCAAGGCGGTGGCGCGGCTGGTTCCAGCCGAACCCCGCTTTGACCGTACCAAGGCGCGGGAGGCCGCCGCGAACATTCGTGCTCGCCGGGTCGGCGTCACTCTAGGCGACCTCAAGATCAAGGACCTCGTCAACCAGGGCCGTCCGTGAGTCTGGTGATCGACAGTTCGATCACACTGGCCTGGTTCTTCGCCGATGAGCGTTCGGCCGCCGCCGACGCGGTGCTCCATCAAGTGACCGAGTCCGGCGCGGTTGCGCCCTCGCTGTGGCGGCTCGAAGTGGCCAATGCGCTGCAAATGGCGGTGCGAAAAAAACGGATAGCCGCCGCGTTCCGCGACGCGTCGCTTCTCGATTTGCGCGCGCTCGAAATCGAGATCGATCCTGAAACGGATCGTCAAGCATGGGCGACGACGCTGGAGCTGGCCGATCGCTATCGGCTCACGCTTTATGACGCCGCCTATCTCGAGCTGGCGCAGCGCCGGCGCTTGGCGTTGGCCTCGCTCGATCGCGAAATGCGCGCCGCGGGCCGTGCTCTTGGCATGACGGTGCTGGGTAGGTAGTTTTCGCAGAGACGACGTTGAGCTTACTTCGCGCGCTTCTTCGGCGGCAAGGGCTCATCGGTATTCTTCACCGGCGCATTCTTGATCGTCGCCAACAGTTCGGCGCAGTCGGCGTCTTTGCCCGGCGCGGTTTCGATCAAAGGCAGCAGCGCCGCGATCGGATTGATCAGGCCCAGCGCGATCGCCCCTCCGCCGCGTACGGCCAACGTGCCGTAATCGGGCTTGATCTTCGGCGCTGCGAATGGGCCGCTCGCAAAGAACGGTGTGCGCAACACGACGATGCTCTTCTGCTTGGGCAACGGCGTGACCTTCAGATCCAACTGTTCGTTTGCGAAGTTGGCGTTGCCGTCGATCCGGATCACGCTCAAGTCGGTGTCGATCAACGCGGTCTTGGTCGTCAGGTCGCCGTTGCTCATCGCGAAATCGCCGAGCGCGCAGCGCACCTGCGAGCTCTGGTCGCCCAGCAGATAGCGCACGATCTGCGGTCCCTGAAGGCCGGCCAGCTCGAGCAGCAACGAACTCAACTGGCCGCGACCCATCGCGATTTGCGCGGTGCCGTTCGACGTCCCCAGCATCGCCCCGATCGAGTTGCCGCGGCCGTCGAGCTTGACCGTGCCGTTGAGCCTTCCCAGCGATGCCCTCGAACTGTCGGTGAGCTTGGGCGTCAAGCGTGAAAGTCGAAGGTCGGTGAAGCGCGCGTCGACTTTCGCATGCAGCGGCGTGCTGCTGCCATCGAAGCGAAAGCTGCCGCCCATCTTGCCGTCGGCGAATCCGAACGTGAGCGGCGCAAACGACAACACGCGATCCTGCATCAACACGTGCATGTCGAGATCGTCGAAGGGAATCGAGCCTGCGTTCTTGATCGACTTGGCGGTGAAGCGCACGTCGGCATCTAGCGTGTCCCATTTTTCGGTGTCGAAGGTTTGTTGCGGCAGCAGTTTGTCGGACCTGGCCGCAACCGTCTGCGCTGCGGCCTTGTCACCCCCATTCGTCTTGCCGACCAATGGAGCCAGGTCGGTCAGATCGAGCTGCTTCGATACCATCGCGCCCGACAGGAACGGGCGCTTTCTTGTCGCGCTACGTTTTTCGAACGTGAGCGAACCCGCGATATCGCTCGCGCCCACGCGCCCCGTGAAGTCGTCGTAGTGATAGACGCCGTCGGCGAGGCGCAAGTGTCCGGCCGTTTGATAGGGCGGCGATGCGGGCAACGCGACGCCGACGATGCGCAGCCACTCGCCCAGGTTCTGGCCCGCGATCGAGACTTTCAGATCGGCGGCCTTGAGCGCCGCGAGCCCGGTGACCGTGCCGTCAGCCGAGACATGCGTCGCGCCGATCGTGGCCTTGGCGTTGAAGGGATAGGCGGTGCTCTTGTCCTGCAGCTTCAGCACGTCGCCGCCTTTGGCGTCGATCGCGAGCTTGAGGCCGTTCCATTTGCCGGCGGCTTTGGCGCCGATGCCGCGGGTGGCCCCGCCGCCTTGATTGTCGACGTTCTCTCCGCTCAGCGTTGCGAGGTCGATCTGCACATCGGTGTTCTTGTGCTTGACCACATAGCTCACGTGGCCTTCTTGCAACGCGATCGCTTCGATCACGACCGCCGTGCTCGCGTCGCTTTGCTCCTTGTCGAAATACCAGTTGCGTTTTCCCTCAGCCGACTCTTCGAGATGCACCACCGGCTTGTCGACGATCAGGTGCGGCAGCACGACGCGCTTTTGCAGCAGGCTGACGAGGGAGATCGTCGAGTCGACGTGATCGACGCTCGCCATTTGCGGCGTCGATGCCCATGCCGGATTGCCCAACCTGAGACCATCGATCGTGACGCGCGGACCTTGCAGCCAATAGAGCCAGACGTCGCCGTCGATAGCGAAGCTGCGGCCGGTGCCGTTCTGCACCTTGGAGACGATGGTGTCGCGCAGGAAGTTCAGCTTCCATGGAAAGAGGAAGGACGCGCAGAGGGCGAGCAGGATGACCACGGGCGCCCACCACCAGGAGATGCGGCGTTTTTTTCGCGGAGTCGTTTCGAATATAGGCATCGCTTTGTGATGACCGGAACAGGTCATGGTTCCTCGGACAAAACCCCATGCGCCGGAATCAGGCGCGCCCCGAACTGCCGAACCCGCCCGTGCCGCGATGGGTGGACTCGAACTCGTCGACGATCTCGAACTCGGCCTGCACCACCGGCACGATCACGAGTTGCGCGATGCGCTCGAAGGGTTCGAGCGTGAACGACGTCGCGCCGCGATTCCAGACGCTGACCATCAACTGACCCTGGTAATCGGAGTCGATTAGGCCGACCAGATTGCCGAGCACGATGCCGTGCTTGTGGCCCAAGCCCGATCGCGGCAGGATCATCGCCGCGTAGCCCGGGTCTTCGATGTGGATCGCAAGGCCGGTCGGCACCAGCGTCGTCGCGCCGGGCGCGAGCGTCAGCGGCGCTTCGACCATCGCGCGCAGGTCGAGACCCGCGCTGCCTGTCGTCGCGTAGCTCGGCATCAGGTCGGCGACGCGGTCGGCGATGCGCGGATCGAGGATGCGGACGGCGAGTTTCATTGGCGTGAAAGTTCAAACGCTTCCGCGAGCAATTCGTACGAACGCAGACGCGCCCTGTAGCTCGCGGCCACCGTGAGCACGACGATTTCGTCGGCCGCAAACTCTTCTTGCAATTCAAGCAGGCGCTCGGCGACCACCGCCGGTGTGCCGACGACGCTGCGCGGTCTTTCGCGAACGATCACCGCGAGTTCGCGTGCGCCGATTTGTCCGCTTTCGAAAACCTCGCGCGCTTCTTCGAGATTGGGAACGTTCGCATTGAGTCCGAGCGCCATTTGCAGACGACGCAGATCGACCGCGCGCGACAGGGCCATCGCATCTTCATCGTTATCCGCGCAAATCGCGAAGACCGCGACCGCGCTGTACGGTGCAGGTTCAGCTTCACGCGCGACGAAATGATTTCGATACGCGCGTGCGACTTCGCTGCCGCCGGCCGCGTTGATGAACTGCGCGAACGCGAATCGATAGCCGAGCTTCGCGGCGAGCGCGCCGCCGAAGTCCGACGAGCCGAGCATCCACAATTGCGGGCGCGTATCGACCGCGGGTTGCAGCAACACGCCGTGCGCCAGATGATCGTCAGGCAACGATGGGTCACCCGGCGCGAGCAGCATGGCCAACTCTTCGGCCTGCTGCGGAAAGAATTCTCCTCGGTTGTATTCGCCTGCAGCGACGGCTTGCGCCGTGCGTTGATCGCCGCCGGGCGCGCGTCCCACCCCCAGATCGACGCGATTCGGGAACAGCGCTTCGAGCATCAGGAATTGTTCGGCGAGTTTGAACGGACTGTAATAGGGCAGCATCACGCCGCCCGAGCCGATGCGTATGCGCTGTGTGGCTGCGCCGATGCGCGCGAGCATGACCTCGGGTGCGGGATTGGCGACCGACTGCAAGCCGTGATGCTCGGCACACCAGAAGCGCGTGTAGCCCAGATCGTCGGCCAGCATTGCGAGTTCGACCGTCGCCGCGACCGCATCGGCGACGCTATGCCCGGAGATGACGGGCGTCTGATCGAGGACCGAGAGTAGCGCGCGACGGGTCACGTCAACCCTTGACCTTGATGCGTGAAGACGCGCGCTGCGTGGCGGCGGTCGCAAACACATCGGCCGGTGACGCGGCGACCGAAGGCTCGGACTTTGCACCGAGTCGCTTGATCGCCCACGACAGCAGCGCGACGCCCGCGACGATGAACAACAGGTTGGTGCTGCGACCCAGGATCCCCATCAGGACCAGGATGACGCCTGCCGCAATTCCCATCGCACTGACGACGGTTCCGACAGCGGGTACCGCGCCCAGCTGATTGTCATGCGTCATCATCGCGGACGCGATCGCAGTCGCCGCGGCTGTCGATAGCGTCGATGTCGAAAGCGTCGAGCTATTCGAGGATGACGGATAGGGCTTGGCAAGAAAGTCGGCGCCGGTCTTCGCATCGCGCGAGCGCTCGTGCGGCGCCTTGAACGCAGGCGCGGTCATCGGGCGCTTGCGAGCATCGGTTGCCGCACGCTGCCGATCGAGCGTCTCGCGATTCTCGGCACCGGCGCCCGAAGACATCGTCGCTGCGACCAACGCCGCCGCGCGCTCGGCCATCAACGCGTCGATGTAGCGGACGTAGTCGCCGTCCGGCGGCCCGTTGTCGAAGCGGATCATCGCGAGATCGGAGCGACGCCGGCCCGCATGCGCTCCGCGATCGCCGCAACGAGCTCGCGCGCGAGAGTCAGCTTGTCGGCGCGCGCCAGCGGCGTGCGGCCGTTCGCGTCGTAGAGCGTGAGCGCGTTCTCGTCCTGACCGAAGGCCTGGTGCGCGTGATTGCCCACGATCAGTTGAACGCGCTTCTTCGCGCGTTTGGCTTCCGCGTTCGCATCGAGGTCATCGGTTTCCGCGGCGAAGCCGACGCAGTAGGGCGCATGAGGCAATGCGGCGACCGAGGCCAGGATGTCGGGGTTGAGCGCAAAATCCAGTGCGGGCGCGCCGCTTTGGTCGGCGCTCTTCTTGAGCTTCTGCTTGGCGACGTTGACGACATGCCAGTCGGCCACGGCCGCAACCGCGATGAAGCAGTCGGCGTCGGTCACTTGCTGCATCACCGCCGCATGCATCTCGCGCGCCGTCTCGACATCGATGCGCGTCACGCCGCGCGGCGTCGTCAACGACGTCGGGCCCGACACCAACGTCACGACCGCGCCCGCTTCGCGCGCCGCGCGCGCAACCGCAAAACCCATCTTGCCCGACGAATGATTGGTGATCGCGCGCACCGGGTCGATCGCTTCCTTCGTCGGCCCCGCCGTGATCAACACGCGCTTGCCTGCAAAAACTTTCGGCTGGAAGAATGCGATCAGGTCTTCGAGAATCTCGTGCGGCTCGAGCATGCGGCCGTCGCCGACTTCGCCGCACGCCTGATCGCCCGCCGTCGGGCCGAGCACGATCGCGCCATCGGCCGCGACTTGCGTCGCGTTGCGTTGCGTGACCGGGTTCGCCCACATCTGGCGATTCATTGCAGGTGCAATCAGCAAGGGACATTCGCGCGCGACGCACAGCGTTGTGAGCAGATCGTCGCAAAGGCCGTGCGCCAGCTTCGCGATGAAGTCGGCCGATGCGGGCACGACGACGATCGCATCGGCGTCGCGTGACAGATCGATGTGCGCCATGTTGTTGGGCTGGCGCGAGTCCCATTGATCGGTGAACACCGCGCGGCCGGTCAGGGCCTGCATCGTCACCGGCGTGATGAAGTGGGTCGCCGCCTCGGTCATCACCACTTGAAGCGTCGCGCCGTGGTCCTGCAAGCGCCGCGCGAGTTCGGCCGACTTGTATGCGGCGATGCCGCCGGTCAGTCCGAGGACGAGATGTTTTCCTGCGAGATCGTTCATCGTCAACGTGCGCGACGAACGCGCAGTAACTCGTCGAGGATCAAGAGTACCGCGCCGATGGTGATCGCGCTGTCGGCGACGTTGAAAGCGGGAAAGCTCCAGTCGCGGAAATAGAACAGCAGGAAGTCCACGACGTGCCCGTGGATCAGCCGGTCGATCACATTGCCGAGCGCGCCGCCCGCGATCAGCGCGAGCGCGCACGAGAACAGGCGTTGCGAGGAATGCTTCGCGAGCATGAAGACGATGAAGAGCGCCGCGACCACGCCGATGATCGTGAAGAACCAGCGCTGCCAGCCGCCCGCGCTCGACAGAAAGCTGAACGCCGCGCCCTTGTTGTAAAGCAGCGTGAGGTCGAAGAAGCCGTGGATGATTTCCTTGCGCGCGCCGTAGGCGAACGTTTTGGCGATGCCGATCTTGGTCAGTTGATCGATGACGATCACGACCACGATCAACGCAAGCCACGGCACGATGCCGCGACCGCGGGGACGAAAAGCTTTGGGCATCGAGGACGTCGGTGAGAATGAATCGGGATGAACTCTGAGAGCGGCGGATGATAACCGAGGGGTTCGGATTCCTTTCGTTCCGCGCAAGGGGAGGCCCATGCACAATCACGCCATGGCCTCCACGATTTCATCGCCTGCCGATTCGACCCTGGTCACGAGCCTCGCATCGATCGACGCCTTTTGCGACGCGGTCTGGCTCGAAGACGGGCTCGCGAAGAACACGCTCGACGCCTATCGACGCGACCTGACCCTGTTCGCACGCTGGCTGGCGGAGCGCAACACCCCGATTGCCGATGCGAAGGAGACCGAGCTGGCGGCTTACGTCGCCGCGCGGCATCGCGCGTCGCAGGCGAGCAGCGCCAATCGCCGGCTCGCCGTGCTTCGGCGCTTCTATCGGCATCTGCTGCGTAGCGACCCGTCGCGCGGCGATCCCACGCGGCGCCTGTCGACCGCGAGGCGGTCGCAGCGATTTCCGAAGACGCTGTCCGAAGCGCAAATCGACGCGCTGCTCGCCGCGCCCGACATCGACACGCCGCTCGGACTTCGCGATCGCGCGATGCTCGAGCTGATGTACGCAAGCGGTCTGCGCGTCTCCGAGCTCGTGACCTTGCACACGCTCCGGGTCGGTCTCGATCAAGGCGTGGTGCGCGTCGTCGGCAAAGGCGACAAGGAACGCCTCGTGCCGATGGGTGAAGCCGCGCGCGAATGGATCACGCGCTACCTGGACGAGGCGCGGCCGATACTCGCCAACGGGCGTGCGCTCGATGCGTTGTTCATCACCGCGCGCCGCGTGAGCAAAAACGCGAACGAACGCGACGGCGGCATGACGCGGCAGATGTTCTGGAAGCTCATCAAGCGCCACGCGATCAACGCGGGCATCGCAGCGCCGCTGTCGCCGCATACCTTGAGGCACGCGTTCGCGACGCACCTGCTCAATCACGGCGCCGATCTTCGGGTCGTTCAGTTGCTGCTCGGTCATGCGGACATTTCAACCACGCAGATCTACACGCACGTTGCGCGAGCGCGCTTGAAGGCGTTGCACGCGAAACATCATCCGCGCGGGTGACGCGCGGGTTGCGGGTTCTGTCGCAACAAGCGCGAGGTGGTAGGGTCGGCCGATGCGAATTGACCCGAAAACGATGATCGCGGCCTTGCGTCAGGCGATCAAGCGCGTTCACTATCCGGCGGAGATCATGCGGGTAAGCGTGCGCTGGTACGTGGCTTACCCGCTGAGCCCGCGCCACCTCGAAGAGATAATGGCCGACAGCGGTCTTCCCATCGAGCTGCGCCAGTTGAAGTACCTCAACAACGTCATCGAGCAAGACCATCGAGCCGCGGCGGTGTCGCGGGTGATCGCGGCGAAGGTCTGACGATTGACGAGGCTCAAAACAGGCTTTAATATCTCCAATGCGTATTCCGTATTACGTATTGCGAGGAGCCGTATGACTATTTCGAAAGTCACAACCAAATATCAGGCGACCATTCCCAAGGAAGTCCGCGAGTTCCTGGGTGTCAGGCAGGGCGATGCCGTCGCCTATGAAATCCACGGCGATGAAGTCAAGCTGAGACGCGCATCGCCGCTCGACCTCGCGTATCACGGCGCGGTCGCCGCGACCCTGACCGAATGGAATTCCAGGGCCGACGACGATGCCTACCGCGATCTCTGATCTTATCGAGCTGTCGCGCTTCGATGTCGTGGTGGTTCCCTTTCCCTTCACCGACAAGGCAGCCGCCAAGCGACGGCCTGCACTCGTGATTTCGAACCCATCCGCGTTCAACCGCCGCGCGGCTCACAGTGTGATGGCGATGATCACGAGCGCGGACAACGCGTCGTGGCCGCTCGATGTGCTCCTGACGAATCTTGCGTCCGCAGGATTGCCGTCGCCGTCGGTGGTGCGCATGAAGCTCTTCACGCTCGATCACCGCTTCGTGATCCGCAAATCCGGGCGACTTGCGACGCGCGATGCGACCTCGGTCGAGGCAGCGCTCGCTGCTTTGTTGTTGCCCAGAAACGCTCGCGCCGGCAAGTCCTGAGCGACAGGCCTGGCGGTTGGTCGCGTCGTGGCTCAACGACTGCGGTGATAACCCTTCGACCCGATCGCGCGCGTCAGCTCGCTGCGAAAATCCTCGCCGGCCCCGAGCCTTACGATCGATGACGCGAAGTCGTACTGCGGAGTCCAGCCGAGTTCGCTGCGGGCCTTGTCGTTGACATAGACGCGGTCGATCGCATCGAGCATGGTCCAGCCGCGCCCCGCATATTCGGCCTCGTAAGCCGGGACGCGGCGTTTCGCGACTGCGGCTGCATGATGACGGAGCTCGTGCAGATCGTCTTTCGTGAACGGCGACGTCGCGCTGACGATGTAGCGGCCGAAGCCGATCGCTCGCGCCTTCTCGATCGCGAGCAGATGCGCGTCGACGATGTCCTCGATGTCGGCGCGGCGGTAGAGCAGTTCGTTCACCTTGAGGTTCGCGTCTTCATGGGCGTTGCGTCGCTCGGGAAGGTCATCGTCCTCGGGAAAGAAACGCGAAGTGCGCAACACGATGCACGACAGCCCGTGCAGGCAATGCATCAACTCGCACAGATTTTCCGCTGCGATCTTGGTGACGCCGTAGATGTTCTTCGGGATCGGCGTGACGTCTTCGGTGATCCACGCGGCTGGTTCGCTGGTCGGCGGGGTCAGCGCATGGCCGTAGGTACTGGTCGTGCTCGTGAACACGAAGACCTGCACGCCGGCTGCCAGGGCTTCTTCGAGCAGATTCAGCGTGCCGGTGATGTTGACGTCCACGAAGTCCTGGCGCGTGTGCGTCCCAATGTGCGGCTTGTGCAGCGTCGCCGCGTGCAGCACGGCGTCGATGCCACGCATCGCATCGGCGACGAAGGCGCGATCGACGATCGAGCCGACCGCATCGGTATGGGCCGAGCGCAATAAATCGATGCCGACGGTGCGATGCGACGACTTGCGCAGCGTGCGCACCAGCGCTTCGCCGAGATGGCCGGCGCTTCCGGTGACGAGGATATTCAAGACGCGGGCAACCGGTCCATGCTGCGCGTCGAACGCCTACTTCGGCGCGCTGCTCTCTTTCATCTGCTTCAACCACTCGGTCCAGTCCATCGGAGCACCGCCGGGCGCGAATCGCAGGATCACGACCGTGTGCTGTCCGCGAACAGCAGGCAGCGACGGCGGCGCATTCCAGTCGAAGCTCAGCATCGTCTTCGGCTGGAGCGCGAGGTATTGCATGGTGTCGGCGCCCTTCATTCCCGGTGCCGCGTAGGGATTGATGAAGACATGAAACGCGCCGCCGATGCGCGGATCGACCTCGGCATCGGGCGCGAAGAAGCTCGTGATGCCGGCCTTGGTAGTCCAGGCTTCCCACACCTGATCGACGCCGGCATCGACGATGATGTCCTTGTCGATGGCGCGCTCGGCGGCGTTCACGCCGGTACAAAATCCAAGTGCGACCGCGAGGGACGCGAGGAAGGAACGCATGATGGTCTCCCGAAATGGTCCATGCAGCCGATTTCGTTTTGGACGAATCGACCGCTACGGGGCGCGCTTCAACAGGACCTTGAACATCGTCGCCCATCCATTGTTGCCCTGTGCTTCGCTCCAAGCTTCATACGCATCGTCACCTACGCGCGTCCATCGCACGCGATACGTCATGGCCTGGCCGTCTGCAATGTACTGGGTGGCCGGAAAGATCAATCCATCCGACCCGCTCTCCATCATGCCGCGGCTGATCCCGCCCAGATTCTCGATGTACACATACTCGACCCGCTTGGCCGCCGAGTCCCAGTAGTAGGTCGTCTCGCCGATGTAGTCCGGCTTGCCGGGTGCGCGAACGGTGTGCGTGTCTCGCAGTGCCTTGCCCGAATACAGCCAAGTGAAGCAATGCTCATCGGTTTGCCGTGCGTCCGGAAACGAGCCCTTCCAGCAGTGTCCGGCCAGGAAGGCCATGGGTTTCAATGCCTCGATGGGCTCCGCGCCGGCGACGAGGGGAATGCAGAGGAGCAAGGCTGTCATCGTTGCGCGCATGGGGCACCTCAGTTGAACAGACCCAAGACCAGGCCGTAGATAGAAAACTGCGCGGTGTGATAGCCGCCGTTGATGAGAAAAAGTTTGAGGCTCTTGCGTTCGAACAGGTAGTTGATACCGAGGCTCGCCGCAACCCACGCCAGACCCGCGGCCACCCCGGCGCCGACTGCAAGTGTCATCGACGGATGCGGCCCAAGGAACAACGCAAACACCGCCGCCGAGAGCAGCGACAGCAGGAAGGCTGCGCCGAATATCAACGCCGGTTTACGCTCTCGGAGCTGCTCGTCGCTCAGCCCGGTTTCGCGTTGCCACGCTCGACCGAAAACGGCTGGCGCATACCAGAGGCCGCCAAGAACGAAAGTGCCAATCGCGGCGACAAGCACGGCCCATAAATTTATTGCCTGCATCATCTGGCTCCTTTGCGTTGCGCGGACTTGAGAGGCTTGCGGTTACTCGCCTTGGCGCCCGGCAATTGCCGGGCTGCCGAAATCTGCAGATATTCGAAATAATTTCCCAACTGGCGGACCGAGCTGTCGAAATACGCCACGTCGTGATGGGTACGCGCCTGCATGACGCCGCCCTCCATCGTCGTCAATACGAACTCGGCCAACGCCCGGCGGTCGAGCGTTTGCGGTAAGCGCGGACCCGCGGCATCGAGGCAGGTCTTGATGGCGTTGGTCCAGCCCTCGAAGTTGGCGGCGAGCGCTGCGCGAACCGGGGGGTCGGGCTCATGAATTTCCAGCGCAAGACTTCCGATCGGGCAGCCGTAAGTGCAGTCCGTGGAAACGATGCTCTGACGATAGCGCGCGAGGAGCGCGAAGATGCGCTCGATCGGATCGTCCACGCCGCGCCACACGGGCTCGAGCAGCATCTGCGGCATACCTGCCTTGTAGAGCGCCAGGACCGCCAGCAGCAGGTCTTGCTTACCGGGAAAGAAGTGGTAGAGACTGCCGCTGTTGATTCCGGCGGCCTGCAGCACGTCAGCGATGCTGGTCGAGCCGTAACCCTTCTCCCAGAAGAGTCGCATTGCAGAGAGCACGATTCGTTGGCGTGTATCGGCGCCCATGACAGACTTGATTGATCATTCAAGCAAGAAGATAAGCTTGACCAATCCGGCTGTCAACAGGTCGCGGGCCTCCTGCCATCCCTCTCTTGCGAGGCGCCCAATATAATTCCCGCCATGTTCGCGCGACAGATCGCGGTCAAGCGCATCTTGCCGTGCAAGCCCGAGGTCGCGCAGCGCCGCAGCGATTACTTCGTCGGGGGGACGTCGCCGTTCGGCACGAAAAAAGCGCTGCAGACTTACGTTGAAGAAAGCATCCTCGCGCTGCCGCGTATCTACATCGACGGCGGCCGGCGTGGTTATCTGGTCGGCATGTCACCGGACGTGTTGACCATTCGCCTGAAAGCGGAGACTGTGCAATGCGCGCTGGATGAGTCGCAATGAAGAGAGGCTGAGACGATGAGCGTGATGACGAGTTGGCTTAACTCGGGACTGACCGCGACCTTGATCGCGGTCGTGCTCGCGTATCTGCTCGGGTCGATCTCGTTCGCGATCGTCGTCAGCCGGATCGTGGGAATTGCCGATCCGCGCAGTTTCGGCTCGAAGAATCCGGGTGCGACCAACGTCCTGCGCGGCGGCACCAAGGGTGCGGCGGCCGCGACGCTGATGCTCGACGCGTTCAAGGGTTGGCTCGCGGTATGGCTCGCCTCGACTTGGGGGCCGCGCTACGGCATCGACGACACCGGCGTCGCCGCGGTCGCGCTCGCGGTCTTTCTCGGTCACCTCTATCCGGTGTTCTTCGGATTCAGAGGCGGTAAGGGTGTCGCAACCGCGCTCGGCGTATTGATCGCACTCGAGTGGTGGCTGGGTCTTGCAACGGCGGTGACCTGGCTGGTGATCGCGCTTTTCTTTCGCTATTCATCGCTGGCCGCGATCGTCGCGGCGATATTCGCGCCGTTCTACTACGTGCTGCTGGTCGGCTTCGACGCGATCGCCGTGGCGCTGATCGTGATGAGCGCATTCATCCTTCACCGCCATCGACAGAACATCGCCAAGCTGATCGCGGGCAAGGAGGGTCGCATCGGCGGCAAGAGAAGGGCGGGGGGGGGCGCGCGCTAGCGCATCAACTCGAACGGACCGCCGACTTCGAGCGCTTTTCGATACGCGGGCCGGGCGTGGATGCGCTGGAGCCACGACGACAACGCCTTGCTGCTCGCGTCGAGTCCGCCTCGCGCGGCGAAGGCCTCGACCGGAAAACTCATCTGGATGTCGGCCGCACTGAACTCATCGCCCGCGAACCACGGGCGCTTCGACAGCTCGGCCTCCATGAATGCGAGATGGTTCTTCAACTGCGGGTCGATAAATCCTTGCCGCGCTTTTTGCGAGATGCCCTTGACGATCGGTTTGATGAAGAAGGGCATCGGGCTCTTCGGCAAGCGCGCGAAGATGAGGCTGAGCAACAGCGGCGGCATCGCCGAGCCCTCGGCGTAATGCAACCAGTAGGTGAAGCGGCGACGCTCTTCGGTACCGGGCGCGGGACGCAATCGCCCATTGCCATAGGTGTCGAGCAGATACTCGGTGATCGCGCCCGACTCGGCCACCGTGATGCCCTCGTCGGTGATGACCGGCGACTTGCCCAGCGGATGCACCTGCCGCAACTCGGGCGGCGCGAGCATGGTCTTCGGATCACGTTGATAGCGCTTCACTTCGTAAGGCAAGCCGAGTTCTTCGAGCAGCCACAGGACGCGTTGCGAGCGCGAGTTGTTGAGGTGATGGACGACGATCATTGAAAGCTTCCTTCATTTTTTGCGGGGATAATCGCGGCCTGGTTCAGCCGCACATTATGTCCCGCCTCGTCATCGCATCGAACAATCCCGGCAAGCTGCGCGAATTCACCGCGCTGCTCGCGTCGTTCGGCATGGACGCGATCGCGCAACGCGAGCTTGGCATCGCGGACGCCGAAGAGCCGCACATGACCTTCATCGAGAACGCACTGACCAAGGCGCGGCACGCGAGCGCGGCAAGTGGATTGCCCGCGCTCGCCGATGACTCGGGCCTGTGCGTCGACGCGCTGGGCGGCGATCCGGGCGTGCGGTCGGCGCGCTATGCAGACGCTTCGAGCCCGCATGCCGATCGGCAATCGCAGGACGATCGCAACAACGCCAGGCTCATCGCCGCGCTTGCGGAACATACCGATCGCAGTGCGCACTACGTTTGCGCGCTCGTGCTGATGCGAGGCGCTGCCGATCCCGAGCCGATCGTCGCGATGGGTTCATGGGCCGGACAGATCATCGACGCGCCGCGCGGCGCGAATGGCTTCGGATACGACCCGTACTTCTGGTTGCCGGACATGGGCATGACCGCAGCCGAACTCGACTTCGACACCAAGAACCGCATCAGTCATCGCGGGCTCGCGTTGCGTCGATTGTCCGAACAACTCGCTGCGCAGTGGGCGGATCTCAAGTGATCCCTATCTTTCCCGCGACATCGACCTCGCCCTTCAAGCAGGTCGCTCGCGCAACGTCGACGATGCCGTCAACTACGCCGGCGACGACGCGCCTCACGACGCTGCCGCCATTGACGCTCTACATCCACTTCCCGTGGTGCGTGAAGAAGTGCCCGTACTGCGACTTCAATTCGCACGAGCATGCCGATGGCATCGATGCGATTCCCGAGGCCGCCTATGTCGACGCCTTGATCGCCGATCTCGATCGCGTCGTGCCGCAGGTCTGGGGGCGTCGCGTGCATGCGGTCTTCATCGGCGGCGGCACGCCGAGCCTGATGTCGCCGTCCGCGCTCGATCGCCTCATGTCCGAAGTCCGCGCGCGCCTCGTGCTCGAAGCCGATGCCGAGATCACTCTCGAAGCCAATCCCGGCACGGTCGAAGCCGAGCGCTTCGCCGCCTATCGCGCGCTCGGCATCAATCGCCTGTCGCTCGGCATCCAGAGTTTCGACGATCGCTTGCTCAAGGCGCTCGGCCGCATACACGACGGCGGCGAAGCAAAGCGCGCAGTCGAGATCGCCCAAAGGACTTTCGACAATTTCAATCTCGACCTGATGTATGCGTTGCCTGGTCAGACCGCCGACGATGCGGCGCGCGACGTCATGATTGCGCGTAGCTTCGCGCCGCCGCATCTTTCTCTCTATCAGTTGACTCTCGAGCCCAACACCGTCTTCGCGAAATATCCGCCGCGCTTGCCTGACGAGGACGTGGCCGAGGCGATCGAGGATGCGATTGCAAAGGAGGTCACACGAGGCGGATGGGCGCGCTACGAAGTCTCCGCGTTCTCGCAGCCCGGGCGCCAGAGCCGTCACAACCTCAACTACTGGAATTTTGGCGACTACATCGGCATCGGCGCGGGCGCGCACGCGAAGCTGTCGTTCCCCGACCGCATCGTGCGCCAGACGCGGGTTCGCGATCCGGGCGTCTATCTCGGACGCGCCGCGCGCGCAGTGTCGGCCTTCGATGAAGAGGTCGTCGAGGCTCGATCGCTGCCTTTCGAATTCATGCTCAATGCAATGAGGCTGGTGGAAGGCATTCCGGTCCGACGATTTCAGGAGCGGACCGGCTTGTCCTTGACCGCGATCGAGCCGCAGTTGGCCGAAGCCGAAGCGATGGGCCTGATGGGTCGCGATGCATTCCGGATCTGGCCGACCGACATGGGCCTGCGTTTTCTCAACGATCTGCAGAGTCTGTTTCTTTCGTCGCCCGCTCGTGGAGACTGACGCGTCGCGATGGTGCGCGGATGCATCGTGATCAAGCGCGCGCACCATCGGCGTCCGGCATTGGGCTCTCGTCTCAAGATTTGCGTTGCGAACGGGCGTGGCATGGAAGCTGCTATATTTTCGTGCAGAGCAGCCGTCGGCAGCGACTTCAATTTCCACCTCCCCGTTTTTCATTGCACCAGCGCAGGCTCGTCCTGCGATTTCAAATCAATCCATTCAGGAGTAGTCGATGAGCATGACCGCGTCAGACGTGTTGAAAATGGTCAAGGACAACGAGGCGAAGTTCGTCGACTTCCGCTTCACCGATACCAAGGGCAAGGAGCAGCACGTCTCGGTGCCGGTCTCGCAATTCGGCCAGGAAAAATTCGATGACGGCCATGCGTTCGACGGCTCGTCGATCGCGGGATGGAAGGGGATCGAAGCGTCCGACATGTTGCTGTACCCCGATCCCAACACCGCGTTCATAGATCCGTTTCGCGAAGAGACCACGGTGTGCATCACCTGCGACGTGATCGAGCCGTCCGACGGCAAGGGCTATGAGCGCGATCCGCGCTCGCTCGCGCGCCGCGCCGAGGCCTATCTCAAGTCGGCCGGTCACGGCGACGTCGCCTACTTCGGGCCCGAGCCCGAGTTCTTCATCTTCGATCAGGTGCGCTGGGGGTCCGACATGTCGGGTTGCTTCGTGAAGATCGATTCGGAGGAAGCGTCGTGGTCCACCGGTCTGAAGATCGAAGGCGGCAACCTCGCGCATCGACCGACCGTGAAGGGAGGCTATTTCCCGGTGCCGCCGGTCGACTCGCTGCAGGACATGCGCTCGGAGATGTGTCTGATTCTCGAAGCGATCGGCGTGCCCGTCGAAGTGCATCACCACGAAGTCGGCGGTGCGGGCCAGTGCGAGATCGGCACGAAGTTCTCGACGTTGGTCGAGCGCGCGGACTGGTTGCAGAAATTGAAGTATGTCGTGTGGAACGTCGCGCATTCGTACGGCAAGACCGCGACCTTCATGCCCAAGCCCCTGGTGGGCGACAACGGCTCGGGCATGCACGTGCACCAGTCGGTATGGAAGGGCGGCGAGAATCTGTTCGCGGGCAATGGCTACGCGGGTCTCTCCGAGTTCGCGCTCTATTACATCGGCGGCATCATCAAGCACGCGCGCTCGTTGAACGCGATCACCAACCCCGGCACCAACTCGTACAAGCGTCTCGTGCCGGGCTTCGAAGCACCGGTCAAGCTCGCCTACTCGGCACGCAATCGCTCGGCATCGATTCGCATTCCTTATGTGCAAAGCCCGAAGGCGCGGCGCATCGAGGTGCGCTTCCCCGATCCGACGGCCAATCCCTATCTCGCTTTCTCCGCGCTGCTGATGGCGGGTCTCGACGGGGTCGAGAACAAGATCCATCCGGGTGAAGCCGCGGACAAGAATCTCTACGACCTGCCGCCCGAGGAAGACGCGAAGATCCCGACCGTGTGCGCGAGTCTCGACATGGCGCTCGAACATCTCGACAAGGATCGTGCCTATCTGACAAAAGGCGGCGTGTTCACCGACGCGATGCTCGATGCGTACATGGACTTGAAGCTCGAGGAAATCACGCGCTTTCGCATGACGACGCATCCGATCGAGTTCGACATGTATTACTCGTTGTGAGATCGCGCTGACGGTACCGCAGGGTCTGCGGCGCTTTGGCGCCGCGTTGTTTTGTGCACGCGACTCCTCCCTCGCGCGTTGTCTCCTGCAGGTATGCGGCGCGCTATCATGGCTGCGTTGAATCCCTCCCGCGATCGGCTTCATATCGCGCATGCAGATCGGAAGTGCCATGTCGACTCGTCGTTTCTTTCATTTCTCATCGGGGCTGTTAGCGCTGTTGTGCGCCGCGGGTTTCGCGTACGCGCAGCAGGACACCTACTACAAGTGCGTCGACGCGAGCGGCAACGTGACGTTCAAGAACACGGGCAACACCAGCGGATGCACCAAATTCACGGTCGACCCGGTCGTCATTCCGAAATCCGTGACTGCTCCAAAACCACAGGCGGGTCCGTCGACAACTCCGCCGAATTTTCCGAAGGTCGATGGTGCGACCCAGAAGGCACGCGACAACGACAGGCGCCGCATCCTCGATGACGAATTGCGCGACAAGGAAGCCAAGCTCGCCGACCTCAAGCGCGAGTACAACAGCGGTGAGCCCGAGCGCCAGGGCAATGAGCGCAACTACCAGCGCTACCTCGATCGCGTACAGCAACTGAAGGCCGACATCGCGCGCGCCGAGAGCGACATCGGATCGATCAAGAGCGAGATCGCCAAGGTTCAGTGACGTCTTGTCTCGGGCGTGCGACGTGATCGCTTCGAGCGGCGCATCGGTATTCGATCCGGCTCGCTACGCGGGGCTCGACCTGTTGACCTCGGCGGTGGTGATTCTCGACGATCGAGGTCGCGTCGCCTTCGCGAACGCGGCAGCCGAGACCCTGCTCGACTTCTCGTTGCGCACGATGATCGGTCAGCGCTTCGCGGGCATGCTGTCGAACGGTTCATTGATCGACGAGCTGTTCGCTGAAGCCGGACGGCGCGAATACAGCGACAAGCGCCTCGACTTCGAGATTCATCGGCCCGGCCGAGAACCGCTGCCCGTCCACGGCATCGTCACCGTGTTGCATGACGATCCGCGTACGCCGGTGCTGTTCGAGTTGCAGGAGAGCGATCAGCAGCGGCGCGTCGATCGCGAGGAACGCATCCACGATCAGACGCAGATCAATCGCGAACTGGTCCGCAATCTCGCTCACGAGATCAAGAATCCGCTGGGCGGCATTCGCGGCGCGGCGCAATTGCTGCACATGGAGATGTCCACTCCCAAGTTCGCCGCCGCGCTTGCCCCCAATTTCGCTGCCGAATTCGCGGACTACGCGCGCGTCATCATCAAGGAGGCCGATCGCCTTCAGAGCCTGGTCGATCGCCTGCTCGCCCCGCATCGTCCGGCGCGCATCGTCGGGGACGTCAACATTCACGAGGTGTGCGAGCGCGTGCGCAGCGTGTTGCTGGCCGAGTATCCGCGCGGGCTCGTGATCGCCCGGGACTACGATGCAAGCATCCCCGAGTTCCGCGGCGACAAGGAGCAGTTGATCCAGGCCTTGCTGAACATTGCGCACAACGCTTCGCAGGCGCTCGCATCGCGCATTTCGGAGGGCGACGCCGAGATCGTCCTGAAGACACGCATCTCGCGGCAGGTGACGATCGCGCGCACGCGCCACCGGCTGGCACTGGAATTGCATGTGCTGGACAACGGGCCGGGTATCGATCCGTCGATTCGCGACCGTGTGTTCCTTCCGCTGGTGTCGGGCCGCGAAGGCGGGACCGGCTTGGGTCTCACGCTCGCGCAGACCTTCGTCGAGGAGCATCACGGTACGATCGACTACGAGAGCCGACCCGGGCGCACCGACTTTCGCATCCTCTTGCCTCTGCCATGACCTTTCTCTTTTTCGCGCGTTGCATTCCATGAAGCCGATCTGGGTCGTCGACGACGATCAGTCGATCCGCTGGGTGCTCGAGAAGACGCTCGCGCGCGAGAGCCTGCCGTGCAGGAGTTTTTCAAACAGCGCCGATGCGCTGGCTGCGATGGAGACCGAATCGCCGCAAGTGCTGGTCTCCGACATCCGCATGCCGGGCGGCAAGACGCCGAACGGCGGGCTTGAACTGCTCGAGGCCGCGAAGGCGCGCTATCCGGGATTGCCGGTGATCATCATGACGGCGTTCTCCGATCTCGAGAGCGCGGTCTCGGCGTTCCAGGGCGGCGCGTTCGAGTATCTACCCAAGCCCTTCGATGTCGATCAGGCGGTCGAGTTGATTCGACGCGCCGTCGATGAGAGCCTGCGCGAAGCAGCGATCGAAGAGCAGGTCGAAGCAACGCCCGAGATTCTCGGACAGGCGCCGGCGATGCAGGACGTGTTTCGTGCGATCGGCCGGCTCGCGCAGTCGAACGTCACGGTGCTCATCACGGGCGAATCGGGCACGGGCAAGGAGCTGGTCGCGCGTGCGCTGCATCGACACAGTCCACGCGCCGACAAGCCGTTCATCGCGCTCAACACCGCCGCGATTCCGAAAGAGTTGCTCGAGTCCGAACTGTTCGGTCACGAGCGCGGTGCGTTCACCGGCGCGCAGACCATGCGGCGCGGGCGCTTCGAGCAAGCCGAGAACGGCACGCTGTTTCTCGACGAGATCGGCGACATGCCTTCCGAATTGCAGACCCGTCTGTTGCGTGTGCTTTCGGACGGTCATTTCTATCGGGTCGGTGGGCACAGTCCGATGAAAGCCAACGTGCGCGTGATCGCGGCCACGCATCAAAACCTCGAAGAGCTGGTTCGGCAAGGAACGTTTCGCGAAGACCTCTATCACCGCTTGAATGTGATTCGCCTGCGACTGCCCGCGCTGCAGGAACGCTCGGAAGACATTCCCCTGCTCGCGCGAAATTTCATGCAGAAGAGTGCGCGCGAACTCGGAGTGGAAGCCAAGCGTTTGTCGGACGCCGCGATGAAGCTGCTCGTCACGCTGCCTCTTCCAGGCAACGTGCGACAGCTCGAAAACCTGTGTCACTGGCTGACCGTGATGGCGCCTGCGCAGGTGGTCGAGATCAAGGACTTGCCCCCGGAGGTGCGCGGCGCGGCGAGCGAAGGAGCTTACGCGCTCACGCGAGCTCGACCCGCGCTGCACTCCACCGACAACCCACGCGGCGATACGACCGGGTCATCGTCGTCAGCGCCATCGGTATTTGTGCAGACCGACGACCAATGGCGGGTCGAACTCGAACGTGTCACCGCGCACCTGCTCGCGCTCGATCGCCACGATGTGATGGATGTTCTGACACGACAATTCGAAGCCACGTTGATCCGCATGGCGCTTCGACACACCGGCGGTCGACGCATCGAGGCCGCGCAGCGCCTGGGCATAGGGCGCAACACGATCACGCGGAAGATTCAGGATCTGGGGCTCGACGACGTGCGGTGATCAGATCTCCAGCGTCGCGATCACCGGAGCGTGATCCGACGGCTGTTCGCGTTTTCGTTCATCGCGGTCGATCGTGCATGCGGTGCACAGCGGCCGCAGCGCATCGGACAGCAATACATGGTCGATGCGCAGGCCCGCGTTGCGCCGAAATCCGAGCATGCGGTAGTCCCACCAGCTATACGATTTCGGCGCTTGCTCGAAAAGACGAAACGCATCGTGCAAGCCTAGCGCGGCGATGGCGGCAAGCGCGTCGCGCTCGGGCTGCGAGCACAGCACCTGACCTTCCCACGCACGCGGGTCGTGCACATCGCGGTCTTCCGGCGCAACGTTGTAGTCGCCCAGCACGACCAGGCGCGGATGCGCCTTCAATTCTTCTTTCAGCCCATCGCGCAGTGCCGCGAACCAGCGCAGCTTGTATTGATATTTTTCGGAGTCGACCGACTGGCCGTTGGGCACATACACGCACACCAAGCGCACACCGTTGATCGTCGCCGCGATGACGCGCTTGTGATCATCTTCGAAACCCGCGATGCCCATCGTGACATCGGTGGCGGCCAGCGCGAGCCGCGTCAGGATCGCGACGCCGTTGTAAGTCTTCTGACCCGAGAACACCGCGCGATAACCGATCGCCTCGAGTTCACTCGAGGGGAAGCGTTCATCGATCAGCTTGGTCTCCTGCAGCGCGAGGACCTCGACCGGATTGCTGGTCAGCCACGCCAGCACATGCGGCAATCGCACCTTGAGCGAGTTGATGTTCCAGGTCGCGATCTTCATGACCGGCGCCGTGGATCAACGCAAATCAGAATTTGAAGCCGGGCGGCGCCGTTGGCGCGTCAGGGGGCGGTGCTGAAGGAATCGAGCCGGGGACCGAGGGTGAGCCGCGCGGCGTGGCGGTTCGGGCGGCCGGGGCCGCGGCTTGAGTCACGTTCTGCGCGGCCGGTTTGGTATTCGGGGACAGTGCGGCGGGTACCGGATTCTGATAGTCGCGCGGCAGCGCCGAGGTCTGCGGATACCCCGCGCTGTCGAGCAGGCCGCTCCATGCCTCTTGCGAAAAGCCCACCGATTTGCGCGAGCCAACCGACACGACCGGCGCCGTGCCGTCCGGCGATTGTTGTTTGAAGAGCGCGATGTCGTCGCTGCTGACGACGGTCTTCTCCGCAAACGGTACACCGCGATTGCGCAGATAGTTGCGGGCGTCGTCACAAGGCGCGCACTTCTCGCCGGTGTAGATCGTGACGGGATATTTGGTCGTGGCCTGCTGCAGTTCGAACGGCAACGCCGCATTCGCCGAAGGTGGCGCACCGAGTTTCTTTTCTTCGACCGCGCGCGCATTGCGCGGCGGCGGCTGGTCGCTGTAAGTCACCCGACCATCCGGACCGACGTACTTGTATTGCGCGAAGGCTGCGTTCGAAAGGACCGCGGACTGCACGAGCGCGACCAGCACAAGCGCCTGGGTTGAGAGCTTCGTCATATCGACTCCTTCGTGACCGAACGATCCACCGGCCGCTCATGCGGCGGTCGTCATTTCCGCGTCCATCCCCGCGTTCATCCCTGCGTTCATCCCTGCGTTCATCCCATTATGCCGAAGCAAAGCATCGAGGTCGGGCTCGCGGCCGCGGAAAGAAATGAACGACTCTAGCGCGGGACGGCTGCCACCGACGCTCAGAATCTCATCGAGAAAACGGCCGCCAGTCTCGCTGTTGAGAATGCCGTCTTCTTCGAACCGGGCATACGCGTCGGCCGACAACACCTCGGCCCACTTGTAGCTGTAATAGCCGGCCGCATAGCCGCCCGCGAAGATATGGGAGAACTGATACGGCTGACGGTTGTAGCTCGGCACATCGAACACCGCGACACGCTGGCGCACTTCGTTGAGTAACTGCATCACGGTCTGCTTGCCGCCGACTCGATAGCGGCTGTGCAAGAGCATGTCGAAGATCGCGAACTCGAGCTGCCGCAGTATTTGCATGCCGGCCTGAAAATTCTTGGCCGCGAGCATCTTGTCGAACAGCGCGCGCGGAATCGGCAGACCGGTCTCGATGTGCGCCGTCATGTGCTCGACCACGTCCCATTCCCAGCAGAAGTTCTCGAGGAATTGCGACGGCAGTTCGACCGCATCCCACTCGACGCCACGTATGCCCGATACCGCGGGCTCGTCGATGCGCGTCAGCATGTGATGCAGCCCATGACCGAACTCGTGAAAGAGCGTATTGACTTCGCTGTGCGTGAAGATCGCTTCGCGCCGATTCTTGCCGCCCGCCGCGTCGTCCGCTGCGTCATTGGCCGCGTCATCGACTGCATGCAGCGGTTCGGAGAAGTTGCAAGTGAGGTAGGTGATCGGCGTTTCCCCATGCCCATCCTGTGTCTTCGCGCGGCTGCGCGCCGAGGCCATCCACGCGCCGCTGCGTTTGCCGGGTCTCGCGTACAGATCGAGATAGAACTGCGCGACGATCTGCCCATCACGAGTCAGCACGTCGAAGAACTTGACATCCGGATGCCACACAGGAGGTCGCGCGTCGCCCTCGCGCTGCTTGACGACGACGTCGAACAAATGACCCACGATGCGAAACAGACCCGCAAGCACCTTGGACTCCGGGAAGTATTGCTTCACTTCCTGCTGCGAGAACGAGTAGCGGTGTTCGCGCAGGCGCTCGGATGCGAAGGGGATGTCCCAGGCTTCGAGCTGCGGCAGGCCCAGTTCGCTTGCGGCAAACGTGCGCAGTTCGGTCATGTCGCGTTCACCGAAAGGCTTGGCGCGCGCGCGTAGATCCTCGAGAAACTTCAATACGTCGCTGGACGTCTCGGCCATCTTGGACACCAGCGACAGGCTCGCGTAATTATCGTAGCCGAGCAGGTTCGCGGCTTCGGCGCGCAGCTCCAGGATGCGTCGGATCAGCGGGCCGTTGTCCTCGTCGGGCTTGCCGAATTCGGACGCGCGCTTCGAATACGCGGCGTAAATCGTTTCGCGCAGCGCGCGGTTGACTGCGAACTGCATGACCGCGAGATAGGAGGGCATGTGAAGCGTGATGCGGTAACCCGCGACGCCGGCCTCTTCGGCACGGGCCTTGGCCGCCGTGAGCGCGTCGTCGGGAAGTCCTTCCAGTTGCTTGACATCTGAAATATCGAGGACGAAAGCATGGGTCGCGTCCAGCACATGTTCCGAAAACGCCTGCGAGAGTTGCGCGAGTTCTTCCTCGAGCGCCGCGAGGCGCACCTTCTCCACGGGCGCCAACTCGGCGCCGGCGAGGCGAAAGTCGCGAAGCGCATTCGTGATGACGCGTTTCCTCGCCGGCGGCATGCGCGCGAAAGAGTCGGCCTGCTCGATCTGGCGGTACTTTCCGAAGATCGCCTGATTCTGCCCGAGCGCGGTCCAGAATTCGGTGATCTTCGGCAGGCACTCGTTGTATGCCGCGCGCAGCTCGGGCGTGTCGGCCACCGCGCCCAGATGAGAGACGGCGGACCACACGCGGCCGAGTTTCTCGGTTGCGAAATCGAGCGGCTCGATGAAGGACTGCCAGGTTGCTTCGTCGTGGCCCTGCAGGCGTTCGATGGTCGCGTTGGCTTCGGAAAGAACCGTCGTCACGGCCGGCACGATGTGCATGGCGCGAATCGCGTCGTAGCGCATCGGTTCACCCGCATCAAGCAAGGGGTTCGAGAATTCTGTCGTCGTCATTTCAGTCGTCGTCATCTATGCGCGCTCGTCTTGAGTGAAGGGACTGCCGACGCGGCCGATGCGGCTCGCTCCGCGGCCACCACGGTATTGGTCAACAGCATCGTGATCGTCATCGGGCCGACACCGCCCGGAACCGGCGAGATCCAGCTCGCACTCTTGCGCGCGTCGTCGAAATCGACGTCGCCCACCAGCTTGCCTTCGGCATCGCGATTCATTCCGACGTCGATCACCACGGCGCTCGCCTTCACCATCTCGCCGGTGACCGTATGCGCGCGCCCCACCGCGGCCACGACGATGTCGGCTTGACGCACGAAGTTTGCGAGGTCGCGGGTTGCGCTGTGGCAGATCGTGACGGTCGCGTTTCGTGCGAGCAGCATCAGCGCCATCGGCTTGCCGACGGTATTGCTGCGGCCGATCACGACCGCGTGCGTGCCGGCGATGGCGATATTCGCATCGTCGAGCATCGCCATCACACCGTAGGGCGTGCACGGTCGAAAGCCGAACCCGGCGCTGCCGTCAGCGCGGTCGACGACGCGATCATCGATACGTCCGGTGACGAGAGCGCCCGCCGACAACGTGTGGAAACCATCGACATCCTTTTCGAGCGCGATCGCTTCGATCACGCGCGCCGGATCGATCTGTTCGGGCAACGGCATCTGCACCAGGATGCCGTGGATCGCGCCGTCCGCATTCAGACGAGCGATCTGCGCGAGCAACTCGGTTTCGGGCGTCGACGCCGGAAGTTGCCGCATCTCCGAATGAATGCCGACGTCTGCGCAGGCCTTGACCTTGTTGCGCACATAAATCTGCGAAGCCGGATTGTCGCCGACCAGGACGACCGCGAGCCCGGGTCGCGTGCCTTGCCTGGTCAGCGCTTCGACACGATGGCTCAGTCGAGCCCGGAGTTTTTTGGACAACGCGGTCCCATCGAGCAGTTGGGCGGTCATGTGGCGTGGGGGCAAACGAGGCGTCGCGACGGTGAAGCGAGCGAGATTAGCACGCAGGGCCGCGATGTTTGTCCGCAAAGGGACTGGGGTCCGTCACGGTTCGTGAACATCAGCGGTTGACGCGTAAAAGTGTCGGTTTGCTTTCCAGATTCACTCATCCGCTTGCCAAGTCATGTTTGCTACGCCAAGCCGATCAACGACTTACAGTATTGGCACGGCGTTTGCATGATTGGTCGACAAACTTGCGACGCCACCTCGCTCGATCAAAAACAAAACAGAATCAGGGGAATCACATGAGTTCAATTCGTCTCGCGTTGGGACTGCTTGCGGCGAGCTTGGTCGCTCCTGCACTGGCAGTTCCCACGCCCGTGAGCTACGCCATCAACGGGCCTGCAACGGTGGTCGGTGCGACGACATGGAGCAACAGCTTTGCAGGTTACGACCCCGTCGCTGGTACCAATTACGGAAACTCGTATTCGTGGGGTACGGGCTCGACCGCGATGACGATGACCGCATGGGCCAGCACCGGCGCCGGCAGCGTTGGCCCGCCCGCCGTCGCCGCCGGTGGCTACACCGGCAAGCTGCAGACGGCCTTCATCGGCAACTACGATCCGGCGGGACTCGGTATCACCAGCCGACCCAATGCGGGAAATGCCAGCGAATTGGATGCCGCGAAAAAACCGAGGGTGCCCGAACACGCGATCGACAACGTCGGAAGCTACGAGTCGATGTTGTTTTCGTTCGCAAGTGCGATGACGCTCAACTCGATTTCGATCGGGTACGCCGGAACCGATTCGGATGCGACGGTGCTGGTGTACACCGGTAGCGGAGATCCGACCCCGTCATTGTCCACGCGCACCTATGCAGACATGCTGACCCATGGTTGGCAGATCGCGGGCAACTTGCTCAACATGCCCGTGAATACCACCAATTCGTTGTTGACCTCGCTGTCTTCGAGATACTGGATGGTCGGTGCCTACATGCAGATCGGCGGCAACGCGATGAGCGGCGTCTCGATCGGCAATGACGAGTTCAAGATTTCCGGCATCACCGCGACACCGCGCTTTTCGATACCCGAGCCCGACTCGCTCGCGTTGCTCGGTCTCGCGTCTCTCGCATTTCTCGTCCGTCGCAAGAAGGTCGCGCAGGCGGTTTGAAGTTTCAGGGTGGGTGGCAAATTGCCCCGCTTCGGCGGGGCTTTTTTTATGCGCGAGAAATTTATCTGGCGACTCTCTCGTTGCGCGACAGCGCGAGCCTCAGCAAATCGGCGACCGTCCCGGTATTGAGCTTGTCCATGATGTTCGCGCGGTGCGCCTCGACCGTCTTGATGCTGATGCCCAGATCGTCGGCAATCTGCTTGTTCAAGCGGCCCGCAACGATGCAGTCGAGCACCTGACGCTCGCGCGCCGTGAGGCGCGCCAGCAGCGTATCGCGCTCGTTGTCGAGGCGGCGTAGCTCGGCTTCGACTTCGGCTGCGGCAAGCATGCGCTCGACGGACGCGCGCAGGTCGCTTTCGTTGAACGGCTTTTCGATGAAATCGACCGCGCCTTTCTTCATCGTCGCGACCGCCATTGGCACGTCGCCATGTCCGGTGATGAAAAGGATAGGAAGATTGGCGCTGCGCGCGACCAGTTGTTCCTGCAGTTCGAGGCCGCTCATGCCCGGCATGCGCACGTCGAGGATCAGACACGCGGTTTTCGACGGATCGTATTGCGCGAGAAAATCTTCTGCGCGCGCAAAGCACGCAACCTGATAGCGATTGGCTTCGAGCAGCCACTTCAGCGAGTCGCGTACGGCTTCGTCGTCGTCGACGACGTAAACCGTGGCGGCGGCTCGCGCGGGTTCGCGTTTGGTATCGGGATGAAGTTCACGGAGCATGGGCGCCCGATTGTATGCGAGTGGTGTATTGGAGTGACTTGTGCGCGTGACGTGTGCGCGTGGTCGAGCGTCAGTGCGCAGTCGCAGCGCTGGCGGCATCGACCGCGGAACCGTCGGCTACATCGACCGCGGTCGCATCGGTCCGCTCCGCATGGGATCGCGGCAGCGTGAAACGGAAAGTCGTGCCACCACCGGGGTTGGATGTCGCCCACAGCCGGCCGCGATGAAACTCGACGATCGAGCGGCAGATATTCAGTCCCATTCCCATGCCTTCCGATTTGGTGCTGAAGAAGGGCTCGAACAATTTTTCGTAAAGTTCGGATTCGATGCCTGTGCCGCGATCGCTGACTGCGAACTCGACCTGGTCGGTCGCTCGTCCGTCGACCAGAGTCGAGGGCTCGCCGTGCACGTCGCGGACCGCCACGACGATTTCCCGCGTGCCTCCCACAGGGGCGGGGATATCCATCGTCGCTTCGCAGCCATTGCGAATCAGATTCAGAAGGACTTGTTCGATCAGGATGCCGTCGGCATCGATGTCCGCGATGTGGCGAGGCACCTGCGTGCGGATCGCGATGCGCTTCTTCGACGCCTCGATCTCAGCGAAGCCGACCGCGTCGTCGACGATCGCCTGGATGCGGCAGCGGCGCTTGCGCGGCTCGCTGCGCTTCACGAATTCGCGAATGCGGCGAATGATGTGGCCCGCACGTTCGGCCTGGGCCGAAGTCTTCTGCAGCATCGCGAGCAATTCGACCGGGTCGGTGGCGCCGCCGGTCGCGATGCTCCGTCGCACGCGTGCGACCGTGCCCATGCTGTAGTTGCTGATCGCGGTCAGCGGCTGATTGAGCTCATGCGCGAGCGACGACGCCATCTCGCCCATGGTGATCAGGCGGCTCGTCAACTGCACTTTCTCTTCCTGCTGACGCTCGCGTTCGCGGGTCGCGATGCGGGCCGTGATATCGGTCGCGACCTGCATGCGCACCGGCGATCCATCGACCCATTGAATCGTGCGCGTGCGCACTTCGAACCAAAGACCGGCGCGCACGCTGAAGATTTCGCTCGCCAGGTCTTCGGCCTGATCGGTCTCGACGCCGTCGGTCGCGTCTCGATTCTGAGCGGCACTCAATTCGTCATGGCCCTGGGCATCGCCGCCGAACACGCGGCGGTAATTGCGATTGGCGAACAACAGCGGGCCATCGTCCGCAAGAGTTTTCTCGGCTTGCCCGTCGATTGTGCAAACCGATACCGCGGCGTCGAGCTCGTCGAGCACGGTGATGAAGCGCTCCTGCGCGGCCGCAAGTTCCTGGCGCGCGCGCTTGCTTTGCGTGATGTCGGTCATCGACGTCATCCAGCCGCTCTGCACACCGTTCGCATCGATCAGCGGCGAGACATACATGCGCGTGTCGAGATCCTCGCCGTCGCGGCGTCGCACGCGGACCTCGAGTCCCGAAGGCGGCGTCAAACCCGCGAGGATGTCGCGCAGACTTGCCCACGCCTGCTCGATATCTTCGTGGGGCCAATACGGGAAGGGCGCGGTCGCGCCCAGCAACTCGTGCTCGGCGTACCCGAGCATGCGGCAGAACGCCGGATTGACGTAGGTGATGCGGCCCTCCATGTCGAGCACCCGCATGCCGGTCAGCATCGAGTCCTCCATCGCGCGGCGAAACGATGTCTCGGCCTGCAAGGCCTGCTGGCGCGCGCGACGTTGCGTCACGTCGTGCGCGACCGCATACAGGAGGCGCTTGTCGCCGCGCGTCTGCAGATCGGGATTGAAGTTCCACACCAGCCAGCGATATTCGGTGGTGCCATCCGGATTGAAGCGGCGGCAGCGGTTCTCGAATGCGCTGCTAATGCTGCCTTCGGCGATGCGCGCGAGCTCGACGGCGGTTGCGTCGCGATCGTCGGGGTGGGCGAGATCGAGCAGCGACGCACCGCGCAGACTCGCGGGTTCGCGTCCGAGTATGCGTGCGCACGCCGGATTCAGGCGGGTGATGCGTCCGCGATGATCGATCACCGCGAGGATGTCGAGCGAGAGATTGAAGATGCGATCGCGCGCGGCCTCGGCTTCCTGGCGCCTGCGCAGATGACGCATCTGCGAGAGCAAGGTCCAGACGATCAGGAGCGACAACGCTGCGACCGCCCAGACCAGAAAGTTGTCTGCGAGATTGCTGCGCGGTCGATAGGCGGACGCGCGTAGATACATGTCCGAAAGCGGCGAGCCAAGCGGAAGGTTGACCGAGATCGCCCCCTTGTGCGCATCGTTCGCGCTGCCCATGCTCAACATGCCCGCGATCGTGCGACCGTTGCTGTCGACCAGCATCACGTCGTACTTCGCGGCCGCGTCCTTGGGGATCGCGAAGCGCGCCAGGCTCGCGAGCGAAGTCACCGCGACCAGCGTTCCGTCGAAGTCCCCGTTCGCATAGAGCGGTACGTGAAGTTCGATGTACATGTCGTCGTCGGCCGCGACATACGGCGCCGAATACGTCGGCGCGTGACGATCGCGCGCGGCCTCGAACGCGACGCGCGAGACCGCGTTCTCCAGCACGTCGCCTTCTTCACGCGGTCCGCCGTCGAACTGCACGTCCGACGCGACCACTCGTCTCCAGGTGCGTTCGGTATCGATCCATGCGATGCTCATCAACGCCGGGTGCTCGCGCAAGATCGCGCGCGCATTCGCGATGAAGCTCTTCTCTTCGTCCTTCTTCACGTAGAACTCGTGCGACAGCACGATCATCTCGTCCTGGTTCGACTGCAGGCGCGCGCGAATCGATTGCTGCGCCGCCTCGGCGTCGAGAAACAGCGCCTGATGCTGTCGGTCGAGCTCGTCTTGATGCAGCGCGTAGAACACCGCGAGCATCACGGCGATGAACAGCACGATCGCGAACAGCGGCGCGAGCCAGTACCATCGCGCGAGCGCGGCGAAGCGCCGCGCGACCTGGCGCTCCATGCGATGCCATGCGCGCGCGAAGCGACCGCTGCGGTCGTCGCCGCGATGCATGGCCTGTTCAGAAGAAAGGTCCGACACGTTCGATGGCTACCGGCTGAGCTGAGGATGCGAATCGGAGGAGCGAGCAAAGGAGGAGTTTATCGCAGCGGTCGCTTGATGGGCTCGAACGCGTCCTCTACACTGCGCTCGACCGAACCTCTCTCGCGCTGCGGCCACGCTGTGATCATGGCCGCACGCAACCTGCGTGGCGCACACAAGAACAACACCGCGACGCGCACCAGCTCCAGGAGACGCCATGGCTGCCCAGCCCGAACAGATGCCCGCCGCAAGGCCCGACGACAGCGATTCCGAAGAGACGCAGGAATGGCTCGACGCGTTGAGCGCGGTGATCGAACGCGAAGGTCCCGAGCGCGCGCATCAGTTGCTCGAGAAGCTGATCGACGCCGCGCGTGAACGCGGCGCCCACGTCCCGTTCTCGACCAACACGCCTTACATCAACACGATTCCGCCCGAACAGGAGCAACGCAGCCCCGGCAACATCGAGATCGAGGAACGTCTGCGATCGATGATGCGCTGGAACGCGATGGCGATGGTGGTCCGCGCCAACAAGGGCGACGGCGATCTCGGCGGACACATCGCGTCGTTCGCGTCGCTCGCCAACATGCTGGGTGCGGGCTTCAATCATTTCTGGCACGCGCCCAGCGAAGACCACGGCGGCGACCTTCTTTACATCCAGGGCCACTCGGCGCCCGGTATCTACGCGCGCGCCTTCCTCGAAGGACGGCTCACCGAAGAACAGATGCTGAACTTCCGTCGCGATGTCGATGGCAAGGGCGTGACGTCGTATCCGCATCCGAAGCTGATGCCCGAGTTCTGGCAATTCCCGACCGTGTCGATGGGGCTCGGTCCGATCCAGGCGATCTATCAAGCGCGCTTTTTGAAGTACCTCGAAGCACGCGGCATCGCCAAGACCGCGAACCGCAAGGTGTGGGTGTTCTGCGGCGACGGCGAGATGGACGAGCCCGAGTCGCTGGGCGCCATCGGCATGGCCGCGCGCGAGAAGCTCGACAACCTGATCTTCGTTGTCAACTGCAATTTACAGCGGCTCGACGGTCCGGTGCGCGGCAACGGCAAGATCATCCAGGAGCTAGAAGCCGACTTTCGCGGCACCGGATGGAACGTCATCAAGGTGATCTGGGGCTCGTACTGGGATCCGCTGCTCGCGAAGGACAAGGACGGTACTTTGAAACGCATCATGATGGAAACCGTCGACGGCGAGTATCAGAACTACAAGGCCAACGACGGCGCCTACGTGCGCAAGAACTTTTTCGGAAAGGATCCGAAGCTGCTCGAAATGGTTTCGCGCATGACCGATGAGGAGATATGGCGCCTCAATCGGGGCGGCCACGATCCTCACAAGGTCTATGCCGCGTATCACGCGGCCGTCAACACGGTGGGCAAGCCGACGGTGATCCTCGCCAAGACCGTCAAGGGCTTCGGCATGGGCAAGATCGGCGAGGGCAAGAACCCGACGCATCAGCTAAAGAAATTGACCGACGAAGCGGTGCGCGAGTTTCGCGATCGTTTCAATCTGCCGATCGCCGACGACAAGCTCGCCGATGTGCCGCTGATCAAGCCGGCCGACGACAGCGCCGAGATCAAATACCTGAAGCAGCGCCGCGCGGCGCTCGGCGGCTTTCTTCCGCAGCGAAGGATGGTGGCCGACGAGTCGTTCACGACGCCGCCGCTGTCGGCGTTCGAGCAGGTCACCAACGCGACCGCCGAAGGCCGCGAGATGTCCACCACGATGGCTTTCGTGCGCATTCTCACTGCACTGATCCGCGACAAGCAGCTAGGCCCGCGCGTGGTGCCGATCATCCCCGACGAAGCGCGTACCTTCGGCATGGAAGGCATGTTCCGGCAGCTCGGCATCTTCAGTCAGCAGGGCCAACTCTACGAGCCGGTCGATCGCGATCAGGTGTCGTATTACAAGGAAGACAAGAGCGGTCAGATTTTGGAAGAAGGCATCAACGAGGCGGGCGCGATGTGTTCGTGGATCGCGGCGGCGACGTCGTACTCGACCAACAACCGCATCATGCTTCCGTTCTACATCTACTACTCGATGTTCGGTTTCCAGCGCATCGGCGATCTCGCGTGGGCCGCGGGCGACATGCAGGCGCGCGGCTTCCTGCTCGGCGGCACCGCCGGCCGCACCACGCTCAACGGAGAAGGCCTGCAACATCAGGACGGCCACTCGCACATCCTGTCGGCGACGATTCCCAACTGCGTGTCGTACGACCCGACCTTCGGCTACGAACTTGCCGTCATCATCCAGGACGGTCTCAAGCGGATGATCGAGAAGCAGGAGAACGTCTACTACTACATCACGCTGATGAACGAGAACTACCCGCACCCGGGTCTGAAGTCGGGACAGGAGGAGGGCATACTCAAAGGCATGTATCCATTCTCGCGCGGCGCGGCGTCGAACAAGACGCGCGTGCAACTGCTCGGCTCGGGGACCATCCTGCGCGAAGTGATCGCAGGCGCCGAACTGCTCGAGAAGGATTGGGGCGTCGCGGGCGATGTATGGAGTTGCACCAGCTTCACCGAGCTCGCGCGCGAAGGCGCCGACGTCGCTCGACACAATATGCTGAACCCGACGGCCAAGGACAAGCAGCCGTATGTCGCGCAACAGCTCGAGAAGACCTCGGGTCCGATCGTCGCGTCGACCGACTACATGAAACTTTTCGCCGAGCAGATTCGCGGCTGCATGCCGAAGGGTCGGGTCTATCGCGTGCTCGGCGCAGACGGCTTCGGTCGCTCGGATACGCGAGAGAAACTGCGGTCGCACTTCGAAGTCGATCGGCACTTCGTCGTCGTCGCGGCGCTGAAGGCGCTTGCCGATGAAGGGACGGTACCGGCCGCGAAGGTGGCTGAAGCGATCAAGAAGTACGGCATCGATTCGAACAAGGTGAACCCACCCGCTGCTTGACGATCGGTGCGCGTGTTTGAACCCCATCCCCACTTGGTCCTCCCCTTGAAGGGGAGGATGAGAAATGAGCTGACGCTATGGCATTGACTGAACTCAAGGTACCCGATATCGGCGACTTCAAGGACGTCGAAGTGATCGAAGTGCTGGTCAAGCCAGGCGATCGCGTCGAAGCCGAGCAATCGTTGATCACGATCGAAAGCGACAAGGCGTCGATGGAGATTCCCGCATCGGCGGCAGGCACGATTGTGGAGTTGAAGGTCAAGGTCGGCGACAAGCTCAATCAGGGCTCCCCGATCGCGACGGTCGAAGGAGGGAACGAGACGAAGGCAAGCGCCGGCGCGAGCGGGCCGACGTCCGCGGCGCCGACTCCCGCCGTGTCCGCAGCCACAGCGACGCAGGCATCGGGCCCTGCGCCGGCGTCCGCAAAGCCCGCCCCTTCGGAGAAGTCGGGAGGTCTGATGGAAGTCGCGATGCCCGACATCGGTGATTTCAAGGATGTCGAAATCATCGAACTGTTGGTCAAGGTCGGCGACACGGTCGCCGTCGAGCAGTCGTTGATCACGATCGAAAGCGACAAGGCGTCGATGGAGATCCCGTCGTCCGCTGCGGGAGTCGTCAAGGAGTTGAAGGTCAAGATTGGCGACAAGGTCAATCAAGGAACCGTCATCGCGACAGTCGAAGGCGAAGCCGCGCGTGACGGTGACCATGCCGTGCCCGCACCGCAAGCGGCGCCAGCCGCAAAGGCAGCGGACGCATCTGCGCAGGCGCCGCAAACCGCGCCAGCATCGACGGCAGCCTCGCCCGCGGCGCAGCCATCGGCAGCAGCCGCCGATCAGACGCTTGCGCATGCGAGTCCTTCGGTACGCAAGTTCGCGCGCGAACTCGGCGTCGATCTCAATCTCGTCAAGGGCACCGCAACCAAAGAACGCATCACGCAGGACGACGTGCGTGGCTTCGTCAAGTCGGCGCTCGCGAGCGGCGGGGCAACGAAGGCTCAGGCCGCTGGCGGCGGAGGCAGCGGTTTCGGGGCGGGTTGGCCCGCGTGGCCGTCGCTCGACTTCAGCAAATTCGGCGCGACCGAGATCGTCGCGTTGTCGCGCATCAAGAAGATCAGCGGCCCCAACCTCGCGCGCAACTGGGCCTCGATTCCGCACGTCACGCAGTTCGACGAGGCCGACATCACCGAGCTCGAAGAATTTCGCAAAGCCACCAACGAGCGGTTCGCGAAGAAGGGCGGTGAGGGCGCGAAGCTCACGATGCTCGCATTCGTGATGAAGGCTTGCGTTGCGGCATTGAAGCAGTTTCCGCAGGTCAACAGTTCGCTCGACGCGGACGGCGCGAATCTCATCGTCAAGAAGTATTTCCACCTGGGTTTCGCGGCCGATACGCCCAACGGTCTGGTCGTGCCGGTGATCCGCGATGTCGATGCGAAGGGAGTGAGCGAGATCGCGAACGAAACCGGCGAGCTTGCCGGGCAGGCGCGCTCGGGCAAACTCGGACCTGCCGCGATGCAGGGCGCGAGCTTCACGATCTCTTCGCTCGGCGGCATCGGCGGAACCTTGTTCACGCCGATCATCAACGCGCCCGAGGTCGCGATCCTTGGCCTGTCGAAGTCCGACTTCAAGCCGAAATGGAACGGCAAGAGCTTCGAGCCGCGCCTGATGTTGCCGCTGTCGCTTTCGTACGACCACCGCGTGATCGACGGCGCACAAGCGGCGCGCTTCACGACTTATCTGGCCGAGGTGCTGGGCGACATGCGGCGGGTGTTGTTGTGAATGCGGAACTGAAAGTCCCCGACATCGGCGACTTCAAGGATGTCGAAGTCATCGAGGTTCTCGTCAAGCCCGGCGACACGGTCGCCGTCGACCAATCGCTGATCACGATCGAGAGCGACAAGGCATCGATGGAGATCCCCGCATCGACGGCAGGCGTGATCGTGGAGATGAAGGTCAAGGTCGGCGACAAGCTCAACCAGGGCGATGTGATCGCGACTGCGGAAGTCGAGGTTGCCGCTGCGAAAGTCGCGTCGAACGCCTCTGCGGCTACCCCGGCCGCAGGAGTATCGACATCTACATCATCTACATCACCCGAATCATCCGGATCACCTGCGCCGCCACCGGATGCGGATGCGAACCCGCCGCATGCACGCAGCGGTCCATCGCCCGCAAGCTGGTCCGGAAAAGCCGACATCGAGTGTCGGATGATGGTGCTCGGTTCCGGCCCCGGTGGTTATTCGGCCGCCTTCCGCGCCGCCGATCTGGGCATGAACACGGTATTGATCGAGCGCTACGCGACGCTCGGCGGCGTGTGCCTGAATGTCGGCTGCATTCCGTCGAAAGCCTTGCTGCACGTGGCCGCGGTGATCGACGAAGCCGCGCACTTCGCGGATATCGGCGTCGCCTTCGCACCGCCGGCCATCGACTTGGCGAAGCTGCGCGCGCACAAGGACAAGGTGGTCGGCAAGTTGACCGGCGGACTCGCAGCCATGGCGAAGATGCGCAAGGTCACGGTCGTCACCGGTGTCGGCGGCTTCCTCGATCCGCATCACATCGAAGTCGTCGCATCCGACGAGTCTGGCAACCCCGCGAAGAAGGTCGTGAAGTTCGAATACGCGATCATCGCGGCGGGCTCGCAGTCGGTGCGATTGCCATTTCTTCCCGACGATCCGCGCATCGTCGATTCGACCGGCGCGCTCGAACTGCGTACGCAGCCGAAGAAAGTGCTGGTCATCGGCGGCGGCATCATCGGGCTCGAGATGGGCACGGTGTATTCGACGCTGGGTGCGCGCCTCGACGTGGTCGAGATGCTCGACGGGTTGATGCAGGGCGCCGACCGCGACCTAGTCAAGGTCTGGCAGAAAATGAACGAGAAGCGCTTCGACGCCGTGATGCTCAAGACCAAGACGGTCAAGGCCGAAGCCAAGGCCGACGGCATCTACGTGAGCTTCGAAGGCGAGCAGGCCCCTAAGCAAGCACAGCGTTACGACATGGTGCTGCAGTCGGTGGGTCGATCACCGAATGGCAACAACATCGCGGCCGACAAGGCCGGCGTCGCGGTGACCGAACGCGGATTCATCGACGTCGACAAGCAGATGCGGACCAACGTCCCGCACATCTTCGCGATCGGCGACATCGTCGGTCAGCCGATGCTCGCGCACAAGGCCGTCCACGAAGGCCATGTCGCGGCCGAAGCGGCTTCGGGCGAGAAGAGTTATTTCGATGCGCGCGTGATTCCTTCGGTGGCCTACACCGATCCCGAAATCGCGTGGGTCGGCGTGACCGAAGACGAAGCGAAGAAAGCCGGTCGCAAGATCGGCGTCTCGAAATTTCCGTGGGCCGCTTCGGGTCGCGCGATCGCCAACATGCGCGACGAAGGCTTCACGAAACTGATCTTCGATCACGACACCCATCGCCTCGTCGGCGGCGCGATCGTCGGCACGCACGCGGGCGATCTCATCAGCGAACCCGCGCTCGCGATCGAGATGGGCGCCGACGCGACCGACATCGGCAAGACCATCCATCCGCATCCGACCTTGGGCGAATCGGTGGGGATGGCGGCCGAACTTTACGAAGGCGTGTGTACCGATCTGCCGCCCGTGAAGCGCAAGTGATCGATCCCGCAGGGATGCGCGGGTCGACGATGCCGGCCTGATGCAGAAGCCGGTGCGAAGCTCTTCGTCGCGCGAGACGGCGTCGAGCGGCAGCGGCGGCATGTCCCGCAACGTGCCCCATGCGCTGCTCGCCTGGTACTTCGTGATTGTGTGGGGCTCGGGCTATCTCGCGACCAAGCTCGGTCTGCGGTACGCGGCGCCCTTCACGTTTCTGACTTTGCGATTCGCATTCGGCGTCGTGTGCATGCTGGTGCTGGTCGTGTTGCTGCGTCCACGATGGCCTTCGGACAAGCGTGAGTTCTTCCACATCGTTGTCGCGGGCGCGCTGATGCACGTGGGCAATCTCGGCGGCAGCCACTACGCGCAATACCTCGGCATGTCGGCCGGCATCACCGCGCTGATCCTCGCGACCCAACCGCTGTTGACGGCGCTGATCGGTTCGGCCTTCGCGACCAGCGAGCGCTTGATCGCGCGGCAGTGGGCGGGTATCGCGATGGGTCTGGTCGGTGTCGCGCTCGTGGTCTGGCACAAGATCGATGTCGACGCCGCGTCGATCGCCAGCATCGTCGCGGTGGCGATCGCGCTGGTCTCGATCACGATCGGCACGCTCTACCAGCGACGCTATTGCCCGAGAGTCGATCTGCGCAGTGCGGGGCTGATCCAGTTCGCAACGGCGGCGGTCCTGTTCGCACCGCTCGCGTTTGGTGTCGAAGGTTTCGTCGTCGTGTGGGACTGGCGCCTCTTCGCGGCGATCGGCTTTCTCGTCGTGTTCGCGTCCATCCTCGCCGTCAATGCGCTGCATACGCTGATGCGGCACGGTGCGGCCACCCGAGTCACGAGCCTGCTCTACCTGACGCCGATCGTCGCGGTGCTGCTCGAGTGGGCGTTGTTCGGCGTCGTCCCGAGCGTGCTGTCGGTGGCGGGCATCGCGATCACGTGCGCGGGAGTCGCGCTCGTGACGTGGGATAGCAAGACGCCCGTGGCGGAAATCGAAACGTAGAAGCGTCAAGGCGCTTCGATCTTGCGGCTCGCGTCTGCTGCGACATCGGCTGCGCGAGTGGACGCAACTTCGCGACGACGCTGCGCCTTGCGCTTCTTGCGCCAGCGCATCAAGAGACCTCTGCGCATCGCGCCGGCTTCCTCGGCGCTCGAAAGACTCATCCCGTGAGTCCACGCCCAGACGTGCGAGCGCGCGCGGCGCATCGCGCGCCTGGCCGCGTGCCACGCGGGTTGTTGATTGATCCAGAGATGGACGCGCGCACTGAGCACCAGGGTCCATGCGTGCAGTCGCGCGAACCACGGCATACGCAAGAGTTGCGGGCGACAGGTGACGAAAATGCGAGCCACGACCGCCGTGCTCAAGACCTTCGCCGCGAACATGATCGCGCAGCCGCCAAGGAAGTGGCCGGTCGCGATCATCCACAGGCCCGCGATCTTGAAAGGAAACAGCAGCGCCATCGGCACGCATAGCACGATCAGTGCAACCAGCGGCGGCACGCCCGCGAGCCGCACCTCGATCCAGCGCGTCGCGCGATGGCGGCCGAGCCAATCGAAGAAATGCGTGAAGCGGGTCCAGAGCCATTCCTCGAAGAGAAACAGTAACGCGCCGACGAAAAGCGCGGCGGTTCGAATCCGTTTTCGAGACGAGTCGAGAGCGGAGGTCGAGGCGGAATTCATGGTCGAACTGCTAGACTCGATCCGCTCTTGCACACCGGATCGACGCCCGCACGATGAACATCGAACAACAAAAGAAATCCGCCGCGAGCGCCGCCATCGAGTGGCTCGACTCGCGGCTGCACACCGACACCGTCATCGGCGTGGGCACCGGTTCGACGGCCGATCATTTCATCGATCTCCTCAAGCGTCATCGCGCGCGCTTCGCCGGCGCGGTGGCCAGTTCGACGCGCAGCGCGGAGCGTCTCTCGCGTCACGGCATTCGCATATTCGACCTCAATGATGTGCCCGAATTGCCGATGTACGTCGATGGGGCGGATGAAATCACGATAGGACTGGAGATGATCAAGGGTGGAGGCGGCGCGCTGACGCGAGAAAAGATCGTCGCGGCGGCGTCGAAAGTCTTCGTGTGCATCGCCGATGCATCCAAGCGCGTCGAGACGCTCGGTCGATTTCCGCTGCCGATCGAAGTGATTGCGATGGCGCGCGCGCAAGTGGTTCGCGCGCTCGAGGCGTTGGGCCGCCAATGCGAGCTCGAAGCCGGCGACGTTCGCGCGACCCTGCGTGTTCGGAGTGCGGCCGATGGATCGCCTTACATGACCGATAATGGCAACCTCATCGTCGACGTCGGCGGATGGACCATTGCCGATCCGCGCGCGATCGAAGCGCGCATCGGCGCGATCGTCGGCGTGGTGGAGTCGGGGCTGTTCGCGTTACGCGGCGCCGATCTGTTGTTGCTGGCTCGATCCGATGGCGTCGAGACCCTGGTCCCCCGCGCCCAATACCCGTGATCGGAACCAGAAACGAAATTGTCATCTGCCGCGCCTAGCCTGCAATGTTTTGCGCGCACCCGCAACGCTTCGAACCGCACACCGCCTGATTGATTGCCCATTGCTCATGTCCGAACACACCTCCAAGCAATTCGACACCGAACTCGAAGCCGTCCGCTCAAGCGTCTTGCGCATGGGCGGCTTGGTCGAGGAACAGATCATGCGCGCAGTCGAGGCGCTGTCCTCGGGCGACATGAGCCTGATCGCCCACGTAGTCGAAGCCGACAAGCGCGTCAATCGCATGGAGATCGAACTCGACGAGCGCTGCAGCCACATCATCGCGCGCCGACAGCCCACCGCGGGCGACCTGCGCATGCTAATGACGGTCGTCAAGATGATTACCGATCTGGAGCGCATCGGCGACGAGGCCGAAAAGGTCGCGCGCATGGCGCGCCTGATCCACGAGGCCGAGCGCGCCAATATGCCGAAAGTCGAACTCGCGCACATCGCCGATACCGCCATCGAGATGCTGCGCAAGGCGCTCGACTCGTTCGCGCGTCTGGACCCGATCGCAGCCGCGCAAGTGGTTCGCGACGACCTCGCGCTCGACGACGAATACCGCGCGATCCTGCGTCAGCTCATCACCTTCATGATCGAAGACCCACGCACCATCACGCGCTCGATCGAGATCCTGTTCATCGTCAAGGCGCTCGAACGCATCGGCGACCACGCGAAGAACATGTGCGAGTACACCGTGTACATGGTCAAAGGCCGCGACGTGCGCCACATCGGCGTCGATGATCTGGAACGGGAAGCGGCGGAGTGACGCGTCTTCGCGCTAATTAGCACCGATTGGCATTGCGAGCGCAGGCGCTTGAGGAAACGGCGCGCGTACCCGCCCGTCACGAACTCGCCGGCGGCACATACCCCGCCGCCGTATCCGCCCCCTCTCCGAAGAAGTGATTCTCCATCTGCGTCGCGAGGTACTTGCGCGCGCGCGCATCGGCGAGGTTCAGGCGATTCTCGTTGACCAGCATGGTCTGCTGCTTGAGCCATCCGGCCCAGGCCTCTTTCGAGACGTTCTCGTAGATGCGCTGCCCGAGCGGTCCGGGGTAGGGCGCGAAATCCAGACCTTCGGCTTCGCGGCCGAGCTTGATGCACTGTACTGTTCTGCTCATGAACGATCCTCTGTAAACTGTCGCGTTGATTCTACTGCGCGGCGCATGCCGGCACACAATCACCAACGGAAGGTGCGGATGCTCGAGCCGGAAGTGCACATCAAGCCGAAGATGAAACGACGATCCCGCGTGCGGGCGACCGTCGCGCATCGAAGCGAGGGCGCGCCTCCGGACGCCGACGATCTCGAAAGCCTCGCGCGCGATCTGAAGACGATCGAGCGCGAGAAGGAGCGTCTGTCGCATGAGCTGCACGACGGGCTCGGTCAGCACCTGACCGGCATCGCCTTCCTCGCCAAGGCGCTTGCCAACCGGCTCGAAGCGCGCAATGCGCCCGAAACCGCGGATGCGCAGCAGATCGCCGCGCTGACCAACCAGGCGATCTCGAATACGCGCGCTCTTGCGCGCGGGCTCAGACCGGTCGAGCCCGAGGACAACGCCTTCGCATTCGCGCTGTCGGTGTTGACGCGTGACGTATCGGCGATCTACGGCATCGACTGCACGTTCAATGCCGATGGAACGATCCCCGTGGCGAGCCGCATGGCCGCCCATCATCTCTACCGGATCGCGCAGGAAGCCGTGCACAATGCGGTCAAGCACGGTTCCGGCGGAAGAATTCTCGTCGACCTTCGCGAAGACGAGAACACCATCGTGCTCACCATCTCCAATCGCGGCAAACTGGCGACCGCGCTCGAGCTCGGGTTCGACGCGACCCAAGGCATCGGCATCGCGAGCATGCGCAATCGCGCCAAGCTCATGGGAGCACAGCTCAAGATCGCGCAGATGGACAAGGAGGTCTCGGTTCGTGTGGCACTCGACAAAGACGCGGCGCAAACCCTGCGCGAACAAGGAAAACCTTTATGACTGATTCAACGTCCACTATCGGCCAGCTACCGGTCAAGGCGCGCATCCTGATCGTCGACGATCACACGATCGTGCGGCAAGGCATTGCCCAGCTCGTGAACCGCGAACCCGATCTCGATGTCTGCGTCGAGGCGGGTGACGCCGAGTCGGCGGTCTCGGTGTTGGCCAAGACGCCGGTGGATCTGGCGATCGTCGATATCTCCCTGCCGGGCACGTCGGGCATCGAACTGGTCAAGCTGTTTCGTGATTCGCATCCGCAACTGCCGGTGCTGGTGATGAGCATGCACGACGAGGCGCTCTATTCGGATCGCGCGTTTCGTGCGGGCGCCAAGGGCTATGTGATGAAGCAGGAGGCCACCGAGAAACTCCTCGCCGCGATTCGCAAGATTCTGAACGGCGGCGTTTACGTGAGCGACCGCATGCAGACCGTGATGGTCCAGCGCTTCTTGAATAGCGGCGTCGACGAGAGCGTGTCGTTCATCGACAATCTGACCGATCGCGAATTCGAAATCCTGCGCATGATCGGCCAGGGTCTTACGGTCGCCGAGATCGCCGAAAAACTGGGCCGCAGCGCCAAGACGGTCGAGGCGCATCGCGCCAACCTGCGCGAGAAGCTCGGCTTGAAGCGCGCCGCCGAGTTGGCGAGGTTCGCGACGCAGTGGGTCGAGCGGGGCAACTGAGGTACGTGCGGAGTCAACCTGGAGGGGTGATCGATGGGGCGCGATTCAATCAGTTCGAGAGCGTGCACGTCCGCGGCATTCGTGGCATTGGTAGCCGCGTGCCTTCTCGCGGGCCCGGTGACCGGCCGGGCGGCTGATGGTGTGCAGGTGCTTCCGAAGGTCACGGTGACGGGCACTCGAAATCCGGGCGCGACACCGACCGAGGCGGCGTATACCGATACGGTGTTCAAGCGACTGGATCGGGGCAGTCGCTACCCGACCGGCCGCGAGGCCAGCGAGGAACGCCCGAGCGGCACGACGACGGTCTGGTTCGAGCTGCAGAGAAATGGCAAGATCGCCGGCCGCGGCGTCGAGAACACATCGGGCTCGCAGTTGCTCGATCAGATGGCCGTCGCGCTGGTCGCGCGTCAGAAGTACCCGGCGCTGCCGCAGGACGGCTTTACCGACGGTGCGAAGCATCGTTTCGTTGTGAGCTATCGGTTCGAAGGCAATGCGGCCGGGTTGCCATCGAAGACCAAGGCTGCCAAGCCGTAAGAGGCAGGTACAGCCTCGCCTCGTCGAGCGCGACGAGGCGGCATGCGTCAGATCTTCTTGACGAGCACCTGGCTGCGACGCGACCAGTTGTACATGCGCTGACGATCGCGCGGCAGCACGTCGAGCGACGCGACGGTGAAGCCGCGCTTCAAGAAAAAGTGCGCGGTGCGCGTCGTGAGCACGAACAGGCGTTCGATGCCGACCGCGCGCGCACGCTGTTCGATGCGCTTCATCAGCTTCTCGCCGTCGCCCATGCCTTGCGCTTCGGGATCGACCGTGAGGCATGCGAGCTCGCCGATTTTTTCCTGCGGGAACGGATAGAGCGCCGCGCACCCGAACAGGCGGCCATCGTGATCGATCACGCTGAAGTGATCGATCTCGCGCTCGATGCGTGTGCGGCCGCGCTTGACCAGTGTGCCGTCGGCTTCGAGCGGTTCGATCAGCTTGAGGATGCCGCCGACGTCGTCGATGGTGGCCTCGCGCAATTCTTCGAGGTCATCGTCCGAGATCATCGTCCCCACGCCGTCGTGCGTGAAGATTTCGAGTAGCGCGCCACCGTCCAGCGCGAAAGGAACGAGGTGGGCGCGCGGCACGCCGTTCTTGATCGCGCGCAACGCGTGCTTGAGAAAGAAAGACATCGGCTCGGGCAACGAGCTCGCCGCCAGCAGCTTGTCCGCGGCCTCTTCGGACAACTCGCGAATCAAATGGCCTTCGCTATCGAGCAGTCCCGGCGCATCGGTGAGGAAGATGATCTTCTCGGCGTGGATCGCCGACGCGACGCTGGACGCGACGTCTTCCATGTCGAGGTTGAACGCTTCGCCGGTGGGCGAAAAACCGAGCGGGGAGAGCAACACCACCGCGCGTGTGTTGAGCGCGAGGTCGATCACTTCGGCCGAGACCTTGCGCACGACGCCGGTGTGCTGAAAGTCCACGCCGTCGATTACACCGAGCGGACGAGCGGTGATGAGGTTGCCCGACAAGACCTTGATGTCAGCGTTCGCCATAGGCGTGTTCGCAAGCCCTTGCGAGAACGCGGCCTCGATGTCGAGGCGGATTTCGCCGTTGGCTTCCTTCGCGCATTCGAGCGCCGCCGTGTCGGTGATGCGCACGTCGCTTTGAAAGCGCGATTCCACCTGACGCAGGCGCAACTGCTCTTCGATTTGCGGGCGCGAGCCGTGCACGACGACGATGCGTATACCGAGCGCCCGCAACAGCGCGAGGTCTTCGCAGATACGCGCGAGACGCCCTGCGGCGACCGCTTCGCCGCTGACCGCGACGACGAAGCTCTTGCGCTTGAACGCGTGAACATAGGGAGCGACCGCGCGAAACCACGCGACGAACTGCGCGCGATGCAGGCTGTCTCCGAGCTCGCCGTCGAGCACCGCATGGGCTTCGTCTTCACTGGTCGCAAGCGGGATCGAGTCGAGCAGCGCGAGCGCTTCGCTCGTCTGCTTCGGCTCTTCGAGCTTGGCGCCAAAGTCGGCGCGGGTGTCCGGACTGTTCATGGCGGTCATTATAATGAGCGCCCCTCGTCGAACGTCCAGCGAATTGATGCCGCAACAGCGCCGTGCGTCGCATCCGAAACACGGCGCTTCCGAAGTCCATCCCGCGAATGCTATCGGTGCGATCGACTTTCCCGAAGAGCTTCCGGTCTCGTTGCGTCGCGATGAGATCGCCGACGCGATCCGCGCGCATCAGGTCGTGATCGTGAGTGGCGAGACCGGCTCGGGCAAGACCACGCAATTGCCGAAGATCTGTCTCGCGCTCGGGCGCGGTCGCGGCGCGGGCGGGCAGGGATTGATCGGCCACACGCAACCGCGGCGTCTCGCGGCGACGGCCACCGCGCGACGCATCGCCTTCGAACTGCATTCGCCGTTGGGCGAGCACGTCGGCTTCAAGATCCGCTTTCACGATCGCCTGTCGCCGGGCGCGTCGATCAAGCTGATGACCGACGGCATCCTGCTCGCCGAGACGCAGAGCGATCCGACGCTGTCGGCCTACGACACGATCATCATCGACGAAGCGCACGAGCGCAGCCTCAACATCGATTTTCTGCTCGGCTATCTCAAGGGGCTGTTGCCGAAGCGGCCCGATCTCAAGCTGATCGTGACCTCGGCCACCATCGATGCCGGGCGCTTCGCGCAGCACTTCGCGCGCGACGATGAGCCGGCGCCGGTGATCGAAGTCTCGGGGCGTCTCTATCCGGTCGAGGTCCGCTATCGGCCGGTGTTCGATGAAGGCGACATCGTCACGCCCACCAAACGAGACGATGCGAAAAAGCGCGATCTGTCGTCGATCGATGAACCGGGTGTTGCAAGCTCGATCGTCGATGCGATCGTCGATGCGGTCGATGAACTCGCGCGCGTCGGACCCGGCGACGTGCTGGTGTTTCTTCCCGGCGAGCGCGAGATCCGCGAAGCGGCCACGGTGTTGCGCGGCCATCATCCACCCCATACGGAAATTCTTCCGCTGTTTGCGCGTCTGTCTGTCGAAGAGCAGGAGCGCGTCTTCAAGCCTGCGTCGTCGTCCCATGCGCGGCGCATCGTGCTTGCGACCAACGTCGCGGAGACCTCGTTGACCGTGCCAGGCATTCGCTACGTTGTCGATACGGGACGCGCGAGAGTCAAGCGCTACAGCTATCGGAACAAGGTCGAACAACTGCGCACCGAGGCGATCAGCCGCGCGGCGGCGAATCAGCGTGCGGGACGGTGCGGCCGCGTCGCCGCAGGCATCTGCATTCGTCTCTATGACGAGGCCGACTTCGATGCGCGACCTGCGTTCACCGAGCCCGAGATCCTGCGCTCGTCGCTGGCTGGCGTCATCCTGCGCATGAAGACGCTGGGGTTGGGCGAGATCGAAGCGTTCCCCTTCATCGAGCCGCCGCTGCCGCGGGCGATCACCGATGGCTCTCAACTGCTGACCGAGCTCGGCGCGCTCGACGACTCGCAAGCGCTGACGATGATCGGTCGAGAGCTCGGCAAGCTGCCGCTCGACCCGCGCATCGCGCGCATGATCGTCGCCGCGCGCGAACACGATTGCATGAGCGAGATGCTGGTGCTCGCGAGCGCGTTGTCGATTCAGGACCCGCGCGATCGACCGATCGAGGCGCGCGATGCGGCCGACGAAGCGCATCGGCTGTTCGTCGATGAACGCTCGGACTTTCTCTCCGATCTCAAGCTGTGGACCTGGTACGCGGCGCTTGCGGACGCATCCACCGAGCACAGGAAGAGCCAGCGGCAGCTCCGTGATTTATGCCGCGCGCGTTTCATCTCCCCGATGCGGATGCGCGAATGGCGCGACGTGCATCATCAGTTGGCCACGACGGTCGCCGAGCATCGATGGCGTCTGAACGCCGCGCCCGCGACCTACGAGCAAATCCATAAGGCCTTGCTCGCGGGATTGCTCGGCAATATCGGAACCAAGACCGACGACGACCCTCAGTACCTCGGCGCGCGCGGCATCCGCTTCACGATCTGGCCCGGCTCGGCGCTGGCAAAGAAAAGTTCGGCAACATCGGGAAAGTCACGATGGGTCATGGCGGCAGAACTCGTCGAGACTCAGCGCCTGCATGCGCGTAAGGTCGCGCGCATCGAGCCCGAGTGGATCGAGCACGTCGGCGCGCATTTGCTCAAGACCTCGCATGGTGACCCGCATTGGGAGAAGAAGCCCGCGGCCGTGATCGTGTTCGAGCGCGGCACGGTCTATGGTCTTCCGATCTACGGACAACGCCGCGTGGACTACGCGCGGCTCGATGCGAAACACGCGCGAGACATCTTTCTGCGCGAAGGTCTGGTCGAAGCGATGCTTCACCGAGAGAGTTCTCAGACCTCACCGTTCGAAGCGCGAGACGCGGCAACGGTCCGCATGCTCGCGCACAACCGTAAGCAGATCGCTGCGGTCGAAGAACTCGAGCACAGGACGCGGCGGCCCGACGTGCTGGTCGATGCCGAGTTGCTGGTCGCGTTCTGCGATGCGCGCGTTCCGGCCGACGTGGCGAGCGGCCATGCATTCGCGACCTGGTATCGCGAGGCCGCGCGAGGGGACGTAAAAGATGCGCCGCGCCTGCTCTACCTGGATCGCGACGAACTCATGCGTCACGAAGCCGCCGACGCGAAGAGCGATGCCTTCCCCAAGACGATGACGATGGGCGGAATTGCCTTCGCGCTCGACTATCGCTTCGACCCCGGTTCGCCGCGCGACGGCGTGACGATGACGGTGCCGCTCTACGCGCTCAACGTCGTCGATGGCGCGCGCTGCGAGTGGCTGGTACCCGGCATGCTGAAGGACAAGGCGCAAGTGCTGCTTAAATCGTTGCCGCAGAAGTTGCGCCGGCATTGCGTCCCGCTGCCGGACTATGCGCAGGGATTTGCCGAACGAAATGAACCCGGAGGCTCCTTGATCGATCTGTTGATCGCCGACCTGCGCGAAGAGCGCGGCATCGTCGCTGTTGCAAGCGACTTCAGGATCGAAGCGGTGCCCGCGCATTTGACGATGAACTTTCGCATCGTCGACGAGCATGGACGGCAGCTCGCGATGGGCCGCAATCTCGCGGCCTTGCGCGCCGAACTCGGGCAACAGGCGAGGCGGCAATTCAAGCAGGCGTTCTCGAGCGTAGGCGCCGTCGCATCGGCGCTTTCGAAGGCGGACCCCGCGCAGATCGCGAGCGCACCGCCGGCCGCGTCGCCGCTTGCGCCACAGTTCGCGCCGCAGTTCGCGCCTCCGAACGAAGAGAAGCTCACCGACTGGACTTTGGGCGCATTGCCTGAACTGATGGAAGTCAAGCGCGGCGGGCAGACGCTGATCGGCTATCCAGCTTTGGTCGATCGCCACACGCATGCCGTGCTCGAAGTGTTCGACGATCCGCTGGAGGCGGCGCGTACGCATCGCCTGGGCATCGCACGCCTGTTTCGATCGCAGCTTGCCGAGCAGCTTCGCTATCTCGAAAAAAATCTGCCCGACATGACGAAGATGGCGATGCAGTTCATGACGCTCGGCACGGCCGACGAACTGCGCGAGCAGATCGTCGCCGCTGCGATCGAGCGTGCCTGCCTCGCCGACCCGTTGCCGACCGATGCGCAATCGTTCGCCGCTCGCAAGCAGGACGCGAAGAGCCGCATCGTGCTGCTGGCGAACGAGACGGCGCGCGCGGTCGCAGCGATCCTCGATCACTATCAGGCGGTGACGAGAAAGCTCCCGTCGCAGAAGGCGCATGCCGCGGCGCTCGCGGACATCGACGCGCAACTCGCGGCACTCGTCAACAAGCGCTTCGTGACGACGACGCCGATCGAACAGCTCTCGCATCTGCCGCGCTATCTGAAGGCGATCGCGTTACGGATCGACAAGCTGGCCGGCGATCCGCAACGCGATGCCGCACGCATGGCCGAGATGGCGCCGCTCTTTAAAGCCTGGCAGCGCGCGCATGCGGCCCGGAAAGGCGCACAAGATGCAGCCCTCGAAAATTTCCGCTGGATGCTCGAGGAATTGCGCGTCGCGCTGTTCGCGCAGGAGTTGCGAACGCCGATGCCGATCTCCGTCAAGCGGCTGCAGAAAATATGGGACGGTCAGCAGCGCTGAGTTTCGATACGGTAGTGCGGTCATCACGATCGCTGCTTCGCGCGTTGTGCAATAGCCCTCCCACGTCGCTTCACGTGCGTCTATTAATCGGAACGGCGCATCTTCCCTCGTACAATTCGCCCATGCGTCATTCTCCGTTCGCGCGACCGATACTCGGCTTCCTCGCCGCAGCCCTTGCATGTGCCGCCTTCATGCCGCTCGCCACGGCGGCCGGCGATGACCGCGTCATCGTCGTTCTCAACAGCGGCGACGCGACGATCTCGATCATCGATCCGGTGTCGCTCAAGACCTTGCGCACCATCGACACGGGCAAGGAGCCGCATCACCTGATGGCGACACCCGATGGCAAGGAATTGATCGTCGCCAGTGCGGCGGGCAACAGCCTGATGTTTCTCGACAGCAAGTCGGGCAACGTGCAGCGTGTCGTGCGCGGCATCGACGATCCGTACCAACTCGCGTTCTCTCCGGATCGAAAGTGGTTCGCGGTCACCTGCCTGCGTTTGAATCGCGTCGACATCTACGAGGCCGACGGATTCAAGCTGGTCAAGCGCATCCCGCTCGGCAAGCTGCCGAGTCACTTGGTGTTCTCGGGCGACAGCTCGATGGTGTTCGTCACGCTGCAAGGCTCGGACGAACTTTCGGCGATCGACGTGAAGTCGCAGTCCGTCAAGTGGACGATGAAGCTCGGCAAGCTGCCGGCCGGCATCTGGATGACGCCCGACGACAAGCAGTTGATGGTGGGCATCATGGGTGAGAACTATGTCGACGTGATTGACTGGCGCGCGCAGAAGTCGGTCGCGCATGTGGTCACCGGCAAGGGCGCGCACAATTTTCTGCCGATGGGCGACAAGCGACGCGTGCTGGTTTCCAATCGCGTCGAGAACACGGTCTCGATCGTCGACATGAGCAACTGGACCAAGCTCGCCGACATCAAGGTACCCGGAGGCCCGGACTGCATGGAACTGACGGCCGACGGCAAGACGCTCTACGTCACGTCGCGATGGATCAAGCAGGTTGCGGTCGTCGATCTCGCGCGCGGCGCCGTGGTCGCGCAGGCGATGGTGGGCAAATCGCCGCACGGCCTTTACTTCGACGGTCATGCGGCGCGCCAGTAACGATGCAAGCGGCGTCGCGCCCGAGGTCGCACGCCGGTTGATCTCACGATTCGGCGCGAGGTCCGCTGCATGGAGTGTTGCAGCCGCGCTGGCTCTGCCCGCGTCGACGGCCGCCTCGGCGGCCGCGTCGTCGGCCCCTGCGCGTCGCTGCGCCGATGGCCGCGAACCGATCTATCTGACCTTCGACACCGGCAGTCAGAGCCAGGCGATGCTGATTCACGATGTGCTGAAAAAGTACGACGTTCGCGCGACCTTTTTTCTCGCCAACGAGAAGACCGTGCGCGGCGACGGCTCGCTCGATCCCTCGTGGGCTTCCTATTGGAAGATGCTCGCGAGCGAAGGTCATGCGTTCGGAACGCACACCTTCGATCACGTGTATTACCGCGACGATGCGGGACCCGACAAGGTCACGGTTCGACCGCAATTCGGAGCGCATGCGGGACAGGCCATGAAGTGGGACGCGATGCAGTACTGTGCGGAACTCGATCGCGTCGCGCTGCGCTTCAAGGAGCTGACCGGTCAACGCCTCGACGCGTTGTGGCGCGCACCCGGCGGCAAGACCTCGCCGCGCCTGATCGCGTTCGGACGTTCGTGCGCTTACCGCCACTTCGGCTGGAGCGCCGAGGGTTTCCTCGGAGATGAACTGCCGAGCGAAAAATTCTCGAACGCGATGCTGCTCGAACGCGCAGTGCATGCGCTCAAGGCCGGCGACATCGTGATGGCGCATCTGGGCATCTGGTCGCGCAAGGATCCGCTCGCACCGATACTCGACCCGCTGATCGCGAGTCTCAAGGCCGACGGTCATTGCTTTGCGACCTTGCGCGACTATCCCCCTGAGCCCGCTCGCGAGCGCGTGTCATGAGCGACATCGTCGCGCTCTTCGCTGAAGGCTTCAACGCCGTGCATGGGTGGCTGTTCCAGGCGATCGTCGAGCCGGTATTGTTCCGCTTCGACGGCGCAGGCGTGATGGAGCAAGCCTACGACGGCACCGAGTTCTTTCTGCTCGGCGTGCTGCAGGTCGCGATCCTCTACGCCATTCTTCGTCCGCTCGAAGCCTGGATGCCCGCCGAGCGATGGACCGACCGGCGCGCGGTCCGCGTCGATATCCTCTACACGCTGCTGCATCGGCTCGGCCTGTTCGCGCTCGTGCTGTTTTTTATCCTCGATCCGCTGGTCGACGAGTTGGCGGGTGCGCTGCGGCTGGGCGGCATCTCGAATTTCAATCTCGACGATCTGTGGCCGGGCGTCACGTCGATTCCCCTCGTCGCTTTCGTCCTCTATCTGGTCGTTCTGGACTTCGCGAACTACTGGGTGCATCGTGCCCAGCACCGCGTCGGTTGGTGGTGGGGCTTGCACAGCCTGCATCACAGTCAAATGCAGATGTCGTTCTGGACGGACGATCGCAATCACCTGCTCGACGACCTGATTCGCGATGCACTGTTCGCACTGATCGCGATCGTGATTGGCGTGCAGCCCGGACAATTCGTGTTGCTGGTGATCGCGACGCGCAGCCTCGAAAGCTTTCAGCACGCAAACCTGCGTCTCTCGTTCGGACGCTGGGGCGAGCGCGTGCTCGTCTCGCCGCGGTTTCATCGACGCCATCATGCGATCGGCGAGGGACACGAGGGCGTTCATCGCGGCTGCAACTTCGCGGTGCTGTTCCCGATCTGGGACGTCTGGTTCGGCACGGCCAATCATCGTGCCGGGTATCCGGCGACCGGGATTCGCGATCAAGTGATGAGCGATGCCATCCCCGCTCGAAACTACGGGCGCGGGTTCTGGTCGCAGCAATGGCTCGGGCTTCTACGCATGATTCGCGGGTGACGCGCGC
>JBBSEF010000004.1:0-96274 GCA_038240015.1 Burkholderiales bacterium
GTGATCGGCATTCATCATCTCGAAGGTCATCTGCTGAGCCCGCTGATGTCCGACGATCCGCCCGCCTTTCCTTTCGTCGCTCTGCTGGTCTCGGGCGGCCACACGCAATTGATGAAGGTTGAGGCGGTCGGCCACTACCAACTTCTCGGAGAAACGCTCGACGACGCCGCAGGCGAGGCCTTCGACAAGACCGCTAAGCTGCTCGGGCTGCCCTACCCTGGCGGCCCCTCGCTCGCGCGACTGGCCGAATTCGGCTCGGACGACGCGTTCGACCTGCCGCGGCCGATGCTGCACTCAGGCAATCTCGACTTCAGCTTCTCGGGCTTGAAGACCGCCGTCGTCACTGCCGCACGCAACGCGGGCAATGTCTGCGACGCCGTGCGCGCCGACTTGGCCGCGTCGTTTCAGCGCGCGGCCGTCGATGTCCTCGTCGCCAAATCCATGGCCGCATTGAAGGCCACGGGGTCGAAGCGACTCGTGGTCGCAGGTGGTGTCGGCGCGAACCTGTTATTGCGCGCTGAACTCGCCTCAGCGGCTGCGAAGCACGACGCGCACGTGCATTTTCCGGCACCGCAATGGTGTACGGACAACGGTGCGATGATCGCGCTCGCCGGCGCGTTGCGGCTCGAGCGCGATGGCGCCGCTTTGAATCCGGAACTCGGCTTCAACGTCAGGCCGCGCTGGTCGCTTGCTTCCAGCGACAACGCGTGACGCACGCCGAACGCATCGGACGGGTCCAACAACCATCACGGCGACAGGCGAATCACGTGATATCCGCCACACGAATATTCTGAATTCGCGATGAACCCTGCAGGCCACCGGAACACATCGAATGGGCGAATCAGATACCACCCGATGTGATCGCGAATCGCCAGCGCTCGCAACGCCGTTACGTCTCCTGCGTCCTGAATTGCATTGAATGTCTCGATTCTTTGTTTCAGACGCCCTTTCAATCCTACGAATGCGGAAGCGTAGACTTGTCGTTCAGATATTGCAGTCGAGATCAGTTGCGGATCGCTTCGCGAATCCGCCATGACATCGTGGACTCGGGCATGGTCACGAATGAATTCAGCGGCACGTACATGACATAACGGAAAGGCGTTGAAGTCGGCATAATTTCGATACTTGGTTAACGGCATCGTTTGAAAGTTCTTCGAATAGTAATTAACTCCGAAAAGAACAAGGCCGGCAAGGCCGGCAAGCGTCAAACGATCCAGCCTTGAGAAGCGCGTCTTGCGACGGGCCAATAAAGAGCAGATGCCGGCGACAGTAAATGTAACGACGATGAAATACGCCCACGCCGATGGTCTGTTCAACAGTTCTTCAGGGTTTCCGATCAGCCCTTTCTGCGTCGCCAAGCCTATCGCCATCACGAGGTAATTGGCGACGACCAGTATCGGCAATACAAGCAGATCTTGTGGCAGGGCCTTTCTAATTTTCCAGAAGACCAACGGTGAAATAAAAACCCAAATACCGAATGAACAAAAGAGTAGAAGCGGCGTTATTACCGTGAGATCGACGATCTTTGGATAATGATGCTCGAAGAGAATCGACTCCAGCGCTTCATACACGGGGCCCGGGTCGAAGGTGTCCAGAAGAAGGCGAAGGTAGATCGCTATTCCACTGCCATCAAGGCGAATTGTCGGTACAACCGGATATTGCTGAGACGCCTGGACGATGGCGATAAAGAGGGCGGTAAAGCAGACGCCGAGCACGACACGCCAGCGCAACCGCAATCCTGCAAAGAATATGCAGGGGAAGATGAGGAGAAGAAAAGCGTTGGCGACGAATAGATGAGCCTTGTACAACAGGCAAATCGCCAGAAAGACATAAGCAACCATGACGGCGCGATAACTAGCGCGACGGCAACCCTCGATCATGAACAACCACGCAAGTGCCGAGCAAGCCAATCCATAAAGCATGCCCAGATTGACTTGGGACATGAAATGGAAACCGAGGTACGGGCTGCCGAATCCCTGTTGATAGGCGTCGGGCAATGCGACTATCGCAACGGCCGCGGCCACGCCGTGCCATAGACCCCAGAGTGATCCGATCAACACAAATGCGGCAACGCCCGCGAGCAGAATGCCGAAGGGAAGTTGAAATCCTCCAAACGCTGCAACGGCTGTCGTCGGAACCAATGACGAGAAGGCGGCGGCCGACACATAACTCGCATAGTGATATGGCAACGCAGGCGCGCCGGCCATTCTGATATCCGACATCGAACCCAGCCCGTTCAATTGGGCGAAGATGCTGATTTCCCGGACGTGAATGAATATGTCCGGCCATGCGCGAAAAACTGCGGCAGATCCCTGGATATTCATCGCAGGCTGCATTTCGGAAACCCAGAGCGTCGCTGCAGCGCCGGTGAGAAAGATGCAAATGAAACCGGGGAGTTCGTCAGCGGGCGGAGGATTCACCGCGTGCGGGAACCGGGACGCGGTCGCGAATCCGACCAATCCCAGAACGCCGAGGGCGGCGATATTCAGACGCATGCCGAATGGCGAAGCAAGCGTCAATACGAAGAGCAGCGTGTTAAACGTCAGAAATCCCGTCAGCAATTGATAAGCGATGCCGACGCGATTGGGGAAAAAAACGCCGGTCAATCGTTCGAATATGTGTCCGTAGAGAACGCAGAGGAAAATAAAGCCGGCCACCCAAAGCGGCATTTTGAATGAAAGGTGTCCCGTCGATCGTTGCATCCAAATGAAAATCCAGCCGCCAACCACAAGGAGAGCCAGCGCACGAGGCAGCGTGGAACGACGCTGCAAGCCTTTCGAAATGGCTGTCCAATCGAGGCTGGGCGCTGGCTGCGTCATCCGCGATTGAGCGCCGTTGTTCAATGCGGCGGGCTCGCTTGAAACTTCAGCGGAGCGCTGGACAAATTGGTATTCCGATAATCGTATCGGTGCCTGGGGGACCGTCACAGGGCGGCCAATATCTGTTGGATCACATCGGTCTGATGTTCTTCAAGACCCGACCACAGCGGTAACCGGACCAGACGGTCCGACATTTCGTCGGTCACCTTGAGCTGGCCGTGCGCGCGGGCGTAGCGTTTTCCCGCCGGAGAACTATGTAGCGGAATGTAATGGAATACCGGATGGATGCCGGCGCGGCGCAACTTGTCGATGAACACAGTGCGAAGGTTCAAATCGGGCAGCAACAGGTAATACATGTGCGCGTTATGCCCGCAATCCGCCGGAATCACGGGCCTGCGAACCTTGCCTGCCTCTTCGGACTCCGCAAACCACTGATGGTAGGTGTTCCATAAAGACAGCCGTTGTCGCGTGATGGTGTCGGCCTCTTCCATCTGCGCCCACAGAAACGCAGCGATGATTTCGCCCGGCAGGTACGATGAGCCAACATCCACCCACGAATATTTGTCGACCTGTCCGCGAAAGAATTGCGACCGATTCGTGCCTTTCTCGCGGATAATTTCCGAGCGCGCGGCGAAGCGCGGATCGTTGACGAGCAATGCGCCGCCTTCGCCTGCGATGATGTTCTTGGTTTCGTGAAAAGACAGGGTGCCCAACTGGCCGATCGACCCCAACGGCCGTCCTTTATACGTCGCCATCGTGCCTTGTGCCGCGTCTTCGATCACCATCAAGCCGCGCTCGTTGGCAAGCGCCATGATGGCGTCCATCTCGCACCCCACGCCCGCGTAATGGACCGGAACGATGGCGCGTGTCTTGTCGGTGATGGCGGCTTCGATCAGCGATTCGTCGATGTTCATGGTGTCGGGTCGAATGTCCACGAACACCGGCACTGCGCCCCGGAGAACGAATGCATTCGCGGTCGACACGAACGTGTAGGAGGGCATGATGACTTCATCGCCGGGTTTCACTTCCGCGAGGATCGCGGCCATCTCCAGAGCCGCGGTGCACGAGTGCGTGAGCATCGCCTTGTGCGCGCCGGTACGCCCCTCAAGCCACTCACCGCACCGCTTTGAGAAACTGCCATCGCCCGCCAAGTGCCCTCTGGCATGCGCTTGGGAGATGTACCAGAGTTCCTTGCCCGTCATGAAGGGCTTGTTGAAAGGAATATTCACAGCGCCTCAATTCTTGCGAGCGATCAGGAGCAACGAACCGCCCATTGGAAAGGAAACCCCGAGACGGATGATCATGCGCTCGATATTCATCAATGATTCAAGCACGGTATTGGCCAAGCCGCCGATACGCAGTTCATTCAGCGCGTCGAAATTTTCGTTGGTCTTCCGCTTGCGCCAACGCGCCAAAAACAGGAGCGGCAACAACAACGAGACGAACGACGTCGTCCTTTCCACGGTGAACCCGGCGCGTCTTAGCTTTTCTTTAAGGTCTCCCGCCTGATAGCGGCGTACGTGACACGCATAGGCGTCCTGCTGACTCCAGAGAAACTGATGCTGAGGTACCGTGAGCATGATGCCGCCGCCTTTGTTGGCGGCCATGTACATCTGCCCGAGCACCTCTTCGTCCTCCTCGATATGCTCCAGGACATCGAATCCACCGATGACGTCGAACTCGCTTCGAAAGGGAATGCGCCGCGCGTCCATCTGAAACAATTTTACGTCGGCCGTGAGCCGACTGCCTGCGAAGCCGAGCCCGTCGCTGAAAATCTCGCTTCCGGACAAGCGGACCAAGGGAAGCGATCGGGAAATCCCCGACAGAACAAACCCGGTTCCACATCCTATCTCCAGAAAATTCCTGGCGTCAGGAAAGTATTTTTGCATCGCCCATATGATCAATTGATTGCGGGCACAAAACCAGAAATTACGAGCCTCCAGCTCCGAGAGTTCACGAAAATATTCGGGGCGAAAGCCGGTATTATCGCGCGCCATTTCGGGAGCGAATGAAAGGTGATCGCCAATCACCGACGTCGAATAGCCGCATCGGGGACACAGCCAGTCGGGCGCATCGAATGTCGAATTACATCCTGGACAAAACTTCATTGGCGGGTGATTTGGTGAGAATCGGTTTCCATGTCGGACGGCGTTTCCCGGAATACCCAGAATTTCTGCAACAAAAAGAGCAACGCGGCAATGCCGATGACCAGCATGCCCTGAACGATTTGATGCTTGTAGCCGAGCACGTCGACGAAAAAAGCCAACGAAGTCAAGTTCAGGATGTACCCGAAGCCGTAAGCTACTGAATAGCGAGCGTACGCAATACGCTTGTTGCCACGATGCCCGAAAGTCCAGCGGTTATTCATGAAGAACGTTTGGGTAACGCCGATGACAAACAACAACGTCATGGCGGTCTTTGGCCCCATCCCGAAATGAGTGAGGATCAGATAGGCGAAATACAGAATGCCGTTGGACAGGAGTCCGACGAGGCCATATCTCCCAAGTTGTCGATAGGTCCGCATAGGGATCGTCAAGAACTCCGACGCCATCCCCAGATGTAATGCGGCGCATTGGGGCCCACGTTCAGCAGCAGATCGAGGATCGTGACGCCGTGCTCGAATGGGGGGTGCAGTTGCGGATATTCCGGATAACCCTCGTAAGATTTGTAAACCAGCTCGATTCCAGCAGAGTTGAATTTGTCGGGATCGATGTATGCACGCGCGGCGGGTCCGGATACGTAAACGTCCGCACCCGCTTTCCTGACCAAGTCCAGCAAGCGGTCCATTTTCTGCCCGACTGCTCCGAAGGCGCGCGAGTCCAGAATTTCCGTCTCGAGTCCAAGAAACTCGAGCGCAATCGTTTGAATCAGATATTGGTTGAGATCTGACAAGTTCGCCCAAGTACGTTCTAAAAAGACGCTTTCGAGAAAAGGCTGGAACTCTTTGAAGTGCGGAGCCTTCCTGTAATGCAGACGAATCAGGTTCCAATGCAGTTGTTGCCAAGAGTGGTCTCCAAGTTCCACCTCACAGATGAGACGTCTCAGATCCGTCCCGACGGGAATTGTCATCCACTCGGCGCCCCGTGGAGTTTTGATCTTGTTTCGATTACGCCAATCATTCTTGGTAAATTGAAGATCATCATAGAAAATAAACGTATCGACATCATGGATGATATCGAAATATCCTTTCCACGGAATGTAGTTGGACTGGAGGACGGCTACTCGACGCATTCAGCCAATCCCTGGTACGCCGAGCGGGTCCTGCGGCAGTGGTGCGCCACGATCGACGCGACGCACGCGGCTCGGTCCTCGTCGAAATAGCGATCATTGAAAAGATTGACAACCCGTTTTTGCAGCCGGGTGGCGACTGGGGCGCTCCCGTCTGCAAAGATGCCGGTCAATGGCACGTAGTGGGAACTCGCAAAGAGTCCCGCCCCAAAGATATCCTCGATCAGTCGGTTCTTTTCCTCCACCAACACATTGAACCGCCAATACTGAAATCTCTCCGGCAACTGACATTCAATCGGAATGACGTCTCGATATATTTTGTTCAGTCTTTGTTTATATTCGGCGGACTGGTCATTCGCCTGCATCACCGATGAACGATACTGTTCCGCTGTGACGCCAAGAGGTTCCGATTCAAGCCAATTACTATCACCATATACAAAAGGTTTCTCTTCCTGGATCGCAATTTTGTAACTCGTCGTTACGGCGTCCAGCGCCTCAGCGGAATAAGGAAGCTGCGATCGGAAATAAGTCAAGTGCGTTTTGATCAGACCAAAGCCGCCGAATCCTATATCGGTGAATTTTCCGTAGCCCGTGCTATAAAGAAGCGCGTCAGCGGCGCCGGTGGGAATTTCCCAATTTGAAGGCGGGCACAAGCATCGGTCGTCAAGAATCGCGATGCCGTTATCCAGATTCTTGATTGTCGACAATTGAATGTCCAGATCCAGCAACGCGCCGTAGGTACGAACGAATAGCAATCCGGCGATGTCTTTCGTAGCTCGCCCGACCATCTCGACGGCAATGTCCAGATCCATGCAAAGCGTTATCGGCGATATGTCCACGAATTTCACCGCGCGACCGGCCTTCAGAAACACCAGAGGCACGATCGGACAAATGTTGGCGGGGAGCAGGAAGTATCCCGGCCGCTGAAATCCTTTGAGCAGGTTGTAGATCACCGTTGAAGCGCGGCTCTCGAAGGCCATCATTTGGAACCTCGCGCGGGATTGCCGAAGACGAGCGATCCCTCCGGCACGTTGCCGAGGACGTTCGCTCCCATACCCACGTAGCCGTATGTGCCCACGCGGACACCTTCGCGCAGCGTCGAGTTGAGGCCGATAAAAGATCCCGCGCCGACTTCGACGTTTGAGCCGATCGCGCAGGACGCCGCCACGAAGACCGAGTCCTCTACAACCGTGTCGTGCTCCACAACGACCCCGGAATTGATGACGACGAATCGTCCAAGCCGGACCGCGTGATTGATCGAGCAATTGGAGAGAACGACCGTGCCGGCGCCAACGATTGCGCTCGGGGAAACGTAGCTGGAAGGATGAACAAAGGTGGCGAATTTATCCGAGGGAAACCCATAACTGTGCAGCAGGGTCACGCGCTCGCGCATCGCTGCGGGTTTGTAAAGTACGAAAACCACTTTGACGTCGGGCTCGGGAAATCGGTCAAGGATCTCGCATGGGCGACATAGAACGGGAAGGCCGATGATCGTCCTTCCGAGCGCCGGATCATCGACAGCAAAGCCCATCAGTTCCAATGGCATGCCAAATTGCTTTGCCGCATGGAGGATATGCTCGGCGACATTGATGGCGCTCCCTTTGCCGCCGATCACGATGATCCTGTTCATATGAGTAGATACTAAGTTCGCTCAGTTCTTTCAGGTAATTGCGTATCCAGCGATACGAGAAACAGCGGCTTCTTTGATGATTTGAAATTCATTCTACCCAGATACTCGCCGAAAATGCCGAGGATGAGCAATTGAATGCCGCCAAAGAGAATGATGCCCGCCATCACGGAGGCGTAACCGCTGACTGAGATGCCGCCGAGAAAACTGCGCAGAAGGATAAAGGAAAGCCACCCCATTCCAACAACGGCGGAGAAAAGGCCGATCCAGCTCGCCATCCGCAACGGAAGGTCTGAAAAGGTCACGAAAATGTTGATCGTGTGCGAAAGGAGCTTGCGAAAATTGTAGTTGCTGGCACCGTGAGCACGATGATCGTGGCGCACTACGACGGTGGCATAGTTGTTGGTCAGCCAGGACAAGTACCCGTCCACGAATGGAAATGGCGAGTCGAATTCGGCCAGTTTCGACGCGACGCCTCTCGCAATCAGCCGAAACGACGTGTATTCGTGATTGAGGCTTGGAATCGCCACCGTGAAAAGTTTCCGCGCGGTCGAGGATGTGAAGTTGCGCCACCCCTCGTGCGACCGCTCCTCGTAAATGCCGTACACCAGCGCAAAGCCTTCGCGCGCCTTTCGAATCAATGCCGGAATGTGTTCGGGTGATTGCTCGAGATCATCGTCGATCGTCAGAACCCAATCGCCAATCGCCTTCGAGATCCCGCAGATGGTTGCGGCATGCTGGCCGAAATTGCGACTGAGCTTGATGCCTCGAACACGCTCGTCCTGTTTGGCGAGGGACTCGATCACTTGCCAGGAGTCGTCGCCCCCGCAATCTTCCACGAAAATGATTTCGAACAAGGGTTCGATTGGCTCGACGGCTGCGATCGTCCGGTTATACAACTCATGCAGGGTCTGTTGCGATCGATACACGGGAATGACGATAGACAGTTTTGCTGACAAGGCTCCTTCTCCAATCCAGTTGTGCATCGAGCCCTCGAATGCTAACAGTCCGAGTGTTCGGTTCCATGTCATGTCGTGCAAACATCAGCGCTTTGTTGCATCACAAGGCTAGCAATGGTCATTCGTCGCGCCGAAGAACGAACACATCCGGCGTCGTGCCGTCCCACCACCGGTTCACCACCAACCTGCGCTCGATCCGATAGCCCGGTGTCGCCCCCCCGGCAATTCGATACTCGTCGTCGTCGACCCACCACCAGCTCTTCTCGTCGTGCAATTCGTAATGCGCGTCGTAGAGAGTCCAGCCGTTGAACTCGTAGCCGCCGTCGATCCGCCGCGGACCCACGCCGCTCTGAATCAGGTCCGAGAGAGCCACCCAGCGCGTTCGGTTCCATGCAAGAAAGTCGTGCGCGGCAATCACCGAGAAACACGCGGACGCGAGCAGCAGCATGGCCGTCATCGCGCCAGCGGCCTTGCCGATCGGTCGATCGCGTGCTCGCGTGCCGAGGATCGGGAGCGCAAGCGCCACGACGATGAAGAGCATCAGCAGATAGCGATCGAACAAGTCGTGTCGCGTCGCGATCAACAAGAGAATGCCCACATACGCAAGCCCGGTCGCCGAAAAAAAAATCGCCGGCCACGCGCGCCTGATCGATTGTTGAACGGTGCGCGTGCGATCGAACAATTCGCAAGAGCCCTTCGCCATTGCAAACACGATCGATGTCGCGCCCGCAATGGCAAGACCGGTTGCCACGACCCAGAAGATCTTTTGCGGTTCGGTCTCTATCGGCAGATTCCATCCGATCAACAAGGTGTCGCGCAACATCAACGGGCCGATACCGAAATAATGCAGCGTATCGCCGGTCAATGGCATCGTGATGCGTTCGGCCAGCATGAAGGCAGCCATGCCGGCGCCGATCGCTATGGCGACGAGCGCCGGCCAACGGTTCCGCGCGACGCCACACGGGCGCGACCAGCTACCGAAACAAAAGATTGCGATTGGCAACAGGAACAATCCCAGTTCATTGATGACGACGAACAGTTCATGCGCAGAGGAATAAGCGAACTCTCCGAGCGACGCGGTCGTGATGTCGGAGATGCCCGAGAGCGATTCCTTTCTTCCGCTTTCGATCAGCCATCGGTTGAACGCCACATGCAACGCGATTCCCGCGGCAAGCGGGATCGACGCTTCGATGATCACGGCCACGCGCGTGCCGCGCCTGGCCACCCAAGCGCACGCGAAGCCGCCCAGGATCACCAAGGCGAACTGCCTGACCAGCACGGCGACCAGGCAGAGCGCAAGGCCTGCGACCAGAGCGACATTTTTCTCGCGTCGCATTCCTCGGACGATCAACGCCATCGCGACGCTGATCAGCGCCACGAACGGCACGTCGGTCATGAACGTGTTGGCGAGCGAAAAATAAATCGGATTGACCAGCACCGTGACGGCGGCAACGAGTGCGAGGCGCTTGTCGCCCCACACTTCACGGAACAGGAAATAGATTCCCAAGCCTCCGACCAGCCCCATCACCAACGTCGAGATGCGCAGCGCCGTGAAGGAAAATCCGAATGGCCAACAGAACAGCGCGCCCCAATGGACCATCGGTCCGAGATTGGCGCTGACGAAGCTAGGGATGCGATAGACGCCGTCGTCGACGAGGGAGCGCACCGCGAGGCCGTAGGCCCAGTCGTCCTGCACCGGAAAGTCTCCGATGGGATGCACCGCGACCCCCATCATTACCCACAGGATCGCCAGAGCGAGGAGATTCGCGGGATCCGATCGGATTTCGAAGAAACGTTTCGCCATCAATTTCGTGATGGCGATGCGTGATCGCGACTAGCCGCCGGCCGGTTCATTTCATTTGCCGTCACGGCGCCAGGCGAATCACGCGATATCCCCCGCATTCGAATGCCGCGTCGGCAATCAAGGTCTGCGGCCAACGGGCCGCATCGGTCGGATGCAGCAGATACCAGGCGATGTGATCGCGCGTTGCGAGCGCTCGAAGCGCTTCGGCGTCTCCCGACCTCTCGATCGCATCGACCGCTCGCAGCCGCGCATCCCAACCGGGCGTACGTCCTCCGAAGGTAAGCCGCGCGACATATAACTGCCGCTCGGCAATCGCAGTTGACATGAGTCGCAGATCGCCTTGCGAGTCCTGCATGACGTCGCCCACCCGACCGTGATCGCGAATATATTCAGCCGCACGAATCCGACAAAGCGGAACGGCGTTGAAGTTGGCGTAGTCACGATACGTCGGAACCGCCGGCATGGTCTGAAAGTCGGTCGCTTGAAAACCGACGCCGGCGAGAGCAATGCCGACCAGACCCACCAGACTCCAGCGCACCGGCCTCGAAACGCGGCCACGGGCAAACACCAGCGAGCCTATTCCGGCAATCGTGAACGTCACCACAATGAAATAGGCCCAGGCCATCGGCCTATTCAATAGTTCTTCCGGATTTCCCACTTGGTGATCGTCAACCGCAAGACCGAGCGCCATCACCATATAATTCACAATCACCAATATCGGAAAAATGAAGACATCGCGTGAAACTCTATTCCGGATTTTCCAGAAGATGCCGAGAAAGACGAGTATCCAGATGCCGAAAGAACAAAAGAGAATCATCAGCGCAGCGATGGCGCCCTCGACGATTCTGGGATAGTGGCGCTCGTAGAATATCGATCGAAGCGTTTGTTCTCCTATTCCCGGCTTGAACTGATCCAGCAGAATGCCGATGTAACTCCCTAACCCGCTTCCATCCAGGCGGATTGTCGGAATACGTGGAAACTGTTGGGAGAATCGAACCGTAGCAACAAAGATCAGAATGAAACAGACGCCGACCAGAAGGCGCCAGCGCAACCGCAGACCCGCAAAGAAAACGCACGGAAAGATCAGGAGCAAAAAGGCATTGGCAACGAATAATTGGGCCTTGTACATCACGCACATCAAGAGAAAACCATAGGCGACGGCGACTGCGGCGTAGCTTGCGCGACGACATCCCTCGAGCATGAAGAGCCACGCGATCGACACGCAGGCGATGCCATAAAGCATTCCCAGATTGACCTGGGACATGAAATGAAATCCGAGATGAGTGCTGCCGAATCCCTGTTCGTAGGCGTCGGGTAGCGTCACCACGGCGACAGCCGCCAGCAATGCAGGCCACACGCCCCATAGCGACCCGATCAATACAAATGCGGCCAGGCCCATCAACAGAATGCCCATGGGAAGCTGAAAACTCCCGAAGGCTGCAATCGAGCTCATCGACGTCAAGGCCGACAAGGCCGCCGTCGAGATATAGCTCGCAAAGTGATAAGCAGGTGCGGGGGCGCCGGCCATCTTGATATCCGACATCGACGCCAGTCCGTGCGATTGTGCGAAGGCGCTGATTTCTCCGACATGAATGAAAATGTCCCGCCAGGCGCGAAACACCGCGAGCGACCCGCGAATTTCCATTGCAGGCTGTAGTTCAGACGCCCACAGGGTGGCGGCGGCGCCGACGCCAAGAATGCAAAGCAGTCCCGGGAGCTCGTTGACCGGCGCCGTGTCCGCACGACGCCTGAAACGGGATGCCAGCGCGCCGGCGATCAGCGCGAGGGCCGCCAAGACCGTCACGTCGACAATCAATCCGAACGGCGACGCGAGCGCCAGAATGAACAGCAAGGTGTTGAAAGTGAAAAATCCCGTCAGCAGCCGGTAGGTCACTCCGACGCGATTGGGGACGAGCGAGCCGGTGATGCGTTCGAACATGGTTCCATAAGCCACCCACACGAGGACGAAGCCGATCAGGCAGAGCAGCGCTGCGATCGAGAGGCTATGCGTCGAGCGCAGGTGCCAGACCAGAAGCCAGCCGATGACGCCGACGAGGGCCAACGCACGAAGCGCTGTCGTGCCGAGGGCGATGTCCTTGAAACGGAACGCCGGAGGGTTAGATGAAACGGCCTGATTCATGGAAACTCGCAGTGGTCATGCGTGCCCGTTCTGTCTTGCTGACGCTGTTTAATGTTTCTCACGAAATACAAAGTATTTTTGAGTTAGATAAGAAAACAGTACCGCAAAGGGAAGCGCCAGCGCACCGGCGGTGTAGGGGTTCAAACCCAAAGCGATAAAGCGCCCGATGATCAGTATATTCAGGGTGTAAATCGATATCCATGCCAGCACGAATCTGAACAGCCTGCGATTATCGGAGTTATTGAATACCAAGGCGCCTTGCGTCTTGAAACTGAAGAGTATCCCAACCAATAAAGCAATTAAATTGGCGATTGCGTAGCTCAGTCCCACATAGAGAAGCCCGGCATAAATGGCGTAACTGAAGCCGGTGTTGACGATGCCAACCAGTACGAATCGGACAAGTTGGGGAAGGCCTGCTCCGCTGGCGATCTGAGGCTTCACGGAAATGAATGCCTAACCGGCGCGATCGTAAACCAGCATCAGTTCGTGATAGATGAATAATTTCCCGATCGACTCGAGGTTTCCGGGGAAATAGGAGCGATGTCCGAGCGAGAAACCTGCATGGGTCGTCAAGCGCTTGTCTTCGAGGTAATCGAGCGTGACGAAGGTCTTGTGAGTCGAATCGCTTTCATAGCCGACCTTCCCCGGCACGACGATGACCACCCTCTCGATTCCCCTTTGCGCGCAGTCTTCGAGCAGCATCTCGAGTACGCGAGCCGCATTTTCGAAGTGCTCCAGCACGTGCGAGAGCACCAGGGTCCGGAACGTTCCGATGACGAAATCGCCGATCTCGATCCGGTCGGAAGCGCCGACGATCTGCGAAACGCGAAGGCCTTTCGACGACAATTCCTCGACCAGGACCGGATTGAGTTCGAGTCCCATCGAACCGGCAGGCAGTTGTTCTAGCAACTGGCCGGCGCCGCATCCGACGTCGAGCGTCGGTCCCCTGACATGCGCGAGCACCCGGTCGAGATAGGCCTGCTTGACCCATCTGCGGATCGGACTCGCGCGCCGCGCCAATTGCGATGCGGCGTACTGTTCGCCGAATTCCTCGCCCATCATGATTTTCCTTTGAATAACGACCGATAAAGCAACGCGCGGCCGAACGTGTTGATGCGTGCCTTGGTGAAACCGATCGCCTTGTCCGATCGCGAAATCACGAACGCCGGATCATTTGCGAATTTTTCCGTGAAGCCCTTGAAGTCGTGATATTGCTTCAAGCCCAGCGCGACGCTCCATGAACCCGGCGAGACGCGAAAACAGGAACTGCGCTTGCCCGTGTAGTAGGCATCGCCATGCGCGAGAACGCGGAACCAGTAGTCGAGATCGACCAGGTAGGGATGGCTCGCATCGTAAGGCCCCACGCGCTCGATGATCGACCGGCGGATCAGCCCGTTGCCGGGCTCGCCGATCAGGTTCGCTCCCGCGCGCACGCAGCGCCGCACCAGTGCCTTGCCGTCGATGCGGCCCGCGTGGGCGCCGCGCAAGCCACGAGTGAAGTATGGGCGACCGCGGTCGTCGATGATCAAGCGCGATCCGAAGACCAGCGCAAGCTTTTCGTCGCGGTCGGCTTCGAAGATCGCGACGTGCTCGGAAAGAGAATCCGGCTCGATCAGGTCGTCGTGCGGAAGCAGCTTGTAGTACTTGCCTTGCGCCAGGTCCAGGCAGCGATTCCAGTTCGCATTCGGTCCCAGATTGCGTTCGTTGCGCACGTAGTGAATTCGCGGGTCGCCGCAAGCACCGACGACATCGGCCGTATTGTCGGGCGAAGCGTCGTCGACGATCCAGATCTCGAAGTTCGTGTACGACTGTCGAAGAACCGAATCGATGGTCGCAGGCAGGAAGGCCGCGCCACGATAGGTTGGAATGCAGATCGAAACGAGTGGACGATCGACGGGCGTCATGTGCGTGAGCCGACCGATGAGGGAGCAACGAAGAGTGCCCGCTCGGCCGCCATGACCCGACTGATTCCAACCAGCAGGGGCGTGCGACGGCGCGCATAGGTCAGCGGTGGAACCACCGATCTGAATTGTATGCGCCGCGAATATATGCTCGATGACGGCGTCGCGCTGGTCATGATTCGCGGAGGGCGGCGGGCGACGCGCTTGAAGACCGAGACGATCTCGCCGATGGTTGCGGACCGCTCGGACGCGATGATCTTCACGCGCGTGTGCCCCGGTTCAAGACCCTGCATTGCCGCCTCGACCATCATCGCCGCCGCGTCGTCGGCGAAAATGTAATCGCGAATGGTGTCGAGCGGAACGAAGATCTGGATCGGTCGATTACGAATGATGCAACGGGAAATGTGTGTCAGCAGGCCCTGCGCCTTCGCGCCCGATTGGCCCACCCCATAAAGAGTTGAAATGCGCGCGATGAGCGCGCCGGCGCCGCTTTCGCTCGCAAAGCGCCCGACCATCGCCTCGTGTTCGAGCTTGGCTCGCGCGTAGGGGCCGGTCGGGGCGACAGGCGTCTGTTCGTCGATCACCGATACGCGTGAACCCGCATAGATCGCCCCGGCGGAACTCGCAAGGGTGAAGACGCTGCTGCGCGCATGCGGAATTCGGTGGCGCGCGATCGCATCGAGCAACGAAGCCAACGCGCGGGTCTCCGAAGCGAATTCGCCCTCGGCGCTCATCAGCGTGCCGACACCCGCGGCCCAGTAGACTTCCCAGCGCCCGGCTGCGGCCGCGGCTTGCACGAAGGCTTGCGTCGCCCGCTCGATCTGTGCGTGCAGCAACTCCGGCTGACGCCACGCGAATCGATCGCTGTGTTCGAACAATCCGCTGCCGCGGCGCGCGAGCTCCCGCGCCAAAGCCGAGCCCAACAAGCCGCCGCGGCCGATCACCCATGCGATCGTCATCGATCAACCGATGGACGCGTGGGACGCGTGCTCACCACGTAGAGCGGCTTGCCCATCACGATGCCCATCGTCACCGCGAGATATTCGGCGATGACCCCGAGCGCCATCAAAATGGCGCCCGAAAAGAATGCGACGACGATGACGATCGAGGCCCACCCCTGCACTTCGACCCCGCCGGTCAAGCGTCCATAAGCCGCATACGCGGCGATGGCGATTGCCAGGAAGACCGACGCCAGCCCGAACAGCGTGATCAATCGCAGAGGCCGCGTCCCGGTCGTGAGAATCAGATTCCAGAAGTGCGCGAGCAAACGGAAATAGGAATAGCCCGACGGCCGATCCATCTCGTTGCGCAAACGGATCGGCGCATGTCCGATCTGCGAAGTAATCCAGAAGAGGCCGACGTCGAGATAGACCCCGTTCCCGCAATAGGCGGCAAGCGTGCGCGCGATTTCTCCGTCGACCAGACGAAAGCTGTTGAAGCGGCCGATGCGATCGTTACCGAGTACCTTCGACGTGATCGACTTCGCGGCCCGGCTGAACGCATTGCGCATCCAGCCGTGGGGCGGCCGATTGAGCGGCTGCGCGTAAACGAGCTGAAGCGACGACGCCAACGCGTGATCGAGCAGCGTCTGGATATCGGCCGGATCCTGCTGACCGTCCTCGTCGATGGTCACCACCCAATCGCCGGTCGCGCTGGCCATTCCGGCCAGCGTCGCGGCGTGCTGACCATAGTTGCGTGAAAGCCAGACCGGACGCACGAACGAGTACTGCGTTGCGAGTTCCTCCAGAACCTTGTCGGACCGATCGGGCCCGCAATCGTGAACGAGCAGAACCTCGCCTATTACGAACCGGTGCCCCGCGCGACTGACCTGCTCGACCGTCAGTGGAGCGATTTCAGCCAGTATGGTCGGCAAGGTTCGCTCCCCGCGATAAACGGGAATGACCAGGGAGATGCGGGTCAACGATTCATCGTCCATAAGCATTTCTCATTTCGTTCGCTTCACTGCGCGTTCAATCCGTCGCAACTGCCGCGCCTCGCTGCGAGCTCGTATCGACGCGCGAAGGCCCTTCGCGTATTATCGCCGGCCAGCAAAGTACTCGAGCGCGCGGGCCTATTCGCACCATGAGGGGCAGTCGCGCGTCCGAGCATGACCATCCCTTGACTTGTTTATAAATGCCCGCTCCCATACCTCGATTGATTGCCTATTACTTACCACAATTTCATCCGATAAAAGAGAACGATGAATGGTGGGGTATCGGTTTCACGGAATGGACCAATACGGCCAAGGCCAAGCCGCGTTTCCCAGGGCATTATCAACCGCATATTCCGGCCGATCTGGGATTTTACGATTTGCGGGTACCGGAAACACGCGCGGCGCAGGCAGCGATGGCGCGCAAATACGGCATTGAAGCCTTTTGTTATTACCACTACTGGTTCGGGAACGGGCGACGCCTTCTCGAGCAGCCGTTCGAGGCGGTACTGAACAGCGGCGAGCCGGATTTCCCGTTTTGTCTGTGCTGGGCAAACGATACCTGGAACGGCATTTGGCACGGCGCTCCTGACAAGGTGTTGATCAAGCAGGAATATCCCGGAATCGAAGATGAACGGACGCACTTCGCGGTATTGCTGAAAGCTTTCAAGGATCCGCGCTATCTTCGCGTCGACAACAAGCCGGTATTCCTCGTGTGGCGACCCTATGGATTCGCCGACCCGGTCGCAACGGCGAAGCACTGGCGGCAAATGGCCGCAGAGGCAGGACTGCCTGGCTTGCACCTCGTGGGAATTTTCAGAGAGGGGCATCCGGCGCCGGAAGACATAGGTTACGACGCCTCTGTATATACACATAATCCACCGCCGCGCGGATGGGGCACGTGGCGCAATCCGCTGCGTCTTATTTACAATCGTATTTGTCTGGAACTTGGAATTCCCTCCACCTATTCGTTCGAAAAGGCAATCGAATACTATGTCCCGGACAGCTTGCCGGCGACCCGATATCCTTCCGTGGTGAACGGATGGGACAATTCACCGCGAAGCGGCGTCAATGGCTTGGTGTTGAAAGGCGCAACCCCCGCGCTCTTTCGCAAAGCCCTGCAGAAAGCATTCAATATTACCCGCAAAAATGCAAAGACCAAAGACGGCCGTCTGGTCTTTTTAAAATCGTGGAATGAATGGGCGGAGGGAAATCATCTCGAACCTGATTTGCGCGATGGTCATACCTATTTGCAGGCCGTAGCAGATGCTCTGAAATATGAAACGGAATCGCATTGCACCGAAACGCATTCAGGCTCAGGTAGGGCTGCTCGAACAGGTTTCTGATTTTCGCGCACTCTTGCGCTATTCTTTTGCGAAAACCGCTCTCCATCGCATTGCAATTTTGTTCAGAAGAAGTTGCTCGATACCCGGTCGCTTTCCCGTTGTCTTCCAGAGCAATACGATTGCCGCTATATAAACGGCTCCCCCGCTGAGTGTCGCCAGCAAGAGTTGCGCAAGGTACGCGAGAAAGGTATTGGCTTGCGGCGCAAATTGCAGGGCCGCATTCACCGCCAGGATCATGATTGCCGTAGCAGCCAGCGGGCGCCAGACCACCTCGAATAACTTGGAGGCGCGAAGGTGGATGATCTTCAGCAAGACGACGACATTCACCGGCATCGTGATGGCCGCAACCAATAGAGTGGCTTCGGCAGCACCCAGAGCGCCGTCAAGCATCGCACCCACGATCAGCAGCGGCAGCAGCAACCCCGCATGCAGCGCGGCCAACAGTGTAAGAACTTTGGGGCGCCCCAGCGCAAGATAGACGGGGCCATGGTTGGTCTGAAGGGCTGCGATGATTCCCGAAATCGCGAGAATTTGAACCAAAGGCACGGCATCGCCCCATTTCGGCCCCAGCATCAAATGAATCAGCGGGTCCGCAGTGAGGACGATTCCGGCGCCGATGGGCAGCACGAACATGGCGATAGCCGAGAGGACGTTGAGGAATCCTTGCCGCAGGACGCCCATGTCGCTCGCCATCTTTGCATATCCCGGAAAAATCGCGCGATTGATCGGCGCGACGAGATCGGTCGATGGAAGATTGGATATCTCATAAGAAATCGTGAACAATCCGAGCGCATTGGGGCCGCCTATTTTGCCCAGAATGAAGCTGCTCGATTCGTGAAGAATGAAAAAGAGAAAGTTGTTGATCAAGAGCCACTTCGAAAAATGGAATAATTCGCCCATGGCGGCAAATGAGATTCTCGGGCGATACGACTGCATGACATAGCTGAGCGCAACGCCCGCGAATGTCGCTGCCAGCGTGCCGCCGATCAGCGCCCAATAATTTCTCAACCAGAATGCCAAAATCATCGTGATCGTGAAACCGATGATTTTTCTTGTGACCTGGAATTTGAATTCCCGGTGAAACTGCAAATCTTTCCGGAATGCAACCATGCCGATATTTTCGCCTGCCGCGATCAAACGCGACAAAGCGAGCAGATAAACGATCATTTGCAGGCGCTGATCGCTATAGAAATTTGCAATCAGCGGTGCGATGAGAACCAGAATAAGCGCCTGTGCCGCTCCGGCTGCAAGGTTGAAGCTCCATGCCGTGTCGTAGTGTTTCCTTTCGGCATTCTGGTTCTGGATCAGGACCACGTCGAGATTGAAAGCGCTGAGCACATCTAGGGCGGCGATGATGGCCGTGGCCATCGCCACCAGGCCGAAGTCGGCGGGAACCAGAAGCCGTGCCAGGATGACCGTGCTGAACAGTCCAATGCCGCGCGTGACGAACTTGAACAAAATCGTCCACATCGCGCCCTTTGCCATGCCCCTGTTCACTGCTTCCATTGGATCGCGGCTTCTTTCCGGTTCAGGAACGGTTCGTGGCGGACATCGCCTGGTGGCCTTTCGCGTATCATCGCGCGCCAGCAAGATACGCGAACCCGCGAGCGCCGTCTTATCGACGGGCGTTCTACGCGCACCACGCATAATGAAACCGCGAACCCCATGATTCGACCGACCTTGCGCGGATGCTTCGACCACGGGCTTCCGTCGACGGAACAAGTGCTAGGGTGCGGCGATTCATGTTCGGTCCATCAGGTCGATCGTCTTGTCGCGGCAATCGTCGGGCTTCCGCATTACGCCGGCGCGCTCGACGCATCGGCTGAGGAGCAAGGCGCGGCCCCGGCGCTGATCGCAGCCTATCGTGCTCACGGCGCGGGCATGCTCGACGATGTGCACGGCACATTCGCACTCGCGATCGTCGATTGCGAACGAAACGAAGTCCTGCTCGCGGTCGATCGACTCGGCATCGCCTCGCTCTGCTTTGCCGTCGATGCGGGCAAGCTGCACTTCGCAACCGACGCGAGCGAGGTGGCCGCCTCGCTGCGCGGCGACCGCGCTCTCGACCTTGCAACGCTAGGCGGGCTAGACCCGCAGGGCATCTTCGACTATCTCTATCACCATTGCATACCGGGGCCCGCCACCGTCTATCGCGGCGTGACGCGCTTGCTGGCCGGTCATGCTCTGCACTTTGTCGACGGGACTGCAACGGTCACGTCCTACTGGGCGCCGCGTTATGACGAACATCGCCGCGAGAAATTGCCGGCGCTCGAACGCGAATTCCGCGACACGGTGAAGGCGTCGGTCGCCCGCGCGATCGATGGCGCGGCGAAGCCCGCGGCTTTTCTTTCGGGCGGCACCGACTCGTCGACCATCGCCGGCATGCTCGGCGCGGTCACGGGCGAGTCGGCGCGCACCTACTCGATCGGCTTCGACGCCGAGGGCTTCGACGAGATGGAATACGCGCGCATCGCGGCTGCGCACTTCAAGACCGAACACCACGAGTACTACATCACGCCCGCCGATCTGGTCGCGAGCATTCCGCGCATCGCGGCCGCGTACGACCAGCCGTTCGGCAATTCGTCGGTGTTGCCCACGTATTACTGCGCTCGCATGGCCGAGGCCGATGGCGTCGGCCGCATGCTGGGCGGCGACGGCGGCGACGAACTCTTCGGAGGCAACACGCGCTATGCGAAGCAACGCGTGTTCGATTATTTCGAGCGTGCGCCGGGTGTGGTCAAGAGCGCCATTCGCACGGCGCTCGCTCCCTCGGCATGGGAGTCGGTGCCGGCGATGAAGAAGGCGCAGAGCTATGTGCGGCAGGCGAGCGTGGCGATGCCCGACCGCATGCAGACCTACAACCTGCTGACGCGCATCGGCGTCGAGACGATCTTCGAGCCGGCATTCCTCGCCAACGTGGATGTGAACAAGCCGATGCGCGATATGCGCGAATGGTATGCGCGCTCGGATGCGAAGAGTCTCGTCAACCGCATGCTCGCGTTCGATCTCAAGTACACGCTGACCGACAACGATTTGCCCAAAGTCGTGACCGGGTGTCGGGTCGCGGGTGTCGATGCCGCGTTTCCGTTTCTCGACGATGCCGTGGTCGCGTTCGCGGCGCGGCTCGATCCCGAGTTGAAGTTGAAGGGCCTCAAGTTGCGCTGGTTCTTCAAGCACGCACTGTGCGACTTCCTGCCGAACCAGATCCTGACCAAGACCAAGCACGGTTTCGGATTGCCGTACGGCGTCTGGCTCGGTCGAGACCAAGGGCTCAACGAGCTCTCGTTTGCCAGCCTCGAATCGCTGAAGCAACGCGGCATCGTGCGCGCCGCTTTCATCGATCGACTGCGCGCCGATCTCTTGTCGGACCACGCGACTTATTACGGCGAACTGGTGTGGGTGCTGATGATGCTGGAGCAGTGGTTGCAGGCGCATCAAGCGCGAATCGCCGCGGATTGAATTTCCTCTGTTTCCTGCGAAGCCAGGGGAGCGACGATCATCCAGAAGCTCATCCACGAAAGCTCCTCGGTTGAAATATCGCGGAATCGGGCAGCTACCTTGTCTGCGATGAGATTGATCTTCTCGGTTGACAGCCGTTCGGTCGGAACGAGTTTCAAGAGAGACAAGCCCGCCAGTCGCACAACGTCTCGGTACTTGTCGACCCGCCACCGATTCGGAAATCCCTTGTGGCTGTACATCAGGCTATAAATGCCATCCGACCAAGTCAGAAAATCGTAAGTCTGATACCGGTCCAGGCCGTGGCTTTTCAAATCGACCTTGTGAATTGAAATGCCTTGTCGTTTGAGCGACGCGGCGATATCCATCATGGTATTTTGCAGATTGTTGACGTGTTCGAGAACCGATCTGGACAGGATCAGATCGTATTCGGTCGTTCGTCCGCTCAGGCCATCGCGCGTCACCAGATAATCGATGGCGCTGGAATTAAAGCCGCTTTCCGGCTTTCCGTATTCGACAAAGGCGCCGCAAGCTCTGGCTTGCCGCCCGCCATCGAGGCCGTCCAGGAGCTTGCGGTAAATCTCGATATTGGTAGCTGTGGATTGTTGCAGCGGGAATCGGTCGACGCAATGAACGGTTTCGGCGCCATGGGCATACAGGAGCAACGCGACGCCCAGAATATCTCCCGGCCCATATTCGAGAATCAGCTTTCCCTTCAGATATTCGCTTGCATTGCCTTTGGTCACACCGAGCTGTTCCAGATACTCGTCGAAACACGCGATAAAGTAATCGGCAATTTGCCGTGTATTCCGCTTTTCTTCGCCCCTGCCCGTCTGATTGGTCAGTTTGACGTACAAGGCAGGTGCGAATCTCGCGAGTTGATTCGACACGAATGCTTTGGAGAAAAGCTTGACGTCATGGGCCAAATTTTCGCTGTACATGATTCTTTAAACCAGTTCGGGCCGGTGCGTCAGGTTGTGCGCGAGCCGTAGCCCGAATCGATTGACGCTCACATCCCAGGGCGTAAAGCGTGGAAGCTGAAAGCGATCGGTCGCTCGATCGGCGACACCCCACGCGGTGGCGACGGCGGCATCGAAGCCCATCTCGCGGATGAGCGCGACGTGGGTGGCGTCGTAGTCGCGCCGCGGCCTTCCGTTTGGATAGGCAAAAAGCTTCACGGGCTCGCCCAGCGTTTCCTCGAGATCGCGGCGACCGTCGGCAACCTCGCGCCGCACGTCGTCGATGGCTAGCGTCGTGAGGATGGGATGCGTCACCGTGTGCGCTCCGACAGCCATGCCGTAGCGAGGCAGCTCTCGCACCTGCCGTCGCGTCATCATCAAATCGCTTTGCGCGGCGAGTCCGACCGCCGACGCGATCGCGTCGACCTTCGTCTGGCGTTCCGATTGCGGCAGGTACTTGAGCCTATCCAGCAGGCCGGCGATGGTTGCGACCCGCTCCGCATCGCTGCTGCACGGCCATTCAGTTAGGTCGATCGCAGTGAGGTCCAATCGAGGGCCGCGTGCGATGCGTACCGCTTCGGTCACGGTATCGTTCCACATGCGCCCGCCATCGAGAAATCCGGTCGCGATGAAGAACGTCGCGGGAAGTCGCAGTTTTGAAAGTAGCGGCGCGGCGATGGTCGCATTGTCCGCATAACCATCGTCGAACGTGATGCAGGCCGCATTGACCGGGAGGTTGCCGTCGGCCAGACGGCGCGCCGCTTCGATCAGCGGCATGACGCGAAACGCCGACGCGAGCCAGCGCATGCGCGCTTTGAACAATGCCGCATCGGGTTCCCCTGGCAGCAACGGGTCGAGCGCCGGCAGCACGCGATGGAAAATGAGAATCGACAAACGCGGTCCGCGCGCGGCCGAAAGCGCACGGCCGTATCCCCTGACGGTTGCCGCGAGGGGATTCACTCACCGGCCTTCAAAGGTGTCGACCGCACGGCACACCGCAATCAGAGCGGGGATTTCGGCGTGTCGAGCGAAAGCGGTCGCTGAGCGAACGAGCCTTGGCCACGCCAGTTTCCGATCCGTGGCGGCGGTATTGCTGGCGCGTTCTCGGGAACCTCAGTCTGTACCGTGCCGAAGCGGTCCCGGCGCATGTATCCATCGGCCCGGTCGCGACCGACCTTCGCCTTGTGTGCAGCCAATGCAAGCTCGCGCGTCGCGACGACGATGACGATCAGGTAATACGGAAAGTCGTAATACGCCAGACTGAGAAACGCGCCGCCGACCGCATAGCCGACCATGCTGACCTTGGTCATATCCATCAAAGAGCCGATCCATTGCAATTCGGGATTTCCTTTGGACTTCCGCTTTGCGTCGGAAGCCGCAAACCAGGTGAATGCGCCGACCGACAGGAAAAGAAACAGACCACCGAACCCATGCTCGCCGAGAACCTGAAAATAAATGCTGTGCGCCGCGTGCATGTCGAGCGGGTTGGGCGCGTAGCGCGCAAAGGTCTCGAAATCATAGATATCGAAGCCGCCACCGAAGAAACGATCGCGCGCCATGTTGAACGCCATCCACCAGGCGTTGATGCGGCCCATTGCCGACCAGTCCTCATCGTAATTCCTGATGCTCTGCATGCGTTCGAGCCAGTCGTCGGGCATGAAACCGATCGCCCCGATTCCGACGATGAACAGCACCAGGCCCATGCCGAACTTGTTGCGGCTCTTCCACCACAGGAACGCACCCATGCCCGCAATGGCTAGAAAGGCGCCGCGCGAATGACTTCCCACCGCGGCAAGCGCGCATAACAGCATGGCCCCGGTCATCGACCATCGTTGCCACTGCTTTTTAAGTCCCATTTGTACATAGCGCATCAAGGGAATCGTCATCACCAGCGCGAGCGCCACTTCGTTGTTGCCGCCGATGAACGAACTCTCGGGCCCCCATACCAGATAGTTGCCGCCGGTAACGAGCGTGAACAGACCGCCTTTGACGCCATAGAACGCGATCGAACCCACGAGAATCCAGACCAGCCAGTGAATCTCCTTTTTCGAATGAACCAACGTGAAGGCGACGAAGGTCATCAACATGATCTTCATCACGCGCGACCACATCTCGTAACCCGATCCAGGATGAAACGGGAACAGCGCCGCGACGCACATCCAGAGTGTGAACAGCGCGAGCAGAACCACCGGCGCCGTCAATGGCAGCCTGCGTTCATCCTTGGTGATCAGCAGCCCGAAGAAAGTCAATGCCACGGTGATGGCGGCAAACGGCAATTCGAATGCGAAGGTATAGGTGAGCCGATGCGGGTTCATCACGCTCAGCCACACCCACATGATCACGCCGATCACCGGGCGTTTGATGATGAGAGGAATGGTGCAAATGAAGAAGATGAGAAGAACAATATCGCGCATGATCGTTTCCTTGAATCGTCGTTTTCTAGGCGTCGGCGGGCTGATCGACCAAGCCCGCGAGTCGGCGATATTTCGCCCAGGCGTCGCGCCACGCGAATTGTTCATCGACGCGCCGTTTGAGAGCGATCGCATAGCGTGTGGCGCTCGCGTCATCGTGCACAAGACGCGATATGGCCGAAGCCAGGCCGTATGCATCGTCGGCGGGGACGAGCCAGCCATTGCAATCAGACTCGATGATTTCCGGAACGCCACCCACCGCGGTAGCGATCACTGGGATGCCGAGATACCCCGCTTCCAGCAGCACGATGCCGAACGGCTCCGATCGCGAAGGCAGCACGAACAAGCGCGCGCCTTCCATTCGTTTGAGCACCGTGCCATGGCTCTCGTCATAGGCCAGATCGATTCGACCTTTCAAACCCGGAAGGCCCTTCTCCAGTTCGTCGATCAGCGTCTTCAATTCTTCCGCATAAGCAGTCCAGCGGCCCACGATCACGAGACGAAGATCTTCTTTCGAGGTTTGAATGAAACGGGAGTAAGCCCTGACGAGGACATCGAGTCCCTTCTTGTATTCGAACGATGCAACCGAAAGAATGTACGGCGCCGATGGCGGCAACGCAGCCGCACCCTGTCGTTCCTCTTCGCAAAACGCCGTGTCGATCCCGTTGTGAACCGTGACGACGCGATCGGTGCGACCGATCAAGCGGCTGGGCAACGACTTTCCGAAGGCATTCGAGCAAACCACGATGCGATCGGCGCCGGAAAGGATATACCGCCAAAGCAGGCTTTCGAATGGTCCTTTGGTTTCGAGATCATCGACGTCTTTTCCATGCACGGAAATCAGAAGGCGATTCAATCCTCCCCACTTTCGGATAAACGCAAAATAAAGAGCCGACACGGTCGGATAATGAATATTCACGACCGAAATGCGATGCCGGCGCAAATAGCTCCACAGCGTCAATAGCGACGGAACAAACAGAAATAGAAACCCGATATGCGCTCTAATCTGGGACAACCGCACGCCGGGCCCGCGCAGGCGCGCGCGCGTGACTCGCATTCCCGGCGATTGTGTTTCCTCGATCGTCCCGACCGCATCCCAATCGAGCACCATGAAATAGGGGCGACAGCTCTTGTCGGCTGCGGCATGACGGAACAGGTTCGAAACCACCTGGCTCACGCCGCCTGTACTCTCCAGCGTCCAGGGAAGCACGAAGAGCCAGCCGCGTGCGTCGCACGTCGATGAATGCGCGTCGCGCTGCACGGCGTCAACCTCTGCGCGCCGGCTCTGGATCACGTTGCGCAAGCTCCAGGGAGGATTCATGGCGAACTCTTCAATGCGACGCCTTGCGGCAACGTGCGCAGCGATTCGAACAACTGCTCTTGTCCTCGCGTCGTTTCATCCCAGCTGAATCGTTCCGCATAGGCGCGTGTCTTGGCGCGGTCTGGCAATGCCGCGAGCAGACCGCGAAGCGCCGCTGCGATCGCCGACGCGGAGCGTTCACCGACGATGACCCCGGCTTCCGGCGCGGCCACTACTTCCGGCGAGCCGCCGGCATCGGTCGCCACAACCGGCGTGCCACAGGCCATCGATTCGAGCAGCACGTTCGCCCAGCCTTCGTTTTCCGAAGCGAGTACCGAAACGTCGGCAGCGGAATACACCGCAGGCAGATCGTCGTGCGCCATTTGGCCGAGAAAGCGGACTCGGTCTGCGACCCCGACACGCGCGGCATGCGACTCGAGAAATTCGCGCCGCGGTCCGCTGCCCGCAATGATCAGGCTCACGCCGGGCAACGAGGCGAGCGCTTCGATCACCAGCTCGTGTCCCTTCCTCGGAATCAATGCGCCTACCGACGCGATGAATTTTCCTTCGGCGGGCAATTGCAATTTTTCACGCGCAAGCTGCATCGCCATGGGGGCGAAGCGCCTGGCATCGACGCCATTGCGCAGCACGACGATCTTGTCTTCGTCCGAACCCAAACGAACCAGCTCGTCCTTCAACGCACGACAGACGGTCACGATTGCCGCCGCATGTTTTGCGGCCCACAGGATCATCCGTCTCGGAAGCGCCTGAGTCGGAAACCAAGTGATGTCGCTGCCGCGCGCCGTAATCACCACCGGCAGATCGAACCAGCGCCCGAGCAGAATGGCGGCAACGCCGTCGGGAAAGAAATAATGCGCGTCGATGGCATCGAAGCGCTCGCCGTCCCGCATCAACTTCGCAATCGTGCGACGCGCGGCCAGCGCCATCGTCAACGGCGCGCCGTAAGCTCCAATGCCCGGGACCGTCAAATAGCGGGGATGGAACACCTCGATGCCGTGTCTTTTTTCACAATCGGGAACCCGCGCGAATTCCGCATAGCGCCCGAAACCCCGATGCCTCGATGGGAACCAGGGAACGGGCGCGACCACTCGCGAAGCGATGCGGCCATTTCGCACCAGATGCACCAGACGATTTTCGACGAACACCCCGTGCGACGGATTGACGGCATTCGGATACAGCGAGGTGAACGTGAGCAGCTTCATCACGCAATCTTCCGCGCTTCGATCGGCTCAGCGCGTTCGTCGAGAGGCGCATCGGCATGGGGGTGCCCGTAAAGCGCGGTACTCGGTATCGCGAGCCTGCGACCTTGTGCGTTCAGCAATTCTCTGAACAGTTCGACCACGCGCTCGGCGTTGCGATCCCATGTGAGGCCGCGATCGGCGATGGTTCGCCTCGCACCGGCGACCACACGCTCGCGCAACGCGACGTCATGCGTCAATCGCTCGATCGCCCGCGTCAGGCCATCCGGATCGAGAGGATCGAACAGCACCGCGTTGACGCCGTCGTCGAGAACCTCGCGGATGTTGGGCTGATCGGGCGCGACGATCGCGCGTCCGAGAGCGAGATATTCGAACAGCTTGAGCGGCGACGCGTAGGCGACGACGCCGGGTTGCAGCGCGATGTCGAAGGTCGCGACATGCGCGGGGATTTGATCGCGCGGCACGATGCCGGTGAATACCACGCGCGATGCGATACCCAGCGCGGCAGCCTGGGCTTCGAGCGGCGCGCGCGCAGGTCCGTCCCCGACCACCAGCAGCATGCGCGGATGCTCGGGTCCATCCTGCGCAATCGAAGCGATCACGCGATCGAGGCCGTGCCAATCGCGCACGAAGCCGGCGAAGCCGAGCACGAGGCGGCCGTTGAGACTCCAGCGACGACGCACTGCGTCGGTATCGAAGGGGCCTGCGAAATGCCGGTGATTGATGCCGTTGGGAATCGTTTCGATGCGATGTGCGGGACCGGTCACTTCCCGCACGATGTGGCCGAGCGCCGCGGTGACCGGCAACACGGCGTCCGCGCCTTGCCACGCGGCGCGTTCGCTGGCGCGCGCAAGACCGTCGAGCGCGATACCGTCGAAGTGTTTGCGCTCGGCGTAGATCGGCGCATTGACCTCGAGCAGCATCGGCAGGTTGAAGCGCTTCTTCGCGTGCACACCGGCGGTGAGGAACAGGTTGTAGCGCTCGTAGAGCACGTCGGGACCGAAGGCCTTGATCGCACGCGCGAGGCGAACGTAGGCATGGAGGCCGTAGGCCCATTCGGTCAGCTCGTAGAGCGCTCGCGGAAGATGTCTTTTCAACCACGCGACGAAGCCCGCATCGGAGCCGAAGTCCGCAACGCCCACGGCATCCGGTCCGACGACGCGCACCTCGTGGCCGAGCCTGCGCAACGCACCCACCAGTTCTTCGAGGTGAACGTATTGCCCATCCTTGGAACGGATGCGATGGTGATACAAGATCTTCATCGTCGTTCGCGCTACGCGGCCTTCATCGCGAGTTGCGGGCTTTGGCCCACTCCGTCTCTCGCCCCGTCGCTCGCCTCCATCACGTTCTTCAGGAACGCGTCGAACATCAGGATCGACCAGATCGGCGTGCTGTGATCGCGCGCGCCCGACTGATGCTGCTCGACGATGCGCTTCAACGCATCGCGATCGAACCAGCCGGTATCCGAAAGGCGCGAGCCCAGCAGCGCAGTGCGCACGCGGCTCGCAAGCGGACCGCGGAACCATTGCGCAAGCGGAATCGAGAAGCCCATCTTGGGCCGATACATGATCTCGTTCGGCAGGTAAGGCTCCATCGCTTTCTTGAGCAGGAACTTCTGTTCGCCGCCGCGAATTTTCATCGACGACGGCAGCGTGGCAAGCCATTCGACCAGCGGATGATCCATCAGAGGTTCGCGCACTTCGAGCGAGTGCGCCATCGAGGCGCGATCGACCTTGGTATTGATGTCGCCGACCAGATAGGTCTTCAGATCGATGTACTGGATCTGCGAGAGCGCGTCGTCGGTCGGCGCGCGCAGCGCGTGACGGCGCATCACTTCGATGGCGTCGTAGCCCGCCAGCTCACGCTTGAACGCGGGACTGTAGATCTGCTGACGCAGCGGCGAGCGGATCAGCGACATCGTGTGGAAGTAGGCCTCGACCGAATCGCGGCCGAGGGCTTCGAAGGTCGACTTGGCCCGGAACGGGCGCGGCGCCCAATCGGCTTTCGGGTAGGCGCGGCCGAGCGCCCCGAACACGGGACGACGCATGCCCAACGGAAACGCGCCGCGCATTTTTTCTTCCATCAAATGGAAGCGATAGCGGCGATACCCACCGAAGCTCTCGTCGCCGCCATCGCCCGACAACGCGACCGTGACGTTCTTTCTCGCGAGCTGACAGACGCGATAGGTGGGGATCGCCGAGCTGTCGGCGTAGGGTTCATCGTAGAGACGCGCGAGCGTGTCGATCAGATCGAAGTCGTCGCTTTCGACATGCTCGGTGCGGTGGCGCGTGTGATAGCGATCGGCGACCTGCCTGGCGTAGATCGATTCGTCGAACTTCGCGTCGTTGAACGCGATCGAGCAGGTGTTGACGGGCTCGTTCGACAGGCCGGCCATCATCGCGACCACCGCGCTCGAATCGACGCCGCCCGAAAGGAAGGCGCCCAGCGGGACTTCGGACATCAGGCGCATCTTCACCGATTCCCTCAAGCGAGCGACCAGTTCTTCGCACGCGTCCTCATCGCTGATGGTCGATCCACTGCCCGACTGCACATCGAAGCGCACGTCCCAATACTCTCGCGCTTCGGGTATCGCCTGGCCGCGACGAATCGCGAGCGTGTGTGCGGGCGGCAGCTTGAACACATCGCGAAATACGGTGCGCGGCTCGGGCACATAACCCAGAGCAAAATATTCTTCGACGGTCTCGGGCTCGATCACGCGCGCGAGTCCGGGATGCGCGAGCAACGCTTTCAACTCCGACCCGAACAGCAGCATGCCGTCGGACATGATCGTGTAGTACATCGGCTTGACGCCCAGCCGGTCGCGCGCGAGGAAGAGGGTTTCGCGATTGCCGTCCCACAGCGCGAAGGAGAAGAAGCCGCGAAAGCGCGTCACGCAAGCCTCGCCCCACTCTTCCCACGCGTGGACGACGACTTCGGTATCGCTCCTGGTCCTGAACACATGGCCGCGTGCCGTCAGTTCGGTCACCAGGCCCTGATAGTTGTAGATCTCGCCGTTGTAGACGACGCAGACGGTATGGTCTTCGTTGTAGATCGGCTGATGGCCGGTCGAGAGATCGATGATCGAAAGACGACGATGGCCGAGACCCACGCCCGCCTCGAAATGAAAGCCGTCGTCATCGGGACCTCGATGCGCGATCGCATCGTTCATCGCCGAGAGGATGTCGCGCGGCACGTCGCGGCGCGCGCGCGTGTCGAAGATTCCGGTGATTCCGCACATGATCTGGTTCTCGGGTCGATATCGAAAGGCGTCGCGGTCAATAGCGCGTTGAAATCCGATCCGGACTGCCGACGGCGCCGCCGGAGGCGTTCGAAAGACTCGTGATCGGTCGACAGCGCGAGTCGAGCAGCGTGTCGTAGAGATCGGCGTAGCGCGTGATCATCGTGTCGATGGAGAAGCGCGATAGCGCAAGCGCGCGTGCATGGTCACCGTGCTGCCTCGCGCGATTCCGATCGGTTGCGTAGGCCGCGATCGCAGCGGCCATCGCGTCGACGTCATCGCTGGCGATCAGCGTGCCGGTGCTGGCGTTGGCCAACCCGTCGGCAATCAGTTCGGCGTTGCCGCCGACGCGCGTCGCAACCACAGGCACGCCGCACGCCATCGCTTCGAGGATCGTGTTGGAGATGCCTTCGGCTAGCGACGGCAGCACGAACAGATCGAGGCTTGCGAGCAGCGTCGGCACGTCGTCGCGTTCGCCCGCGATCCAGATGCGATCGGCCATGCCCGATGCGGCGACCCGGCTTTCGATCGCGGCGCGATCGGGGCCGTCTCCCACGATCACGAGCCGCAAGCGATGGGCGATTGCCGGTGCGCGTTGGCATGCGCGCGTGAACGCATCGATCAACAGACGTTGGTGCTTGACCGCTGCGAGGCGGCCGACGGTTCCGACGACGAACACATCATCGCCCGGAAAGCGTTCAGCAATTGGATCGAGGCGCGGGCCTGCCGGTGCAACCGAACGATCGCGCGGCGCGAAGCGCGAGGTATCCACGCCGTTGCAGATCTGCGCGATGCGAGTCTCGGCCACGCCGATGCGGTCTTCGAGATAGTGTCGAATCTCACCGGACAGCGCGACGTAGCGATGCACCAGCGGACTGAAGAATCGGCGCTGCAGATGATGACTGCGCTTGCCGCCCGCGGCGTCCTGCACGTCCCAACCATGTTCGCCGTGAATGCGGATCGGCACACGCGCGAGCGCTGCAGGCAGTTGCGCTTCCATCGCCGCGATGTTGCGCGTGTGAACGATGGTCGGAGCGAGGGTGCGGAACAAGCGATACAGCTTGCGATAGATCGCCAGTCCGTGGCCCGGAGGCTTGTGCAGTTCATGAAAGCTCACGCGTTCGCGGGTGATGCGGCGGCGAAAATCGGTGATGTCGGTGAGCGCGATCACCGCGTGATCGTAGCGATCGGCAGGCAGCTGGTTGATCAGGTTGACGACGCCGTTCTCGAGACCGCCGACATCGAAGCGAAAGACGACGTGCGCGATCAAGGGACGAGTAGCGGCGGGCCGAGCGGAAGCGCGCCGATGAGCGGCCAACCGGTCGGCTGCGGACGGCGCGTTCCGGCCGGTCGTCGAGTTCATTGCCGGGCCTGTTGGTGAATCGCGGCCAGACGCGCGGCGATCTGCGGTTCGGCCGCTTCGGCGAAAGACTGGAGCGCGGCTCTGGCTTGCGCGTCGCTCTGCCCTGCCATCGACGTGGTCACGACAATCACCGCCGAGTCGTCGCCGCGGCCGGTGAGCTTGTCGAGCGCGTTCCAGGCCTTCGCGAGATAGTTGCTGGTCGTCAGGCGACCGTTGATCCAGTACCAGCGCCAAGCGAGCAGGCGTTCCTCACCGTGACCGGTCTCGCCCTTGATCTCGGTCTCGACGACGCTGAGCGGATGACCTGCGACATTTGCATTCGTCGCACGTTGCGCCACCGCGCCCCAAACCTTGTCGGAGACCACCACCACGTCGTTGTCAAACGTGACGAGCTTGCCATTGCTCAACTGTCCGCTGTAGTAAGCAACGAACAACGCGACCTTGCCCCGGTCCGACTCGAAGGTCTCGTTGAGCAGCGAACGCGGATGCTGGTAGTGCGGAGCGAAGCTGGAGAACGCAGGCGCGCCGGCGGTCCATCCGTCGACACGCTCAAGAGCGATCGCTCCGGGATGCGGGGCATCGGCCACACGCTCGAGCCATTCGGCGAGAGCAGGCCACGGCAATGCGATCACCAGCACCGCAGCGGCGACCAGAGCGAAGGCGCTCGAGCTGGTCTTCGACGATGGAGCGTTCTCGATCAGGCGCCCGGATGCGAGCGGCTCTTGCGTATCGGGTCTCGACGCGGCAGGCTCGGGCTCATCGTCATCGCGCCAGAAATTGCCGACCCAGAACAGCAGCAGCATCACGAGGCCGAAGAACAGCCAGCCATAGATCAGATGATCGACGCCGGTCGCGAGCTTGTTGCTCGACAGGTGCGCGAGCATCACGATCATGTACGCACGCAGCCAGTTGGCCACGATCGGCACCAGAATCGCCGCGACGATGAAAGCCGCGCGGCGCCACAGGCCGCGATAGTTGAGATAGGCGAACAGACAGCCGAGCGTCACCGACGCGATCAGATAGCGCAGGCCGCTGCACGCTTCCACCACCGACCAGTTACCGCTAGGGATCGAAAAGAAATTGCCTTCGCGAAACACCGGCACGCCCGACAGACGCAACGCGGTGACCGTGAAATCGGCGGTGTAGTCCATCAGCGTGGGCATCAGGAAGTCGCCCGCGGGGACCGCGAAGAACAGGAAGGCCAGAGGGAACAGGATGCGCTTCGTCACGCCAGTGCCGAATACCGCCCATACCAGGCACGGAATCATCGCGACGAATCCGTATTGCTGGGTCGCATGCACGCCGGCCGAATGGCCGAGCAGCCATAACAGGCCACATGCCACGAGCGGCAATAGCGCGAGCGGTTGCGGCTTCGGCGTTACGGACGCGAGGCGATCACGCAGACGCCACACCAGCCAGGCGCTGACCGGGAAAATGATATAGCCATGCGCGAACGTCCCGCTACGCGACCACCCGTCGATCAGGTCGATCACGGTTTCGCGATAGATGCCGAGCAGTGCCGCGAACGCGAGCGTGAACCACAGCCCCGCACTTTTCCACACCGCGGCGTGCGCTGAGCGAGGCTGCGGAAGCGTCTGGGGATCCGGCTGTTGAAGCGTCTGCAAGGCCGGTACGTCGCGCTCGACTGCGGCATGCGGCGCGGCGACCGGCTGCGGGAGTGCACGCCTGGCGCGCGGTGCAGGACTTGAGTTGGTGGGTCCGACGATCGCTCCGCTGGCTTCAGGCATGTTCGACCTCTGTTGCGAGAAGCGGCCCGGGCGGCACTCGACGTTTGAAAACGGGTCCCTGCGCCGACGCTTCCTCACGCGGCGGGACATCGAAGAGTTGATCGACGCTGCGATCGAAGTCCGAATCGAAGCAGCGATCGATGCGCGCCAGGTTGCGCGACCAGTCGTAGTTTTCGAGCACGACGCTGCGTCCCGCATGGCCGAGCCGTGCGCGTTCGTGCGGGTCGTTCAGCAGTTCGATGACGGTGCGCGCGAACGACTCGGCGCCGTCGGCGAGCGCGAAGTCGCGTCCCGGTATGGCGTTGAGCGCGATAGCCGACGTCGTCGAAACCACCGTCGCCGCGCCCATCGCCATCGCTTCGAGCGCCTTGTTCTGAATACCGCGCGCGAGGCGCATCGGCACCACGACCACACCCGCATTCGCGAGATAGGGCCGCACGTCGGGTACGGTGCCGGTCACGAAGACCTCTTCGGGGCGCACCAGCGAACGGACTTCCACGGTCGGTCTTGCACCGACGATCCAGAAGCTGGCATCGGGCAATCGATGGCGAATCAAGGGCATCACTTCGCGGCTGAACCACGCCGCCGCATCGACGTTGGGCTTGTAATCCATCGCTCCGGTGAAAACGATCTTGCGATTGTCCGCATGGTTGCGACCGTGATGCCAACCCTCGGGCTTGGCGACCGCACTCGCGGAAAAGTATTCCGCGTCCACGCCGTTCTCGACCGTGATGACCGGCGAGATCAGGTCGCCCGCCAAACGCCGGAACAGCGCCGACTCGGCCTGCGTGACGAACACGCTGGCGATCGCGCGCGCAGCGCTGTAGCGCTCGAAGTCGAGCAGTCTCTCGGCCTCGCGGCGATATAACCATGCAGCGGCCGCATGGACCGCTGCGGCGTATTGATTCCACTTGTCGGAATCGACGTCGACGAAGTCGATCAGTCGATCGACGTCGTCGAGCTCATTGACGTATTGCGCCATCGGCGACGAGAACACGACCACGCGCCGGATGCGATGCTGATCGACGATGTGCTCGACCCAGCGCGTCATGCGCGCGTCACGATAATAAGGAATCGCGAGTGCTTGCCCGGTTGCAAGACCGGTGAGGCTGCGCAGCTTGGCGCGACGTGGCGACAGCGGCAGGCACAACGTCTGGCCCGTGCAGAGCTGCTTGACTGTCTCGACATGCTGCCAATCGGCCGGGTCGTCGACGAAGGTGCCCAGATGCACGCGATAGCGGCTGGCCAGGTGCTTCAACACATGGAACGAGCGCAGCTTGTCGCCTTTGTTGGGCGGATAGGGAATGCGATGCGAGAGAAACAGGAGATCGTCCATCAGCCCAGACTCCTCGCAATCATCGGCCCGATGCGATTGGCGAGCGCGAGCGGCATGCGCTGCCAGAGCGCGATGAACGCCCGGTATTTGGGATTGAGCGGATTGTTCTCCGGCACGCTCGAAGCGCGGATCAGTTTGTATTCGTATGCGAGCGGCTGCGGCGTGAAGCCCCAGTTGCGCTTGAAGTCGTAGGGACCGGTGCCGACCTTGCTGCGACCGTAGTCGAACAACGTGAGGCCCTCCTCGCACGAGCGGCGCATCAGCTCCCAATACTTGAAGTCGTTGGCTGCGGTGTCGCGCGAGATCAGCGCATCGCCTGCGTAATACGGCAGGACCTCGTTGCGAAAATAAAAAGCGAGCACGCTCGACGCCGCGTCGCCGGTGGGCGTCGTGACAGTGAGCACGCGGCAGTCATCGCCGAACGTGCTCTTGAGCAATGCGAAATAGCGGCGCGATTGCGCGGGGGTGCCGTGACGATGCACGTTGTCGGCATAGAGCGCGAAGAAACGATCGATGTCGCTGTCGATTGCGCTGACGAGATTCGCCTTGATGCCCTTGCGCACCATCGCGCGCTGCTTGCGCGGAATCGCAAGCATGTTGGCTTCGGGATCGCGCGCGATCTCCTTGCGGAAGGTAACGTAGAGGTCGGTGGTAGTCCACGCCTCACGCGTGCCGTGAACCGCGCTGTGAACCGCGCTATGAACCGCAGTGTCAACATGACTGCGAGCGCTGCCGCCGAGGTTGCGGCATTCGAGATGTCCGACACCCATGTCGCTCGCGCGCGCAACGGCTGCGTCGAGCAGCGCGTCGGCGGCCACGTGGTCTTCCGCGACCACGCCGCCATACACGCAGAACGGCAACGAGATCAGCGCATCGCCGAACAATAGGCTCTTCTGGCGAGCGAGCGGCAGAACGCCGACGATGCGTCCTTTGCGCTCGGCATAGAGAAATACCGTGCGATGGCCGAAGGCCAGCTCGATCACGTCGCGCCAGGCGGCGCGATGAAAAAACGTCGCATCGGGTGATGCGAACACGAACGCGTCCCAGCGCGCGAGATCGGCGTCGCCCATCTCGCGAATCACCGGCGCGGAAAGCGCCACAGGTGCGCCGGCTTCAGGCATGACGGACTCTTCGCCGCTTGCGGGGTTCAGGGGACGCAGGGTTTCGAAGTACTCCGCTTTCATTTGCGGGATGAAAAGAAAAAGTGCGGATCAAACCGAGCCGCGCAAGAAAACGCGGTCGACCCGATCCCATCGAAAATCGTCGAGCAACTTTTCCATCCGCGATTGCATGCGATCGAGATTGACGTAGTGACGAAAACGCGTCTTGACGTCGATGCCGCTCACCCGCGGTTGCTCGGGATCCATTTCCCATGGATGGAAATAGAACATGCACGGCTCTCCGTCGACGCGGTTCACGCGCTTCAACAGCCAGCGCGAAAGCGAATACGGCAACAGCCTGAAATAGCCGCCGCCGCCCGCGGGCCAGTGACGATGGAAGAGATCGACCGTCGTGACCGGCACCTCGATCAGATCGGGTCGCGATGCATACGCAAAGCGCGGCGCATCCGGCATGCCGTAGTGATCGTGCCTGACCGGATAGATGCTCGAGCTGTAGCGATAACCGGCATCGCGAATGCAGTCGAGAGCCCACAGATTTTTTTGATTGATCGAGAAGCTTGGCGCGCGATAGCCCTTGACCTCGACGCCGCCGATGTCTTCGAGCAGCTTCTTGGCGCGCACGATGTCGTCGGTGAATTCGGCCGGCGTCTGGTCGGACGCGCGCAGGTGCCCATAGCCGTGGCTCGCCAATTCGTGGCCGCCCGCGATGATGGCGCGAACGATCAGCGGATGCCGCTCTGCGATCCAGCCGAGCGTGAAGAAGGTCGCCTTGGCATTGCGCGTGGCAAGCAGGTCGAGAATGCGCGACACGTTCGCTTCGGCGCGACACGGCATGCTGTCCCACGCGCTGCGGTCGATGAAAGGCGCGAACGCCGAGACTTGAAAATAATCTTCGACGTCGATGGTCAACGCGTTGACGGTTGCGTCCGCGCGCGTGAGCAGCGCATCTCTTCGGCCCTGCGTGTCGCGATAGCGCTCTTCGGATGGCGTCGAAACCAATGGCGTGTACATCTCAGGCCGCCTTCTTCAGGTCGTTCGCTGCAGCGGTGGTTTCCGCGGCGGTCTGTGCAGCATTCGCTGCGGCATCCTTTGCAGCTCGTGCAGCGACCCACGACGCGAGATGGTTCGCGATGCGCTCGGCCGCGTGGCCGTCCCACAGTTCGGGCGCGCGTCCTCGCTTGCCGCCGCTCGCCAGGATGTCGAATGCCGCATCGACGATGCGACGCGCGTCGGTACCGCACAACGTATTCGTGCCTTCGGCAATCGTGATCGGTCGTTCGGTGTTCTCGCGCAACGTGAGGCATGGAACCCCGAGCGCCGTGGTCTCTTCCTGGAGTCCGCCCGAGTCGGTCAGCACCATGGTCGCGTCGGCCATCAGGCCGAGCATCTCGAGATACCCTTGCGGCGGAAGCATCGCGACGCGACGCGCATCGAAACGCTCAGCGAATCCGAACTCGACGACGCGTGCCTGCGTGCGCGGATGCAGCACGAGCACCAGCGGCAAGCGCTCGGCCACTCGGTCGAGCGCGCCGAGCAGCCGCGCGAAAGTTTCGCGATCGTCGACGTTCGAGGGTCGATGCATCGTGACGAGGCCGTAACCCGCGTGGCGACCGGATTCCGATTTGAACGCCGTTTCGTAGATCGGCAAGCCGCGCAGGGTCTGCCGGGCTGGCACCGCGGCCGCGCGGTTGGCCAGTAGCGTATCGATCATCACGTTGCCGACGAAGACGATGCGCTCGGCGGCAATGCCCTCGGCCGCGAGATTCTTTTCGGCCGATCGTTCGGTGGTGTAGAGCAGGTCTGCGATCTGATCGGTCAATACGCGATTGATCTCTTCGGGCATGGTGCGGTCGTAGCTGCGAAGACCCGCTTCGACATGCACCACCGGCACGCCCTTCTTGCTTGCGACCAGCGCGCACGCGATCGTCGAGTTCACATCGCCCACCACCAGCACGGCCGCGGGATGATGGGCGTCGAGAACCGGCTCGAAGCGTTTCATGATTTCGGCGGTCTGCACTGCATGGCTGGCCGAGCCGACTTCAAGATTGACCGTCGGTCGCGGCATGCCCAGCGCGGTGAAGAAGCCGTCGTTCATCGCGGCGTCGTAGTGCTGACCGGTGTGCACGAGCACAGGCCGCAACGTATCGCCGTGCATTTCAAGCGCACGAATGATGGGCGCCATCTTCATGTAATTGGGTCGCGCGCCGACGACGCACAGGATGGCCAGCGCGGCAGGACGCCGTGACGGGTCCGGGGCCTTGGCCGCGGCCGCGTGCTCACTCGCGATGTCGTCGATGCCGCTCATATTCAGGATTTCATTGCGCCGACCTGGGCTTGCTTCGGTTCACGTTTCGGATCGGGCGTCGCTTCGGATGTTGCTTCGGATTTTTCTTCGACGCATGGTTCGACGCGTTCTTCGGCGCGCTCTGCGACAGGTTCGGTCGCGCGCAACTGTTCGAGCGTGCGCGCGATGCTCGCCGCTGACTGTTGCAAGAGATGTACCTGTTCTGCAAGACCGCTGAGCAGAACGCCGTGGGCCTCGCGGGGAAGACGCCGGGAATCGAAGAAAGCCTTGCCGTTGATCACCGAAAGCGTCGGCGCATAAGCAGGCATGGCGCCCGTCCTGGCGTTGAACCCCGCGTTCAATCCGCCGCGCATTTCCGCGCTTGCAGCCTCGGCCTCTTCATCCGAAAGGCCGCCGCGCAATTCAGTGCGCAGCTCTTCAGCGACATCCGCCACGTCACTTTCTGCCAAATTGTGTTTCTCACCGAGAAAGGCAGCAAGCAAGACGCGATCGCAAAGCACATTGATCTGTCGCGGAATGCCGCCCGCTGCTTCGTGAATCGCCGCGAAAGCCGCCTCATCGAAACTCGGGTTGTTCTGCCAGCCGACCAGGCCGAGCCGATGCTCGATGTAGGCCTTGGTCTCTTCGGGATCGAGTGGTCCGAGGTGATACGACGCAATCACGCGTTGTCGCAACTGACGCATTTCGGGCTGCTGCATGATCTGTCGGAACTCGGGCTGCCCGAGCAGAAAACTCTGCAGCAGCGAGCGCTCGTTGGTCTGGAAATTCGACAGCATGCGCAATTCTTCGACCGCGCGCGGCGTGAGGTTCTGCGCCTCGTCGACGATCAATAGCGCGCGCTTGCCTTCGAGCTGCAGACGACGAAAGTAGCGCTCGAGCCCGAGCAGCAGGCTGGCCTTGTCGGGCAGTTCGGGCTGCACGCCGAAGAACGCTCCCGCAACCATGCGCAGCATGTCGTCGGCGTCGAGTTGCGTGCTGACGATTTGCTTGGCGACCAGGTTGCCTGGCGCAAGCGAGCGCAACAGATTGCGAACCAGCGTGGTCTTGCCCGCGCCGACATCGCCCGTCACGACAATGAAGCCTTCGGCCTGATGCACGCCGTAGTCGAGATAGGCCATCGCGCGGCCATGGCCGCGGCTGCGATAGAAAAACGCCGGATCGGGATTGAGTTGAAAGGGCTTGCCCGTCAACCCGTAGAAGGATTCATACATGGTCGCCCTCGTTCAGAAAGTCAGACGCAGAGAGCCCAGCACGGCATTCTCGCGATAGTTGCCGGAAAAAACATTTCCTGCGTTGGCGCTGCTGTTGTTGACGTTGTTGGTGTTGCCGTCCTGCCGCGTGTTGCGGTACTGGACCGAACCCGTCAAATTCTTCTGTATCTGTCGATTGGCCGATAGGCTCAGCACACGCTGCCTGCTGTCTCCCGTTCCGGAGATGGCGCTGTTGTGCGTCTTTAGCGCGCTCGCGCTCGCGCTGGTCAGCGGACCGAGCTTGTAACTCCAGTTGACCGAATAGCCGGTCTGACGAAAGTTCGTCGCTTGATTGAAGACATCGAAAGCCGTCGTGAGGTTCGACAACGCCTGCGACTGGGTTCGATAGGCATCGAGCGTCACCGAATTGCGCAGACCGAACAATCCGAGCGAGACCTCGAAGCGCTTCTGCACGTAAAGCTGGTTCGACAGGAAGCCGGTCACGCCGAACTGCGACGTTGACAATCCCGACTGTTGAAGGATGCCGGTCACCGCCTGCGCCCGTCGCACTGGATCGGGAATAGCGGTCAGCAGAAATTGATCGAGCAACGCGTACTGCGGATTGGCGACGAGCGCGAGACCGCTCGACGACGAGGTGGTTTGATCGCGGGAGTAAATCACCGTCAACGAGGTATGCGCGGTCGTTTCGTTGATCGATATGTTGGCGGTTGGACCGAAATAACGATGACCGACCTGAGCACTCACGCGGGTGTGTCGCGTCGGGTTCCAGTCGAATCCGCCGAAATACGACAGGCCCGACAAGTCGCGATCCGGCAGCGCCGGATAACGGTTGCGGTCGTAGCCGACGCCGGTGCGCAAATGAATCGTCGGCGACAACACGTAAGTCAAATTGCTGCCCAACGATTCGACGATGATTTCGTTCGCGCCAGCGAAGACTTGATCGGACCGGTTGTAGGTCAGCCCGCCGCCCAGATCGCGAGACGAAGTGCCGCTCTGTATGCCTCCGAAGATCGCGCTGGTATGACTGCCCGACAACTGGTTGCTGTCGTAGGTCGAGCTGGTGTATTGATAGCCTGCGTTGTAGCTCAGATCGTTGCCGAATCGCGAACGCAGTGTGGGACCGAACGAATAGTTCCGGGACTCGGCGCGATTGTTGGAGCCATTGACGGTATTCGCAGCGAGGCTTCCGAAGGGCGAGACATTCTGTTGAGACACCGAAGCCAGTGCGTCGAAGAACAACAGATTGTCGACCAGCGTGGCGTTGCCCGCCGCGCTCAGATAGTTGCGCAGTGATCCACCATTTGTGCCGCGCGCGTAATAAAAATATTGCGGCTGATAGATGAGGTTGACCGACAGCCGCGAGCCCACGCGCGTCAATCGAAGTGCCGGAGAAATGGTGGTGACGAAATCCGAACGCTCATTTCCTGGTGAGGCGAGGTTGATGTTGTCCGACCAGGATTCGTCGATCGACAGCGAGGGCTGCAACCTCCAGGGGTCGCGCGGCGCACCGCCGTTGCCGGCGGTCTGAGCCTGTGCGTTCGCGGTTTGGCTCGTCAATGCGGCGCACGAGGCGATGGCCGCGACGGTCAACAGTTTCAACGGTAGTCCGCGAGACAACTCCACACGGCGCCGCCGATGCCACCGTTCTTCAATAGCCATAGTAGCCGTAGCTGTCACCTGGATTGGAGCGTCGTCCCTTGTTGAGCACCATGCCCACGACTTCACACGACTCGATCGTGGCGAGCGCTTCGCGCAAGGCTTCGTGCGTCGTGTTCTCGGACTCGACCACCATCACGATCTGTCCCATGTTGGCGGCGAGGGTGCGCGCTTCGGTTGTGACCAGCAGAGGCGGCGAATCGAATATCACGATGCGGTCCGAATAACGGACGCTCAATTCAGCGAGCAGTGCGGCCATGGCTTCGCTCGCAAGCAGTTCGGTCGCCTGTCGATGCGGCCGACCCGCGGGCAGCAGCGCGAGCTTGGCGACGTTGGTCCGCACGATCGCATCCGACAGACTGACGTGCGAGTCGAGCAGCACGTCCATCAGACCGATGTCGGGCGCGATGCCGAACTTCTGCGGAATCGACGGACGCGCGACGTCGGCGTCCACCAGAAGCACGGTGCGGTCGCGCTCCATCGCGATGCTCATCGCGAGGTTGATCGCACAGAAGCTCTTGCCTTCACGCGGAAATGCGCTGGTGACCATCACGAGATTGCCGTTGCGGATCTTCGCACCGCCACCGAAGGCGTTCTTCAGTAGCGGCCGCTTGATCACGCGGAACTCTTCGGCCAGCGGCGTCTTGTCGCTGTCGGGCGCAATCATGCCGCCTTCGCGCAGCCGCTCAAGATCGATCGTGACACTCTTGCTGCGGATCGCCGCCGGCTTGTCGCCTTTGACGTCGTCCCGGAATTCATCCGAGCGCAGCAACGCTTCGGGCGGCATCGACCAATCGTCGTCGACAAGCAGCGCTTCGGCAGGTTCGCGAAGCGACGGCTCGCGAAGGGTCGTCGGTTGTGCAGCGGCGGGCGTGACCGGATGAAGCACCGGATGGACCCGAGGATGATTCACTTCGGCCATTCCGGGGTCCGCGAGCACCGCGACATCCTCGGCAGGCTGCACGTCGGCGCGCAATACCGGCGCGGGGATTTCGTCCATGCGCTTGACCGCGCGTTCAATGAGACTCACGTTGCTCTCCTAAGCCGTGTACGAACGTGCGAGAAAAAATGCCAGACCGGCGCCGTAGCAGGACATCAGTCCCACGGCCCCGACCACGAACCACACCAGTTTGTTTCTGCGCGCACGCACTTGCGTTTCGGTCCAGATCATCGTGACAGCGCCGAGGATGGGCAATCCCGATATTTCGCGCAGCGCCTTGCGATCCGAAAACGTCGGACGAATCTGGCCCATCAGGAAGGCGACGCCGACGCCGCCGGCCAGTGCGCCGAGAAACACCATCGAGATCAGCAGCACGCGATTGGGTGCGACCGGCTTGGCTGAAACCCGCGGCGGATCGATCACGCGAAACTCGACCATTCCCGCGGACGCGTCCATGTCGCTCGACATCTGCGCAGACTCGCGACGTCCGATCAGCTTCTCGTAGTTGCCCTTGTTGACTTCGTAGTCACGATTGAGCTGCTGCAGATCGGCTTCGATCTTGGGCACGTTGTTGGCCGCGGCCTTGAGTTGGGCGACTCTCGCTTCGTAGTTCGCCACACGCGTCTGCAGTCCAGCCACTTCGGATTCCGACTGCGCGAGTTGCACTTGCAATTGCTGATAGACCGGATTTCCCGCGAGCGGCGAACGGCCCGGCGTTGCTACGGCGCGTGCCGCAAGGTCAGCCTTCTTCTGTATTTCGAGTTCGCCGATGATCCGTTTGGTCGCGACGATGTCGGGATAGGCATCGGTGAAATGCAGGCGCATCTCGTCGAGCTTCTGCTTGAGCGACGCGATGCGCGAATCGATTTCGGGGACGCCGGCCGCCTGCGCTTCGCCACCTCCGAGAATCACCGGATCCTCGCCGGTCATCTGACGCCGCATGGCAAGGCGACCGTTCTCGGCTTCGGCCAGTTGCAGACGCGCTGCCGTGAGTTCGTTGCCGGCGTCTATCATTTGTGTGAAGTAGTCCTTGCCCCTCATCATCGCCATGTTGTTGATCTTGAATTCCTTGAGCGCGTTTTCAGCCTGAGTCAGCTTCTGCTCGTATGCCTTGATCTGGTCGTCGATGAAACGACGCGCGGTGTCGGAGTCCTTGCGCTTGTTGCCCAGGTTCGACTCGACAAAAATCGTGAGCAGCGATTGCACGACCTTGCGCGCCGAGTCGGGATTCGAATTGCGGAACGCGATCGTGTAGAGGTTGATGCCGCCGCTGCTGCTCAAATTGATCGTGCGCGTCAGATACTCGATCTGCGTCTCGGTCTGATCGCTGGTTTTCGCGAGCAGGTTCAGGTCTGACATGCCGACCACCTTCTCGATGTTGGGCCGGCTGATCAACGTGCGGCTCATCATCGCGATCTGCTGGTCGAGATTGGGCTCGACCGTCAGGCCCGACATCAAAGGCTTGAGCACCGACTGCGTATCGACATACACGCGTGCCGAGGCCTCGTATTGATCGGGCATCAGGTAGACCGCAACGGCGCCGACCACGACGATCAGCCAGGCCGCAACCAGGCCGATCCATCGGTGGAGCCACACATCGCGGACCACGCGGCGAAATTGTTCGACGATCTCATTCATTGCATTTCTCGCGAAGTAAACGTTCGGAGGAAGACCGGGGGGCCGGGCATCAATCGGCCCGTGCCGGCCACCGGGTCATCAGAAATAACTTTCGGGGATGATCAGCACATCGCCCGGGCGCATATCGACGTTGGCGCTGACATCGCCCTTCTGCAGCAGATCGTTCAGACGCACGCGATACTGGGTGTTGCCTTCGCGGGTTCGAAGGATCGTCGCGCGATTGCCCGCGGCAAAGTCGGTCACGCCGCCCACCGCGATCATCACGTCAAGCAGCGACATGTTCTGCCGATATGGCAGGGTTTGCGGACGCGCTGCCTGCCCGACGATGCGGATTTGTTCGCTGTACGGACCCACGAACCCGGTCACGATAATGGTGACGATGGGGTCCTGAATATATTTGGTCAGCGCCTTTTCAACCTCACGCGCCAGTTGCGTCGGCGTCTTGTTGGTCGCCTTGACGTCTTCGACCAGCGGTGTCGTGATCATCCCGTCGGGGCGAACCGGAACACTGGTCGAGAGTTCAGGGTTGCGCCAGATCACGATGTTGAGGTTGTCGCCCGGGCCGATCAGATAGCTGTAGTCGGTATTCGCCGGAGCCTGCTGTGGCGCCGGCGGAAATTTGCTTGCGCAACCGGAAGCCGCAATGCCGAGCATCGCCGTGAGCAAGAACCAAGCGGCACGGCGAAGACCTGATGAAAACGCGGAGCACGAAGTGATGTGCGGCATGGCCACTCTCCCTCTATTTAATGTTTACATTTCTTGGAAGCTGCGCCTCGGCCCGCAAGCGATTCGATTGCTTGCATGAATGGGCCAGGCCGGGTCGACGATTCTAGCAAAGCAATATTCAGCGATTGTGAGTTTCGAACAGCTTCGGCTCCCTCGTGGCTAAGGGCTTATTCGAGCAACAAGCGTGCCGACCGTTGCAATGGCGTCGACGCGCACACCTCCTGTTGGTCGACGAAACGCGTTTGGGTTTTGCCTCTTGAGGCTTGGTGGCCGCGCTCAACCCGCGGTTTGCGACTCGAGACCGAGGCGAAGATTGCCTCACAAGCACGCGTGTTTCGGCCGGACATACGGGTGTCAATCGGAGGCGGTAAATTGAAATTTGCAAAAACGCGGCTTAGGCAATTGACTTATCGATCGGTCGGAATTCACGGCATCTATCGCGATGCGCGCCCCGGATTGCGCATGAGGTTTAGGGATGATGCGCGTCATTTACTGACGTTTTTTGACAGTTCCATCCCTAAAATGCGCGCCACGGCGAGGTCATATCAACCATCGACTCGCACTCGCCGAACTTGAATGCCTGCTCGCGCGCCGCCTCACGGCATGGAGTCTCTCTCCCTCGGTGCGCATCGAAGCCACCAGACAAGACGAGATCAGGCACGCTTCTTGTACTCCATTTGCTGCGCATTGGCGTCGAGCAGCGCGGACCTTTCCGAGCTGTCCGCTCATCACGCGATGCAGAACTGGATGATGTTTCTATGATCCGCGTATTCAGTCACTACATTTCGATTCGCATCGTGTTGCTGATGCTGATCGAAAGCGTGCTCCTGCTCGCGGCCAGCTTCGCGGGCGTTGCGATGCGCTTTTCTCCGGCCGCGTTCGGCAGCGAAGCACAGTTCATGCCCGAAGCGATCCTGTTCACTTTCTTCATGATCGTGATGATGGCCGCACTCGGTCTCTATCAGGACGAACGCCCCGAATCGTTCGTCTCCATCCTCAATCGCACCATTATTGCGTTTGCCGCAGGCAGTGCATTGATGAGCGTGGTCTTCTACCTGTTTCCGAATACCTACATCGGCCGCGGTGTGTTCGCATATACCGCAACCTTCGCGTTCGGCGCGATCCTGATCGTTCGCACGGTGTTCTTTCGATGGACCGCGTTCGGCCTCATCAAGAAAAAAGTGTTGATCCTCGGCGCCGGTGAACAGGCGCGCGCGGTCCTCGAACTGGTATCGCGCAACGGCCATCGCGATGCGATCGACGTCGTCGGCGTCCACCCGCTGACCACCGCAGACGTCGCGGTGTCAGGGGTCAATATTCTTCCGATCACGATGTCGGTCAGCGAAGCGGCCAATCAATTCGGCGTCCACGAAATCATCATCGCGATGCGCGAACAGCGCGGCGGCGCACTGCCGGTCAGTCAACTTCTCGATTGCAAATTGCGCGGGGTGCAGATCACCGACCTGCAATCGTTCTTCGAGCGCGAGCTCGGACAGATTCGGCTCGACAGTCTCAAGGCCAGTTGGCTGGTGTTCGGAGAAGGCTGCAGACAGGGCTTGATTCGTGAAACCGTCAAGCGTCTCTTCGATGTGATCGCCAGCAGTCTGCTGCTGCTGTTCACGCTGCCCGTCATCGTCCTCACCGCGTTGCTGATCCGCGTCGAGGGCGGCGGACCGATCTTCTATCGCCAGGAACGTGTCGGTCAGGGCGGGCGTGTGTTCGAGATCCTCAAGTTCCGCAGCATGCGCAACGACGCGGAGCGCGATGGCAAGCCGAAGTGGGCCACCTCAAATGACGGTCGCATCACGCGCATCGGACGCTTGATCCGCCGCACCCGCATCGACGAATTGCCGCAGATCATCAACGTCCTGCGCGGTGAAATGAGTTTCGTAGGACCGCGCCCCGAGCGGCCCTTCTTCGTTCGGCAACTGGTTCAGGAAGTTCCTTTCTACGCCGCAAGGCATAGCGTGAAGCCAGGAATCACGGGCTGGGCACAAGTCCGTTATCCCTACGGCGCATCGCTTCAGGACGCGTCGCAAAAACTTCAATACGATCTTTACTACGTCAAGAACCACACCCTTTTTCTGGACCTGCTGATTCTGGTCGAGACGGTTGAAGTGGTCCTGTGGGGCAAAGGCGCCCGTTAGGGCAGACCGGTGAACCAGACCGCGATTCAAACCATTGCCGAGTGGGGCTTCTGGGGCTACTCGGCCGCGTCGGCAGGCTATGCGCTGCTGGCAACGCTGTTGTTCGTTTCCTGGCGCGGACGCAGTCTGCGCGCGGTGTCGGGTGTCATGCTCGCCGTCGCCGCGCTGGTCAGCATGTTGTGGGCCGCGGCGGTCGCGGCTGGGATCGGCAACGTCGCGGTTGCGCGCACCTTGGCAAGCCTTCTGGAAGTCGCTCGCAGTGCAAGCTGGCTCGCCTTCATCGGCGTTCTGCTGTGCGGGCCGGCAACGGCTGGCAGCACGAGCGAGGCGCCGCGTTGGCTTCCCCTTCTACGACGCGCGCCGCCGTTGCTCTGGACGGCGCTGATCGTCGTAGGCATCAGCCTTCTCATTGAAGCAGCCCGGCTGCTGGCCTTGCCCGTGCTGACGCCGTCGATCTATTTCGGCTCGCGCGTGCTCGTCGCTATCGTCGCGCTGATGCTGATCGAGCAGTTGTATCGCGGCACCGCTCTCGACGATCGCTGGAGCATCAAGTTCTTTTGCCTCGGCGTCGGCGGCCTGTTCGCATACGACCTCGCCGCATTTGCCGACGCCATGTTGTTCCGCCAGGTCGATGTCGAACTGTGGGCCGCACGAGGCTTCATCAATCTGCTGATCATTCCGCTGATCGCAGTGTCGGCCGCGCGCAATCCACAGTGGTCTCTCGACATCTCGGTTTCGCGGCGCATGGTGTTTCAGTCGACCGCCTTGTTCAGCGCCGGCGCTTACCTGTTGATGGTCTCGGCCGCGGGCTACTACATCCGTTTCTTCGGGGGAACCTGGGGAGGCGTGCTGCAAACGACCGTCATCTTCGCAGGACTCATCGGGCTCGGTCTGATCGTCGTATCGGGATCGATACGCGCGCGCCTGAAAGTTTTCATCAACAAGCATTTCTTCAGCTACCGCTATGACTATCGCGAAGAATGGCTGCGCATCACGCGCGAGTTGACCGAGGAAGGCCACGACGACAGCTTCGGTGAACGCGCGGTCCGCGCCATCGCAAACCTGGTCGAAGCGCGCGGAGGCGGGCTGTGGGTCAGGCAGGATGGTCCGCGTTACCAGCGCATCGCCCATTGGCAGGCGCCAATACTCGACGGTCTCGAAACACAGGACGGCGCGCTCGCGACCTTTCTTCAGGAAAAAGAATGGGTCATCAACCTCGACGAATATCGGGAGACGCGGCCGATCTACGGCAACCTGCATCTGCCCGAGTGGTTGAGCAGCGATGAAGACGCGTGGCTGGTGATTCCCCTGATGCTTCACGACCAGTTGTTCGGTTTTATGGTGCTGTTGCCGGCACGGACCAAGATCAACATCGATTGGGAAGTCAACGATCTTCTCAAGACGGCCGGTCGGCAAGTCGCGAGCACGCTGGCGCAATTGCATGCGAACCGCGCGCTGCTGGTGGCCCGGCAGTTCGAGTCTTTCAACCGCATGTCAGCCTTCGTCGTGCACGACTTGAAGAATCTGGTCGCACAGTTGTCTCTCCTGATGACCAATGCGGCAAGGCATCGCGACAATCCCGAGTTCCAGGACGACATGCTCGACACCGTCAACAACGCGGTCGATAAGATGAAGCGTCTGCTGATGCAGTTGCGCGTCGGCGCCACGCCGGCGGACGAACCGACGCCGGTCGATCTGCAAGACGTGGTGCTGTCGGCATTGAAGGCGAAGGCGCCACTGGTGCCGCGGCCCACGGTCCATGTCGATGCGCCGGGAATTCGCACGCTCGCGCATCGGGAACGACTCGACCGCGTGGTCGGCCATCTGCTGCAAAATGCCGCCGAAGCAACACCGTCCACGGGTTGCATCGAAGTTCACGTTCGCGCCAGAGACGAGTCTGCAATAATCGAAGTGCAAGACACGGGCGTGGGAATGAGCGAAGACTTCATCCGTTCGCGGTTGTTCAAGCCCTTCGAATCGACGAAAAAAAACGGAATGGGTATCGGCATCTACGAGAGCCGCGAATACATACGCGAGTTGGGCGGCCGCCTGGATGTCGAGAGTCGCGAAACCGAAGGAACCCGTTTTTCAATCTCGCTGCCCCTGCTCAGGCCTGCAGCCATCGCCTGAACCTGGAGTCCCTGGATGAGTAATGCAAACGCGGTGGAATCCGTGAGCGCACCGCCCAAGGCAAATGCCGTGGACGTCAAGTCGACGCTGCTGGTTGTCGAAGACGATCCCGGAATCCAGAAGCAGATGCGTTGGAGTTTCGATCAGTACGACGTCATCGTCGCGGAAGATCGCGTCTCGGCCATGACCCAGTTCAGACGACACGAACCCGCGGTCGTGACGATGGACCTCGGACTTCCGCCCGATCCTGACAACACATCCGAAGGGTTTGCCCTGCTCGCTGAAATGCTGTCGGCCGCGCCCGATACCAAGATCATCATGATCACCGGCCAGAACGATAGAACCAACGCGGTCAAGGCGATCGGTCTGGGCGCATACGATTTCTATACCAAACCGTTCGAACCCGACTTGCTGATGCTCGTCATCGAGCGCGCGTTCCGTCTGGCCGGACTGCAGCGCGAGAATCGCATGCTTCAAAGCGTGAACATGCAGTTGCCCCTGGCTGGGCTTCTGACCTGCGACACGGCGATGCTGCGCACCTGTCGCAACATCGAGCGTCTCGCACCCTCGGACGTCACCGTGCTGTTGCTCGGCGAAAGCGGTACCGGCAAGGAGTTGCTGGCGCGCGGATTGCACGATTTGTCGGGCCGACGCGACAAACGCTTCGTCGCGCTCAATTGCGCGGCGATTCCCGAGAACCTGCTCGAGAGTGAACTGTTCGGCTACGAGCGCGGCGCCTTTACGGGCGCGGCCAAGCAGACCCGAGGCAAGATCGAATATGCCGATGGCGGCACCCTCTTCCTCGATGAAATCGGCGACCTTCCCGGTGCGCTGCAAGCCAAGCTCTTGCGCTTCCTGCAAGAGCGCGTGGTCGAACGAGTGGGCGGGCGCGAAGAGATCCCGGTCGATGTGCGCATCGTGTGCGCCACTCACCAGAATCTCAAGGAGTTGATGAAGGCGGGGCGATTCCGTGAAGACCTGTTCTATCGGCTCTCTGAAATCGTCATCGACATTCCGCCCCTGCGACAACGCCACGGAGATGCGTCGCTGCTCGCCCGCGCATTCGCCCAGCGCTTCGGTCTGGCGCAGAACAAGAAACCGGCGATGCTCTCCGACGACGCGCTTGCGGCGATCGACACCTATGCTTGGCCGGGCAACGTGCGCGAAATCGAGAACTGCATGAAGCGCGCGGTGATCATGGCCGATGGACAATTCATTTCGGCCGACGACCTCGGGCTCGACCTCGCGGGGGCGGAACCCAGGATTTTCAATCTGCGCCAGGTGCGTGACGATGCCGAGCGCGCCGCGATCATGCAGGTACTCGGAAAGGTCGAGGGCAATATCGCCCGCGCCGCTGAAATGCTGGGCGTCAGCAGACCGACGCTCTACGACTTGATGCGCCGCTTCGGAATTCGTTGAGGCATGAATCATTGACATGTGAAGAACCTGTCCGTGAACAGGTGCTGACATTTCCATCGGGACCGCTGCGGCGGTCCCGCGACACGTACTGCGGAGAACCACGACGATGAATCAGCAACAGGGTGTCAAGCGGTTGAAGTTCGGGACTTGCGCGGTGGCTTGTGCGGTGGCAAGCATCTTTCTGGCCGCATGCAGTCGCGACAGTTCGCAGGATCATCTGGCGCGCGCCAAGGAGTTGAGCGCGAAAAACGATCATCGCGCCGCGGTCATCGAACTCAAGAACGCGCTGCAAGGCGATGCGCAGTCCTCCGAGGCCCGTTATCTCCTGGGTCGCGAATTGCTAGAGCAAGGCGATCCGAAAAGCGCCGAGATCGAACTCCAGAAGGCCTTCGACAAACAATACGAACCCGACCTGGTCCTCCCGCTGCTGGTGAAGAGCCAGATGTTGCAGGGACAAGTGGAGAAGGTCATCACGCAGACCACCACGGCTCGGGTGAAGTCGCCTGCGGCCAACGCCGAATTGCAGAGCCTGCTGGGCGTCGCGCAATTCGCTTCGGGCAAGGCCGATGAAGCGCTCACGGCATTCGCATCGGCAAAAAAATTCGTTCCTGATTATCCGGCCGCGGTGCTGGGCGAGGCTCGCGTCAGGGCCGCACGCGGCGAGCTGCCTGCAGCGAGCGCGCAGGTCGATCGGGTTCTGACCGACGACCCCAAGCAGGTCGAAGGCCTGATGCTCAAGGGCGACATCGCACGCGCGCGCGGCGCCGCCAAGGACGCGATTCCTTCTTACGAAGCGGTCATCAAGGACAACCCGCGCAACTTCACCGCGCGGCTCAATCTGGCGAGCTCGTTCATGAGCGACGGCCAGTCCGATCTCGCTCAGCAACAAGTCGATGAGCTGAAGAAACTTTCCCCTCGTCATCCGGGCGTGAATTATCTGGACGCACTGATCGCGTTCAACAAGAAAGATTTTGCCAAAGCCAACGATGCGATCGCGCTTTCCCTGACCGCGGCGCCGAAAAACGGCGCGGCCCAACTGCTGGCCGGCGCCATCGGACTGGCGATGAACCAGCCCGCGCAAGCCGAGCAGCATCTGCGCGACGCGGTCAAGATTGCGCCGAACAGCGTCTACGCACGCAAGCTCCTGGCGAGTCTTTATCTTCGCCAGCGTCAACCGCAGAAGGCCGAGGAAGTTCTTCAGCCCGCGCTCGCGGCCGCGCCCAAGGATTCCGCATTGATCAGTCTTGCGGGCGAAGTTGCGCTGATGAAAGGGGACTTCAAGGCGGCGTCGCGCTCGTTCGAACAGGCTGCCAAGCTCAACCCGAACGATTCAAACGTGAGAACGCAAAGCGCGGCGGTTCAATTCGCGCGTGGCGACTCGGAAGCGGGATTCGCAGAGCTTGAAGCCGCATCCAGAGACGCGACGACCAACCCGAATCCGGACATCGCGCTGGTACTGGCTCACGTGCAACGGCGCGAATTCGATCGCGCGCTGGTCGCGTGGAAGACTCTGGAAAAGAGACAGCCGAACAATCCGGTCACGTACAACCTCCGCGCTTCCATCGACATCGGGAAGAACGATCTGCCGTCGGCGCGCAAGGCGCTCGAGAAAGCCCTGCAATTGCAGCCCACGTATTTTCCGGCGGTGGCCAATCTCGCGTCGCTTGATCTGCGCGACAAGAATGTTGACGGAGCGCGGCAACGCTACAAGAACTTGCTCGTGAAGGAACCGGGCAGCCTTTCCGGTCTGCTCGCGCTCGCGCAATTGGAGAACGCCAACGGAGCGAGCCGCGAGACGGTCGTGGGTTTGCTGAAGGAAGCCAAGAGGGCCAACCCCTCTTCCGAACAGGCGGTCTCCGCGCTGGCCGGCTACTACGCGAGCAAGGCGGATCCCAAGCAAGCTCTTGCGATCGCTCAGGACGCGCTCGCTTCGTCTCCCAACAATCCGCGCTATCTGGATATGGTCGGCCAACTCCTGATGCAGACCGGTAGCCCCGATCAAGCGGTGGCCGCGTATCGGAAGCTCGTGGGGCTCAATCCCGAGGCGCCCGACTACCAACTCCGATTGGGGCAGGCCCAGTTGAAGGCCGGACAAAGCGAAGCGGCATTGCAATCGTTCGGCAGCGCGCTCAAGTTGAAGCCCGATTCTCTCGAAGCGCAAAGCGCGATGGTCGGATCGATGATCCGCGCGGGCAAGAACGACGAGGCGGCGCGTCTGCTTGCCGATATCAAGACGCAAGCGCCGAAATCGCTGGCCATTCCGGAACTGGAAGGCGATCTGAAATTCGCGTCGAAGCAATACGCCGAAGCGGCGGCCATCTATCGAAAGACCACCGCGCAGATGCCGACTTCGGGTCTGGTCATCAAAGCCTATTCGGCGCTGGCGCTCGCCGGCAAGCGCCCAGAAGCGGACGCGTTCCTTGCGGATTGGTTGAAGAGTCATCCGAAGGACTTTACGGTGCGCCTCTTCGACGCGGACCTCGCGCTGCGCTCAAAAGAATATTCACGCGCGGCTCAGAACTATCGTGTAGTCCTCGAGACACAGCCCAACGACGCGATCCTCCTCAACAATCTGGCCTGGGCCTTGTGGCAGCAAAAGGATCCGCAAGCGTTGAGTTATGCGGAGAAGGCCAATTCGATTGTCCCGGGCAATCCCGCGGTGAGCGACACGCTCGGGTGGATGCTGGTCGAACAGGGTCAGACCAAACGCGGCATTGAACTGCTGGAGAAGGCAAGCGCGACCGCGCCCGCACAGCGCGACATCGCGCTGCATCTTGCAAAGGCGCAGATCAAGGACGGCCGAAAGGACGCCGCACGAACCACGCTGGAGTCGCTCGTCAAGACCGCTCCGACAAGCGCCGAAGGCAAGGAATCGAAAGACCTGCTCGCCACGCTCTAGTTTTCCCCGATCGCAAATCAAAAAGGGCCGCAAGAGCGGCCCTCTTTTTCGAGCGCGCCGAGCGCGTCAGCGGAGTCCCGAATCGGGGCGGCGCATGAAGACGAGCATGAGCAGCGCCCCCAAGCCGAACAGCGACAACCAACCGGGTTCGGGAATGGCCAAAGCGGCGATTCCGAAAGCATGGTTATCCGTCTCGAATGAATTGCCGGTGCTCGAGATCTGGATCCGATCAAACCGGCTGGGCACGAACACGCCGTTCACGAGGACGCCCGGAAAGTAGTCGATGTATTGAGCTTGCGTCAGGTCCCCCCGGGTCATCTGCCCGGGAAATGCAACGGCGTTGATTTGGGCGCCGTCGAATGAATCGATCAGCACGCCATTCATGAAGAACTGCACGAGGTTGAAGCTGTCGAGAGAACCTGCATAGAATCCGAAATAATCGGATGCGACAGAAAGGTTCACGAATATCGATCCGCCATCGTGCATGCCCACCGCAAGGTAGGTCGACGTATCGTCGATCGGAGCGGCATGCACCACAGTCGTTTCGGTCGCCAAGTTGTCCGCTGCGAGCGCGATCGACCCGGCCGCATCCCTGGAATAGGTGGCCATGCACTCGTTCGCGGCATTTCCGGCATCGAAAGAAACCGTACAAACGCCTGCGCGCGACGACATCCGGCCATTCGATCCTGCGGCCATGCCGCCGACCTGAATCACGCCTGCTTCGGAAATTCCGGACATCAATATCAGAAATGCCGCGCCCATTTGTATAATCTTGCTCATAGACAGTTCGTTCTCAATTAAATGCTAACAAGCTCTGCAAAGCAATTAACGAACCAGGTCTGGTAACTCTATGAAGCAGATAAGAAGCTCGAAATCATGTCATTATCAATACGGCCGAAGTGGAAAGAAACTCGACATGCTCCACCTCTGCAATTGATAACACCCGGTGTAGGACGAGATATGAGTAATGAGAGAGAAGGTTAATTTGCGCATTCGAATGTAAGCGGAACACTTATTATTCAGCCAGATGTTACGCGTGCATATTCTCTTTGTTAATGATTCTTGCGCAGGGTTCAGCATGGACTTGCGATCAGCGTTGGCTGCCGTTTTTCTCATAGCGATGACGGGCGCTGATGCAAGTGCGGCTGGCGAGCTCGCGGCCATCCGGCTGCCTCCGGGATTTCGCATCGAGATGCTGACGGACCACGTACCGAGCGCGCGCGAGATGACGCTTGGGCGTTTCCAGTCCGGGAAAGGTGTGCTCTTCGTTGGCAGCGGTCGTGCGGGCAAGGTGTACGCGGTAAACCTCGAGCAGGGCCGCGCGACCGGCGTAAGGGCGGTGGCGTCGGGTTTGCAGATGCCGATCGGCGTCGCGTATCGCGATGGAGCGCTCTACGTCTCGGCGGTTTCGCGCATATTTCGGATCGACAAGGTGGATGGCGATCTCGACCACGTCTCGGCTCCATCGCTGATCACCGATCAATTTCCCGCTGAGACGCACCATGGTTTCAAATTCATCGCATTCGGGCCGGACGGTCATTTATATGTGCCCGTAGGCGCGCCGTGCAATGTATGCGAGCGCGATGAGAACAGGTATTACAGCATTCAGAGAATTAATGCCGACGGCAGCGGGCGCGCTGTCGTTGCAAAAGGAATTCGCAATTCAGTCGGGTTTGATTGGAGCCCGCTCGATGGCTCGCTCTGGTTCACCGACAACGGGCGCGACCTGCTCGGCGATGATATTCCGTCGGATGAATTGAATCACGTTGCAACCAAAACCGCCGCGCTGTTGCATTTTGGTTTTCCTTATTGCCACCAAGGCGATATTTCAGATCCGGAATTCGGAAGCAAACATCCCTGTTCGCAATTCATTCCCCCCAGCGCGAATTTGGGAGCGCATGTGGCGGCGCTCGGAATGCGCTTCTACTCGCCGCCCGATGGAGCGAATGAACCCTTTCCGCCAAGTTTTCGCAACGGCATCTTCATCGCAGAACACGGATCCTGGAATCGCTCGACCAAGGTCGGGTACCGTGTCGTGCACGTCACCCTCGACGGGTCGAACCGGGTCGTCGGTCAGGACGTCTTTGCGGAGGGTTGGCTGGGCAAGGACGAATCCGTATGGGGGCGTCCTTCCGATGTGCTTGCGCTTCCCGATGGTTCTTTGCTGGTATCGGACGACCTCGCGGGCGCCATTTATCGCATCCGCTACGCGCCCAGGCAGCGCTGATCATGAGCTTCAAGAACAAGACGATCGCGACGATTCTCGCCTCCCTCGGCGGAACGCTGGGACTGCATCGCTTCTATCTGGGCGGCGCGCGACGGCCGTTGCCTTGGCTTTACCCACTGTTTTCATGGACCCTGGTCCCGACGTTTGCGGGTTTCATCGAAGCCTTGCGATTCGCGTTGACCCCCGATGCGAAGTGGGACAAGCAATGGAACGCCGATGCAACGGCTGCGAATCATTCAGGCTGGCTCGTGATCATCGTGGCCGCGTTGACGCTGCTAGGCGGCACGGTGCTCTTGATGACGCTGATCTCGTTCGCGCTCGCTCGCTACCACGGTGCGGGCGAGAGCTTTTTGTCTCGCGTTGTGACGATCACCTTCGCCTGACACGAATACAACTCAATCGAACAGGCGCTGCTGCGGCGAGGTCGCTTGCATTGGCGTCGGCTTGATGAATTGCGTCGTGTCGAAAATCTTGCGCTCACGATTGAGCCCGTGCCGCGCGCACGCCGCTCGAAAGCGCTGCGCAAACAGCTCGGCCCAGATGCCTTCGCCCGTCATGCGCTTGCCGAAGCGCGAGTCGTAGTCCTTGCCGCCGCGCAAGTCGCGAATACGGTTCATCACGCGCTCGGCACGCAACGGAAAGTGCGCGCGCAGCCATTGCTGAAAGACGGTGTTGAGCTCCCACGGCAATCTGAGAATGATGAAGTGCGCGCTGTGCGCGCCCGCATGGGCGGCCGCTTCGACGATGCGTTCCATCTCGCCATCGGTGATGAACGGGATGACCGGCGACACGTTCACCGATACCGGCACGCCCGCGTCGGCCAGCGCGCGCACGGTGCGCAATCTGCGGGCGGGACTGGCGGCACGCGGCTCTAGTTTCCTCGACAACTCATGATCGAGCGTCGTGATCGTGATCGATGCGCGGGCAAGCTGGGCGCGCGCGAGCGGCGCGAGCAAATCGAGATCGCGCTCGATCAGCGACGACTTCGTGATCAGGCCGAACGGATTGCGGGTTTCGTGCAGCACTTCGAGAACCGCGCGCGTAATTTTCAATTCACGCTCGATCGGCTGATACGCATCGGTGTTGACTCCGACCGCGATCACGTCGGGCGCGTACGCTTTCTTTCCCAATTCCATGCGCAGAAGCTCGGCCGCATTAACCTTCGCGAACAACTTCGACTCGAAGTCGAGGCCCGGCGACAAGCCCAGATAACTGTGCGTCGGCCGCGCGAAGCAGTAGATGCATCCGTGCTCGCATCCGCGATAGGGATTGAGCGACAGCCGAAAGGGAATGTCGGGCGAATCGTTCTTCGAAATGATGCTTCGCGCGCGCTCTTCGGTGACCACGGTCTTGAGCGGCGGCGCATCTTGCTGTCCGTCGATGGCGATGTCGAGACCGCCCCACCCATCGTCACACGCCTCGCGCGCGTCGACCTCGAAGCGGCCGCGGACATTGGCGACGGCGCCCCGGCCCTTTTTCGGCCGGGGCCAGAACGTCAACGGTTGCTCTGTCGAAATATCGATCGATGATCGCGTCTGGCCGTCAGTTCTCGTCATGGCTGTGGAGTTGGGGGCGCGCGGCTGCAGTGGCAGCATCGTCAGGTCGTGATCGCGTTCGTCGGCACCAACTGGCAGCCGCCGACCTTCCAGATCTTGTCGGCCTGTCTGTTCATCGTGAACAGGGCGCGCCATACATGGCCTTCCTGATCGACGAGTTGAACGGTCTGCACCCACTGGCGGTCGATCGCATCGAGGCGAACGAAGCGAACCGAACCTGCGCGATACACCGGTTCGTAGTGGTCGCGAACCATGCGAATGAATTTTTCGGGCGTGCCGAACATGCGCTGGATATCGGGGCTCGCGTGCGCAAACGCGCCACGCGCATCGTCGCGACCGAAGGCATCGAGCTGATCGCGGATGACCTGTTCGATCGCCTGCCTGTCCGCTGCGTTGATCCTCTCCGCAGCGTTGACTATTCTTTCCGCGGCGAACGATAAGCGAGGCGCGGCGAACGCAAGGCTCACGATGGCGACGAGCGCGATCGCAATGGCGAAGCTCAGTCTGATCGACGCCGACGTGAGAAATCGAATAGTGAACATTTGTTCAGTTTACTCCGCGAAGAGTGATTCCACCAGAAGGACCATCCGCAGCGGTCTTCCGAGGCGATCGTTCGCATCGTCGTCCGCTCGCGGACCTCGGGTGCTGCGCGATAATGCTCCGCTCAGCTTCCCGTCCGCAGCAACGACATCATGGTCCGCTTCCAAAAAACCCGCATCCACCCCGCCAGCGCGGCGCTGTTTCTGGTCGGACTCTATGCGGTCGTCGGCGTCGCATACGCGGCCTATGCGCGCAGCGTGGACTCGATATGGATCTGGGTGATCGTCGCCGTGCTCGCGTTTGCTGCGTCGGCTTTATATCAGCGCCATGTGGCAAAGGCGCAAGGTCGCGAGCGGTAGCAACGCACGAGCAGCGAGGTTGGACCGCACCTTGTTTCTACTGCGCGCGCACCCCGCGGGAGACTTCCCTCAGGCGGCTTCGCGCATCGCCTTCTTGCGCTCGTGCTCTTTGAGATAGCGCTTGCGCAAGCGAATGCTCTGCGGCGTGATCTCGACGAGTTCGTCGTCGGCGATGAATTCAACGGCGTATTCGAGCGTCATCTGTATCGGCGGAATCAGACGCACCGCTTCGTCGGTTCCAGACGATCGGACGTTGGTCAGTTGCTTGCCCTTGATCGGGTTGACGACCAGATCGTTGTCGCGCGAATGGATGCCGATGATCATCCCTTCGTACACGGGGTCGCCCGGCACGGTGAACATGCGACCGCGATCCTGCAGTTTCCACAACGCGTAGGCCACGGCCTCGCCATCGTCCTGGCTGATCAGCACGCCGTTGCGGCGTTCGGCCATCTCTCCACCCTTGACCGGTGCGTAGTCGTCGAAGATATGGCTCATCAATCCGGTACCGCGCGTGAGCGTCATGAATTCGCCCTGGAAGCCGATCAGGCCGCGAGCCGGGATACGGTACTCGAGGCGCACGCGGCCCTTGGCATCCGATTGCATGTCGGTCAGGTCGCCGCGACGCCGTCCCAACTCCTCCATGACCGCGCCCTGATTGCCGTCCTCGACATCGACCGTGAGGAGCTCGAACGGCTCGTGCCTGACGCCGTCGATTTCCTTCAACACCACGCGGGGCCGCGATACGGCGAGCTCGAATCCTTCGCGCCGCATGTTCTCGACGAGGATGGTCAGATGCAATTCGCCGCGACCCGAGACTTCGAAAATCGTTTCGTCTCCGGTTTCGGCGACACGCAAAGCCACGTTGGCTTTCAGTTCGCGCATCAGGCGCTCGCGCAATTGCCGGCTGGTGATGAACTTGCCTTCACGTCCGGCGAGCGGCGAGGTATTGACGCAAAAATTCATCGTCAGGGTCGGCTCGTCGACACGCAACAACGGCAAGGCGTCGGGCGCATCGGGGTGGCAGATCGTGCTGCCGATACCGAGCTCGTCGATGCCGTTGATCAGCACGATATCGCCGGCCACCGCTTCGTCGGTGATGGTGCGATCGAGCCCGTGAAAGGTCAGCACCTGGTTGATGCGCGCGCGGATCGGCGTGGAGTCGGGGCCGTTCATCACGACCACGTCCTGCAGAGGGCGAGCGCGGCCGCGACTGATGCGGCCGATGCCGATCTTGCCGACATAGCTCGAATAGTCGAGCGAAGAGATTTGCAATTGCAACGGTCCGTCGGAGTTGTCGTCGCGTACCGGCACATGCGCGAGAATCGCATCGAACAACGGTCGCATGTTGCGACCGGCGTCGCCGCCTTCGGCATGGGCGATGGTCTCGCCCTGATGAGGCGTCGCGCTGGCCGATGCCGCGGTGTTCGGCGCCGACGTCGGCATGTCCTTCATGTCGGTGAACGCGTAGCCGTTCAGCGCCGACGCATACACCACCGGGAAGTCGAGCTGGTCTTCGGTAGCGCCGAGCTTGTCGAACAGGTCGAAGGTCGCGTTGATGGCGTAGTCGGGACGCGCGCCCGGACGATCGATCTTGTTGACGACGACAATCGGCTTCAATCCCTGCGCAAGCGCCTTCCTCGTGACGAAGCGCGTCTGCGGCATCGGGCCCTCGACCGCATCGACCAGCAGCAACACGCCGTCGACCATCGACAACACGCGTTCGACCTCGCCGCCGAAGTCGGCGTGCCCCGGCGTATCGACGATGTTGATATGCGTGCCTTCGTATTCGACCGCGCAGTTCTTCGCGAGGATCGTGATGCCGCGTTCCTTTTCGAGATCGTTCGAGTCCATCACACGTTCGGCAATATGCTGGTTTTCGCGGAACGTACCCGACTGCCGAAGCAACTGATCGACGAGCGTGGTCTTGCCGTGATCGACGTGCGCGATGATGGCGATGTTGCGAAGGGATCGGGTGCTGTCGGTGCCGCGCATGACGGGCTCGCAGATTCAAGAATGTAAGGGGCTACAAGTGGCGAGTTCGCGCGAAACAAGCTCGCGAAATTCACTTCTTGGGCAACCGAAGAGTATAGCAGTGCGGAGGTCTCATACGGGCCAATACGGGTTGCGGCTAGTGTCTCGATTTGAATTACCCCAGCGGGTCGGATCGATGGCAATACAAGCTTTCTAAGCCCGTGGTCCCCCGAAGCCCCCGCAAACATTGCGGTCGCAGGCGAAAAAAAAACGGCGAAGCTTGCGATGGATTTCCCGGCGCTTCCGGAATGGAGGCTAGACTCCAGTTCGTGAACGAGCGCCCCGAGGAACTGGAAACGACCATCGCAGCCCTCGAGGAGCAGCGGGCTGTGCTGGGCGATGCAGTGACCGACATGGCCGTCGCCCCACTCCGGGAACGCCTTGCCACGCTGCTGGCGCAGGATACGGCCGAGACACAGCAACTCAAGCAAGTCAGTGTGCTCTTCGCCGACGTCGTCGGCTCCACGATGCTGAGCCAGCAGTTGGACCCGGAGGATATCCACTCCATCATGGACGGTGCGCTGGAGTGCTTTTCTGCGGTCGTGCGGACGCATCAAGGCGCAGTGTTGCAGTATGCCGGCGACAGCATGCTGGCCGTCTTCGGCGCTCACGAGGCGCGCGAAGACGACGCCGAGCGGGCTGTGCGCGCTGGCTTGGCCATCGCGCAAGAAGCCCGAGCCCAAGAGGCGCAGATAAAGGTCCGCCACGGCTTCGAGGGCTTCGACGTACGGGTGGGCATCAACACGGGTGCGGTGCTGCTGGGCGGCGGTGTCGATGCCGAAGGCGCTATCCGCGGCATCAGCGTGAACATCGCGGCGCGCATGGAGCAGACCGCACCTACGGGAGGGCTGCGCATCAGCCACGACACCTATCGCCACGTGCGAGGCGTCTTCGACGTCGAAGAACAGCCGCCGATCCAGGTCAAGGGCATCAGCGAACCCGTCCGCAGCTACCTCGTGCTGCGCGCCAAACCGCGAGCTTTCCGCGTCGCCTCGCGCGGTGTCGAAGGCATCGAAACCCACATGGTCGGGCGCGACCGCGAACTCGTGGAACTTCAACGAGCCTTCCAGGCGCTTTACGATCCCGCTGCCGAGCTCCACGCCATCACCATCGTCGCCGAAGCCGGCATGGGCAAAAGTTGTTTGCTCTATGAGTTCGAGAACTGGGCCGCAGCGCGGTCTGAAGCCTTCTGCCTCTTCCAGGGCCGCGCCCAACCGTTGGGTCAGAACCAGCCCTATGGCTTGCTGCGCGACATTCTCGTCTCGCGGTTCGGGATCGCCGACAGCGACAGCGTCGAGGTTGCACGCCAGAAGATCGCCGACGGGATCGCCCCACTCTTCTTGTCCGATGACGGGGACGACATGGCCGAGGCACATGCCCATCTGCTCGGGCACCTGATCGGCATTGACTTTAGCGACAGTCGGCACGTCAAGGTCATGCTCGAAGACGGCAAGCAAATCCGCAATCGCGGCTTCCATGCGGCGTCGCAACTGTTCCGCCGAATCGGTCTACAAACCCGTACCCCCATCGTGCTGCTGCTCGACGACCTGCACTGGGCCGACGACGGATCGCTCGACTTCATCGAGCAGCTCGTGAACGTCAACTGCGACGTGCCGATGCTTGTGCTCAGCTCAACACGGCCAAGTTTTCATGAGCGGCGCCCGGGTTGGTTGAGCGGACACGGGCGGCACCTGCTCATCAATCTAGCCCCCTTGAGCAGACACAACAGCCGCAACCTGGTCGATGGGCTGCTTCAAAAGATGCGAGAAATCCCCGCTGCCTTGCGCGAACTCGTCACTGGCGGCGCCGAGGGCAATCCGTTCTATATGGAAGAACTGGTCAAGATGCTCATCGACGTAGGCGCAATCGAGACCAGCACCGTCGACGATGCGCAAGCCTGGCGCGTGATCCCCGACAAGCTGCTCGCCGCACACGTTCCGTCGACGCTCACCGGCGTACTGCAAGCGAGGCTTGATAGCCTCGGCCCTTCGGAGAAGAGCGCATTGCAACAGGCTTCGGTCGTCGGCCATGTGTTCTGGGATGAAGCGCTCGCGACGCTCGATCCGAATGCCGTCGGCGCGCTCACCACGTTACCGCGGCGTGAGCTGATCACGCCGCACGCAGCCAGCGCCTTCGATGGGCTGCGCGAATACGCCTTCCGCCACCACACGCTGCACCAAGTGACGTACGACACCGTCCTCAAACGCATCAAGCGCAAGGCACACGGCAAGGTCGCGCAATGGCTTGCTGACCGACCAGGCAAAGCGCACCTGGACTTGATCGCCGAGCATTACGAACGCGCCGGTGACAACGCCAATGCCCGCGAGTACTTCACGCTCGCCGCCGAGAACGCTTCGGCCCGCTATGCCAACGAGGCCATGCTCAGCCATGCCAGCCGGGGTCTCGCTCTGGCCGCTCCGGAAGACCATGCGACTCGCTGGCGCTTGCTGAGCGTCCGGTCAAAATATCTGGCCGCTCACGGCGACCGCGCGGCGCACGATGCCGATCTGGATGCGTTGCAAGCCTTGGCCGATGCGCTCGTCGACGGTGCCCGGCAAGCCGAGGTGGCGATGATGAGGGCCCGCGCGCTTAGCGTCACCGGCGACTATCGCGGTAGCGAAGCTCAAGCGCGTCACGCGTGCGAACTGGCCGAGTCTGTCGGCGCGCTTTCCGTAGCGTCCATGGCTCGCTACTTCCGGGCCGCAGCGCTGGCCCATCTGGGCGACCATACGACAGCGCGGTCGCTGGCTGAAGTCGGCTGCGCCGCCGCCCGCGCTGCTGGCGACTGCGCGGGTGAGGTCAGAATGCTGAATATCCTCGGATTGATCGCGGCCGCTCGAGGTGACCCGATCGCAACCCTGACGATCACGCAGGAAATCTTTCATCTCTGTCGCGCACTGGGCGATCGCAGCTACGAGAGCAGTGCGCTAAGCAACTTGGGGGGCTGCTTCCTTCAACTGGGCGACTACCCGAACGCACGCCACTATCTGGACGAGAGCTTGCAGTTGGCGCGGGCCATCGGGCAACGCTATGTCGAGTCCAATGCGCTGCTGAATCGAGCGATGCTGGCTCGACGTGAAGGCGATGCAGCTGGCGCGGTGTCTTTCGCGCGGGCGGCCATCGGGATCGCAGCATCCGGTGGAGTGCGGCAGGTCGAAGGCACTGCACAGTGCTGCCTGGGCGATGCCGAACTTGGTATTGGTCGATATGAGCGTGCCCGCGAGGCTTGCACGCGTGCGCTCGAAATATTCCAACGGATGAGCACGCCCCACTTGGCCATGATGGCTATGGCCGGCCTGGCCCAAGTGGCGCTGAAGCAGGGTAATTTGAACGAGGCGTTGCGGCACGCCGAGGCGGTTCTGACCCATTTGGCCGGCGGGGGCACACTCGACGGGATCGAAGAGCCGCTGCGCATACGCTTGATCTGCCACCAGGTGCTGGCCCGCGCCTGCGACCCGCGGGCCGTGGAAGTTCTGGCCGCTGCCCATGCCGACTTGATATCGCAGGCCGAACGGATCAGTGACGCGGCACTGCGCCGCAGCTTTCTGAACCAAGTGCCCCATCATCGCGAGATCGTCGCGGCGTCTGTGCGGGCGCAGATATCACCGAAAGGCACATTGAAAGGCGCTCAAATGCGAAGACACGACCACCCTGACCGGGGATGAACGCTTGGGGTCGGATGCTGAAATTCAAATTGAGACACTACTGCGTTGCGCGTACTGAAACTATGACTGGGACGATGATTGCGTAGTTGTTTGCGCAACGAGCCGAACCGGCGCCAGACGATCGTCGAAGCCCACAAGCGCCGTTCCAAGCAATGCCGCGGATTCGCTCGTCGCCGCGTTTGCCGCGCGGTAAACGCGTACCCGTCCGCGATACGAGTCATCGGGCCACGAAAGCCGCTGGCCTTCGACGAATCGTCTTGCGTAGTCATCGTCGAGTTCGATCGCAGGCAGATTGGAGATCAGCGCGTCGACAGGCCGCAGTACGGCGATGCGATCGTTCGGTGAAAGCGATTCGAAAGCCTCGAGCGTCATGGTATCGGCGACGTCGAGGGTTCCCGATCGAACGCGTCGCAGCGCAATCAGATGCCCGCCGCATCCGAGCGCTTCGCCGATATCTTCGGCGAGCGTGCGAATGTAGGTGCCTTTGGAGCAATCGACCGCGATAGCCAACGAGGTTCCCTCGAACGCAATCAGATCCAGGCGATGGATCGTGACCGGCCGCGCTGCACGCTCGACGGTGATACCGCGACGTGCGTAGTCGTAAAGCGGTTTCCCATCGCGCTTCAATGCCGAATACATCGGAGGCACCTGATCGATCGCTCCGCGAAAACGTGCGAGAGCGCGATCGATGGCTACACGATTCACGGCGACCACACGTTCCCGGAGCAGTTCGCCCTCCGCATCGCCGGTGGTCGTGACCACGCCGAGGCGGATTGTCGCCTCGTAGGATTTATCGGCGTCGAGCAGATCGGACGCGAACTTGGTCGCTTCGCCGAAGCACAACGGCAACAAGCCGGTCGCCATCGGATCGAGCGTGCCGGTGTGTCCGCCCTTGTGCGCACACAACGCGCGACGCGCGCGCGCAAGCGCCGCGGTGGATGTGATCCCCGAAGGCTTGTCGATCAGCAGCACGCCGTGCACCGCGCGCCACAAAACGCGCGCGCGCGGCGCACGCGGGTCTTCACGCTCGGCCATCACTCGAGCGCGCGCGTCGCGTTGGCGGCATCGATCAGCTGCGACAGTTCGGCGCCCGTCTTCACCGACGTGTCGTGTACGAAGTGCAGCATGGGCACGGTGTGAATCGACAGCCGTTTGAACAACAGGCTGTGCAGCCAGCCGGCCTTGTCCTGCAGCGCTTCGCGCGCGCCTTCGGCGTCGTCGCGCAGGGTCGTGAAAAAAATCTTCGCGTGCGCGTAGTCGGCGGTCAATTCGACGTCGGTGATCGTGATCAGCAGTGCGCGCGGATCGCGCACTTCGCGCGGAATCAGTTCGGCCAGGTCGCGCGCGATCTGCGACGCGATGCGCAGGTTGCGATTGGGAATCGCCTTCGAATGTTTGGTGCTTATGGCGCACTCACATGGTTAGTCGTTCCGTTAGCCCGCGAGAAGCGCATCACGTGCAAATCGCCGGGCTGGAAATAGTCGTCGCGCTGCAGTCGGAATCCGGCAGCGCGCAGCGCCGCGGCGACGGTCTCGTCAGGATCATAAGTGTTGTTGCGTCGGGTCAGAAGGATCACCGCGGACTCCATGCGCAGACTCTTGACCAACGGCTCGAGATCCTGCCCGACTACCGAGGGCGCGCACTTGCCCGATGGATAGCGCGCCGGCATGTCGACCGCCGGAAAATCCGCCGGCACACCGCGTATCCGCAAGTGCAGGTTCTCGGCCTGAGCTTCGTGTGCAAGCGGCAATGCCATCTCATTCGGAACGACGAGGACGATGCGGTCGCGAACTTCGGTTCCGAGCTGCGCGACGATGCCCTTCCACGGCTCCTTCACGTGGTCGGCGCGCAGCAACGCGAACGACGCGATCACATGAACCGCGACCAAGCCGATCGCGATGGCAATGCGCAGCGCGCGCGGCTTGACGAGCACCACCGCAGCGGCCAGTGCCAGCGCGATCGCAGGTGTCGCACCGATCATCGCGCGCGAGATCAGGATGGGCTTGAACGCGGCGCTGATCGCAACGTTGAAGACCACCGGCAAGATCGCGAGCGCGCCGACCAAGAGCGCAAGCCGCAATCCCATGCGGCGCCAGATCAACGCGAGGCCGCCAATCAGCGCGAGCGCCATCCACCACACCGCGGCGATCGAATCGAGTCCGATCAGGTAATGCAATTCGAACGTGAGGCCTTGCAGATTCGGCGCGGGAATCCAGAAGTCGTCGGACACTTCGCGCATCTGCGAAAAGAGCACGGGGAGATCGGGAGCCCACAACAATGCGACCACCCCGCCTGCCGCGATCACCGGACCCATGGCATGACGCGTGGAACGGTCGAACAGCCACAGACCGATGAACGCGACGCTGACCGCGCCGAGCAACAGCACGGCCGTGTTGTTGGTCCACACGACGATCACCGCGCCTGTCACCAGCAACCACCAGGCGCTCTTCGAGATGCCCTCGAAGAACCGCCGAGATGCTGACGGGCCTTCGCGCGATATCGGCTCGCCCGAGCCTGCGGCTTTGATCGAGCGGACCAGCTTGAGACCGCCCAGCGTCAGCAGCGCGGCGCCGAAGCACAGCAGCGCATAAGGCCTCGCCTCGATCGAAAAATAGATCTGGAACGGCGTCAGCGCGAACAGCAGCGCGGCAAGCGTCGCGATACCGAACGCGCCTTCGGACTTGCCGCGCGCGACATCGAGTTCGCGACCCGCGAAATGGACGACGGCCACCGTCGCGATGCCGAACAGCGCCGAGAGCATTCGCATGGCAAACGTGCCATCGCCGAACAGTGAGATCCATGCGTGCAGCAGCGCGAAGTAAAGCGGCGGATGCGGGTCGCATTGCGGGACCAGCGACCACAGCGACGCGAACGACTGTTGCGCGTCCCACCACGAGTAGCCCTCGTCGAGCCACAGCGCATCGCGATCGATCACGAACAGGCGCAGCGCCGCCGCGAGAGCGACGATGCCGAGGAGCGGCCAGAGATCGCCTCGCCTGTGACGCAAGTCGAGTGGAGAGGACATGCTCGATCACACGATGCGGGAGACGCAGATTCCGCGTCATCCTCATCGTCCGCGCGCTACAACGTGCGCGCGACTTCCTGCACCTCGAAGACTTCGAGCTGATCGCCTTCCTTGATGTCGTCGAAGTTCTTCAGCGAAAGGCCGCACTCGAAGCCCGCGCGCACTTCCTTGACGTCGTCCTTGAAGCGTTTCAGCGAATCGAGTTCGCCGGTCCACGTGACGACGTTCTCTCGCAGCAGGCGAGCCATCGCGCCACGACGCACCACGCCTTCGGTGACCATGCAACCTGCGACCGCGCCCACCTTCGGAATGCGGAACACCTGACGGATCTCGACGAGGCCGATCTGCTCTTCGCGCTTCTCGGGCGAAAGCATGCCGCCCATCGCCGCCTTGATCTCGTCGACCGCGTCGTAAATGATGTTGTAGTAGCGGATGTCGACGCCGTTGGCTTCGGCGAGCTTGCGCGCCTGCGCATCGGCTCGCACGTTGAAGCCGATCACCACCGCCTTCGATGCGACGGCCAGGTTGATATCCGATTCGGTGATGCCGCCGACGGCCGAGTGCACGATCGCGACCCGCACTTCGCCGGTCGACAACTGATGCATCGCGTGCACCAGCGCTTCCTGCGAACCCTGCACGTCGGCCTTGACGATCAACGCGAGCGACTGCACCACACCGGTCGGATCGAACGCGTTCTCGAGCTTGGCCGCTTGTTGTCGGGCAAGCTTCACGTCGCGGAACTTGCCCTGACGGAAGAGCGCGATCTCGCGTGCCTTGCGTTCGTCGGCGAGCACTGCGACTTCTTCGCCGGCTTGCGGCACTTCGGTGAGGCCCTGAATCTCGACCGGAATCGAAGGACCCGCCTCTGTGACGGCCTTGCCGTTTTCGTCGAGCATCGCGCGCACTCTTCCGAACGACGAACCCGCCAGCACGATGTCGCCGCGCTTCAAGGTTCCCGACTGAACCAGGATCGTCGCGACCGGGCCCTTGCCCTTGTCGAGCTTGGCTTCGATCACGAGTCCACGCGCTGACGCTTCGATCGGGGCGCGAAGCTCCAGCACTTCGGCTTGCAGCAGTACCTGTTCGAGCAGCGAATCGATGCCTTCGCCGGTCTTCGCAGACACCAGCACGAAAGGAGACTCGCCGCCGTACTCCTCGGGCACGACCTGCTCGGCGATCAACTCCTGACGCACGCGATCCAGATTCGCGCCCGGCTTGTCGATCTTGTTGATCGCGACCACGATCGGCACCTGGGCCGCGCGCGCATGCGCGATCGCTTCCTTGGTCTGCGGCATGACGCCGTCGTCGGCGGCCACCACCAGCACCACGATGTCGGTCGCCTTCGCACCGCGTGCGCGCATCGCCGTGAAAGCCTCGTGACCCGGCGTGTCGAGGAAGGTGATCATGCCGCGCGGCGTCTCGACGTGATACGCGCCGATGTGCTGGGTGATGCCGCCCGCTTCACCGCTCGCGACGCGCGCCGTGCGAATCTTGTCGAGCAGCGAGGTCTTGCCATGATCGACGTGACCCATCACCGTCACCACCGGCGCGCGCGGTTGCGACGGACCGGCCTCGACCGTACCGGTGTCGATCAGCATCGCTTCCGGATCGTCGAGCTTGGCGGCCGTGGCCTTGTGTCCCATCTCTTCGATCACGATCATCGCGGTCTCCTGATCGAGGACCTGGTTGATCGTGACCATCTGGCCGAGTTTCATCAATTGCTTGATGACCTCGGACGCCTTGATCGCCATCTTGTGTGCGAGATCGGCGACCGTGATCGTCTCGGGGACGTGCACGTCGCGAACGATCGGTTCGACCGGCGCAGCAAAATTCGCCGCCGCATGATCTTCGGTATGACGATGGCGACCGCCGCCGCGCGGACCGCGCCATCCCGCGCCGAAGGAATCGCCGCGCGTCTTGATCGCGCGTTTTTTCGCCGCATCGTCTTGCCACGTCGAAGAAAGCGCGGCCGACTTGACCGACTTCTTGTCCTTCTTGTCGTCTTTCTTGTCGGTGGCGGCGCCGGCTCTTGCGGCGGGCTTGTGCAGCGTGCCGGCAATCGCGGCCGCAGGCTTTGCGACCACAGCCACGGCCACGACCGGCGCGACGGGAGCGGGAGCGGGCGCCTTCGCGACGCGCTTTGCCGGTGGCGCCGTCATCAAACGGTTGATGCCCGCGACCTCCGCTTCGACGGCGCGCCGCGCACTGTCGCGCACGTCGGCTTCTAGCCTCACACGCTGCTCGGCTTCTACCACGGCCAGTCGCAAGGCCTCGGCCTCGGCGGGGTCGGTGGCCGACGCGCTACGACGCGCGAGCTCCTCGGATTCGGCGCGCGCGCGCTCTTCGGCGGCGACGCGCTCGGACTCGAGGCGCTCCTGCTTCTCGCGCGCTTCGGCAACCTGACGCGCGATCAGAGCGGCGCTGCGCTGTGCGTCTTCTTCGCGCAGCAGCCGCTCCTTGTCGTCGATGATGCTGACGGGCGCCGGCGGCGCGGCCACGGGAGCGGACGCAGGCGCCGCGTCGGGTTCGACTGCCTCGTCGCGCTTGACGAAGACGCGCTTCTTGCGCACTTCGACCTGAATGGTTCGCGCCTTGCCGGTGGCGTCGGCCTGCTTGATCTCGGAGGTCTGCTTGCGAACCAGCGTGATCTTTTTCTTCTGCGCGTCGCCGGCGCCATGCGCACGGCGCAAGGCTTCGAGCAAGCGCGCCTTGTCGTGTTCCGACAGCACATCGTCAGGCGATTCCTTTGCCACGCCGGCCGCACGCAGCTGGTCGAGCAGCACGCTCGCGGGCAGCTTCAATTCCTGCGCGAATTGGGCGACGTTGTTACTTGCCATTCAGTTCCTCGATTCCAGTCGATGCGGTTGCGTATCGGAATTTCATGCGCAGGTTCATGCGCGGCTGCGCGGGCTGGTTTGCAAATCGCTCACGCGAACCAGTGTTCTCGCGCCTTCATGATCAGTACCTTGGCGCGGTCTTCACCCACGCCGGTCATATCGGTCAACTCGTCGACTGCAAGCTCGGCCAGCTCCTCGCGAGTGAAGACGTTGCCGCCCGCGAGCTTGGCCGCGAGCTCGCGGTCCATGCCGTCGAGGGACAACAGATCCTCGGTGGTCTTCTCGATCTTCTCCTCATTGACGATCGCCTCGGTCAAGAGCGCGTTGCGCGCGCGGTTGCGAAGTTCATTGACCGTCTCTTCGTCGAACGCGGGAATCTCGAGCATCTCGGCGATCGGCACATAGGCCACCTCTTCGAGACTCGCGAAGCCTTCCTGCACGAGGATGTCGGCGACTTCTTCGTCGACGTCCAGCTTGTCGATGAAGAGTTGGCGCGTATGCGTGGTTTCGGCAGTGCTCTTCTCGGCCGACTCTTCAGCCGACATCAGGTTGATCTGCCAGCCCGTCAGTTCCGACGCGAGGCGAACGTTCTGTCCCGCGCGGCCGATCGCGATGGCGAGATTCTCTTCGTCGACCACGACGTCCATGCTGTGCTTCTCTTCGTCGACGACGATCGACGACACGTTCGCCGGCGCAAGTGCGCCGATCACGAACTGCGCCGGGTCGTCGGACCACAACACGATGTCGACGTTCTCGCCGCCGAGTTCGTTGCGCACCGCCTGCACGCGCGAGCCGCGCATGCCCACGCAGGTGCCGATCGGATCGATGCGGCGATCGGTCGTGAAGACCGCGATCTTCGCGCGCACGCCCGGGTCGCGCGCGGCGGCCTTGATGTGCAAAAGACCTTGCTCGATTTCGGGGACTTCCAGTTCGAACAGCTTGACGATGAAATCGGGCGCCGTGCGCGACAGCATCAATTGCGGTCCGCGCGCTTCGCGATCGACGCGCAACACATAAGCGCGCACGCGGTCACCGACCCGCAGGTTTTCCTTCGGGATCATCTGGTCGCGCTTCAGGCGCGCTTCGACGCGGCCGGCTTCGACGATCGCATCGCCCTTGTCCATGCGCTTGACGCTGCCCGTCACGATCGCTTCGCCGCGCGCGAGGAAGTCCGCGAGGATCTGTTCGCGCTCGGCATCGCGGATCTTCTGCAGAATGGTCTGCTTGGTGTCCTGCGCGAAGCGACGGCCATACTCGGCCGGATCGAGTTGCTCTTCGATGTATTCGTCGAGTTCGATGTCGGGAATCTGCTCTTTGGCTTCCGACAGGAGCTCCTGCCGATCGGGGAACTCGAGCCCGGCCTCGTCGGGCACGACCTGCCAGCGGCGAAAGGCTTCGTTCTCCCCGGTCTCGCGATGGACCGAGACGCGAATGTCGACGTCGCCGGGGAACAGCTTCTTGGTCGCCGCAGCCAGAGCCTGTTCGAGCGCGCCGAACACGACTTCCTTGCTCACGTTCTTCTCGCGCGCCAATGCGTCGACCAACAACAGGATTTCCCGGCTCATCGCTTTTTACTCCCTGCATTGCTTCTGAAATCGATACGCGGCACCAGCCGCGCCTTTTCCACTTCGTCGAAAGAAAACTCGAGCAGCTCGCGCGCTCCTTCATTGCCCTCGAACATCAATCCGATGCGACGCGCAGGACCCGCGTCGATGCTCTGCAAAATGCCCTGAAACTGCTTGCGGCCGCGCGGCTGTCCATTGGGCGACTTGCGAAACTTGACGAACGCCTCGTAGCCGACAAACCGCGCGAAGTCGGCCGGTTTCTTCAACGGACGATCGAGCCCCGGCGACGAGATCTCGAGCCGTTCGTAATTCACATTCTCGACCGCAAACACGCGCGACAACTGCTCGCTGACCTGCGCGCAGTCTTCGACCGTCACACCCTCGGCGGCAGAACCGTCCTGCGTCACCGCGTTTTCGGGCTTGTCGATGAAGACCCGCAGCACGCCGCCGCCGGCCCATTCGACATCGACGAGCTCGTAGCCCATTCCTTCAACCGTTTGTTCAATGACCGAATCGCTCGACACCTTCGTACGTCCTTTGCTGCTGCTGCCCCACGCTCACCTCGCCGACATGCGAACCCGACGGGCGTCAACCGAGCCGCAGGACTTACCTCTCGAATCCTTTGCGGAAAAAAAAATGGGCTCGAAAGCCCACTTCTTCTCCCTTCGCCCCGGCTGCCTGCTGTCTACAAGCAGGCATAGGGCGGGACTGCCTCTCTCACTCACTTGACCAATCCGACCCCGGTCAATGATTAACTGCGGGAGTGTACCAGCCGAGCGCTCTCTGAACAAGCCGTGGCACGACTGTTGCTCAACCACTGCGGCGTCGCCGCGGCTGTGCCGCGAAAGGAGTCTTTCCGAAGCCGGTGCCTTGCGGTCGCGGAGTACGAGGGGCGCGCGATCCTTCGGCAAACGCACCGAGCGCCGTGACCAGCGGATCGATGCGCGGCTTTCCGGGAGCCCCCCCGGGCGCACCGTTGGGACGGCCCTTGCCGCGAGGTTTTCCGGCCGCGCCCGCGAATGGCCGAGGCGAGCGATTATCGACGGGAGGGGCGTTGGGGTTGCGAGGTTGGGCCGGCCGCGCCGGTCGCTTGCCGGAAGACGCGTGGTGATGACTGGTCGGCTGGCCGGCCGACTGACCCATCGGGTCGATCGCTCGAGGCGTCTGGGGACGGCGCCCCTTGTTCGCGCCGTGACCTTCGCCGACCGCGCCGCCCTTGGCGGCGATACCCAGTTCGACGCACCAGCGTCGCACGACGTTCTGATCGAGCTCTTCCCAACGACCGCGACTCAAGGACCGCGGCAGATGCACACCGCCGTAGCGGATCCGGATCAGGCGGCTCACCGTCAGTCCGACCGATTCGAACATGCGCCGCACTTCGCGGTTGCGACCTTCTCCGATCACCACGCGATACCAGCGATTCGCGCCGTCGCCGCCGGCGAATTCTATCGTCGAGAATCGCGCCGGACCGTCGGCCAGCGTGACGCCCTCGAGCAAGCGCGACCGTGCCGCTTCGTCGAGTTCGCCCAACAGCCGCACCGCGTATTCGCGCTCGAATCCATAGCGCGGATGCGCGAGACGATTGGCTAATTCACCCGAGGTCGTGAAGATCAACAAACCCTCGGTGTTGAAGTCGAGACGGCCGATCGCGAGCCACTTTGCGGATTGCACGACCGGCAGCTTCGCGAACACGCTGGGACGTCCCTGCGGATCGTCATGGGTGACGATTTCTCCCGCGGGCTTGTGATAGAGAAGCACGCGCGCCGGACGCGCAGCCAGACGCCGCTGCAGCGGCTTGCCGTTGATGCGGATCTGGTCGGTCGGACCGATGCGCTGGCCGATATGGGCCGGCTCGCCGTTGACCGACACGCGACCGGCCACGATCATCTCTTCCATCTCGCGGCGCGAGCCCAGACCGGCATCGGCCAGCAGCTTGTGCAGCTTGGGCGCGTCGGCATCGGGATCGATCGTCACCGGACGACGGGGCGCGAACGCACGCGGGCCGCGCGCGATCGGGGTGTTCGCATTCACGAAGCCCGCGGGAGGTTGGTGCTCGAGCGCCGCTTCGTATTGCGCGTCGTACGAGTCGTCTTCGAACAGGTCGTCCGTGGGCGGGGCAAATTCCGCGTCCTCGTTCTCGCTGCTCGAGTCGAGCGCATCCGCATCGACCATCGAAGTAACCAGTGGGTCACCAGGTGCAGTCGCGACGGGCACGGGCGCCACGTCGACGATCTCTTCGCTCACATCGCTGGTCGTGATCAATTCCTCGATGCGCCACGGCTCCCCCGTGGCTGCGATGTGCGGGCTCGCGTTTTTCGGACCGCCCTGCATGCCTGCCGGTCGCTGAGCGCCCGGACCACGCGGCGGATGCGGACCCGGTCTCGATCCCGGCCTCGGTCCCGATCTCGGTCCCGGCCTCGGTCCGGGCCCGGGCCTGGATCCATTCTCCAGAGCGTTGGGCTGACGATTCGCTGGTGCGCCTGCGGGATTGCCTCGCCGGTTGCGGTTCTTGCGCGGACCTCCCGGACCATGAGGACGCGCTTGCGCGTTACCGTCGGGTTGGTCGGCGCCGGGTCCCGATGCGCTTCCCGTATCGGAAGGCCCGGAGTCCTGGATCGCGCCGTTGGCGGCGCCATTGAGGGCGCCATCCTGAATTCCATTGGCCGCGCCATTGAGCGCGTCGGAAGACGAAGCGGCGCCGGCCGAAGCGGCGCTCGCGTGCGTCTCGCCTTGCGGCTGCCCCGCGGTTTGCTGATCCGCGTGTTGCTGATCCGCGTGCTGACTACTGCGCTGCGGATTGCGCGGGGGATGTCGGTGGGGTCTGCGCAAAATCGATGACCTCTTGAAGGAGCGGAGCGGCCGAGTCGGGCTCGCCGGGTTGGGGAAGCGGAGGAAGTTCAGAAAGAGCCGCAAGGCCGAGGTCGTCGAGGAAGGACTTCGTGGTTGCATACAGCGCCGGACGGCCGGGCGCTTCGCGATGACCGATCACGTCGACCCACCCTCGTTCTTCGAGCGCCTTGATCACGGGTGTCGAGACCATCACGCCGCGGATGTCCTCGATATCGCCGCGCGTGACCGGTTGCCGATACGCGATGATCGCGAGAGTCTCCATCACGGCGCGCGAGTAACGCTGCGGCCTTTCCGGATTCAAACGCGCGAGATAACTGCGCATCGAAGGCCGCGTTTGAAACCGCCATCCGCTCGCAATCGCTGTCAGTACCAGCCCTCGTTCGTTCCAATCCTCGCCTATGCCGGTCAATAAACCATGAATCGTTTCGGCGTCGAGCGTGTCGTCGAACAGGCGACGCAACGCAGGCATCGCCAACGGCTCGCTCGCAGTCAGTAGTGCCGCCTCTAGGACGACATGTGCTTCGGTTGAATTCATCCAGTCCTGGGTGGACGAGCGATCGGCAAGATGTGCCGACTCACGGCTGCCCCATAGTGAAACCTGGTCAGGTGAGCCCCGCGGGGTGAATCAAATCGTCGCGGGGCACGGTGTCTGTCAGACCCGTATTGCTGCAAGGCCGAGGGCGCTCGCTTCGCGCCTGCTTGCGGCTGCATCCAGTCGCATGCCGTTGGCGAAGGCTGCTGTCGCTGCGGGTCCGCACCTCGATCGGTGTCGCCGGAGTTGGATCGCCCCGACATGAAGAGGTGCGTCAGGGGACCGAGTATAACCAGCGCGCACCGCATGCACAAGCATCGATGAGCCAACGCGGAAGCGAGCGACTCGCCAAGCGCGGTAGAGTGGCCGCTCGGAACTTTGCTCCCCGCGCGCGCTCATTGCATGGGACACCTCGAACCAGGCATCGACGGCATCACGCCATTTCCGGCATGCACCTATAGCGATCACGTCGCGGCTCGGTTCAAATGCGAAGCCGCCCCAGCGATCGAGACCAGAACGAATGGCATTCTGGCCGCGTCATCTTCGTCACGTCATTTCCGGTCGCATCGTTTCACCTCACTCATTGCAGGACGAATAGCTTGCACGACCGCATCGCAGAGTTTCGCTTCCCACCCGAAAGCGCGGAAGCGCGCAACGCGGCGTGGGAGGTCGCGCTCGATCGCGTGTTATCCGCCGGCTTCAATTCGGTACTCGTCGGCGACGCCCGCGCGCGTTCCGCGTTGACTGCCCTTTCTTCCGCGTGTGCACGGCGCGGTCTTGCGTTGTGGGTTGCAGTCGCGCCCGATGCGAATGGCGCGCCGTATTACTCCTCCCATGCGGTTCCTCTCGTCGATCGCTGGATGGCCGATGATGACGACGCGCTCGATCCACGGCGCCCGCCGCAGCGCTCGCGACCTCCTGCCGTCGGGCCCGACGATGCGCTGGCGGATGCCTGGCGGGCAGAACTCGAAGGCGTCGCGGCCGCGGGCGTCTCGGGCATCGTTTGTCGCGATCCCGACCGGCTGCCTGCGGCGTTCTGGAAGTCGCTGATCGTCGCGCAGACTCGAACGCTGCAATGGCTCGCATGGACGCCCGGCTTGCCGTCATCGACCGTTCGCGCGTTGATCGACAGCGGCTTCAACGGAGTGTGCAGTTCGCTTGCGTGGTGGGACGGCAGCCGCGCATGGCTGTTCGATGAGCGGGATCGCCAACGCGGCGCGATGCAGCTCGCGTTTCCACTCGACCCCTTCGCGATCGAGTCCGCGACCAACGCACAGGGTCGCGAGGCCGCATCGCGAGACGATCAAGCGCGTCATCTTCGAATGCGTCTCTGGGTCGGCGCCATCGCGGGCGACGCGCTACTGGTCCCCGCTTCGATGTGGGAGCCGCGCGCCGAGACCGCGAACTCATCGAACACCATTCACGAAGTCAATCGATGGCTGGCCGTTGAAGCCGATCGCAGCGATGGCTTCAGAAGCACCGACACGATCTGCATGCTCAGCGGACCCGATGCGCCGATCACCGCAATCGCCCGCGCCAACGCACCCGATCTGCGCGCAGCCGATCGCGTGGTGATCGTCCTCGTCAACCCGGATGCGGCACGCGACGCGACGATGAGCGCGGCGGTGGCGACGACCGCGTTGAGCGGCTTCGGTGATTTCCGCGCGATCGCATCGACCGCATCGACCTTATCGACGTCGCCCGCGGCACTCGTCGCGCAGGCGGCGCTCGATCCATGCGCAAGCGTGCGCCTTGGTCCCGGCGAAGTGCGAGTCATCGAAGGCCTGCGCATCGCATCGATCAAGCGGTCGGCCAGGCAGTCCGCCGCGCTCGGCAAGAAATCGGCCGCGACCGCAATCGGCGCGCCGCGTCTGGCGATCGAACACGTGACCCCTGCGGTCGATGGCGGACGCTTCCCGGTCAAGCGCAACGCGGGCGATTCGGTGCGCGTCGAGGCCGACATCCTGATCGACGGACACGAGAGCCTCGCGGCCGTGCTGCGTTATCGCGGCATGGGCGACCCCGATTGGCGCGAAGTCCGCATGGAGCCCGTCGGCAACGATCGCCACGCGGCCAGCTTTCCCCTACTGCGCATCGGTCGCCACGAGTTCGCGATCGAAGCGTGGCGCGATGGCTTCGCGACCTATCGCAACGAACTCGAAAAGAAGTCGGCTGCCGGTCTCGACGTGTCGCTCGAGATTGCCGAGGGCCGCTTGCAGGTCGCACAGGCGCTCGTGCATGCGAAGACCTTGAAGCGACCCGACGTCGTCAGGCGATTGAGCGCGCTCTCGAAGACGAGCGCAGAAACGATGGCCGCCCAGGTCGCTGGCTTGCTCGCCTCGCAGACCCTGGCCGACATGCGGGCCGCCGACGCGCGCGGGTTCGCGATGCGCACCGAAGTCGCCTACCCCGTCGATGCCGAGCGCAGCGCCGCGTCGTTCGCGAGCTGGTATGAACTCTTCCCGCGTTCGCAGGCGCGCGCGACCGCGGATGCGTCTGCGCCTGCGTCCCCTCGCCACGGCACGTTCGACGACGTGATCGATCGATTGCCTGCGGTGCGCGCGATGGGCTTCGACGTCCTCTACTTCACGCCGATTCATCCGATCGGCAGGAAGAATCGCAAGGGTCGCAACAACAGCCTGACCGCGCTCGAAGGCGATCCGGGCAGTCCCTATGCGATCGGCTCGGCCGACGGTGGGCACGAGGCGCTGCACCCCGAGCTCGGCGCGTTCGAAGACTTCAAGCGCCTGCGCGAAGCCGCGATAGAAAACGGTCTCGAGCTCGCGCTCGACTTCGCGATCCAGTGCTCGCCGGATCACCCGTGGTTGAAGGATCACCCGAGCTGGTTCGCGTGGAGGCCCGATGGTTCCTTGCGTTATGCCGAGAATCCGCCGAAGAAATATGAAGATATCGTCAACGTCGATTTTTATGGAAGCGGCGACAGCCGCAACGACAACGTCAGCGACGCCGCTTCCTTGTGGATCGCGCTGCGCGACGTGATCCTGCTGTGGGTCGAGCATGGCGTGCGCATCTTTCGCGTCGACAATCCGCACACCAAGCCGTTGCCGTTCTGGGAGTGGATGATCGCGGACGTCCGCTCGCAGTATCCCGACGTGATCTTTCTGTCCGAAGCCTTCACGCGACCCAAGCTGATGTACCGGCTTGCGAAGCTCGGCTTCTCGCAGTCGTACAGCTACTTCACGTGGCGCCACACCAAGCAGGAGTTCATCGACTATCTGACTGAGTTGACGACGACGGCGCCGCGCGATTTCTTTCGGCCGCACTTCTTCGTCAACACGCCCGACATCAATCCCTCGTTCCTGCATCGATCGGGGCGCGCGGGCTTTCTGATTCGCGCGGCGCTGGCCTCGACGCTTTCTGGCGTCTGGGGCCTCTACAGCGGCTTCGAGTTATGCGAAGCGATTCCGGTCCCGGGTAAAGAGGAATATCTCGATTCGGAGAAATACGAAATCCGCGCCTGGAATTGGGAGCGGCCCGGCAACATCATCGCGGAGATCACCGCGCTCAACCGCATCCGCAAGCAGAACCCGGCGCTGCATACGCACCTGAACGTGCGTTTTCACAACGTGTTCGATCCCGACATCCTCTACTTCGTCAAGGCCACCGAAGACCGCAGCAACATCGTCCTGGTCGCGATCAATCTCGACCCGCACCGCGCGCATGAAGCCGACTTCGAAGTCCCGTTGTGGGACTGGGGCTTGTCCGACGACGCGGCTGTCGATGTCACGGATCTGCTCAGCAACCACCGCTTCCGATGGCAAGGAAAAATTCAGCGCATGCGCCTCGATCCGATCACCAACCCTTATGCGATCTGGCGGGTCATGCCGCAAGCGACAGCATGAGCGACAAGCAAACCGCCCACCTCAAGCAGGCGTCGAAAACCGCGACGCTCGCGCACGCCACGCCAATGCAGGCAAACGTCAAAACGAAGGCGAAGGCGAAGGCGAAGAAGGTCGACGCTTCGAGAGCGGCCGACGACCCGCTTTGGTACAAGGACGCGATCGTCTATCAGTTGCACGTCAAGTCCTTCATGGACGCGAACGGCGACGGCATCGGCGACTTCGCGGGTCTCCTGCTGAAGCTCGACTACATCGCGTCGCTGGGCGTCAACACCATCTGGCTGTTGCCCTTCTATCCAAGCCCGCGCCGCGACGACGGCTACGATATCGCCGAATACACCGGCGTGCATCCCGACTACGGAACCATGGCCGACGCCAAGCGCTTCATCGCTGAAGCGCACAAACGCAAGCTGCGCGTGATCACCGAACTCGTCATCAATCACACGTCGGACCAGCACCCCTGGTTCCAGCGCGCTCGGCGCGCGAAGCCGGGCTCGGCGCATCGCAACTACTACGTGTGGTCGGACAACGATCAGGCGTATGCGGGCACGCGCATCATCTTTTGCGATACCGAGAAATCGAACTGGACCTGGGACCCGGTGGCCGGCGTGTATTTCTGGCATCGCTTCTTCTCGCATCAGCCGGACTTGAACTTCGACAATCCGCAAGTGTTGAAGGCGATCATCAACGTGATGCGTTGGTGGCTCGATGTCGGCATCGACGGCTTGAGGCTCGATGCGGTGCCTTACCTGATCGAGCGCGAGGGCACCAGCAACGAGAACCTCCCCGAGACCCACGCGATCCTGAAGACGATACGCGCCGAAGTCGATCGCGACTATCCGGGTCGCATGCTGCTCGCCGAAGCCAACATGTGGCCCGAGGACACGCAGCAATATTTCGGCGACGGCGACGAATGCCACATGGCATTCAACTTTCCGCTGATGCCGCGCATGTACATGGCGATCGCGCAGGAAGATCGCTTCCCGATCACCGACATCCTCAGGCAGACGCCCGACATTCCGCCCAACTGCCAGTGGGCGATCTTCCTGCGCAATCACGACGAGCTCACGCTCGAGATGGTGACCGACCGCGAGCGCGACTACCTGTGGAATTTCTACGCGGCCGATCGGCGCGCGCGCATCAACCTGGGCATCCGTCGCCGTCTCGCGCCTCTGCTCGAGCGCGATCGCCGTCGCATCGAGCTGATGAACTCGCTGCTCTTGTCGATGCCCGGAACGCCGGTGATCTATTACGGCGACGAGATCGGCATGGGCGACAACATCCATCTCGGGGACCGCGATGGCGTACGCACGCCGATGCAATGGTCGCCCGACCGCAACGGCGGGTTCTCGCGCGCCAATCCCGCGTCGCTGGTGTTGCCGGCGATCATGGATCCGCTCTACGGTTTCGAAGCCGTCAACGTCGAGAGCCAGGACGCCGATCCGCATTCGATGCTCAACTGGATGCGGCGCATGCTCGCGGTCCGCTCGCAGCATCGCGCCTTCGGACGCGGCAAGTTGCGCACTCTGTCTCCCGTCAACCGCAAGGTGCTCGCCTATCTGCGCGAAGTCCAGAACGAAGCCGGATCGGTCGAGACGATCCTGTGCGTCGCCAACGTCTCGCGCTCGGCGCAGCCGGTCGAGCTCGAGCTCTCCGAGTTCAGCGGCCGCGCGCCCGTCGAGATGATCGGCGGCTCGTTGTTCCCGTTGATCGGACCGCAACCCTACATCCTGACCTTGCCGCCTTACGGCTTCTTCTGGTTCACACTCGCGTCCGAAGCGCAACTGCCGGTCTGGTACGTGCCCGTGCCCGAGGCGATGCCCGACTACATGACGCTGGTCGTGCGCAAGCACATCGATGAATTATTGACCGGCGCATCGCGCACGCTGCTCGAGAACGACATCCTGCCGAGCTATCTGTACAAGCGCCGATGGTTCGGGCACAAGGACAGCAAGCTCCCACACGCGCGCATCGCGCTCGCAACGCGCCTGCCGCGCGAAGGCCGACCGCTGTTGATGGTCGAGGTCGAAACGCATGCGGCGCGCGGCGCCGCAGTATCCGAGCGCGCAAGCGAACGAACCAGCGAACGCCCAACCGAACGCGCAACCGATCGCTATCTCCTGCCGTTCGGATTCTTCGGCGAAGACGAATCGGTTTCCGCATTGCCGATGCAGCTCGCGCTTGCGCGAGTGCGTCACGGACGTCAGGTGGGCTTTCTCACCGATGCCTTCGCGCTCGCGGACTTCGCGCATCACATCGTCGAGCTGCTCGCGCAGCGGGCGCGGGTACCGAGCGATGAAGGCGTGGTGCATTTCGAGCCCACCGCATTGCTCGACGCAGTGCTCGATCAACTGCTGCCTCAACTCGACGCCGGTAGTGGAAACAGCACCGGCGCCGGCGTGCGTTGGCTCTCCGCCGAGCAGACCAATAGTTCGCTCGTGATCGGCGACGCCGCGGTGCTGAAGGTGGTTCGACGCATCGTGCCCGGCGTGAATCCCGAAGCAGAGATCACGCGCTTGTTGAGCGAACGCGGTTTTGCGAACGCGTCGTCGCTGCTCGGTGAAGTCACGCGCATCGGCGCCGATGGGACGCCGCATCTGCTGATCGTTCTGCAACGCTACGTTCACAACCAGGGCGACGCGTGGCAATGGACGCTGAACGTGCTCTCGCGCGTCTTTCAGCAGACCACGATCAGCTTGCCCTCTCTGCCGCCGGGCGAAGCAATCGCGTCCGGCACGGTCGATACCGCACGCGACAAGTCCGAAGAACGCGAGGCGTCGGCGCTTGCGGAACTCGAGGTCGGCGCGACCGTGCTCGGCAAGCGGCTCGGCGAATTGCACGCCGTGCTTGCCCAAGCGTGCGACGACCCTGCGATGGCGCCCGAGCGCGTCGACGAGGCGACGGCCGAGAGCTGGGGCGCCGCGGCGATCGTGCAGCTCGATGCGGCGCTCGATGTACTGGCCGAGGGACTGCGTGTCGAGAATTCGGCATGGAGCGCCGCTGAACGCGAAGCCGCCGCCGACCTCGTGAAGAAGCGCGCCGCGATCACGCGCGCGGCGGGCAAACTCGCGAAGCGAGCAACCGGTTCGCTCGCGATGCGCATTCATGGCGACTTCCATCTCGGTCAGGTGCTGGTCACGCAAGGCGATGCGGTGATCATCGACTTCGAAGGCGAGCCGACCAAACCGCTCGCCGAGCGGCGCGCGAAGATGAGCCCGCTGCGCGACGTGGCGGGTCTGCTGCGATCGATCGCCTACGCGGGTGCGATGGGACTCAAGACCGGCCCCGCCGATGTCGGCGACGCCGGTGAAGCGAAGAAGCGCGACATCGTCGCGCGTTACCTGCCCGCTGCGCGGAGAGCCTTTCTGACCGCGTATCGCGAACAAGCGGCGCGCATCGATCATCGCTGGGTGCACAACGACGGCGAAGCCGCCCTGCTCGATCTGTTCACGATCGAGAAGGCCGCGTACGAGCTCTGCTACGAGGCGGCCAACCGGCCGACGTGGATGGTCGTGCCGCTGGCCGGCCTGGCGGACTTGGCGCACACGCTGTTGTCGTCCGCCGTCGACGGCAAGCGGCATGGCTGAACGCGACTGAAGATCATGGCGACCCGATCGAAACCCGAAGACAAGCCCGCGAAGAAGCGGACGGCGGCGAAGCGCGTCGCAAAAAAACGTGGCATCGATCCCGCCGCGACATCGGCTGCGATCGAGCGAACCGCGGCGATCGTCGCAAGCGTCGCCGCATCGTCTCTGACGATGAACGATACAGTCCCACCACGCGCGGCCGACGCGGTCGAAGCGCTCGCGGCGCCGTCGCTTGCAAGCAGCATGATCGAATCGCTGATCGTCGCGCGACACGGCGATCCGTTCGCCGTGCTCGGGCCCCATCGCGTCAAAGGCGCGATCGGCGACGTCAACGTGGTACGCGCTCTACTGCCGAATGCGATCTCGGTCGAGGTCCTCGCTCGCGCTTCATCGACCGGCTCATCGACTGCCGCGCCGCGTTCGCTAGCCACGCTCGTTCGCATCCACGATGCGGGACTGTTCGAAGGCAGCGTCGGCACAATCCCTCCAGTCGAGGGCGCCGCGCCGCCCTATCGGCTTCGCGTCGTGTGGCCATCCGACGACGGACCCGTGGTGCAGGAAATCGACGATCCATACGCGTTCGGACCCGTACTCGGGCCGCTCGATCTTCATCTGATCGGCGAAGGCCGCCATCATCAACTCGGACAGAGCCTGGGCGCGCACGTCGCGCGCGTGCAGGGTGTGGATGGCACGCGCTTCGCGGTGTGGGCGCCCAACGCACAGCGCGTGTCGGTGGTCGGCGACTTCAATGGATGGGACGGCCGACGTCATGCAATGCGTCGCAGGGTCGAAGTCGGCGTGTGGGAATTGTTCATACCTCAACTATCGAGGGGTGAACGATATCAATACGAGATCGTCGGCGCCGACGGCGCGCTGCTGCCGCTCAAAGCCGATCCGGTCGCCCTCGCCACCGATCTGCCGCCGGCGACCGCATCGGTGGTGCCTGACGAAACGCCGTTTGCATGGACCGATGACGTGTGGATGAAAGCGCGCGCCGCACGGCATGCGCCGGATGCGCCGATCGCCATCTACGAAGTGCATGTCGGATCGTGGCTGCGCAATATGGACGACGCGGAGCATGGAGGCCGCAGCTTCGACTGGAACGCGCTGAGCGAGCGCCTGATTCCCTACGCGAAGGCAATGTCCTTCACGCACCTCGAGTTCCTGCCGGTGATGGAGCATCCCTTCGGAGGCTCGTGGGGCTATCAACCGCTCGGCCTCTTTGCCCCCACGGCGCGTTTCGGCTCGCCCGCAGACTTCGCGCGCTTCGTCGATCGCTGTCACCAGGCGGGCATCGGCGTGATCCTCGACTGGGTCCCCGCGCACTTTCCCAACGATGCGCACGGCCTCGCGCGTTTCGACGGCAGCGCGCTCTACGAACACGCCGATCCGCGCGAAGGCTTTCATCAGGACTGGAACACGCTGATCTACAACTTCGGCCGCAACGAGGTGCGCGGCTTTCTGATCGCGTCCGCGCTGCTGTGGCTGGAGCGTTATCACGTCGATGGGTTACGCGTGGACGCGGTCGCGTCGATGCTCTATCGCGATTACAGCCGCAAGGCCGGCGAATGGGTACCCAACATCCACGGAGGTCGAGAGAATCTCGAAGCCGTCGCCTTCATCAAGGAACTCAACATCGTCGTGGGGGAACGCTGTCCCGGTGCGATGATGATTGCCGAAGAATCGACCGCGTGGCCCGGTGTTACCGCGCCGGTTTCATCCGGGGGCCTGGGCTTTTCGTACAAGTGGAACATGGGCTGGATGCACGACACCTTGCGCTACGTCGAGCACGAAGCGATCCATCGCGGCTGGCATCACGACGACATGACCTTCGGCATGGTGTACGCGTATTCGGAGCGCTTCGTGCTGCCGATCTCGCACGATGAAGTCGTTCACGGCAAGGGATCGCTGCTCAACAAGATGCCCGGTGACGAATGGCAGAAGCGAGCGAACCTGCGCGCCTATCTGTCGTTCATGTGGACGCATCCGGGCAAGAAGCTGCTTTTCATGGGATGCGAACTGGGTGAATGGAAGGAATGGAATCACGATGGGCCGCCAGACTGGGACCTGCTCGACGACCCGCGCCATCGCGGACTTCAATTGCTGGTGCGCGACCTCAATCGCCTGTATGTCGAGTCCCCCGCTCTGCACGAGAAGGACAGCGATCCATCGGGCTTCTCGTGGATCGTCGGCGACGATCGCGCCAACAGCGTGTTCGCGTATCGACGCATAGCACACGACGACGCGCGTTCGCTCGTGATCGTCGTCAACATGACGCCGGTGGTGCGACGCGATTACCGGATCGGCGTCCCGCATGCGGGCACGTGGCGCGAGCGGTTGAACAGCGACGCGACCGTGTACGGCGGCTCGGGCGTCGGCAATCAAGGCGCTGTGCACACGATAGACAAAAGTGCGCACGGCATGTCCGCGTCTGTCGTGTTGACCTTGCCGCCGCTCGCGGTGCTGGTGCTCGAAGCGTCGGCCGTCGATCCTTCCAACAACAATAAATTTTCCAACCGAGGTTGATCGATGTGGCACCCACCGGACGGCATCCTGCCGGGCCTGCCGTACCCGCTTGGCGCGACCGCGGACGACGAAGGCGTCAACTTCGCGATCTTCTCCGCGCACGCCGAAGCGATCGAGCTGTGTCTCTTCGATCCGAGCGGCAGAAAGGAGATCGCGCGTTATCACCTGCCCGAATGCACCGACGAGATCTGGCACGGCTTCCTGCCGACGGTAGAGGCTGGTCAGCTCTATGGATATCGCGCGCACGGGCCTTATCGCCCGGAGCAAGGCCATCGCTTCAACCCGCACAAATTGTTGCTCGATCCGTATGCGAAGCAACTTTCGGGACCGCTCAAGTGGACCGACGCGCTCTACGGCTATCGCTTGCATTCGCCGCGCGCCGACCTCTCGTTCGATCGCCGCGATTCGGCCGCCGCGATGCCCAAGGCGGTCGTGGTCGATGAAGTGTTCAAGTGGGGACGCGACCGCCGTCCGCACACCCCCATGCAACGCAGCGTGATCTACGAAGCGCACATGCGCGGCTTCACGATGAAGAACGAACACATCCGCGCCGACGAGCGCGGCACGTTCGCCGCGCTCGCGGATCCGGCGCTGATCGATCACCTCGTCAAGCTCGGCGTCACGGCGATCGAGTTGCTTCCTGTCCACGCGTTCGTGCAGGACCGCCGGCTCGTGGAAAAACAATTGCGCAACTACTGGGGCTACAACACGCTCGCCTTCTTCGCGCCCGAACCGCAGTACCTCGCGCACGGTGAACTCAACGAGATTCGCGCCGCCGTCAAGCGCCTGCACGCGGCGGGCATCCAGGTAATTCTCGACGTCGTCTACAACCACACTTGCGAAGAGAGCGAGCTCGGACCCACGCTGTCGTTTCGCGGCATCGACAACGCCAGCTACTACCGGTTGGTCGCGGACAACCCGCGTCATTGCATCAACGACAGCGGCTGCGGCAACACCGTCAACACCTCGCATCCGCGCGTGATCCAGTTGATCATGGACTCGCTGCGCTATTGGGTCGACGAGTTCCACGTCGACGGCTTTCGCTTCGACCTCGGCGTGACGCTCGGGCGAGAAGCGACCGGCTTCGACCCGAACGGCGGCTTCTTCGATGCGTTGCGACAGGACCCGACGCTCGCGTCGATCAAGCTGATCTCGGAGCCCTGGGACCTCGGTCCGGGTGGCTACCAGCTCGGCAATCATCCCCCCGGCCTCGCCGAATGGAACGGCCGCTATCGCGATGACGTCCGTCGTTTCTGGAAGGGCGACGCGGGCCTGCGCGGCGCGCTCGCGGCGCGCCTGCACGGATCGGCCGACCTGTTCGACCATCTGCATCGCCGACCGTGGGCATCGGTCAACTTCATCACCGCGCACGACGGCTTCACGATGGCCGACCTGGTCTCGTACAACGACAAGCACAACGACGCCAATCACGAAGACAACCGCGACGGCGCCGGCGACAACCACAGTTTCAACTGGGGCGTCGAAGGTTCGACCGACGATCCAGGCATCGCCGCGACGCGAGCGAAGGTGCAGCGCTCGATGCTGATGACCTTGCTCTGTTCGCACGGCACGCCGATGCTTCTGGGCGGCGACGAATTCGGGCGCACGCAGCAGGGCAACAACAACGCCTATTGCCAGGACAGCGACATCTCGTGGTTCGACTGGACCGTGGCCGAGAGCGACGCGGGCCGCGCGATGGCCGCGTTCACCGCGCGCCTGATCGCGTTGCGTGCCGACCATTCATCGCTGCGCGCGAACTACTACATGAAAGGAGGTTCCGACCTGGGCGACGGCCTCACCGACATCGGATGGTTCGACGAGAAGGGCGACGCGATGACCGACGACGCCTGGCAATTTTCCGAAGGCCGATTGCTCGCGTGCCGCCGGATTTGCGCGCATCACGACGGCCATCTCGATGCAACCTTGCTGCTCATCAACGGCGCCTCGGGCAAGCACAGCTTCACGCTGCCCGAACCTGCGCTTCGCTGGCGCGTGGTACTCGACAGCGCGCAGCCGGAGCATCCCGAGAGCGCGTGCAAGAGCGAAGTCGTCGAAGTGGAATCCCACAGCGTGATGCTGCTCGTCGCGCGCCATCGCGTCGGCAACGTATGACGGCGCGCCATCATCGACGCCTGCCTTTCGGCGCCGAACTGATCGCGCCCGACCGTACACGCTTCAGGCTCTGGGCGCCGTCGTGCCAACGCGTCGCGCTCGCGATCGAAGCACGCGACGACGTCGCGATGCTCTCGGCCGGCGATGGCTGGTTCGAAGTCGATGCCGATTGCGGCGCCGGTACGCACTATCGCTTTCGCGTTGAAGCAGAAAGCGACGGCGGCGGCGATGCGTTGCTGGTCCCCGACCCCGCGTCGCGCGCGCAAGCCGGTGATGTGCACGATCCGAGCATCGTGATCGATCCCGAGTCGTATCGCTGGACCCACGACGACTGGCGCGGCCGCGCGTGGTGCGAGACGGTGATCTACGAAATCCACGTCGGCCTGGCCGGCGGCTTCGATGGGGTGCGGCGCCTGTTACCGCAACTCGCCCTGCTGGGCATCACCGCAATCGAGCTGATGCCGATCGTCGACTTCGCAGGGGCGCGCAACTGGGGCTACGACGGCACGTTGCCGTTCGCGCCGGAGACGAGCTACGGAACGCCCGACGACCTCAAGGCCTTGATCGATGCCGCGCACGGGCATGGCCTGATGATGTTTCTCGACGTGGTCTACAACCACTTCGGACCCGAGGGCAACTACATCGGCGCGTATGCCGATGCTTTTTTCCGCGACGACATCGCGACCCCGTGGGGCCGCGCGATCGACTTCCGCAGAGTCGAAGTGCGCGACTTCTTCAGCAACAACGCGCTCTACTGGCTGATGGAATATCGCTTCGACGGCTTGCGTCTGGATGCCACGCATTCGATCGTGCCGCAGAACTGGTTGAAAGACCTGTCGATGTTCGTGCTCGATACGGTCGACGCCTCGCGGCATGTTCACCTGATGATCGAGCACGAAGGCAATGCCTCCCACCTGCTCGGCCCCCACCGTGGGTATGACGCGCAGTGGAACGACGACGGCCATCACGTGTTGCACGTCCTGCTGACCGGCGAGACCGATGGCTACTACGTGGACTTCGCCGACACGCCCGAAGACAAGCTCGCGCGCTGCCTCGCCGAAGGCTTCGTCTATCAGGGACAGCCGTCGATCTTTCGCGATGGCGCGACGCGCGGCGAGCCGAGCAAGGACTTGCCGCCGACCGCATTCGTGCTGTTCCTGCAGAACCACGACCAGATCGGCAATCGCGCCTGCGGCGAACGCCTGACGACTCTCGCCGATCCGCAGGCGCTGGAAGCTGCATCGACGCTGCTGCTGCTCTCGCCGCAGATCCCGCTCATCTTCATGGGCCAAGAGTGGGGTGCGGCCGAACCCTTTCTCTATTTCACCGACTATGCCGACCAGCAACTCGCGGCCGCGGTGCGCGAAGGTCGACGCAACGAGTTCGCCGGTGCACGGGGCTTTGCCGAGCCCGAAGCGCGCGACTCGATTCCCGATCCCAACGACCCGGCGACTTACGACCGATCGCGCATCGACTTCGATCGCGCATCGCGCGGACGCATCAGCGACGCTGCGAGCCATGCGCGATCATCCGCACGGCTCGCGCATACGCAGCGACTGCTCGCGCTTCGGCTCGAGCACATCATCCCTCGGCTCGAAGGGGCGCGATCGCTCGGCGCCGAAGCGGTGGGACCGGCTGCGGTGGTCGCGCGCTGGCATATGGGCGATGGCGCGGTGCTCACGATCGCGATCAATCTGGGCGTCGAACCGGTTGCCGTACCCGCACATCGATTTCACATGCGAGGAGAACCGATCTACACGACGCGTCCAAGCGCGCATCGCGATCCCCAAGGCAGCCTGCCCGCTCACACCGCCTGGGCGTTGCTCGAAACCGCCACTGATTCGATCGCGTGAACGACGATGCACGACACCGAGCACCACGCTGAGCACGAACCCCGGCACGGTGCGATCGCGGACGATGAGTCCTTGATCGCGGCGCTGCACGGTCTTGCGGAAGAAGCCGGCATCACCGTCGTGTGGCAGGACTATCGCGGCGTGGTGCATACCGTCAGCAACAAGACCTTGCGCTCGCTGCTCGCGGCGCTCGAGTTGCCCGCACTCACCGCAGAGAACATCGCCGCGAGCCGCATGCATCTGGCCGCCGAAGCGCAAGGCCATGTCTACGACCGTTTGCCGCCGCTGGTGACCGCGGTCGTCGGCGCGCCGATCGCGCTTGCGTTCGGCGCATCGTTTGCGGGAAAGAAGTATCGCGTCACGCTCGAAGACGGCGAGGTTCGCGAAGGACGCTTCGCCGACGACCGAACTGCGATCGTCGATGCGATCGAGCGCTTCGGCTATCACCGGCTCGAGGTCGAAGGGATTGCGCTGACGCTCCCGATCACGCTGGCGATCGCACCTGCGCGCTGCTACGGCGTCGGCGATGCACTTGCCGAGGTGGGGCGCGATGCGGATGCGCGACCATGGGGACTCGCGGTGCAGCTCTACAGCATCTCGCGCAGACGTGACGATGGACCCGGCGACGGCGGACTGGGAGACTACGGGTCGCTCGCAACGCTCGCGCAACGCGCGGCCCATCGCGGCGCCGACGCGCTCGCGATCAGTCCGGTGCACGCGATGTTTTCTGCCGACCTTCATCGCTACAGCCCCTATGGTCCGTCGAGCCGGCTGCTCGCCAACGTGCTCCATGTCGATCCGTGCGCGGTGCTCGGCGACCGAGCTTGCGCAGCCGCGTGGGCCGAGGTCGATCCCGAAGGCCTTTCATCGAAACTCGAAGCCAACCCGCTGATCGACTGGCCCGCGTCGTCGCGATTGCGACTCGCCGTGCTGCGTCATCTCTTTGATGAATTGATGACGCGCGCCGATCACGAAGCGCAAGGCTTGCGCGACGACCTCGTCGCCTTTCGCACGCAGGGCGGAGAAGTGCTCGAATCGCACGCGCGTTTCGAGGCCTTGCACGCGATGCTTTCGGCCGACGATGCGAGCATGCTCGGCGGCTGGCGCACCTGGCCTGCAGCGGTTCGCGATCCGCACGGGGAAGCCGTCGCCGCGTTCGCGGAAAAGCATCGCGACGACATCGCCTTCCATGCCTTCCTGCAGTGGCAGGCCGCGCGCCAACTCGATGCCGCGCATCGCGCGGCGAAGTCCGCCGGCATGGCGATCGGCATCGTCGCCGATCTCGCGGTCGGCGCCGACGGCAGCGGCAGCCAGGCTTGGAGCCGGCAGCGCGACATGCTGATGGGCTTGTCGATCGGCGCGCCGCCCGACATGCTGAACGCGCTCGGACAATCGTGGGGGCTCGCCGCCTTCTCCCCGCGCGCATTGAAGAGCACCGGCTTTCGCGCGTGGATCGCCATGCTGCGCGCGGCCTTCGCGCACGCCGGCGGTGTGCGCATCGATCATGTGCTCGGCCTCGTGCGCATGTGGCTCGTGCCCGACGGCGACGATCCTGTCGAAGGCGCGTATCTACGCTATCCGTTCGACGACCTGCTGCGACTGGTCGCGCTCGAGTCGTGGCGGCATCGCGCGATCGTGATCGGCGAAGATCTCGGCACCGTACCCGAGGGCCTGCCCGAGCGGCTCGCAGCGGCGGGGTTGCTCGGCATCAAGGTGCTGTGGTTCGAGCGCCAGTGGCATGTGCCGGGCCAACCGTTTCGTCCGCAGCACGAGTGGTCGAACGGCGCGCTCGCCGTGACGACGACCCACGATCTGCCGACGATCGCGGGGTGGTGGTGCGGGCGCGACATCGGCTGGCGCGCCGAGCTCGACCTGTTCGGCGAGCACTCGAGCGAAGAGCTCGAACGCACAGCCCGCGAAGCCGATCGCAACACGCTGTGGACGATGCTGTGCGAAAGCGGTGCGGCCTACGGCGAGCGGCCGCCCGACGATCGCCCGCCGATTGCGGAAGCCTTGCGCTATGTCGGCTCGACTCCCGCGCCGCTTGCGATCACGCCGATCGACGACGCGCTCGGTCTGGTCGAGCAGCCCAATCTTCCGGGCACGATCAACACGCATCCCAACTGGCGTCTGCGTTTGCCGGCATCGGTCGATCGCGTGCTCGACGGTGACGAGATCGTCGCGCGGCTCGCGGCTTTTGCCGAAGGACGCAAGCGTCGATGATTGCGCCGGCCGCATCGATCGACAGGCGGCGCGTGAAACGAGCCGCGGTATCTGGCGTAGTGCGCAACGCAACGCGCGACGTCCCGCGCGCGACGATGCGCATCCAGTTCCACAAGGACTTCAGGTTCGACGATGCGACCGCGCTCGTGCCCTACTTCGCGCGCCTGGGCATCAGTCACCTCTATTCGTCTCCGATCCTGAAGGCGCGCGCGGGATCGACGCATGGCTACGACTGTGTCGACGTCAGCGTCGTCAATCCGGAGCTCGGCGGCGAAAGCGCGCTGCGTCGCCTGTCGGATGCCTTGCACGCGGCCGGCATGGGGCTCGTCGTCGATATCGTGCCCAACCACATGGGTATCGGTCCCGACAATGCATGGTGGCGCGATGCGCTGTTGTGGGGTGCCGACAGCCGCTACGCATCGACCTTCGATATCGACTGGATGTCGAGCGATCCGATATTGCGCGGCAAGTTGCTCGCGCCGTTCCTCGGCGCGGGCTATGGCGAGACGCTCGCGTCGGGCGACCTGGTTCTCGCGTTCGATGCGGATGTTCGCGCATTCGAAGCGCGCTACTTCGACAACCGCTTTCCGATCGCCATCGCCGACTACGGTGCGATTCTCGACGCGACCGACGATGCCGGTCTTGCCGAAGTCGCGCGCCTCTTCGATGCGGTCGCGGAGCTTCGCGATTTGCCGCGCAACGATGCGCGCGAACGCGCAAACACTCTGGCGCGACGCGATGCCTTGCTCGATCAGGCCCGCGCGAGATTCGGCGAGGCGCTTCACTTCGACGATGCGCGCGCTGCCCTAGATCGCGTGCTTCTACGCTATACGCCATCGACCCACGAAGGCCGCGCTCGCTTGCACGCGTTATTCGAGCGTCAGTCGTATCGGCTCGCATCGTGGCGCGCGGCCGCCGATGAAATCAACTGGCGCCGCTTCTTCGAGGTCACCGATCTCGCGGGCGTGCGGGTCGAGCGCGCCGACGTCTTCGACGCGGTGCACGCGACGCTGTTTCGCTTGTACCGCGAAGGCGTGATCGACGCGATGCGCGTCGATCACGTCGATGGGCTCGCCGACCCGCGCGGTTATTGCCGCGAACTGCGACGACGTCTTGAAGCGCTCGCGCGCGAAAGAGACATTGCCGCGGACATTGGCGCGGACAATCAACGCACCGAGTCGCGATGGACGCGCCCCTGGATCGTCGTCGAAAAAATCCTCGCGTCGCATGAAGACCTGCGCAGCGAATGGCGCGTCGACGGCACCACCGGCTACGACTTCATGGACGAGGTCGGCGCGCTGCTGCACGACCCAGAAGGCGCCGAACCGCTCGCTGCGTTCTGGGCGCGCGCGACGCAGAGACCGCCGGATTTTCATGCTGAAGCGCTCGCCGCCCGCCGTCAGATCCTCGCCGAAAATCTTCCCGCGGAGTTCAACACGGCCGCGCGTGCCTTGCATCGCGTTGCACGCGCGGACATCGACACGCGCGACGTGGCATTGATCGCGATCCAGCGCGCGTTGACCGAATTGCTGGTGCAGATCGACGTGTATCGCACTTACGTCGACGCGCGTGGGCGCGGCGCCGCGGATACCGCCGTGCTGGTCCGCGCCCTGCGAGCCGCGCACGACACGGTGCGACCTTCGGATCGGACCGTGCTCGCATGGCTCGACCATTGGCTGGGAGGCGATGCCGCTTCGGACGTGTTGCCCGAGGCATCGACGCGCAAGCAGCGCACCGAGCGCCGTCAGGCCGTCACCCGCTTCCAGCAACTGACGCCGCCGTTAGCTGCGAAATCGATTGAAGACACCGCCTTCTATCGATATGGCCGATTGATCTCGCGCAACGAAGTCGGTTCGGACCCGGGCGAGTTCGCGTTGACGATCGACCAATTCCACGCGAAGTGCATGCGGCGCGCGAAGAACTTCCCTCATTCGATGCTCGCGACCGCGACCCACGATCACAAGCGCGGGGCCGACACGCGTGCACGACTCGCCGTGCTCTCGGAAATGCCGCAGCGCTGGGCCGCCACGCTCGAACGCTGGCTGATCTTGAACACGCCGTTCGAAGACCGCACAATCGTCGCAGCGGACGTGACCGCTGAAACCGCGCCGATGATTCCCCCTGCAGGACTCGCGGCGATTGCTCATGTCGTCGCCGAGTCCGCGCCCGTGCCATTGCCCGAAGACCAGATCATGCTGATGCAGACGCTGATCGGCGCGTGGCCGCTGGAGCTTGCGGGCGACGCGGACTTCAAGCAGGAGTCGATGCGCAAGCAACTCGCGATCTTCATCGAGCGCGTCGCCGGATGGCAGACGAAGGCATTGCGCGAAACCAAGCGACCGTCGGATTGGGCCATGCCCAACGAGCATTACGAAGCGACCTGCCGCGCGTTTCTTGATCGCATCATGGATCCGGTGAGAAGTCCTTTTCTGCGCGAAGCCGCGGCCTTCGTCGAGAGCATCGCGGTCGCGGGCGCGTTGAATGGGCTCGTGCAAGCAACCCTGCATCTCACGTCGCCCGGTGTACCCGATTTCTATCAAGGCACCGAGTGGTGGGACTTCAGCCTGGTCGATCCGGACAATCGCAGGCCGGTCGATTATTCGGCGAGGCAGAAAGCGTTGGCTGCGTTCGACGACGACCTCGACTTCGCAACCTTGCTCGACGCCTGGCGCGACGGTCGCATCAAGCAAGCGTTGATCGCACGCGTGCTCGCGTTTCGCAAGGACCAGCCCGCCCTCTTCGCGCGCGGTTCGTATCAAGCGTTGACGATCGAAGGCCGACATGCGAACCATGCGTTGGCGTTGATTCGTCGCGATGGCCGAGAGCGCATGCTCGTCGTCGTGACATTGCGCGCAAGCGGCTTGCTCGAAGGGCAATCGCGACCACAGGTTGCGCGCGAGCGATGGGACGACGACACGATGGTGGTGCTGCCGGCCGATGCGACGCGCATTCAATGGATCGATGTCGTGACGAATCGCACACAGAAAGCCACTGCGGGTCGAATCCCTCTTGCCGATCTGCTCGCCGGTCTACCGGTCGCCGTACTTCGCAACGAACTCGCCCAGTCCATTTGAAAGCGCTCAGCGCTTGTTGCGCTTCGCCAGCGATGCGACCAGGGCGTTCGCACCTAGCGGGAGGTTCAAATGGTCTTCGCTTCCATCGTGGCTTGGGTCTCGGCTTGCGCACGCGCGCGTTGTGACGTGAGGCGCCACGTGTGTAAGGCAATCTGTTCGTCTTCCTGCGATGGCATCACGCGCGTCACGCAGCGATGCGCCGGACTTTCGCAGATACTGGCCCGCGTCGCCGCGTCGTTCTCGCCGATGCCACCCGTGAAGACCAGCATGTCCATGCCGCCGAGGGCCGCGGCCATCGCGCCGATCTGTTTACGCACCGAGTAGCAGAACATGTCGATGGCCAGGCGCGCATCGGCATTCGCCGCAGCCACGGCGCGCAGTTCGCGCAGGTCACCGCTGACGCCTGAGATTCCGCGCAGTCCCGAACGTTGGTCGATCAACGCCTCGAGTTGCCCGGCGTCGTAGTGCAACTCGCGAACGACATACGCGAGCACACCCGGATCGATGTCGCCGCAACGTGCGCTCATGATCACGCCGCCGCTCGGGGTCAATCCCATGCTGGTATCGATCGATCGTCCGCTCGCGATCGCGGTCACGCTTGCGCCGCTGCCCAGATGAGCGATCACCAGACGGGGCGGCGCCTCGTTGCCGAGTTGCCGCACGATCGACTCGCACGACAGGCCGTGAAAGCCGTAGCGTTCGATGCCACGCATGCGAAGCTCGCGCGGGATCGGCAGCGTGCGCGCGACATCCGGCAACCCGAAATGAAAGGTCGTGTCCAGGCACGCGATCTGCGGGACATCCGGAAAGCGCTCTCGCGCGAAGCGGATCAACGACAACGCGGGCGGCACGTGCAAAGGAGCGAACGCTTGGGCGGCCTCGAGCTGCCGCATCACCTCAGCATCGATCAGCGTGTGGACGCGACACAGCGCGCCGCCGTGCACGATACGATGGCCGATTGCCAGCGGTGCGGGAAATCCCCGGGCGATCAACAACTCGGCGATGCGGGCGATGACATGGGACGGCTCGCCGAGCGGTTGCCCTTCGCGGGCCAGTACGTTGCCGTCGGCGTCCTGCATGCTCAAGGCGCCGTGGCTCTCGCCTTTCGTCTCGGCCATACCCGACACCAGCATTCGACGCGTGCCCGGCCCCACCAGGTACAGCCCGAACTTCAATGAGGACGAGCCCGCGTTCAACGCGAGCACAGGCAAGTGCGAGTCGTCGTTCATGTCATTTGGCCGAGCGAGAGATAGTTCGCGGCGCGCCCCCACGCGTGCATCTTGCGAAGAAGATCGGGCGTCAGAGTTGCCATGTGATTTGGTGGGCGGTACTGGGATCGAACCAGTGGCTTCCACCGTGTGAAGGTGGCACTCTACCGCTGAGTTAACCGCCCGTCGGGTGCTGCAAAACGGGACGCGAATTATTGCATGGGCAACCTCGCGCGGCCAATCGGTCGGGTCTTGCCGCGACCGAAAGCCAGCGTTAGGCTAGCGCAATACGGTCACCCGTCGAGGAGTCTCCCATGAAGGCAAACCTCTCTTGCAAGATGGTCGCGACGATTGGGCTCGCGATGGCGACGATAGGTGCACCGGCGCAAAATCGCCCGCCAACGACCGAGCAGCTCGGCAAGGACCCCGGCGCCCGACGCCAGGAAGCGGAACAGCAGCAAGCGCGAGACCGTGCGCAACAACAGCGCGGCGATCAGCAACAGGCCGACCAGGATTTCAATGACACGCTGAACCAGCAGCGCTCACGCGACGCGGCGAACTCTGCGCAGGGCCGGGCCGTGCTGCGGTCCTGGCAACAGCGGCCGCCGCTCGCACCTGCGAACAATCGGTTGCTCGGACGTTGGGAGTCTCTCGGCACTGGAGCGCAGCGGCGCGCGGCCGGGGTTCCGCCCGAGATCGCCAAGCTCGCCGGCGAGTTGCTCGGCGGCATCACCGGCGGCTTGTGCGATTCAATGCTCGGCCGTGGTCCGATCGAGTTCCGACCTTCGGGCGTGGTCGCGATCGCCCGCGACGGCCGCGAGCGCGCGATGTACCGCGCCGAATACCGCGGCGGCGGCTCGCGCGTCGTGGTACTGCCGCAGGGCGGCACCTCGTTCACGCACATGATCATCGACTTCGACAGCCCGAATCACGCGACGGTCGCGGGGGTCGGTTGCGGTCTGTCGCGCGCCGGCGGCGGCACGACGGCCAGAGCGGACCCGACGGCCGCAGCGCGCACGACCCGGGCAGCGGACACACCGGCGACCGCGCTGTGGACGCTGCTGGGAACCACGCTCGCCAATGGCGGCATGGACGCGTACGTCGCGCGCTCGTCCATTCGCAGGTCGGGGCACTCGGCGCAGATGTGGGATCTGTTCGACTTCAAGACAGTTCACATGTTCGAGGGCAAGCCGTTTCTGTCTACACGCAATCATTACGAGTACGACTGCGCCCTTACGCGCCGACGCATGCTGTCGACCACCGGCTTCTCGGGACATATGGGTCAGGGGACCGTCGTGGCATCGGGCAACTCGCCCCTCGCGTGGGAAGAACTGCCGACCAGCGGGCCGTTTTACAACTATTGGAAGCTCGCCTGCGCGAAGACGTGAGCAGTGTCCAGCGTTACTCGGACGTGGGGCTCGTCAAACCGAGACGCTTGCGGCCTTAGCGCGACCAATCGTTTGCCACACCGGCGTTCGCTTGCTCTCGACCGCGATCGCCTTCAGCGTCGCGACATGCCCCGCGCATTCATCTTCATCTGCGATGACGATCAGCAACGTCATGCGATCGACCGCAGCCCATCCGACCTGCGACAGCGGTCGCGGCGCGATATCGATGATCAGGCTCTCCTGGCCGCGCGTCATCGCGAGATAGACATCGGCCAGCAA
>JBBSEF010000005.1:0-96108 GCA_038240015.1 Burkholderiales bacterium
GGCGCGGCTGGGGCTGGCGCCGGGTAGTGCATTCGGTGATGAAGGAGAAGGGTTCGTGCGCTGGTGCTATGCGTGCGATCGGGCGAGGCTCGACGAAGGGGTGAATCGGTTGCGCGGATTTCTTTTGAATCAGAGTGCGGCTTTTGCAAAAAACTGATTGCGGCAATCGCCCTGCAGTCAGCGTCTCAGTTTGAATGCCGGCTCGCACCTGAAGCGGAGCGGGTGAATCGAAGGAAGCTACTCTCCGGATTCGCGCCGCGGATCGACCGATTGTTCCTGCGTACACCCATCGTGCTGCAGCGTCAGATGTTCGATGGCGATTTCAGTTGATCCGACATGGGACGCCTTCAGAGCCGCCCGGTGGAAGACCCGGCAGCCAAGTAGCTTGTAGCTTGCGACGACCCTGCCCGCCTCATCGTGGACCTCGATGATCAGGTCCTTTCGATTGGCAGGCGCCACTCCCATTCCGGCTTCGGCTCGTGTCTGCGTAAGCCCGTTCGCCCAGTGAGCGAATGCCGGATCGTGCGTGACGCCTCGTTCGATCGTGATCACGTCGTATTTGCTGCGGGACGGCGACTTGAAATTGTCGCTCGCCGCGTGGTTGTGCTCCTTGACTTCGGCGGATCCGGTTGCGTGATCGAGGCCGCTCATCCTGTCCGTCCCGGCGACGTATTGTTCACCGAGCTTGATTTGGAACTTGAAGTTCTTGTAGGGATCGATGCGGTTCTTGTTGACTGAAAATGTTGTCATTCGGATCTCCAGCGAGTTCATCAACCCCTTGCGCCGTTGCTTCGATATTCTGTGTCCGCTCAGGGGATCCAGTTGGCACGAAGTTTCTTCATCCCTTCGCCGCCTCCGCCTCCTGCAACGCCCGCCACATCACCTTCCCCGTCCCCGACTTCGGTAACGAATCGACGAACTCGATGATGCGCGGGATCTTGTAGGCGGCCATGTGCTCGCGCGCCCACTCGATGATCTCGTCGGCCGTGACCGTGCCCTTGTGGTCGGCGCGCGGAACGATCAACGCCTTCACCGTCTCGCCGCGATACGCGTCCTTGGCGCCGATCACGCACGCCTCCTGCACAGCCGGATGCTTGTAGAGCATTGCCTCGACTTCGGCCGGCCAGACCTTGAAGCCCGATGCGTTGATCATGCGCTTCAAGCGATCGACCATGAAGAAGTAGCCGTCCTCGTCGATGCGCGCGAGGTCGCCGGTGCGAAAGAAAGTTTTGCCGTCGTGTTCGATGAACGCGGCCGCGGTTTTCTCGGTGTCGTTCCAGTAGCCCTTGAAGACACCCGGCCCGCGCGTGATGATCTCGCCGGTCGCGCCCTGTGGGACTTCGACCAGGGTGTCGGGGTCGATCACGCGCGAGTCGGTGTCGCAGATCGGAATGCCCAGGCACTGCTTCTTGGGGCTATGAGTCGGGTTGATATGCGAGGCTGCAATCGTTTCGGACAGTCCGTAGCCTTCGATGAAGTCCAGGCCCCACAGATCCTTGATGCGCTGTGCGACCGCTTCGGGCATCGCGGCGCCGCCGCCGGAGATGTAGTTCAGGCTCGACAAGTCGTAATTCGACAGTTCGGGATTGCCGAGAAGGTCGATGATCATCGTCGGGATGCAGGTGAAGTTGGTGACGCGGTAATGCGCCATCGCTTCTGCGGCGACGACGCGATCCCAGCGTGGCAGCACGACGTTGGTCCCCCCGCCGTAGATCAACCCGTTCATCGACTGCATGCCGGTGACGTGGAACATCGGCACGACGCCGAGCGCGACCGTGTCGGTGTGCACCCCGGCCCACAGCGTGCCGGTCAGTAGCACGTGCATCACCGAGCGATGGGTGTGGATGCAGCCCTTGGGCTTGCCGGTCGTGCCCGACGTGTATGGCATCACGCACCAGTCGTCGGGACCGGCTATGGTCGCTGAAGGAATGCGGCCTTCGGCGATCGCATCGCTCCAGCGCGTGACTTGCGAGGAAGCGGCGATTGTCAGCGGCGCGCGGACGAACTCGGGTACCGGCAACTGGGTCGGCGTCGTGAGCGCGTCCGCGTACGCGCCGACGAGTGCGTGCTCAAAGGCGCAGTTCGCACCTTCGTCGCCGGTCCCTGCACCCTTCATCAGCGGCGCGAGCTGCGACCAGTTGTCTTGCGCGCACAGCACGACGCGCGCGCCGCTGTCGTTCGCGTAGTGGCGCAGCTCTTCGGTGCGCAGCATCGGATTGACCGGCACCACGAAGGCATCCGCGCGAAGAATCGCGTAGTAGCCGATCACGAATTGCGGACTGTTCTGGAAGTCGAGCATCACGCGGTCGCCGCGCGCCACGCCGCAGTGGTGTTGCAGCCATCCCGCAAGCGCCTCGGCCTGAACCCGCAGTTGTGCGTAGGTGAGAATCGAATCGTAGAACACGATCGCCGCGCGCTCGGGATAGCGCGTCGCGGTGACCTCGAGGTTGTACCAGAGGCTGGTGGCCGGCAGGTCGAGATGATGCGGAAGATTCGGCGGCCAATGGCGATAGTGCAGAGGCTCGCTGGCCGATGTAGCGATGGTCATGCATCTCCCCTTGTTCTGCGATGCGAAGCACGTCACCGCAGATGGGGTCGACGCGCGCACGGCTCGAAACTCTACACCGCGCGGGTCGACGGGGAAGGAAGGATCAATTCACGGATGGAGTCATCACGCGTGGAAAAATCGAACGACGCTCGAACCGGATCAGTCCATGAAGTCGTCGTAGGTACGCGCGCGATAGCCGGAGAGTCTGCGCCATGGCAGTCGATCGGCTGGCGTTGCGGCAACCATCCTCACCACGGTCCGGCGCGTCATCGTGCCGTCATCGCGGCTCGCTTCGATCGCGAGCGGATAGCGATGCGCGTTCGACCACAGCACGCGATTCGTCCAGCCATTGCGATGCTCCTCATGCCACACCGCAGAGTCGGCCGCGCCATCGACCCGGCCGGTCTTGCGCGTCGCGAGCACCGGCATGCGCGCGATCAACGCGGGCGGCGTGAGGTAGAACTCCGCTTCCCAGTTGCCCAGAAAGCCGACCGGTCCGTATTCGGCGGCGGGGACGAACACGGTCCACTTCTTTTCGTGATCGACGTATTCGACGTGCGTCGTGCCGCCGGCCTCGCGCGTCACGTGACGCGCCGCGGTCTCGAAGTCGAAATGCCGATGCTCGGCGCCTTCGGACTTCGCATCGTGATCGACCGCGTGCGTGCGCGCAGCAACCGCGGGTATCACGCGCTCGGTCCAGACATGACCGTCGCGGCGAATCACGCGTTCTTCGAAGCGCTCGGTTCGCGTGACGCCGGTATGCGAGACGCTGGTGCTCTCGTTCGTGACGATCGCATCGAGGTCGCTCGCTGACGTGACCCCAATCGCGACCCCGCTCGCAGCGACCGCGACGCAGGTCACGCCCGCAAGCGACGATGCGAGCAAGAGCACCAGCAGGCCGGGCGCGCGGGTCGCGATCCGGACAAGAGACGCGGACATCGACGCACGCATCAATACCCCGCCGCCGACTTGACCAGCGTGAATACCTTGGTGTTGTCGATCGTGCCCTTGAAGACGGTCGCGCCCGCTCCCACAGCGAACAGCATCACGTCGCCGCCGCCGTGCGTCTCCGAACCCGGACTGCCGCGACGGATCGCGACTTCCTGCAGATAGTCCTTGCCGGTGACGGCGACCGGGTCGAGCGGCGTGCGTGCGTTGGGACGATTCGAGCCGTTGCCGAACACCAGCGTCGTGTAGTTGTTGCCGTTCGCATCGCTGCTCGGCTTGCCGCTCGCATAGTTGACGTTGACGCCGAGGATGTCTGTGCCGCGCTTGCCGTAACCGTTGAAGGCGATCGTGTGATCGTGATCGGCCGTGACGACGATCAGCGTGTTGGGCAGGTCGGCGTTGTCGAGTGCAACCTTGATCGCGTCGTCGAAGGCGATCGTGTCGGTCAGCGCGCGCTTGGCGTTCGTCCCATGTAGTGCGTGATCGATGCGGCCGCCTTCGACCATCAGGAAGTAGCCGTTGGGGTTCTTCGACAATACCGCGATCGCCTTGGCGGTCATCTGCGCGAGGCTGGGCTCCTTCGCGGGATCGCGATCGAGGTCGTAGCTCATGTGGCCTTGCAATTCGGCGAAGTCGAACAGACCAACCAGACGCGCGCCGGTGCCGTTCGGCCCGCTGGTCGGCGCCGCGTTCAGCGATGCGAGATCGCTGATGAAGGTGTAGCCCTTGCCTTGGAGTTCGGCGACCAGATCGCGGCCATCGGGTCTCCCGCGCGGCCGCGTCGCTGCGACATAGGGACGCCAGTAGTAACTGATGCCGCCCATCAGCACATCGATGCCGCTGCCCAGCTTGCTGTTGAAGCCCGCGCCGCCGGGAACGGCCTGACGCGAGATCTCGTATTCGGCATTGCGATGGCACACGTGCGCGTAGGTTGCGGCCGGGGTTGCATGCGTGATGCGCGCCGTCGATACCGCGCCGGTCGCCTTGCCCTTTGCGATCGCGAGTTCGAGCAGCGTCGTCGAAGGCGAGCCGTTGCCGGTTGCAGGACAATTGTTTATGGCGGCCGGTACGCCGGTCACCGGATCGCGGGTCGAGTCGAAGCCGATCGCGCGCGTACTGGCGTCCATGCCGAGCACTTCGTTGCGCGTCTTCACGCCGGTCATGTAGGCGGCCATCGACGGTGCGCTGTCGGTGGTCTGCGCATCGAGTGAATAGGTCCGCACGCGCGCCGTGTACGGCAGCGTGTCCATGTTCAGCGAGCCCTCTTCCTTGACCTTCATGATGCGTGCGGCGGTGACGGTGACCGGACCCATGCCGTCGCCGAGAAAGAAGATCACGTTCTTCGCTTCGCCGGCGGCGAAGGCCGATGCCGACCCAAACGCAAGCGCGACGCACGCCGCTGCGAGGCTCATCTTGATGCGAGTGTCGAGTCCGGCTCGCGCAATCATTGAAGTCATTTCAGATTCTCCTTGGTGCGGTAGCGTGAGACTCACAGACCCACCGCGTTCTTGACCAGTGTGAAGACGCGTGTGTTGTCCATCACGCCGCGAAATTGCGTTGCGTTCAAACCCATCGCACCGAGGAACACGTCGGCGCCGCCGTGAGTTTCGTTGCCGGCCGTCATCTGCACGGCGGCCTCCTGGTGATAGTTCTTGTCGAACACCACTGCATCGGTCAGCGGCGTCATCGCCGAGCGCGCGGTGTTGACGCGGCTCTCGCCGTTGCCGAACACGAGGTTGGTGAACGGCATGCCGTCCGCGTCGAGCGCGGGCTTCGTCGGATCGCTGAAGTCGCGCATCAGGCCGAGTACACCGGGGTTGGTGTCGGTGGTCTTGCCGGTCAATGCGCTGTAGCCGTTCAACACCAGCGTGTGATCGTGATCGGCCGTCACGACGATCAGCGTGTTCTTCATTTCCGGATCGACTGCTTTGACCTTCGCGATCGCGGCCGCGATCGCATCGTCGAACGCCTTCGCGTCCTGCAAGGCTTTCCTCGCCAGCGTCGGATGCAGCGCCTGATCGATGCGGCCGCCTTCGACCATCAGGAAGTAACCCTTGGGATTTTTTTGCAGCATGTCGATCGCCTTGGTCGTCATCTCGGCGATGCTGGGTTCGGTCGTTGCGCCCCGGTCGAGGTCGAAGTTCATGTGCGACCGGTTGAACAGGCCGAGCAGCTTGGTGGTCGAGGCAGGCGTCGCGTTGAGCGCCGTCTGCGTCGTCACGTACGCGTAGCCCTTCGCCTTCATCTCGGCGGTGAGATCGCGCGTATCGCTGCGCGACGACCCGAGTGCGTCGCCCTTCGCGAGGAAATGTTGCCAGCCGCCGCCTAGCACGACATCGATTCCGTCGCCGAGCTTGCCGTTGAACCCCGCGCCGCCGACCGCCATCTGATTGGCGATGGTGTTCTCGCCGTCGCGATGGCAGATGTGCGCATAGGTGGCCGCGGGCGTCGCGTGCGTGATGCGCGTCGTGGTGACGACGCCCGTGCCGCGGCCCGCGGCCTTCGCGAGTTCGAGCAGCGTCGTCACCGCGCTGCCGTTGCCGGTTGCAGGACACGTGCTGTCGGCGCCGTTGATGAAGGGGACGCCGTTCGCGTCGGTCGCCTTGGTGTCTTGTGTCGACGAGATCACCTCGTTGTTCATCTTGACGCCGGTCATGTAGGCCGACATCGAGGGAGCGCTATCGGTGACCTGCGCATCGTTCGAATAAGTCTTGACGAACGCGGTCTCGGGGAAGGTATCGATCGCGAGGTCGCCGCTTTCACCCACCGCATAGATGCGCGCAGCGGTCATCGGGACCATGCCGTAGCCGTCGCCGAGAAAGAAGATGACGTTTTTCGGTTGTTCGCTCGCGACCGGTGGGGGCGTGTCGGTATTGTTGTTGTCATCGCCACCGCAGGACGTGGCGAGAAAACACGTCAGCGTCGCGGCGATCAGGGCCGCGAAGGACTTCGTATGCATGGGAGCTCCTCGAGAAAAATGCCGGCCGAGGATGCGCGAATCGTGTGACGGCTTTGTGAAAGCGGCGTTGCTCCCGCCCCTTTGTACGGGCGGCTTAGGGTGGGGGCCGCCGCGCGCGAGCGAGCCGTTGCATTCAGACCGTGCGCGGCCCCGCGATGCGTCGCGATCTGCCGATGCGCCACGCGATCAACGCGATCAATACGCAAATGCTCTGGCCGATCGCGAGCCGGAACGCGGATGTCGAAAGGATAGGCGCGACCACGCCCGCGACCACCGCCCCGAGCATCGTCTGCGCGAACGATTGACACGATGCGGCCACGCCGCGATGCGTGGGGAAGAGGTCGAGCACCATCAAGGTCACGCCGGGCGCAGTCAGCGCCATGCCGATCGTGTAGAAGAACACCGGCATCACCGACCAGGGGATCGCGGCCGGAAGAAAGGCGTGGTACGCGAGATTCGCGATCGCCGCGCCGCCCATCAACAGGAAGCCCGCGCGAACCTGTCGCCCGATCTTGAAGCGACCGGCGAGCCGATTGGCGAGCAGCGCGCCAAGGAAGATGCCGGCGACCGACGGGATGAAGAACCATCCGAAGCTGCGCGCGGACAAATGTAGGTGCTGGATGATGAACGCCGGCGCAGCCGCGACATACAGGAACAGGCCCGCGAAGTTGAACGCCATCGTGGCCGCGTAGGCGTGAAAGCGCACCGCGCCGAACACCGACTTGTAGCTGGCCCACAACGACGCGGCATTGAAGGTCGTGCGCTGCGCGACCGGCAGGGTCTCGGGCAAGAGGCGCCAGCACGCCCACAGCAGCAGCGCCGAGTACATGAACAGCACGAGAAAGATGGTGCGCCAGTCGAAGGCCGCGACGATCCAGCCGCCGAGGATCGGTGCGATCGCGGGTGCGATCGCGAAGATCATCGTCACGAGCGCCAGCAGCTTCTCGGCTTCGGGACCGGCGTAGAGGTCGCGCACCATCGCCCGCCCGACGACGATGCCGGCACCCGCTGACACGCCCTGAAGAATGCGGAACGCCCACAGATACTGGATCGAATGCGCCGACGCGCAACCGAACGACGCGACCACGAACACCACCAGCGACACCAGGATCACGATGCGTCGTCCGAGCGCATCCGACAGCGCGCCGTGCCACAGGATCATCACCGCGAACGCGAGCAGGTAGGCGGTCATGGTCTGCTGCACCTGAATCGCCGAGGCATCGAGCGATGCTTCGATCTCGGGGAAGGCGGGCAGATAAGTGTCGATCGAGAACGGGCCGAGCATCGCCATCGCCGCGAGCATGATGGCGAGGCGCGTGCGGCTGGGCGTCGCCATCGCGACCTTCGCTGCGTGGGGTACAGGCGCAGTGGTCGCGCCGAACTCGACGTCCATCGCGGTCTCGGCCTCGACGCTGTTGGGCACCGCCCCGACTGCGGCGGCATCGAGCGAAGGCGGCTCCATCGTTGCCGAACCGAGCGCGTTGCCAATCGAACTGGCCGACGGGTCCGTCGACGCGTCGTCTTCGATCGTGCCCTGATCGGTTTCTGTGGCCGGTGGATTCGACATGAGGTTGTGGTGACGTGGATGCAACGCCATGCTACCGCGCCGGCATGATGCGGGCGACACGCGTATTCAATCAGCAGGAGTTCCGGATGCAATCGAACACAACCCGCGAGATCAAAGCGCTAGCCTTCGACGTCTTCGGCACCGTCGTCGATTGGCGCGGCAGCATCATCAGGGAACTTGAAGCCTTCGGTGGTAGCCGCGGCCTCGCCGCCGACTGGACCGCGTTCACCGACGCGTGGCGCGACGGCTATCGGCCTGCGATGCATCGCGTGCGCACCGGTGCGTTGCCGTGGATGAAGATCGACGCGCTGCATCGGCTGATCCTCGACGAGCTGATCGCGCGCTTTCGCGTCGAAGGCTTGAGCGAAGCCGATCGCGAGCATCTGAATCGCGTCTGGCATCGCCTCGACCCGTGGCCCGACAGCATCGAAGGGCTCGCGCGATTGAAGCAGCGCTACGTGATCGCGCCGTTGTCGAACGGCAACTTCTCGTTGCTCACCAACATGGCAAAGCGGGCACGCCTGCCGTGGGACTGCATCGTGTCGGCCGAGCTCTTTCATCACTACAAGCCCGATCCCGAAACCTATCGCGGTACCGCCGCCCTGCTCGACATCGCGCCCCACGAGTTGATGCTGGTCGCGTGCCATCCCGACGACCTGCGCGCCGCGCGCGCGTCCGGATGCCGCACGGGTTATGTCGTTCGGCCACTCGAGATGGGAGCGGGCAAGCCCTTGCCCGCCATCGAAAACGGAGAGTTTGATATCGTCGCGAACGACTTCGTCGAACTTGCAGATCTGCTCGCCGCGTGAAATCACGATGCTTGCGAAATACACCATGACCAAGACCCAGTTCCGCATCGGGCAGATCGTCCCAAGTTCCAACACCACGATGGAGACCGAAATCCCCGCGATGCTGCGCGCGCGCGAGGCGGTGCTGCCCGAGCGCTTCACGTTTCATTCGAGCCGCATGCGGATGCAGAAGGTGATCAAGGAAGAGCTCGAAGCGATGGACCGTGACTCGGATCGTTGCGCGCTCGAACTCGCGGATGCGCGTGTCGATGTGCTCGGCTACGCATGCCTGGTCGCGATCATGAGCATGGGTCACGGCTATCACCGCGTCTCCGAAGCGCGGCTGCACGGCCGCACCGTCGAAGCCGGCGGCCCGGCGCCGGTGGTCACCAGCGCGGGCGCGCTGGTCGATGGCATCAAGACCATCGGCGCGAAGAAGGTCGCGATCCTCGCGCCCTACATGAAGCCGCTGACGCGCCTCGTGATCGACTACATCGAGAACGAAGGCATCGAAGTCGTCGACAGCATCTCGCTCGAAATCCCCGACAACCTCGAAGTGGGCCGTCAGGATCCGAGGGCGCCGATCGAGATCACCAAGCGGTTGAACACCAGCGACGCCGATGCGATCGTCGCATCGGCCTGCGTGCAGATGCCGTCGCTGGCATCGATCCAGATCATCGAGGATCGCAGCGGCCTTCCGGTGCTCTCGTCGTCGGTCTGCACGACCTTCATGATGCTGAAGAAGCTCGGTCTAAAGACGCACGCGCCCGGCTTCGGCTCGTTGCTGTCGGGTGCTTATTGAGGGTTCTGCCGATGCGGGCTGGTGGAAAACCCCGAGGCGAGCGGGCGCGCGTCTCGCTACACTGGCAGACACGACCGCCGGGTGGGCCCAGAGCCTGCATACGACAAGGACCGTTCAAGGAGACAAGATGGACAAAGTTCGCCGCACACTCGTCGCGGGGCTTGCTGCCACGCCTGCACTGTCCGCATTTTCTTCGCTCATCGGGCGCAGCGCATGGGCCGCCGACCCGCTGAAAATTTCGCATCAGTTCCCCGGCGGCTCGGACACCGAAGGAGACTTCCGCGATCGCATCTGCCGCCGCTTCGCGCAGGAGATCGACAAGCGCAGCAATGGCGCGCTGAAGGCGAACGTCTATCCGGGCTCGTCGTTGATGAAGGTCAACTCGCAGTTCAGCGCGATCAGGAAGGGCGCGCTCGACCTGACGTTGTTGCCGATGTCGTATGCCGGCGGCGAAGTGCCCGAGCTCAACATCACGCTCTTGCCCGGCATCGTCACGTCGTACGAGCAGGGCTATGCGTGGAAGAAGGCGGAGATCGGCAAGGCCTTGACCGATCTTCTCGCCGAGAAAGGCGTGATCATCGTCACGTGGATCTGGCAGGCGGGCGGTGCGGTGAGTCGCGCGGGCCCGGTCGTCAATCCCGAAGACGTGAAGGGCCTCAAGTTTCGCGGTGGCGGCAAGGAGATGGATCTGACCGCGAAGGCCGCGGGCGCGGCCACGCTGTCCTTGCCGTCGAACGAAACCTACGCGGCGATGCAGACCGGCGTGGTGGACGTCGTCACCACGTCGTCGACCAGCCTGATTTCTTTCCGGCTCGAAGAAGTGTCCAAGCACCTGACCATCAACAAGCAGGGCAAGTCGTACTGGTTCCTGCTCGAGCCGCTCTTGATGTCGAAGATCGTGTTCGACAAATTGCCCAAGGACCAGCAGGCCCTGATCATGACCGTCGGAGCGGAAATGGAAAAGCTCGCGATCGACGGCGCCAAGGCCGACGACAGCAAGGTCATCGAGATCTACACGAAAGCCGGCGTCAAGGTCCACGACCTGACCGACGCCGCGTTGAAGAAGTGGGTTGCCGTCGCGCGCGAGAGTGCGTGGAAGAGCTTTGCGGAGCAATCGGAAAGCACGGCGCGATTCCTGAAGCTGGCCGAAAAAGTTTCGGCGTGAGCCACGCGCCGCTCGACGTCACAGAGGCCGGCACCGAGCTGGCCGCGCCAGAAGGTCCGCCACACGGGCATCCGCTTTTCGCCGCGCTCAACCGCGTTATGCAGGCGATCAATCGCTGGCTGATGGTGCCGTGCATGCTCGCGCTGGTCGGCGCCGCTTGCATCCTGACCTACAGCGTGATCGCGCGTTACTTCCTCAAGATCCCGACCGACTGGCAAGACGAGATGGCGGTGTTTCTTCTCGTCGGCGCGACTTTCTTTTCGTCAGCCTACGTGCAGCAGTTTCGAGGTCACGTCGGCATCGAGGCCATCCCCGGGCTCTTGTCTGCCCGCGTCAATCATGTGCGCATGATCGTGGTCGATCTGATCAGCTTCCTGTTCTGCGCGTTTTTCGCGTGGAAGTCGTGGACGCTGTGCCTCGAAGCTTTTCGCGAAGGCCAGACCACCACATCCACGTGGGGGCCGAAGTTGTGGATTCCGTACGCGTTGATGGCCGGCGGCATGACGCTGCTAAGCCTTCAGTTGCTGCTTGAATGCACCAGCCGCATCGCCGATCGCAGGCACAGCATCGTCGTCAAGCAAACCGAACTGACCGATGCGCCGAAAGCTCACCGATGAGTGAACTCGCGATCGGCATTTCGTATGGCATCGCGACCTTGCTCGTGATGTTCTCGGGCATGCCGATTGCGTTCGCACTCGGCGCGGTCGCGGTGAGCTTCATGTATTTCTTCATGCCCGCGTCTGCGCTCGACACCGTCACGCAGAACGTCTACGAAGAGATGGCGAGCATCACGCTGCTGTCGATCCCGCTCTTCATCCTCAAGGGCGCGGCGATCGGCAAGTCGCCCGCGGGCAAGGATCTGTACTCGGCGATGCACGCGTGGATGGGCAAGATCCCCGGAGGCCTCGGGATCGCCAACGTGTTCGCATGCGCGCTGTTCGCGGCGATGTCGGGCTCGAGCCCCGCGACCTGCTCGGCGATCGGCAGCGCGGGCATTCCCGAAATGCGCATGCGCGGCTACTCGCCGGGGTTCGCCGCGGGCATCATCGCGGCCGGCGGTACGCTCGGCATCCTGTTGCCGCCGTCGATCACGATGATTCTCTACGCGGTCGCGGCCGAGCAGTCGTTGGGGCGCCTCTTCCTTGCGGGCATCGGCCCGGGTGTCCTCCTGGTCGCGCTGTTCGCGAGTTACGCGGTGTATCGCTATCGCAAGGAACACAAGCTTGCGATGCGCGCCTTCGAAGGTCACGGCACCGCATCGGGGATGCTCGACACGCACGTGTACACCATCGCCGAAAAAGTCGAGATGCTGCCGCGCGTGCTGCCCTTCGTGGTGCTGTTGATCGGCGTGATGGTCGCGCTCTACGGCGGCTATGCGACGCCGTCGGAAACCGCGGGTCTCGGCGGCATCCTCGCGCTCGTCTTGATCGCCATCGTCTATGCGATCTGGCGACCCAAGCAGTTGCGTCCCATCGTCACGTCGACCATCAAGGAGTCGACCATGCTGATGTTCATCATCGGCATGTCGCTGCTCTATTCGTACGTGATGAGTTCGCTGCACATCTCGCAGGGCGCGGCGGAGTCGGTCGTCGCGATGCATCTGCCGAAGTGGATCTTGCTCGCCGCGATTCTGGTGATGGTGATCGTGCTCGGCTTCTTTCTGCCGCCGGTGTCCATCATCCTGATGACCGCGCCCATCATCCTGCCGCCGCTGAAGGCCGCAGGCTTCGACCTGATCTGGTTCGGCGTGGTGATGACGATCGTGATGGAGATGGGTCTGATCCATCCGCCGGTGGGACTCAACATCTTCGTCATCAAGAATATCGCGCCCGACATTCCCCTGAAGGACGTGATCTGGGGCGTGCTGCCTTTCGTGGGGCTGATGTTCCTCGCGATCATCTTGCTGTGCGTGTTTCCGGGCATCGCCACCGGGTTGCCGGATATCGTGATGGGTGCGCCGGTCGCGCGATGAGTTTGATGCGCACGTGGGACGCGCAGCGCCGCTCGCGCGATGCACGCCTGGCGCGTGCGCGCGCACTTGCAAGCGGCAAGCACGTCGACGCCGCGAACGCGACCGCCTTGCTCGAAGCCGTGCTCGAACCCGGTGACCGCGTCTGTCTCGAAGGCAACAACCAGAAGCAGGCCGACTTCCTCGCGAAGACGTTGGCTTCGCTCGATGCGAGCCGCGTTCACGACTTGCACATGGTGCAGTCGGTGCTCGCGTTGCCCGAGCATCTCGATGTGTTCGAGCGTGGCATCGCCTCGCGTCTCGACTTCTCGTTCTCGGGTCCGCAAGGCGCGCGTCTCGCGCGGTTGACCACCGAGAAGCGCATCGAGATCGGCGCGATCCACACTTACCTCGAACTGTTCGCGCGCTACTTCGTCGACCTCACCCCGCGCATCGCGTTGATCGCCGCGCAGGCCGCCGATCGCGAGGGCAATCTCTATACGGGTCCGAACACCGAAGACACGCCGGCGATCGTCGAGGCCACTGCGTTCAAGAGCGGCATCGTGATCGCGCAGGTCAACGAGGTGGTCGACAAGCTGCCGCGCGTCGACATTCCCTCCGACTGGATCGACTTCTACATCCCGAGTCCCAAGCCGCATTACATCGAGCCGCTCTTCACACGCGACCCGGCGTTGATCTCGGAGATCCAGGTGTTGATGGCGATGCTCGTCATCAAAGGCATCTACGCGCCCTACGGCGTCCAGCGCCTGAACCACGGCATCGGCTTCGACACCGCCGCGATCGAACTGCTGCTGCCGACGTATGCGGCGAGCCTCGGACTCAAGGGGAAGATCTGCACGCACTGGGCATTGAATCCGCACCCCGCCTTGATCCCCGCGATCGAAGCCGGCTTCGTCGAATCGATCCACTCGTTCGGCTCCGAACTCGGCATGGAGAAATACATTGCTGCGCGGCCGGACGTGTTCTTCACCGGCGCCGACGGCTCGATGCGATCGAACCGCGCGCTCTGTCAGGCTGCCGGTCACTACGCGTGCGACCTCTTCATCGGCTCGACCTTGCAGATCGATCTGACGGGCAACAGTTCGACCGCGACGCTCGACCGCATCACCGGCTTCGGCGGCGCGCCCAACATGGGCGCCGATGCGCGCGGGCGGCGTCATGCGAGTCCGGCATGGTTGAAGGCGGGCGAGGAAGCGCGCGTGGTCGGAGCCGATGGACGCAACGCGATCCCCAGAGGCCGCAAGCTGGTCGTGCAAACCGTCGAGACCTATCGCGAACATATGGAGCCGGCTTTCGTTGAAACGCTCGACGCGTGGAAGCTCGCAGAGAAGGCCGGCATGAGCCTGCCGCCGGTGATGATCTATGGCGACGACGTGTCGCACATCGTCACCGAGGAAGGCATCGCCAATCTGTTGATGTGTCGTACCGTCGACGAGCGAGAACAGGCGATACGCGGTATCGCGGGCTACACGCCGGTCGGACTCGCGCGCGACAAGCGTATGGTCGAGAATCTGCGCGACCGACGCATCGTGCAGCGACCCGAGGACCTCGGCATCGCCAAGCGCGACGCGACGCGCGATCTGCTCGCCGCGCGTTCGATCAAGGATCTGGTGCGCGCTTCGGGCGGGCTTTACGATCCGCCCAAGCGCTTTCGGAATTGGTAGAACACCCACCCCCAACCTCTCCTTGAAGGGGAGGAGCAAAGCCACGACGATGGAACATCTGAACTTCACCTTCGAGGGCGGTCAGTCGGCGAACACCAACGCACAGCCCATTGTCGTCGGCGTCGTCTCGTCGGGCAATCTCGAAGTGATGGTCGAGCCGGTCGCGGACGATGGCCGTTGCAGCATCGACGTACACACGCCCGCGCGCGGCTTCGATCACGTGTGGGCCGCGGTGCTCGGCGACTTCTTCGAACGCTCGCACATCGGCGCGGTTCGCATCTCGATCAACGATGTCGGCGCGACGCCCGCGGTCGTGAGTCTCAGGCTCGATCAGGCGCTCGAAGAATTTCGCGGCGTGGATCGCCATCGAAAATGAAACACAGTTACTACGAAGCCGACGCGCGGCAACGCTTGCACGGCCTGCTCGACGCGGGCTCGTTCAAGGAGTTGCTCCCGCCCGCTTCGCGCGCGACCAGTCCGCATCTGCCGCTGCTCGACGCGCCGGTCGCGTTCGACGACGGCGTGATCGTGGGTGCAGGTCTCCTTGCGCGGCGACGCGTTTTCGTCGCTTCGCAGGAAGGCGGCTTCATGGGCGGCGCGGTCGGCGAAGTGCACGGCGCGAAGCTCACGGGTCTTTTCGAACGCGCGATCGATCAGAAGCCCGCAGCGGTGTTGCTGTTGCTCGAATCCGGCGGCGTACGCCTGCACGAAGCCAACGCGGGCTTGATCGCGGTATCCGAAGTCATGCGCGCGCTGCTCGACGCGCGCGCGGCCGGCATCACGGTGATCGGCCTCATCGGCAGCAGCGTCGGCTGCTTCGGCGGCATGGGACTGGTGGCGAGTTGCTGCGACACGATCGTGATGAGCGAGGAAGGCCGCCTGGGCATGTCCGGTCCCGAGGTGATCGAGACCGCGCACGGGGTCGAGGAATTCGACTCGCGCGATCGCGCGCTCGTGTGGAGGACCACCGGCGGCAAGCATCGCTATCTGTGCGGCGACGCGAGCGTGATCGTCGACGACGACATCGGCGCATTTCGCGATGCCGCGATCGCGGCGCTCGATCGCAAGCGACCGCTGACGCTGGAAACATTGCTCGCCGAACAAGCGGCGCTGGAGACGCGTCTCGAGCGCTTCGGCAAGTCGCACGATGCGTTCGAGGTCTGGCGCGCACTCGGAGTGGAGGCGCCCGAAGGCGTCGCTCTGCTCGATCGCGACGCGTTCGTCGAAGCCGCGTCGAAAGCGCGCGTCGAGGTGTGACGATGGACAACCCTATGGAAACCGCTAAACTCTTCGACACGCTTTTTCCCGAGGGCCACAGCATCGCGGTCGACGGCGATTTCATCCACGGCGCCGGCAGCGTCGATGGCGAAACGGTCTGCGTGATCGGCACCGCGAATCATGCGGCGATCGGCGTCGAGCTTGCCTTCTCGATGGCCGTCGACGTGCTGCGTACGGTTCGCGAACATCCGGGTCGCGCGATGCTGCTGTTGATCGATACGCAAGGCCAGCGATTGCGTCATCGCGACGAAATGCTCGGCATCAACGCCTACATGGCGCACTTGGCCAAGTGCCTTGAAGTCGCGCGCCGCGCGGGGCATCGCATCGTGAGTCTGGTGTATGGGCGCGCGGCCAGCGGCGGCTATCTGACCAGCGGCATGATGGCCGACGCCTGCCATGCGCTCGCATCGGCCGAGATCAGCGTGATGAATCTGCCCGCGATGGCGCGCGTCACAAAAATCGCGGAGGAACGCCTCGAAGAACTTGCGGCGAGCTCGCCGGTGTTCGCACCCGGCGCGATCAATTATCTGAAGATGGGCGGGCTCGAGAGCCTCTGGTCGGGCGACCTCGCGAGCGCGCTGCGCGACGCGCTTCGCGCGGGGGACTCGCTCGATCATCGACGTGAGCGCGGACAGGAGCGCGGCGGTCGCACGATGGCGTTCGATGTTGCGAGACGCGTGCGTAGCGATGCGCTCGACTGACGTTTCATCGTCGCGACCCACGCGGCATGCGCGGGTCTGGCTCGATCCTTCCACGTGGCGATCGCATCTGCGCTCGTCGCATGATGCGCGTGCTCTCTCCCTGCTCGACGACTGGATCGCGAAGAGCCGCCCTGCGGTCGCGTGTCGCCGCGATGCCTGCGCCTCCGATGCTTGCGCACTCGGCATTGCGCTGCCGCTCGCGCAGGGCCGAGTGCGCATTGCCTTTGTCGTCGATGCACGCGCCGTCGCTAGAGTCGCGCCGCCCTTGCGACTCGATGAGGTCATCGCTACGGCGCCGATCGGGTGGCAAGCGGCTCTGCACGATCTCGTCGTGCGCAGCCAAGCCGGCGGCACGGCGTTCTTCGTGTACGGCTCGCTCGCGTGGCAACACGTTGCGGGCGAGCCTTGCGTCACGCCGAGCTCGGATGTCGATCTGCTCTGGGCCGCACGCGATGTGTCGCACATCGAGCGCACGCTAGCCTTGCTCGCAACGTGGGAACAGGCGTGGGAACGCAAGAGCGTCCTGCGCGCCGATGGGGAATTGCTCTTGATGGACGGCGGCGCCTGCGCGTGGCGCGAACTGCTCTGCAGACCCGAGCGCGTATTGATCAAGACCGATGACGGCGTCGCGATGCGCCTGTCACCGCTGCGCCCGGCCGGGAAGGCCGCATGACGCTGGTCGTGGAAGCGCCGGCGCGCTCGCGGCCATCGCACGCGGCGCGGCTGAATTGTTCGGCACACGCGTTATCGCCGCCGCACGCGATCGTGCACGCGGCAATCGCAAGCCTTCACGCGGAACTCGCGCTGTCTCCCAAGCCCGGGCTCGTGTGTTCCGACGATCGCGGCAGCCACGACGACATGGATGCGACGACGATGATGAAGAGCATCGTCGCGCTTCGGCGCGGGTTCAAGGAAATGGTGTACGCGGCCATGAGCGACGCACCGTTCGCACGATTGCAGGAAATCGGCATGGCCACCGAACGCGCGATGCTGCGCGCGACGGAAGGAGTCAACACGCATCGCGGCGCGATCTTCAACATCGGATTGCTCGCGGCGGCGATTGCGCACTGCATGGCGAATGACCTCGCAGTCACGACGGCGAATGTGCGCGACACGATTTGCAACCTGTGGGGTCGGCACATCGATAGCGCGCCTGCCGACCTCGCGTCGCACGGATCGTCGGTGACCGCGCGTTACGGTGCGGGCGGCGCGCGTCGCGAAGCCGCGAATGGGTTCCCGACCGTGTTCGCATCGCTGTGGCCCGCACTTCTTGATGCGTGGGATCGCGGGCTGGACCAGCGCCGCGCGCGCGTTCACGTGTTGATGACCTCGATTGCGACGACGACCGACACCAATCTGCTCTATCGCGGCGGGACCGAAGGCCTCGCATTCGCACAGCGCGCCGCGCGGGACTTCCTCGATCGCGGCGGCGTCGCCGATGCCGCGTGGGAGTCCGAACTTCGCGCGATCGGCCGCGCGTTCGTCGCGCGCAAGCTCAGTCCCGGAGGCAGCGCCGATCTGCTCGCGGCGACCTTGTTCGTCGATCGCCTGGTCGAATCGCGGTGAGCCTCGCGGTCCTGTGCTCGGGGCAGGGCGGGCAGGAGCCCGCGATGTTCGACCTGTTCGAATCCGACGCCGCGGCTCGCGCGTCGCTTGAGGCGGCGTGCGGCGCGGCCGGCATAGGCCTCGCATCGATCAGGCGCGATCCATCGCTGGCTTTCGACAATGCAACTGCGCAACCATTGATCTGTGCGTACCAAGTCGCGCTGTGGTCGTCGCTCGCTGCGCGCATCGCATCGCCCATCCTGTTTGCCGGATACAGCGTCGGCGAACTCGCCGCTTACGGATGCGCGCGCAGTCTCACGCTCGCCGACACGGTCGCGCTCGCACGCAAGCGCGCCGATTTGATGAATGCGGCGATGCATGCAGCCAATGCGAGCGACGACGGCATGGCCGCGTTGCGCGGACTGACGCGCAGCGTGGTGGATGCCCTGTGCGCAGCGCATGGCGCAACCATCGCGATCGTCAATGGCGACGATCACTTCATCGTCGGCGGTTCGTCATCGAGCCTCGAAGCCTTGATGCGCGATGCATTCGAGAGGGGCGCGAGCGCGCAGCGCTTGCGGGTCGGTATCGCATCGCACACACCGCGCCTCGCGTCGGCGAGCGACCCATTTAGCAAGGCGTTGCACGAGGCACGCTGGCGCGACCCGGACATCGCCGTGTTGTCCAGCCTCGATGGCAGCGCGGTGCGCGACGCATCGACCGCCATCGATGTCCTCGCGCGTGAGATCAGTACAACCATCCGCTGGGTCGATTGCATGGACGCGATGGTCGAGCGCGGCGCGACGGTCTGCCTCGAACTCGGGCCGGGCAATGCACTCGCACGCATGATGCGCGAGCGCCATCCCGATGTGGAGGCGCGATCGGTCGCCGACTTCCGCAGTCTCGATGCGGTCGTCGATTGGGTCACGCGCGTTGGCCAATGATTCCGGCTACTTGCGCAATGACCTCATCACGTCTTGATGTGATACCCGGTCTTGAAGATCCACCACACCGCGACGACGCAAAGAAACAAGAATCCCAGCGTCATGCCCAGGCTCACGCCGACATTCACATCGGCCACGCCGTAGAAGCTCCAGCGAAATCCGCTGATCAGATAGACCACCGGGTTGAACAGCGTGATCTTCTGCCAGATCGGCGGCAGCATGCTGATCGAATAGAACGCGCCGCCGAGGAAGGTCAGCGGCGTGACGACCATCAACGGGATCACCTGCAACTTCTGGAAGTCGTTGGCCCAGATGCCGATGATGAAGCCGAAGAGACTGAAGGTGACCGCGGTCAAGAGCAGGAAGCCGAGCATCCACAGCGGATGTGCGATCTCGTAAGGCACGAACAAGCGCGCGGTGACCAGGATCAGGATGCCCAGCATCATCGACTTGGTCGCCGCGGCGCCGACATAGCCGATCACGACTTCGAGGTACGACACCGGCGCCGAGAGCAACTCGTAGATCGTGCCGGACCACTTGGGCAGATAGATGCCGAACGACGCGTTCGAGATGCTCTCGTTGAGCAGCGACAGCATGATCAGACCTGGAATGATGAAGGCGCCGTAGCGCACGCCGTCGATGTCGCCCATGCGCGAACCGATCGCCGCGCCGAACACGACGAAATAGAGCGAGGTCGACAGCACCGGCGACGCGATGCTCTGCATCAGGGTGCGCACGGTGCGCGCCATCTCGAAGCGGTAGATCGCGCGAATCGCGTGCGTGTTCATGAGGGACTGCGCATGATCGACCGCGCCATCGTTCGTGCCATCGCTCGCGTCATCGTTCACTCACGAGGGAGACGAAGATGTCCTCGAGCGAACTCTCGCTCGAGTGAAGGTCCTTGAAGGCGATACCGTTTTCGGCGAGCCGCTTCAACAGCGCCGCGATGCCGGTCTCGTCGGAATGCGCGTCGAAGGTGTAGATCAGCGTGCCGCCCTGATCCGACAGCTCGAGCGGCAACCCTGTCAGCGCGTCGGGGAGCGACGCCAGCGGGCTCTGCAGGGTCAGCGTCAACTGCTTCTTGCCCAGCTTCTTCATCAGTACGGCCTTGTCCTCGACCACGATCAATTCGCCTTTGCTGATCACGCCGATCCGGTCGGCCATGTCTTCGGCCTCTTCGATGTAGTGCGTGGTGAGGATGATGGTCACGCCGTTCTCGCGCAGACCCCGCACCATGCGCCACATGTCGTGGCGCAGTTCGACGTCGACCCCCGCGGTGGGCTCGTCGAGAAACAGGATGCGCGGCTCGTGCGACAACGCCTTCGCGATCAAGACGCGCCGCTTCATGCCGCCCGAAAGCGTCATGATCTTCGCGTCCTTCTTGTCCCACAGCGACAGGTCGCGCAATACTTTCTCGATATGCGAAGCGTCGCGCGGCTTGCCGAACAGGCCGCGGCTGAAACTCACGGTCGACCAGACGGTCTCGAAGGCGTCGGTGGAAAGCTCTTGCGGCACGAGTCCGATCAATGCGCGCGCTGCGCGATAGTCGCGAACGATGTCGTGCCCGTCGGCCGTGATCGTGCCTGCGGTCGCGTTGACGATGCCGCAGACGATGTTGATCAAGGTCGTCTTGCCCGCGCCGTTCGGTCCGAGCAGCGCGAAGATTTCGCCGCGGCGAATTTCGAGATCGATGTGCTTCAAAGCGGTGAAGCCGCCTGCATAGGTTTTGCCGACGCCCGACAACGAGACGATGATCGCTGAAGGCGAAGAGGGGTTCTCTTGTGATGGCGACATCGGCTGCTCAATATCCCGCCGCGTTCCGGATCAACGTGAACACGCGCGTGTTCTCGATCGTCCCGCGAAAATTAGCCGCGCCTGCTCCCGCGGCGTACAGCATCACGTCGCCGCCGCCATCGGTGTCGCCTGCGAGCTTGATGACGGCTTCCTGCTGATAGTCCTTGCCGACCACCGTCGGCGTGTCGAGCGGCGCGCGCTTGTCGGGCCGGTTCGAGCCGGTGCCGAAGACCAGCGCCGTATAGGTGTTGCCGCTCGCATCGACGCTCGGTTTGCCGGTGACCGGATTCAGATGCAGGCCGAACACTTCGCTGCCGCGTCGGCTGCCCCCGATCAAGGTCATCGTGTGGTCGTGATCGGATGTGACGACGATCAGCGTTCGGCCCAGGTCGGCTTTCTCGAGTGCCACCTTGACCGCGTCGTCGAATGCGATCGTCTCCGCGAGTGCGCGCCTGGCGTGGTTCGCGTGGAGTGCGTGAGCTATGCGGCCGCCTTCGACGACCAGCAAATATCCGTTCGGATGTTTCGACAGCAGCTCCAGCGCCTTCGCGGTCATCTGCGCGAGGCTCGGTTCGCGATTCGGGTCGCGATCGAGTTCGTAGGACATGTGGCCTTGCTCGTCGCCGAAATCGAACAGGCCGATCAATCGCGATCCGGCCGCGAACGGCGCGGCGTTCATGGCCGTGAGGTCGGTGACGAAGGTGTACCCCTGCGCGCGCAAATCGCCGACGAGTTCGCGGCCGTCGGGCCGGCCACGGGGCCGTTTGCCCGCATCGAAGGGTCGCCAGTACGCGCCGGCGCCGCCCATCAGGACGTCGATCCCCTTGCCGAGCTTGTCGTTGAAGCCTGTGCCGCCGGGGACCGCCTGACGCGCGATGTCGTACTCGGCATCGCGATGGCACACATGCGCATAGGTCGCGGCGGTGGGTCCGTTCGTCAATCGCGATGTCGTGACGACGCCGGCGCCCTTGTTCTTTGCGATGGCGAGTTCGACCAGCGTCGTCGATGCCGTACCGTTGCCGCTCGCCGGACAGCGGTTCTCGGCAAATGGCACGCCGTGCAGCGGATCCTTGCCGGGTGCGAATCCGGTGGCTCGCGTCGTGGCGTCCATCGCGACGACATCGTTGCGCACCTTGACCCCGGTCATCAGCGCGGACACGGCGGCCGCGCCGTCGGTGGTCTGCGCATCAAGCGACCAGGTTCGTACGCGCGCGAGGTAGGGCATGGTGTCCACTGCGAGCGTGCCGTCTTCCTTGGAGCGCATCAGGCGCGCGGCGGTGGTCGTCGATGGGCCGACGCCGTTGCCGATGAAGACGATGACGTTGCGGGCTTCGTTGGCGGCGTGAGTCGCAGAGCTTGCGAGCGCGAGTACAACAGCCGTCGCCCCCGCGAACGCGGGCGCCCAGCGTCGTTGCGGGATGCGATCGAAAGACACCGGGTTTCCGCGTGCGCGGGAACGACACGGATGTACGTTCATAACCCCATCGCTCCGCGCAGCACTTCAAACACCTGCGTGTTGTCGATCGTGCCGTGAAAGCGCGATGCATTCGCGCCGATCGCGCTGAGCATCACATCCGTTCCACCGATCGCACCCGCAACCTCGATCGCGGCTTCATAGGCGTAGTTCTTGTCGGCGACCGCCAGGTCACTGAGCACGGGCGCCTGCGAGCGCGCACCCTTGATGCGCTTTTCTCCGGCGCCGAAGACCAGCGTTGTGTAAGGTCGCCCGCCGGCGTCGATCGCAAACCGCGTCGGGTCGCTGTAGCTGCGCAGGAGACCGAGCACGCCGGGTCGCGCTTCGAAGGTTCGGCCGGCCGGCGCCGCAGGGCCGTTCATCACGAGGGTGTGATCGTGATCGGCGGTCACGACGATGGTGGTGTTGATGAGATCGGGGTCGAGCTCTCGAACCTTGGCCAACGCTGCCGCGATGGCGTCGTCGAACGCGAGCGCATCCTGCAGCGCCTTCTTCGCCAGCGACGCATCGAGCGCGTCGCCGATGCGCCCGCCCGCGACCACCAGCAGATAGCCGTTGGGGTTGCGTTGAAGCAGTTGGATCGCGCGCGTGGTCATCTCCACGATGCCCGGCTCGTTGCTGCCGAGCCGATCGACTTCGTAGCTCATCCCCGATCGGTTGAACAGACCGAGCAGCTTACCCACCGGCGGCGCGCCGCCGGCCGCCGAAACGCTTGTGCGCGCGGTGTTTGGATTGATGCCGCCCTTGATCGCACCGGGCGCTGTGCCTGTAGGCGTACCCGCGAGCGAACCGATCGCCGTGGCTGCCATCGCGGCGAGCTCGGTCTGCCGGCCGATCACCGAGTAACCCTTCGCGCGCATTTCCGCGAACAGGTCGCGCGCATCGTTGCGCGCCGAACCACGCGGGTCGTCTTTCGGAAGAAAGTGTTGCCAGCCTCCGCCGAAGATCACATCGACCCCTTCGCCAAGACGGCGATTGCCGCCATTGCCGCCCGGCACGAGCTGCGCGGCGATGGTGTTCTCGCCGTCGCGATGACACAGGTGCGCATAGCTTGCGGCGGCGAGCGCCTGCGTCACGCGCGCCGTCGTGACGATGCCGGTGGCGCGGCCCGCCGCTTTGGCCAGTTCCAGCAACGTGATGGCCGGCTTGCCGTTGCCCGCGGTCGGGCAGGTGCTTTCGTCGTGCGCCGCCTGCGGCCGACCGTTTTCATCGTAGGGGCGCGTGTCAGCGCTCTGCGAAAGCACTTCGTTGTCGACCTTGATGCCGGTCATGTACGCGCTCATCGCGGCGGCGCTGTCGGCGGCTTGCGCGTTGCGCGACCGGGTCCGGACCAGCGCGGTTTCGGGAAGACCGTCGACCGTCAAGCCACCCTGCTCGCCATTGGCGTAGATGCGCGCCGCGGTCATCGGCACGATGCCGTACCCGTGTCCGACGAACAGGATCAGATTCTTGGTCGCGGTGGCCGCTGCGGCCGCGTTGGTCCGAACGGCTTTCGCATTCACGGGGCCGTTGACGAGCTCGCGCGTGCCTGGTTCCGCGCCCGGCGCGGCGAACATCGTCGCCTCGCTACGACGCTGGATCAGGATGCTCGTCCAGATCGCAACGCCGATCACGACCGCAATCACGATCAGCCATACGATCTGCTTCTTGCGCGCACGCCTTCGGCTGCGTCTGCGGTGAAGGCGCTGCGTCTCCATCGATCCCTTGCCCCCTTCGCTGCGCGTTTCGTCTGCGTTGCCGAGCCGCCGCCTCTGCGTCCGGTTCAACGCGCGATTCTAACGGCGGTGTGTCGCGGTCACACCATAAAGCCGCGACAACCTGTCACCCGGCGCATCGCGTTGAGTCCTCAAGCCAACATCCGCTCTGCCGCGCGCCACCCCCACCACGCGGCTTCTTCGAACACCGAATAGCCCGACAGGTCGGCGTGCGCATAGAGGATGGGACCGTCGGCATCGCGCAGTTTTCGCAGGCCCGTGTTCGCAAGCGTGCCAGGCGTTGGCGTGGCCATCGCATGTCCGCGCAACGTGATCTCGACGCGATCGACGCAGGGTGCGAAGCGCCATCCATAGACTTCCCGCAACTCCTGCGACGCGAGTGCGCCGATCTCGTCGGCAGGCGCTTCGACCATCCAGCGACGCGCATCGTCGGGCGTGCCGTTGGCCAACGCGCGATAGACGGTGAAGACGGTCGATGCCGAGGGCGCCACGCGGATCTGCTGGTGCGTAGCGACGACGTAGCCGAGGCCTTCGCTGCCATAGAGCACGTTGTCCCACGCGATCTCGGCGCCGGCGGCTTCTTCCGGATGGCGATTCATCACGAAGTTGGCGACCAGCCACGGCGCGACCTGCGGTGCGTGTTGCGCGGGGTCGTAGCCGTCGCTCTTCAACGACGCGACGACGTGCTTGGCGACGAAGAGCGGCATCGCGCTGATCGCTCGACGCGCGCGGACGACGAAGGTCGAGAGGCGATTGCCGGTGAGGCGCGCGCAGAGCACTTCGACACCGTCGCGCGTGTCGCGTATCGACAGCGCAGTGCCTGCTAGACGCAATGGATCCGTTGCGTCGGAGCGTGACGCGAAGGCGGCCGCATCGAGCCGCATCGCCAGCGCATCGAGACCTTCGGCCCAGGTGAGGACCGCGCCGCGATCTGCGTTGTTCGCCTGGCCATTGCGCGCGGAAAAATAATGCAGCCCCGCCCAAGCCGAGACCTGCGCCGCGTTCGCGCCGTAGTCGTCGCGGCAGCAGTAGTCGAGGTACCAGCGCAACGCCGGATCGTCGTAGCCCTCGCGTGTCAGCCACGCGGAGAAGCTGATCGCGTCGAGCGCGGTCCACCGCGGATCGGCTGACGATAAAACGATCGGGATCGCGAACGCCTTGCGGCCGTCCGCGCCGCGCGCTTCGCGCAGGATCTCGATGGCGGCGAAGAAGCGATCGATCGCCGAGCCCGAAGGCGCTTGCGCACGCTTCGCGCGCGACGATGCGATTGCACGGCCTGCGGTCGCGTCGGCGATCGGCACCAACCCTTCCTGCCAGCGGCCATCGCGATAGAGACGCTCGTCGGGCGCGTGCACGATCGCGCGCTCGTCGTAAGTGGGGGTCGCGCTCGACGCGCCGGCTAGCAGCACGCCGAAGTCCGCAAGCATGGTCCGCACATGCATGGACTCCATCGACGGCAGCGGCAGATAGTGCGCGCCAGTCGGATAGCGTAGACGCTCGCCATCGATCAGTGCCGAGCCCGACGCCGCGTTGCCATGCGGCTCCGGGCCCATGATCATTGCGAAACGCGTGTGACCTTCCCTCGCGAGGCGCCACGCCGCGGTGAGACCGGCAATTCCCGAGCCGACGATCGCGACATCGGTCTTGTATTCGGCAGAGGGCGCGGGCCAGTCCGAAGGCTTCATGTCGCGCAATCGATGACCGATATCGCGGCCCGGATAGAGCACTGTCGGTGTGATCTCCTGCCATCGCCAGAAGCCCGCGCCGCTTGCGATGCCCGCGCCCGCGATGCTCGCACCGAGAAGAAAGCTGCGGCGCTTCATCGCTGGGGCTCAGCGTATGAACTGATGCCAGTCCTCATCGAAGTAACGCACCAGCGACTGGTTATCCAAACGATTGGCTTCGACCTGCGGTCGCGGCATGTCGGCTGCGAAGCGGAACATGTCGCGCGTCGTCTCGGCATCGAGAAAGCGCATCGTCAATCGATAGTGCTCGGGTGGCGCGAACGCCGCGTCCTTCGATGCGATCACGAAGCCCCATTCACCGAACGACGGCACATACGCGTGATACGGCCAGGTCTTGAAGCCCGCTTCCTTCAGCGTCGCGTCGATGGACCAGTACGCGCGCGGCGCGAAGTAGGGCGAGGTCGATTGCACGACCACGAGGCCGCGCGCCGCGACGTGCCGCGCGAGGCCGCGATAGAACGGCACCGAGTAGAGCTTCCCGAGCGAGAAGTTCGACGGGTCGGGGAAGTCGACGATCACCGCGTCGAACATCGCGTCGCCCGCGCCGTCGTTTCCATTGGCGCCCGCGTCCTCCAGCCATCGCGCCGCGTCCGCATTGACGACCGTCACGCGCGAGTCCGAGAACGAACCCTTGTTCAACGCGACCAGTGACTCGGAGTGCGTGAAGAGGTCGGTCACGCGGCTATCCAGATCGACCAGCGTGACGCGTTTCACATTCGCGTAGCGCAGCACTTCACGCAATGCGAGCCCATCGCCGCCGCCGAGTATCAACACCGATCTCGCCCATGGAAGCGACTCCATCGCCGGATGCACCAGCGCCTCGTGATAGCGATGCTCGTCGCGTGACGAGAACTGCAAGTTGCCGTTGATGTAGAGCCGCAGATCGTCCTTCCAGCGCGTCACGACGAGGCGCTGATACGGCGTCGTGATCGCATGCACGATCTCGTCGCCATACATGCCGCGCTCGGCCCAATGCGTGAGCATATCGGCGAACACGAAGCCCGCGACCAGCACCACCGCGACACCCGACGCGCGCAGGATGCGCCCGCTCACGTTGGTCAGTTGATTGCGAAATCGATGGATGGTCCAGAACGCGATCGCCACATTCGCGATGCCGAACAAGAGCGCAGTGCGCGACAGACCGAGCCGCGGCGCGAGCAGCAGCGGAAACAGCAGCGACACCGCGAGCGCGCCGAGATAGTCGAAGGTCAAGACGCGACTCACAAGATCGGAGAATTTTGTTTCTCCCGTGTTGAGCGCGCGCATCACCAGCGGAATCTCCATGCCGACCAGGACGCCGATCGCGAACACCAACACGTAGAGCACCGAGCGAAACGGCGTCGAGAGCCACGCGAACACGATGAACAGCACCATCGCCGACAGCCCGCCCAACAGACCGACCAGCAATTCGATATCGACGAAGCGCGACAACACGTCTTCGTCCTTCACATAGCGCGACAGGTGCGAGCCCACGCCCATCGCGAACAGATAGCAGCCGATGATGGTCGAGAACTGCAGGATCGAATCGCCGAGTAGATAGCTCGACAGCGCGCCGGCGATCAGCTCGTACGCGAGCCCGCACGAGGCGACGACGAAGACGGCGAGGATGAGGAGGGAGGGCATGCGCCGTCCGCAGGCGATTCAAGCGCGCTTGCGACGTCGTTTCTGCGCAGCAGGTGGCGCGGCGGCTTGCGAAGCAGCGGCCTGCGCACCCGCCTTCAGTCGCAGCGTCAGCATCGCGCCGCCCGATGCATCGGTCGATTCCTTGATCTCGATGAAGGCTTGCTTGCGAACCAGGTCGCTCAGCTTGCGGAACCCGTAGAGCCGCGTATCGAACGACGGATTGTTCTTCGCCATGTATGAACCCACCGCCGATAGCGAGGCCCATCCGTTGTCGCGCGACACGGCGTCGAATGCCTGACGCAATGCGTGCTCGAGGTCGGGGATGTCTTCGATCGCTTCGGCTTCGACCGCCGCCGCGCCGCCTCGCTTCAAGACTTCGAAGAAGATGAAGCGATCGCATGCGGCGCGAAAAGCTTCGGGCGTCTTGCGCTCGCCGAGCCCGTACACCAGCCGGCCCGACTCGCGCAGCCGCGTGGCCAGGCGCGTGAAGTCGCTGTCCGACGACACGATGCAGAAGCCGTCGACGTTGCCAGCATAGAGCAGGTCCATCGCATCGATGATCAGCGACGAATCGGTGGAGTTCTTGCCGCGCGTGTACGCGAACTGCTGGATCGGCTGGATCGCATGCTGGTTCATGTGCTCCTTCCAGCCGGCGAGGTTCGGCGTGGTCCAGTCGCCGTAGGCGCGCTTGATGTTGGCGATGCCGAACTTGGCGATCTCTTCGAGCAGCTCCTTGATGACCGAGGCCGAGGCGTTGTCGGCGTCGATCAGCACGGCGAGCTTTGGGTTGTCTATGGTGCTCATGGGAGATGCCCTTGTCGAACCCTCGCTGCGAGAGCCTTGTTCACGGCCGGATCGAAGTCGCACTCATAGATCACCGGTTGATAAGCCCCGGACGCGGTCTCGAATTCCGCCTGGTCGCCAATGAAAGTAATCGTGCCTCGATCGCGGTCATGCCAGTTGAAGCGGTCGAAGCGAGGCTCCCGGTGCGCGGTGTCAGTCCATCTGACGCCGTAACCTGCGAGCTCCTCGATGTCGTGTTTGCAGTTTGCACTGGCTGCGGCGACGTTGCGTTTTCCGGCGCACTGCAAATCCGCAGCACACCCCGCATCAGCAGGCCTGGTTGGCTTCGCGGCGTCGGGAGCAACACGGTCGCGTTCGCCGAATCGCCAAATGCCGAGCGCGACGCAAAAGGCAATGAAGGCGCCGATCAGCCAAATGTTGCGCGAGGATGCAAGTGACATGGTTGGCTCAGGGCTCCATACGCTTCGACCATTCATCGGGCGATCGATCCCGCGATGATAAGCTCACCGCCCACGCCCACCGCAGCGCCTGAGACCATGCTTGCTTCCATCATCAGCTACGCGATCTACCTCATCGCCGCGGCCATCATGCTCGGCGTGTTCTTCTTCATCTACACCCGCCTCACGCCGTTCGATGAAGTGGCGTTGATCCGCGCGCGCAACGGCGCGGCCGCGTTGTCGCTGGGCGGCGCGCTGATCGGATTCTCGTTGACGATCGCGTCGGGGATCGTTCACAACACCAGCTTCATCGCATTCGTGTCGTGGTCGGTCGGCGCGATGGTCGTGCAGGTCGTCGTCTTTGCGATCGCGAGCCGGGTCCTTCATACCGTGCGTACCGAGATCGAAGCGGGCAACGTGGCGATGGGTGGTTTCATGGGCACGATCTCGCTGGTCGCAGGCGTCATCAACGCGGCCTGTCTGTCCTGAACGGCGCCGAGTTTTCAGCGGCCCACTCTTTCATCAACCGCATCGTCGCTTCATGCCCTTCGCCCGACGATTCATCGCGCGTCCATCGAAGCCGTGCGCTTCGTGAGCGCATGATGTCGCGCTTCGAGATGCCGGCCCTCGTTCGCGTCGCCATCACCCGTCATTTCTCATCAAGGAGCAGACCATGAGTCTTGCCTCGTTCATCAAGAAACAGTTCATCGACATCCTCCAGTGGACCGAGGACAGCGAGGGCGTGCTGTCGTGGCGCTATCCGATGGAGGACATGGAGATTCAGAACGGCGGCACGCTGGTCGTGCGCGAGTCGCAGGTCGCGGTGTTCGTCAACGAAGGCCAGATCGCCGACGTGTTCGCGCCCGGCACTTACAGGCTGACGACGCAGACGCTGCCGGTGCTGACGTACCTGAAGAACTGGGACAAGCTGTTCCTGTCGCCCTTCAAGTCGGACGTGTATTTTTTCTCGACGCGCATTCAGACCGGACGCCGCTGGGGCACGCAGCAGCCGATCACGATCCGCGACGCGGACTTCGGCATGGTGAGGTTGCGCGCGTTCGGTTTGTATTCGTATCGCATCGCCGACGCCAAGATCTTTCACAAGGAATTGTCGGGCACGCGCGAGCAATACACGCGCGACGATGTCGAGGAGCAATTGCGCGGCATCATCCTCGCGACGATGGCCAACTCGATCGGCGCATCCAAGGTCAACTTCCTCGACATGGCCGCCAATCAGACCTTGATGGCGAGCCAGGTCAAGGGCGATCTCGTCACCGCGCTCGGCAAGTACGGCCTCTCTCTCGACGAGTTCAACGTCGCGAGCGTGTCGCTGCCCGAAGAATTGCAGGCGGCGCTCGACAAGCGCATCGGCATGGGCATGGCTGGGGACTTGAACAAGTACACGCAGTACCAGGTTGCGAACGCGATCCCGCTCGCCGCGCAGAACGAGGGCGGCATCGCGGGCATTGGCGCGGGCCTCGGCGCGGGCGTGGTGTTCGGTCAGACGATGGCGCAGTCGATGGCGAATTCGGCAAACGCGGGCGTTGCCAATGCGCAGAACGCGGCGACGAATGCAGCGACTGCCGCAAGCAACGGGGACGCGCCCGAAGCGCGGCTCGAGAAACTCAAGGGTCTGCTCGACAAGGGACTCATCTCGCAGGCCGACTTCGATACCGGCAAGGCGGAAGTGTTGAAGCGGCTGGTGGGTTGACGCATCGTCGATAGTGAGCGCGATGCATACCCACGTCGCCCCGGCGAAGGCCGGGGTCCAAGTGTTTTGCGATGAACCTGGGTCACGGCCTACGCCGGGAAGACGGACGCGCTGAACGCATGCAGCAAGTCTCCTGCCCCACCTGCGGCGCGCCGGTCTCGTTCCGCTCGGCCGCATCGGTCATGGCGGTGTGCGAGTACTGCAAGTCCACGCTCGTCAAGGATGCCGAGTCGGTCAAGAGCATCGGCAAGATGTCCGAGGTTCTCGAGGACTATTCGCCGATCCAGATCAACACCTCGGGCACGGTCGATGGCAAGAGCTTCGCCGTTGTCGGCCGCATCCAGTTGCGCTATTCGGCGGGATTCTGGAACGAGTGGTATGTGCTCGACGATCACGATGACGGCGCGTGGCTGTCGGATGCGTCGGGGCAATACACGTTCACGCGCGAGGTCGATGCCAAGACGCTGGCGCTGCCGTCGTTGCCGCGCTTCGAGAGCATCGCGCCCGGAACCCCGCTCGATCTCGGCAAGGCGACCGACGGCAGTAGTCTCGTCTTCATCGCCAGCGACGTCCGCACCGCGCAGTGCACCGGCGGTCAGGGCGAATTGCCGTTCACGGTCGGCGCGGGATACACCGCACGCGTGGCGGACTTTCGGCGCGGCAATGAATTTTTGACGCTCGACTTTTCGGACGACGACCTACCCCCGTCCCAACCCCGGATCGAGTCCGGGGCAGCCTCTTCCCCCAAAGGGGGAAGGAGCACACCGGTTGTGTATCGCGGCCGCTCGGTTGCGCTGGACGAAATGAAATGCCAGTTGCTGCGCGACCCCGAGTCCATCAAGGACCACGCGGGCCGCTTCAAGGGCAAGATCGCCAACCTCGAATGTCCGTCGTGCGGATCGGCGATCGCGTTTTCTCCGGGCGCAACAACGCATCTGTTGTGTCCGAGCTGTCACGCGGCGATCGATGCGAGCGGGTCGGTCGCCGAAGTGATCGCCGCCGCGCAGCGCGTCGAGGCAATCCGCACCACCGTGCCGCTGGGAGCGACAGCGACCATCGCCGCGACCGCGTACACCGTGATCGGCGTGATGCGCCGCGCCGAAATCAGCGATGAGGCGAGCCAGTGGACCGAGTACCTGCTGTATGCGCCGCAGAAGGGATTCGTCTGGCTGGTCGAAACGGACGAGGGTTGGGAGCGCGCCGACGTGCTCGACGGTTGGCCCTATTGGTATCGCGCGGACCAGGCAGCATTCGACGGCGCGACCTACGACAAGCTCTACGACTACAACGCCGTGGTGCGCTATGCGGCCGGCGCATTCAACTGGAAGGTCGAGGTCGGCGACACCAACCACATCACCGAGTTTCAACACGGGCCGGTCAAGCTCGCCGCGGAAGCGAACGATGCCGAGTTGACCTGGTCGCGCTCGACTCCGGTCGCGCCGAAAGACCTCGCGCAGTGGTTCGGCAAGGAGGTCGATCCGGGTGCGCGTTCGATGTCCGCGGCGAAGAACGCGCCCGCGATCGCACCGCCCGGCGGCTTTCGACGCGCGGCGAAATGGATGACGATCCTGCTACTCGCCATCAACGCGATCCCGATTCTCTTTTCACCGGGGCGCGCTCTGGTGATCGTGATCCTCGCGGCCATCGGGCTCTACTTTCCCGCGTGGTTGCTCGACAAAGCCGCCGCGCAACGGGAGTCGCATGGGTAAGTTCATCCTCTATGCATTGCTCGTCGTGGGCGCGTCGTCGCTCTCCAATTGGGTGGCCATGGGCAAGAGCTTCGGCTCGGCCAATAGCGGCTACGGCTCTCGCGGGGCATGGGTCGGTGGATCGAGCGGCGGCTGGAGCTCGTCGGGTAGCGGGCACAAGTGAACACGCGTGAGGCCCGGTGAGTGAGGCGCTGCCGCTGATGCCGGGCGATGACGTGGCCACGTCATCGCATCGTGCGCGCGGCGTTCACTGGTTGATCGATTGCTTCGGTGTCGATGCGGCGCTCCTCGCCGATGCGGCCGCGCTCGAAGCGATGCTCTGCCATGCCGCGATCGACGCGGGAGCGCGAGTCCTCTTCCAGCACTTTCATCGCTTCGGCGCGGAAGGCCAAGCACTCGCGGGCATCACCGGCGTGGTCCTTCTCGCCGAGTCGCACATCACGATTCACACGTGGCCCGAACGCGGCTACGCCGCGGTCGATCTGTTCTTGTGTGGAGCGACGCGGCCCGAATCGGCGCTCGCGCATATCGAACGCGAACTCGCGCCTGCGCGCATCGTCACGACGCGGCATGAGCGCGGTGAATCTGCGTGCTGACTGTCCGGCCGGTTCAACGCCCCTTGAACTGCGCGGGCCGCTTGTCGCGAAACGCGCTCACGCCTTCCTGAAAATCCGCGCCGCGTCCGGCAGTCGATTGCGCCTCGCGCTCGGCCGACAGTTGGGCTTCGAGCGTGTTGTTCTCTGCCGCATCGAGGAGCTCGCGCGTGGCGATCAAAGCCCGGGTCGGCGCACTCGCAAGCCGCTTCGCGTACGCGTCGACGGTGCTCGCGAAGTCGGCATCGGCGATGCACTTCCACACCAGTCCCCAGCGCTCCGCGGTTTCGGCATCGATTTTTTCGCCGAGCATCGCAAGGCCCGCCGCGCGCGCCCTGCCGATCCGCTGCGGCAGAAAGAAAGTGGCTCCCGCATCGGGCACGAGTCCGATGCGCGCGAACGCCAGCACGAAGCTCGCCGACTGTGCCGCGAGCGTGATGTCGGCTGCCAGCGCGAGGCTCGCGCCGGCTCCCGCGGCGACTCCGTTGACCGCGCACAGCACCGGCACAGTCATCGCGCGAAGGCGAAGGATCAACGGGTTGTAGTTGCGCTCGAGCATCACGCCCAGATCCGTTTCGCCGACGCGATGGGGGTCGATCACCGACAGGTCCGCCCCTGCGCAAAAGCCGCGCCCCGCACCGGTGAGGACCAGCACGCGCACGCCGCCTTCGCGCGCCGCCGAGGCTTTGACGCGATCGAGCGCGTGCTGGAGCTCGCGGAACATCTCGTCCGAAAATGAGTTGAGCTTGTCGGGGCGATTGAGCGTGATGCGCGCGACGCCGTCGGCTTCGGCGTAGAGGATGGTCGAATGGTTGGACGAAGTCGCAGTGGACGAAGTTGCGGCGGATGCGGTCATGGCGTTCTCGCGGTGATATCGAAATGCTCTTTCAACAAACGACTTGCTTCCGCTTCATCAACGATCGGCGTGACCGAACGCGAGCCATCGAGGCCCGACACGATCCACTCGTTGCCCGACAAGGTGAGCCGGCCGGTCGGCGTCGCGAGCGAGCAGAGACGCTTCTGCGTGAAGGGTGATAGCAGCGACGTCTGATGAAAGCGGCACATCGCGGTGAAGTATTCGATGGGCCGCGCCACGTCGGCGAAACGATAGTCCATGGTCCACTGGCCCTGTACGTCGCGCGTCGAGAGCGTCCACTCGTCATCGGCATCGTCGCCGCGATCGAGACGAAATGCGCGCGGCGCTTCGTCCTGCACCAGACCGTCGACAAGGCGCAGCGGCGCACGAAAATTTTCGCCGAAGCCCACGTCCGCGATCCACGGTTGGTCGAGATCGACCTTGAGCAACAGATGCGATGCGGGATCGCCGTAGCTCCCGATGCCCTCGCGCACCGACCACACGGCCGCGCCGAGACGGCTGACTTGAAATCCGATCTCTTCGAGAGCCCATCCGAACACGCCGTTCTGCTCGTAGCAAAAACCGCCGCGCCTGCCATCGACGATCTTGGCGTAGTGCTGCGTCACGTCGAGTTCGATCGGCTCGCCCCACAGGATGCTCAGGTTCTCGAACGGGACGGCCAGCAGGTGCGCGCGTTGCAAGGCTTCGAGCGTCTTCGCATCGACGCCGAGCGGGCCGTCGTAGCGTATGCGGGCGAGGTAGTCGTCGAGATTCAAATCTTCGTAGGCATCGCTTGAACGCGGGCGAGCGAGTGCCATCACTTTGCGAACGCGTCGATGATCACGTCCGGCGCGACGATGTCGTCGGTGCTCGGACCGAGCACGCCCGCAAGCGCCGGTCGACCCGCGATCGAATGCCCGCCGCCTTCGATGCGATAGAGCATCACCGACGTGCCGGCCTTGCAGCCGGTCCAATCGAGGAGCGTCACCGAAGTCTTCTGCGTGGGATCGCGGTGCTTGATGGATTGCGATGACGATGTGCTCGCGCATCCATCGGTTTGCGCGAACAGTGCTGCGGTTTTCTCTACGCCCCACACGCTGCCGCGCCCGCCGCGCAGACCCACGTTGCCGCCAGCGTACGGCACCATAGTATCGGCCGTGCCGTTGACCATCACCAGCGGCATCGGCTTGAACGCGCAGGGCTCGATTCCGGCAGGCATGTTGGCGATGACCGTGCCGATGCCTGCGAACAGGTCGGCCGACTTGCACGCCATCGTGAAGCTCATCATGCCGCCGTTGGAAATGCCGGCGATGTAGATCCTGTCGGCCTGCGCGACGCCATCGGCGATCAGGCGCGCGACCAATGCGCGAAGAAACGCGACATCGTTCGGACCGCCGTGTCCTCCGGTGCGGCCGTCGTTCCACTGCCGATTCACGCCGTCAGGAAATACCGCAGTCAGGCCACGACGCGCGGCCGCTTCGGCAAAGCCGGTGCTGCGGGCCGTGATCGCGGCCGTACCGAGCGCGCCGTGCAGCACCAGCACCGTCGGTTGCGCCCCGGCGCCCGCGCGAAAGATCAACGCGTGTCGCGGTGCTTCCGGTGTATCGATCGAAAGGTCTTCGCCGCTCGCCGCAAAGCAGGCGCCGGCCATCGACAGGATCGCGATCGATGCGATGACATGGAGAGCGCGAGTGAGGAGCGACTTGGGATAGCAAAATCGCATATGAGGCAAGGAGGGTCCGCTGTTGACGCGGCGCGGCCGCGCAGAAGTGGCTGCGCGAATTTGAACACAGACTGAAAGTGGAAAGACTGCTCCGATGGGCGAGGATAGAGCCTGGCAGGAAAGGAGCAGAGACCATGAACAAGAGAGTGCGTCGCAATCATTCGTCGGCGTTCAAGGCGAAGGTTGCACTGGATGCCGTGCGAGGCGAGAAGACGATCGCCGAGATCCCACATCGATACAACGTTCATCCGAATCAGGTCACCGACTGGTGACGGCAGAGCTGGAGCGTGCGGCTGATGTGTTTGGGGGCGCCACAAAGCCGGCCGAAGCGGCGGTGGACCCGAAGGCGCTGCACGCCAAGATCGGCCAGGCCGGCGCTGGAGAATGATTTTTTGAAGGCGCGCTCAGCAAGGCGGGACTGCTGAGCGCAAGAAGATGATCGACCGCAGTCACGAACTTGCGTCCCGATGGCACGCGGGTTCGTGTTCCTCGCGGCGGTGCTCGACTGGCATAGCCGGCGCGTGCTCGCGCGCCGCGTGTCGATCACGATGGAAGCCGACTTCTGTATCGAGGCGCTCAAGGAGGCGATCGTGAAGTACGGTGCGCCCGAGATCATGAATTCCGCCCAGGGCAGCCAATTCACCGGCGTCGCATTCATCGGCGAACTCAACGACCACGGCATCGCCATCAGCATGGATGGGCATCGTGCGCATGATGGACAAACACCCGATGAGGTGTACTTCGCTGCGCTGTCGCAGATCGAGGAGCAAGCAGCATGAGCGCCGAAGCCGGGTTGCCCACCGCGTCGGTCGCGCGTACGTCAGAAGCGCCGCCCGCCCGCCGCCGTGGACAACCCTGCATCACCGTACTTCATACCGCAGTCGATCCACTTATGGCAGCTCGCATTGTGTTCAAATTCGGAGCCACTTCTCTGATGGACGAGATGCACAGGGTTCATGTCTTGTGCCGTGGTTCGGCGCGGCGCAGCAGCGGCCGCAATGCGAGCAGCCCGAGGATAGGGCCGGGCGCGAGGATCCACATCGCGTGCGCGCCCCATGCCGGCACCGCGCGGCTCAGGATGAGGATGCTCACGACGGTGATCAGGAAACCGATGCCGTTCTGCGCGACGAGCGCGCTACCCAGCCATTGCGGCGGCGCGTACTGCGCCGCGAGGGCAGAGAACTGCGGCGAATCGGCGATGACGCAAAAGCCCCAGAAGAAGAGCGCCACGACGCGCACGGCAATCGCCTGATCCGGAATCAACGGATAGAGCAGGCACATCGCGCCCGAACCCGCGAGCGCTGCCGCCGCGACGCCGGCACTGCTGAAGCGCCGGCTCGCCTGCCCGCCCACGATGCAGCCGATGCAGCCCACCGCGATGACCGAGAAGCTCAGCCATGCGACCGACACGCCGCTGCCGCGCTGCATCGATGCAGCGCTCAGCGGCCGGCACAAGAGCGGCACCACGCTCCAGAACGCGTAGAGCTCCCACATGTGGCCGAAGTACCCGAGCGCCGAAGCCCGGAACCCGGGTATCGCGAAGACCCGGCGTGCCGCGTCGTTGCTCGGCGATGCGACGGCCGTGCCGACCTTGCCGCGTTTGCGCGGCGGCGCGCCGTGCGGCCCATCGCCCAGAAAGTGCACGACGACCGCGCCCGCGACCGCGAGCGCGGAAGACGCGAGCACGACCGACTCCCACGACCATGAGGCGCCGGCCGCACGCAGGCCGTGCGGCATCGCCGTGCCGAGGGTCAGCATGCCTACCAGCCAACCGAGCGCCGCGGCAGGTTTGCCGCCTACCCACTGCACGATCATCTTCATGCCGAGCGGGTAGATGCCGGCGAGGCAGAGGCCGACGCAGAAGCGAAGCACCCAGACCGTCTCGTAGCTGAGCCCGCGGGCCACGAGCGCCGCATTCGCGAGCGCGCCGGCGACGCTGCTCACGGCGAAGATCCGGCTCGCCGCAAAACGGTCCGCGCCGCCGGTGAGTGCGAAGCCGAGCGTGCCGGCGATGAACCCGAGTTGCGTCGCGGCGATCAGCCAGCCGAATGCGGCCGCACCGATGCCGAACTGCGCCATCAACCCGTCGGCCGCGCCGCTCGGGCTGAACCAGAGCGAGGTGCCGAGCCACTGCGCGAGCACGACGAGCGCGACCGCGCCGCGGTGGCTGCTCACTGCCGAAGGCGCAGCAGGTTCATGCGCGGCGGGTTCACGCGCAGCGGTCAAGGGCCTGCGCCAGATCGTCGACGAGGTCGTCCGCGTGTTCGAGGCCGACCGAGACGCGCAGCAGACCCTGCGGCGTCTTGCTCTCCGGCCCTTCGATCGATGCGCGATGCTCGATCAAGCTTTCGACGCCGCCGAGGCTCGTCGCCCGCGTGAACACCTCGACATGCGCCGCGACCGTCATCGCGGCTTCCTTGCCGCCCTTGGTCTCGAACGACAACATGCCGCCGAAGCCGGACATCTGCTTCTTCGCGAGCGCGTGGAACGGGTTCGATTCGAGGCCGGGGTAGTGCACGGCCGAGACCTTCGGATGCGTGCTCAGGAAGGCCGCGACCTTGCCCGCATTGGCGCAATGCGCCTGCATGCGGTAGGGCAGGGTCGGCAGGCTGCGCATGATCAGCCAGCAGTCGAAGGGCGAGGGCACTGCGCCGCCGAAGAGCTGCGCAGTCCGCACCTGCGCGAAGTGTTCGTCGTCGGCGCGCGTGATCGCCACGCCGCCCAGCACGTCGCTGCGGCCGCCGAGGTACTTGGTGGTCGCGTGCATCGTCATGTCGCAGCCGAGATCGAGCGGACGCTGCAGCGCCGGCGATGCGAAGGTGTTGTCGGCGATGGCGCGCGCGCCGGCGCGGTGCGTGATGTCAGCGATCGCCGCGATGTCGACGCACTGGATCAGCGGGTTCGAAGGCGTCTCGATCCAGACGATGCGGGTCGCCGGCTGGATCGCCTCGCGCACCGCGTCGAGGCTCGTCATGTCGACGAAGGTCGCGCCGACCTTCCATTTGGCGAATAGGTGCTTCAGCACGTTGGCCGTGCCGTGATAGATGTCCTTCGGCGCGACGACGTGGTCGCCGGGCTGCAGGCCCTGGAAGATGGCCGCAACCGACGCGAGCCCCGAGCCGAAGGCCGCGCTCGCGGCGCCGCCTTCGAGCGCGGCGAGCGCCGCCTCGAGCCCGTTGCGATTCGGGTTGTGATTGCGCGAATAGAGAAACCCGTGCGGATAGGAGCCGTCGGCTTCGCGCTCGAAGGTGGTCGAGAGATGGATCGGTTCGGTGACGGCGCCGGTTGCGGGGTCGACGCCGTGGCCGGCATGCACCGCGAGGGTTTCGAATCGGTAGGTCTTGGAGGTCTTCATGTCAGGGCTCGATGGAATGGGTCGGGCGCTTTCAGAACAAGGGCACGAGGCTGCACCTGAAGCGCTCCAGGATGAACGCCTCCGATTCCGGCGAGCGCAGTGCCTCCACCAGCTTGACCATCGCGGCACTGTCCTTGTTGTCGGGGCGCCCGGCGAGCAGGTGATGAAGAGCGACTTGCTGCCTTCGAGGAAGAGAGCGTCCTTGCTCGGGTTGAGTTTGGCTTCAAGCGCGAAGGTCGTGTTGATGACGTCGAGGTCGACTTCGCCCAGCACGCGCGGCAGCATCGGCGCCTCGAGCTGCTTCAGCTTGATCTTTACGAAGCAGTCAACGACGCATTTTTGCACTTCGAGCGAACGGGCCAAAAGACCGCTCGGCGACTGATCATGAAGCATGTTGTGTCGACGGGCGCTCCAGCCCGCGGACGCAAGCACAACTGGATCTATGGTGTCGTGCTCAAGGAGCGTGCGAAGCCGAGTTCGCATAAAACTTCCGCACCAAAGCAGACTGCGGAAGACGGCTCAGAAGGGTGAAGTGTGGGAGCAAGGCCATCTGCGCAAAATCGAGTCAAGAAAGCACCATAAAACTTCCAAGTGGAAGGTTAATGAGGTGTCCAACAAGCGTAGTGGTGATGCGGTTGATGCGGTTGGTGCGCCCGGCGCGAATCGAACGCGCGACCCTTGGCTTCGGAGGCCAATACTCTATCCCCTGAGCTACGGGCGCATGCAGGAACGTGAACGGCGGTTCGTTGCGAGCCGCGAGAATAGCGCGTTAGCGAAGGGCCGTCCATGCGCCGCGGGACGCTTCAGCCGGGTCGGACACCTCGCGCGCACAGCTCCCTCGCGCCCCCGCGCGCCTCCCATTCCGGCGTAACCCTTCACGTATAATCCGTCCGCTTTGCGTTACGCGCAGGACATCGGTGATGGCGACGGATTGCGCTCTTCTCCCTGCTGTTCTCGCAGTCGACCCAACCATCGCCCCATACAACGATCGCCTTCAATTCGCGCTCGCGAGCCGCGAGGAAAATAAATGAGCGACCCTCAACATCACGATTCCCTGATCAAGACGCCCAAGCAATTGATCGTCACGGTCCTCGCGGCTTTTCTCGTGCCGATCGTGGTGATCGCGCTTCTGGTCAGCTATGTGGTGTCGGGCCGCAAGACGGGCGCGGGTAGCCAGGGCATGACGACGCAGTCGGTGGCCGAGCGCATCGCACCGGTCGCAAGATTCGAACTGGTCGATGCGAGTGCGCCGCGCGTCATGAAGTCGGGCGAGGACGTCTTCAAGGCGGTTTGCACCACCTGCCACACCGCGGGAATCGCGGGCGCGCCCAAGGTCGGCGACAACGCCGCGTGGACCGCGCGCATCGCCGAGGGCGCGGCGACTTTGTTCGATCACGCGATCAAGGGTTATCAGGGCAAGGCCGGCGTGATGCCGGCCAAGGGCGGCAACAGCGACCTCGACGACGTCGAAGTCCAGCGTGCAGTGGTGTACATGGCCAATGCGTCCGGGGGCAAACTGCCCGAGCCCGCCGCTCCCGCGATGAAGCCGGCTGCTCCCGCAGCACCGGCCGCTGCGCCGATTCCTCAGGCCGATCCCAATGTCGTTGCGACGATCGCGGCGATCAATGCGGGCAAGCCGGCTTCAGGCGTCGCGCCCGTTGCAGCCGCAACCTCGGCCGCAGGCGCCGGTGATGCAGCAGGCAAGAAACTCTACGACACGGTTTGCATGGTGTGTCACACGGCCGGCATTGCGGGTGCGCCGAAGTTCGCCGACAAGGCCGCATGGGCGCCGCGCATCGCCGAAGGACTCGACACGTTGTACGAGCACGCGATCAAGGGCTATCAGGGCAAGGCCGGCGTGATGCCACCCAAGGGCGGATCGAGCGCCCCCGACGACGAGGTCAAGGCCGCGGTGCGCTATATGGCTGAAGCTGCGAAGTGAGGGCCGGTGCGATCGATAAAAGGGGCGACAGCGGTCGTCCTTTTTTTTAACGCATGCGCGAACCACCCATTCCCCAACCCGACCCTCCGCTTGAAGGGGAGTGAGAAATGAATGAAGCGCGGGAGGGGAGCGACGCGACGATGCGCGACTACTACCGACGTCGCGCGTCCGAGTACGAACAAACCTATGCGCGACCGGAGCGCCAAACCGATCTTGCAGTGCTGCACGCGCACGTCGCTAAACGATTCGCGACCCGACGGGTACTCGACGTGGCGTGCGGCACCGGCTACTGGTCGGCGTCGATCGCGCGCGAAGCGCAGTCGCTGACCGGCGTCGACGCCAACGATGCGACGCTCGCATTGGCGCGCGACAAGCGGTTGCGGACATCGACAGGCGTCGCGCGGTTCCTCGAGGGCGACGCTTATGCGCTCGACGAATCCCTCGGTCGCTTCGACGCCGCGTTCGTCGGCTTCTTCTGGAGTCATGTGCCGCATGACGAGCTCGCGCGCTTCGTCAACAGCCTGCTCGCGCGGCTGACACCGGGTGCGCGCGTCCTGATCCTCGACAACGACTATGTCGAAGGCAGCAGCACGCCGATCGCCCTGGTCGACAACGACGGCAACGCATGGCAGGAACGTCCGCTGTCGGATGGCACGATGCATCGTGTGCTGAAGAATTTTCCGACGCGCGCGGACTTGATGAAGCACCTCGCGCATCGCGCGAGCTTCACGCACTGGTGGCGGCTCGACTACTACTGGCTGTTCGAATGTCGATTGGCGTGAGTTGAACGACGACGGCGCGACGACTGCGCGTGGCATTCTTCGACCCACGAACGACGAGGAGAGGCGATGCCGATCAAACGACCCAAAGGCCATCCGGGCCGCGTGGTGGTTCTCGAACACCAATCGAAGATTCTGAAGGGCAACCCGCTCGGCGATCCGCATGTGCGGGCAGTCCACGTATGGTTGCCCCCGCAGTACGACGACAAGCGTTTCGCCGACGCGCGCTTCACGGTGCTCTACGACATGGTGGGCTTCATGGGTGCGGGACCTAGCCACGCCAACTGGAAGGCCTTCGGCGAGAACCTGCCCGAGCGGGCGGCGCGGCTCGTGCAAGAGAAGAAGATGGAGCCGGTCATCGTCGTCATGCCCGACTGCTTCACGGCGCTGGGCGGCAATCAGTACGTCAACTCATCTGCGATCGGCAACTACGCCGACTATCTGACGCGCGAGATCATTCCGTTCGTCGATACGCAATTTCGCACGCTCGCATCGCGCGCGCATCGCGGCTGCTTCGGCAAGAGTTCGGGCGGTTACGGCGCGATCGTGCACGGCATGAAGTATGCGGACTACTGGGGCGCGATCGCCGACCACTCGGGCGATTCGTACTTCGACTTCGTCTATCGCAGCGACTGGCCGAACACGTTGAACGCGCTTGCGAAATACGCGAAGCCCAAGCGCGAGACGGGTGCGATCGACGTCACGGCGCGCTCGAAGAGCACGGGGCAAGGGCTCGACGACGGACGCATCGCGGCCTTTCTCGATGCGCTGTGGAAAAAGAAAAAACTCGAGGGTCCCGATGGCCACGCGGTGATGAACCTGTGCATGGCCGCGACCTACGACCCCGACCCGTCCGCACCCAACGGCTTTCGCGTGCCCTTCGATCTCGAGACCGGCGAGCTGATCGAGTCGCGCTGGAAGAAGTGGCTGGCCAACGACCCGATCAACCTGGTCGGTCGATATGCAAAGGCGCTGCGCTCGCTGCGCGGCATCTACATCGATTGCGGATGGGCCGATCAATTCCACATCCACTACGGCACGCGGATTTTGTCGAAGCGGCTTGCCGCGTTGAAGATCGCTCACGTGTACGAAGAGTTCGACGACACGCACAGCGACATCGACTACCGCATGGATGTGAGCTTGCCGTTTCTGGCGAGGAGCTTGAGCGCGACGCAAGCGATCGCGAAGAAGAAACGCTGAGGGCGAGCATGGCGCGGGCGGTCTCGCAGCCCACCGCGCAGCGCGCGTCAATCACGCGCCGTCGGCGACGAATCCCTCTGCGCGATGCGAGCCGTCGCAGAACGGTTTGTCCTTCGACTGCCCGCAACGGCACAACCAGGTGCCGGTCGTACGCGCGACCGTGCGTCCGGTGCCTGCACAAATTTCGATGTTGCCCGTCACATGCAGCGGGCCGTTCTTTTGCGGCGTCACCGTCAGAGGTCCGTCGCGCGATGCAAGCGATTCGACCTTGCCGCTCTTCGGTTCTCCGCTGGCGACGAAGCCGGCCTTGACATGCGTGCCATCGCACCAAGGCTTGGTGTTCGACAGTCCGCAGCGACACAGCGTGGCGCTATAGCCGTCGGGTTTTCCATCGATGATCAGGTCGGCATGCACCGCATACGGTCCGTTCTCACGGATCCGCAACTGATTCACGGGCGGCGCGGTCTCGTCGGGACCACCGTCCTTCACTCCAGCGCGGCTCTTCGCGTTTGAGACTGAACGCCGCGTAGAGATAGCAGCACATCAGGTGATGCTCGATCTCTGAGGCTTCGTGCAGCCAAAAAGCAGTTGTTCGCGCGTCGGCGGAAGGACGGCCTCGGTCGTTTTCAACGGTTCACCTCATGCCGAAGAGTTGATTGAAAAGCTTGATCACCAGATTAGCTAACAAATTAGCCAAGAAATAGCCGATACGCCGGATTGTCGGTCTCGTTTTCGAATGGATAGCCTAGCGCCTTCAAAAAATTTCGGAAGCCCTTGCGTTCCGATGCGGGGACCTGGAGCCCCACGAGAATGCGACCGTAATCCGAACCCTGGTTGCGATAGTGGAACAGGCTGATGTTCCAGTTCGGGCTCATCGTCGAGAGAAATCGCATCAGCGCGCCGGGCCGCTCGGGGAAGACGAAGCAATAGATCTGCTCGTCGTTGGCGAGCGACGATCGTCCGCCGATCATGTGACGCAAGTGGGTCTTGGCAAGTTCATCGTGCGTGAGATCGAGCGTCTTGAAGCCATGCTTGTCGAACGTGGTCGCAAGCGACGCGCTCTCGCCGCGTGCGCTGACGGCGATGCCGACGAACACATGAGCGACGGTGACATCGGCGATGCGATAGTTGAACTCGGTCACATCGTGTGCGCCGATCAATCCGCAAAAGCGCCGGAAGCTGCCGCGTTCTTCGGGGATGGTCACCGCGAACACGGCCTCGCGATCTTCGCCCACCTCGGCGCGCTCGGCCACGAAGCGCAGCCGATCGAAGTTCATGTTCGCGCCGCAGGCGATCGCGACCAGCGTCTCGCCCTTCAGCCTCTCGCGCGCGACATAGGTCTTGAGCCCCGCGATCGACAACGCGCCCGCGGGCTCGAGGATCGATCGGGTCTCGACGAAGACATCCTTGATCGCCGCGCAGGTCGCATCGGTGTCGACCGTGATGATCTCGTCGACGTACTTGCGCACCATGCGAAAGGTCTCGACGCCGACCTGCTTGACCGCAGTGCCGTCGGAGAACAGGCCGACGTTGGCGAGCGTGACGCGGCGCTTCGCGGCGATCGATTGCGCCATCGCGTCCGAGTCGGTGGTCTGCACGCCGACGATGCGAATCTCCGGCCGCACCGCCTTCACGTACGCGGCCACGCCCGAGATCAGGCCGCCCCCGCCGATCGCAACGAAGATCGCGTGGATCGGCCGGTCGCTGTGCAGTGACTGATGCTGGCGCAGGATCTCCATGCCGATCGTGCCTTGCCCCGCGATCACATCGGGATCGTCGAACGGATGGACGAAGCAGAGCTTTTCTTTTTTCTGCAGCGTGAGCGCGTGTGCGTAGGCGTCCGAGTAACTCTCGCCTGCGAGCACCACCTCGCTGCCGCGCGCCTTGACCGCTTCGATCTTCATGCGCGGCGTCGTGACCGGCATCACGATTACGGCGCGGCAGCCGAGGCGTTGCGCGGCGAGCGCGACGCCTTGCGCGTGATTGCCCGCCGATGCCGCGATCACGCCGCGCTTTAACTCGGCCGGCGACAGGTGCGCCATCTTGTTGTACGCGCCACGCAACTTGAAGCTGAACACCGGTTGATTGTCTTCGCGCTTGAAGAGCACCGTGTTGCCCAAGCGCTTCGACAGCGCCGGCGCGACTTCGAGCTCGGTCTCGCGCGCGACGTCGTAGACGCGCGCGTTGAGGATACGTTTGAGATAGTCGTTGGCCATGGACGGGACTTTGATGCGCGATGTTGGAAGCTGCGGCAGCACGCGACTCTATCCGATCGCGCATGGCGAAACGCCGCGGTCGCTACAATCCGCCGATGCTCGACTCATGGATGCAGGCGGCACTCGCGTGGCTCTCGCTGCCGCAATTCGGATTGTCGAGCGTCTTCGTCGTCAGCTTCGTTTCGGCGACGCTGGTCCCTCTGGGCTCCGAGCCGGTGGTGTACGGCATGGTCAAGCTGCGGCCCGACCTGTTCTGGGAAACGATCGCGGTCGCAACCGTCGGCAACACGCTCGGCGGTATCGTCGATTACTGGATGGGTCGCGGCGCCGAGTGGATGCTCGAGCGCAAGCTGAATCTCGACGAGCATGGGCTGCCGATCCAGCCGGTCGCGGTCGAAGGCTCGATACCCGATGGCGCAACACCCGCGGACTCACCGGGCAAATGGCATCAGCGCGCCGTGTCGTGGATGGAACGCTTCGGCGCTTTCGGGTGCGTGCTTTCGTGGTTGCCCGGCATCGGCGATCCGTTGTGCGCGGTCGCGGGCTGGCTGCACCTGCCGTTCTGGCGCTGCGTGATGTGGATGGCGATCGGCAAGTGCCTGCGCTACATCACGATGACTGCCGGCCTCGTCTGGATGTTCTGAGGTACGCAACACGCCCGGACAGAGCGGCTTCGGCACACGTCGGGATCTTTCCGTACCATTGGGCGAAAGTCCCCTGAAGCGCGGTCCCGCGACGCCCATGAACGCCCCCCTGTTTCCCCGCTTGTCCGCATCGACTCCACTCGCCGAAGCGCCGCCGCGCCTGCGCGAGATTCCGTACAACTACACCTCGTTCTCGGATCGCGAGATCGTGATGCGCCTGCTCGGCGCATCGGCGTGGGACGACCTCAACGAATTGCGCACCGAGCGACGCACCGGTCGTTCGGCCCGCATGCTGTATGAGGTGCTGGGCGACATCTGGGTGGTTCAGCGCAACCCTTATCTGCAGGACGACCTGCTCGACAATCCCAAGCGCCGTGCCGCATTGATCGAGGCGCTGCATCACCGCTTGAGCGAAGTCGACAAGCGTCGCAAGTCCAGCGGCGCTGCGCAGGACGCGGATGCGCATGCCGACCGCGATGCGAAGGTCGGTCATCTGCTCGACGCCGCACGCAAGGCGGTCGGCCGGTTCGAAGCCGACTTCCGCGACACTTGGGACCTGCGCAAGCTGACGGCCAGGAAACTCGCGCGCGTGACGGCCAGGGACAACATCAAGTTCGATGGCCTCTCGCGCGTCTCGCACGTGACCGATGCCACCGACTGGCGCGTCGAGTATCCGTTCGTCGTGTTGACGCCCGATACCGAAGAAGAGATGGCCGCAGTGGTTGCGACCTGCATCGAACTCGGCCTGACGATCATTCCGCGCGGCGGCGGCACGGGCTATACCGGCGGCGCGATTCCGCTGACGCCGCGCGCCGCAGTGATCAACACCGAGAAGCTCGAAGGCCTGGGCGCAGTTGAAATGCGCGCGCTGCCCGGCCACGACCGGCCGGTCGCGACCATCTGGTCGGGCGCGGGCGTGGTCACCAAGCGCGTGGCCGATGCGGCAGAAGCCTCGGGTCATGTGTTCGCGGTCGATCCGACTTCGGCCGAAGCCTCGTGCATCGGCGGCAACGTCGCGATGAACGCGGGCGGCAAGAAGGCCGTGCTGTGGGGAACCGCGCTCGACAATCTGCTGTCGTGGCGCATGGTCGACTGCGACGGCAACTGGCTCGAGGTCGAGCGCCTCGATCACAACCTCGGCAAGATTCACGACGCGCCGGTGGCGACCTTCGAGGTGCGCAAGTTCGAGCCCGACGGCAAGACGCCGATCTCTATCGAGACGCTGGCCATCGAAGGCAAGCGCTTTCGCAAGGAAGGGCTCGGCAAGGACGTCACCGACAAGTTCCTCGCGGGCTTGCCTGGCGTGCAGAAGGAAGGCTGCGACGGACTCATCACTTCGGCGCGCTGGATCCTGCACAAGATGCCGGCGCATACGCGCACGGTCTGTCTCGAATTCTTCGGACAGGCGCGCGAGGCGATACCCTCGATCGTCGAGATCAAGGACTTCATGGACGCCGAGGCGCGCGCGGGCCGCGCGGTGCTCGCAGGTCTCGAGCACCTCGACGAGCGCTATCTGCGCGCGGTCGGCTACGCGACCAAGTCGAAGCGCGGCGCGGAAACGGCGTCGGCGCTGTCGTCGGGGTCATCGTCGTCGTCGTATCCCAAGATGGCGCTCTTCGGCGACATCGTCGGCGACGATGCCGATGAGGTGGCGCGCGCAGCGTCCGAGGTGGTGCGGATGGCGAACGGGCGCAACGGCGAAGGCTTCGTCGCGGTATCGGCCGAGGCGCGGAAAAAATTCTGGCTCGACCGCGCGCGCACCGCTGCGATCGCGCGCCATACCAACGCGTTCAAGATCAACGAGGACGTCGTCATTCCGCTCGCGCGGATGGGCGAATACACCGATGCGATCGAGCGCATCAACATCGAGCTGTCGATCGACAACAAGCTCGAACTGCTCGCTGCGCTCGACCGCTATTTCGCGCACGACCTCGGCGCCATCGCGCTCGGCAAGACCGACGATGCGGAGGTCGATCGCCTGAGCCGCGACGAGTTGATGGGCAATCGCGTCGAGCAGGCGCGTGAATTGATTGCGGATGTGCGGGCGCGCTGGCAGTACTTGCGGGCGCACATGGATGTGTCGCTCGATGAGGCAAGAGAGGCGCTCGCCGCGAACCGGATCGTCATCGACCGCAACGACGTTCGCGTCTTCGATCTCCTGCAAGATCGCTCCATCCGCGTCTCCTGGAAGCGCGAAGTCCGCGCACTCTTGCGTCAGCTCTTCAACGGCGCCGCATTCGCGCCCGTGCTCGCCGGCGCCGAAGCGGTTCACAAGCGCGTGCTGCGCGGTCGCGTGTTCATCGCGCTTCACATGCACGCGGGCGACGGCAACGTCCACACCAACATCCCGGTCAACTCGGACGACTACGCGATGCTCGCGACCGCGAACGCCGCGGTGGCGCGCATCATGCAGATCGCGCGCGACCTCGATGGCGTGATCTCTGGCGAGCACGGCATCGGCATCACCAAGCTCGAATACCTCACCGACGACGAGACTGCAGACTTCCGCGCATACAAGCAGAAGGTCGATCCGCAGGGACACTTCAACCAGGGAAAATTGCAGGCATTGCCTGCCGTGCCGTCCGATCTGCGCAATGCGTACACGCCCAGCTTCGGCCTGATGGGCGCGGAGTCGCTGATCATGCAGCAGTCCGACATCGGCGCGATCAGCGACTCGATCAAGGACTGCCTGCGTTGCGGCAAGTGCAAGCCGGTGTGTGCTACCCATGTGCCACGCGCCAACCTGCTCTATTCGCCGAGGAACAAGATCCTCGCGACGTCGCTGTTGATCGAAGCTTTCCTCTATGAAGAGCAGACGCGCCGCGGCATCTCGATCAAGCATTGGGAGGAGTTCACCGATGTGGCCGACCATTGCACGGTGTGCCACAAATGTCTGGCGCCGTGTCCGGTCGATATCGACTTCGGTGACGTGTCGATGAACATGCGCAACCTGCTGCGCAGGATGGGGCAGAAGAAATTCAATCCGGGCACCGCCGCGGCTATGTTCTTCTTGAACGCGACCGATCCGACGACCATCAATGTCACGCGCAAGCTGATGATGGACTGGGGTTTCAAAGCCCAGCGCGCGGCCGTCGAGTTCTTCAAGCTGGCCGGCAGGAAGCAGACCGCGCATCCGCCCGCGACTCATGGGAAGACGCCGGTCCGCGAGCAGGTGATCCACTTCATGAACAAGAAGATGCCGGGCAACCTCCCCAAGAAAACGGCGCGCGCCCTGCTCGACATCGAGGACTCGAAGTTCGTGCCCATCATTCGCGACCCGGTGCGTGCGAATGCGGACAGCGAAGCGGTGTTTTATTTCCCGGGATGCGGGTCGGAACGGTTGTTCTCGCAGGTCGGCCTGGCGACCCAGGCGATGCTGTGGCACGTCGGCGTGCAGACGGTGTTACCACCTGGTTACTTGTGCTGCGGCTACCCGCAGCGCGGCAACGGCGACTTCGACAAAGCGGAAAAAATCATCACCGACAACCGCGTGCTGTTTCATCGCATGGCCAACACGCTCAACTACCTCGACATCAAGACCGTCGTGGTCAGTTGCGGGACGTGCTACGACCAGCTCGCGGGCTATCAATTCGACCAGATCTTCCCGGGCTGCCGCCTGATCGACATCCACGAGTTCCTGATGGAGAAGGGCGTGAAACTGGAAAGCGTGACGGGGACGCGGTACATGTATCACGACCCCTGCCACACGCCGATGAAGCAATACGACCCGCTGAAGGTTGTCAATACGCTGATCGCGAGCGACCTCAACGGCAAGGTCGAGAAGAACGATCGCTGCTGCGGCGAGTCGGGAACGCTCGCGATCACGCGGCCCGACATCTCGACGCAGGTGCGCTTTCGCAAGGAAGAGGAAATGCGCAAGGGCTTGGCAAAGATCCGTGCGGCTGCGATGCCGGTCGATCTGTCGGCGGTTTCTTCAACGCGTCCTTCGTCCGCCTCGCCCGTGAAAATTCTCACCTCGTGCCCGTCGTGCCTGCAGGGCCTGTCGCGTTTCACCGATGACGTCGGGGTCGAAGCGGACTACATCGTCGTCGAGATCGCGAAGCATCTGCTCGGAGAAGACTGGATGCCCGACTATGTGCGTCGCGCGAACGCCGGCGGCATCGAGCGCGTACTGGTCTGAAAGAACCCACGATCCGCGACCAGCGTGCAACCATGACTGCCGAACGGCATCTCCGAAGGCCGCGCGTCGAATGCACAATACGCATTTCGTCCTTGGCCGGTCCCAGTCCCCATGCTTCGATTCTCACGTAGCGACGACGCGCCTGCGGAGAAAAGGCCACACATCGTCGACGGACCAGGCGCCAAGACGTGGCTTGCGGCGATGGCGCAGCCCGGAAGCGTGGCCAGCCTGCTCGAAATTGCAGAAGTGCTCAACGCGCTTGGCGCGCGCGGCGAGGAGAACGACGCGCCGGTTCTGCCTGCGCACCGCAAATTTGCGATCGTCGAGCGGATTCGCGGCGTGCTCGCCCACGTACTCGTCGAGCGCACGCGCGAAGATCCCTGCGCGGCGTTGCCGCTTGCCGATGAATTCAGCCTCAGGTTCTGGCCGGCCATCGATGCGGCCGCTGCGCTGCGCGATGTCTATGCGTGGCTGGTTTCGCAACTACCCGAGACAGCCGAGGCCGTCGCTTCGCGGACGCCGACCGAGGTGTCGCCCGAGTCGGCCATCCCTGTCATCGCCGTCGTGTCGATCTCGCGAGTCGACGCCCTGCAGCGCGCACTCGACGTCAACGCGCAGGCCATGCTCGCGATCCAGCGGGCACGCTGGCCCGTCCCCGCGTCGATGTGGGAGCGTCATTGCACGCTCGGCCAACTGGTCCGCGACCTCGATTGTCAGGACACCGAAGTCGCCGACGCGCTGCGCGCGAGCGTGACGCGAACCTGCCGCGCGGCGTTCGTGTTGCCGATCATGGTCGCATTGGCCGACCCGGCTTCGCGAAGCGCGGTCGAGTTCGACGTGATTCGCATGGCCGCGCAGCGCTGGTCGCGCAAGGTGGGCTTTCGCATCGAGCGGCGCATGGGGGTCAACGCGGACGCGGCCAACACACCCGTCAGGCCGATTCCCAATCCCGGTCCGAGCGTGACGCTCGGGGCGTTTACGCTGCGCTTCGATACGCAAAGCGCAATCCTGTCGATCGACAAACGCCTCGAGGCACTGGCCGAAGGCCGGATGCCGCGCGAAGCCGGCATCGGCGACAGCTTGCGCCCGCAGGCGGCGCGCGAACTTCTGCAGTCGCTGCGCCTGCGCTGGGGAGCGGTCTCGCCGTCGGATATCGCTGCGCCTGATCGCGCATGGCGAAGCGCCGCGATCGATACCCAGCTTCTCGCCGTGGTCGGCATGCCGGGCCGTGAACCGGCGTTACGTGAAACCGATCTGCGAACCTCTTCGCAATTCGGCAAGGAACATCACACCTACGCCTATCAACGCATGAAGCAGGGTGGCATCACCAGGCCGCGCGAGGCAATCGAGAGCGATCGAATCGAGCACCTGTTGGCATCCGCCGAAACATGGACCCTCGACGCCGAAGCGGCCGACGCGATTCGTTGCGTACGCAGGCATGCGCGCCCGCCGATTGGCCTGCATCGTCTGATCGGACTCAAGCTCGGCGGACACGATCACGCGACCCCCTTTCTGTTGGGCTGGGTGGAGGCGATGCAGGGAACGACTTCCGAAGACGACGACCGTCGCATCCGGCATACCAGCGCGCATAGCGTCAGAGTGCGACTTGCGCCCGGGCTGCCGCAAGTCGTGCGCGCGTCGATCGATGAAGCCGAACTCGAGTGCGCGTTTCTGCTCGCGCCCGGCGGCAATGGACTGCCTGGCTCGCGCACTCCGCACATCAGCTCGTTCGTCCCGCTTAACAGCGACAGCGGACTGCAGCCGAACCTGATGCACCGTCAGGACGGCGATGGCTGGCAAGCGGTGCGCGCATCGCCGCGCGAGTACGGACTGGTGCTGCCGCTTGCGACCTTTCGTCCGCTTCGCCTGGTCCGCGCGGTACGAGAGGGCGCGCTGGCGGTCCTGCGTCTCGAGGAGCTGATGATGCGCGGCGCGGACTTCGACCTGGTGCGATTCACGCCGCTATAGCCGCAGAGCGCGAGTTGTTGCGTGAGCGAGTCGCGTACGCGAATCGCGTACATGAGTTGCGCGGAACTAGGCGGTCGCCGCCGCCTCGTCGATAGCGCGCACTCGACGGTCGTCAGGACCTTCATCCGCGTGCGTCCTGACGATGCGCCGCGCGGGCAAGCTGGCCGTGAACGCGCTTCCTTTGCCGACCTCGCTTGCAATCGACAGCGTTCCCTGATGGCGCGTCAACACGTGCTTGACGATCGCGAGGCCGAGGCCGGTGCCGCCCGATTGCCGCGAACGTCCGCGATCGACGCGATAGAAACGCTCGGTGAGCCGCGGCAGGTGGGGCGCCGGAATGCCGATGCCCGTGTCGGTGACCGTGTAGTCCGCGCCCCCCGCGTTGCCGTGATCGCTCGCGCGCCATTGCACGACGATGCGGCCCCCGTCGGGCGTATAGCGGATCGCATTGGTCACTAGGTTGGTGAATGCGCTTGCCAGTTCGAGTTCCGACCCGAGCATCGCGAAGTCGCGATCGATCTCGAACACGATGTCGTGCCTGCCGCCCGAGAGCTGACGTGCGGTTTCTTCGATGCGCGCGAACAGACTGGCCGCGTCGATGAAGTCTTCGCTGGGCGCGCTGTTGGCTTCGAGCGCGGAAAGGGTGAGCAGGTCATCGACCAGTCGCTGCATGCGCTCGGCCTCTTCGCGCATCAAGGCCAGATAGTCGCTCTGTTGTTTGGGTGACAACGCGGCCTCGCTGATCGTTTCGAGAAAGCCTGACAACACCGTGAGCGGTGTCTTGAGTTCATGCGAGACGTTGGCGACGAAATCGCGACGCATCGTCTCCAGTTTTTCGAAACGCGAGATATCGCGCGACAGGATCAACTTCTGCGCATCGCCATACGCGACCAGTTGCAGCGAGAGCACGCGCTCGGCGCTGTGAGTGGCATGACGCAGGCGCAACTGGACCGGGCGATCCCACTCGCCATGCGACAGATAGCTCAGAAAATCCGGCGCCCTGACGAGGTTGGCGATGTATTGGCCCACGTCTTTCGATAGCTTGAGGTTGAGGTGCTCTTCGGCCTGCGCATTGCACCAGACGATCTGATTTTGAGCGTTGAGCGTGACCACGCCGTCGGGCAAGGCCTGCGCCGCGCCGCGAAAACTCACCAGCGCCTGGGTCAGGGCCGCGCGCTCCCGTTGCGCGGCGCGTCCCCGGTGATAGAGCTGCGCGTAGAGCTCTTCCCACGCGCCTGACGAACGCGGCAACGTCGCGCCCTGCTCCTGGCGAGACCATCGCCACAGATTGCGCAGATGAATGGCGTCGCGCAGATACCGCAAGGTGAACGTCGTCGCGGCGAATGCGAAGGCAGTCGTCCAGTCGGAGAGGACGCGCACGATCAGCGTCACGAGTGCAACCGCGCCGAGGAAGAACAGGGTTCGTACCCAGACTGCATTCATGGGGTCATGCGCATGGCGCGAGGTCCGCTGAAACCGCGGCGGTTACGACGGCGGCCGCGCGACGATGACTAACGTGAACGCGCGATCTTATCGCGCCGCCAAAATGCCGCCCGAGCGCCGCCCAAGCGCCGCGACCAGAGAGCTTACGCCGCCGCCGCGCGCTGCTCGACGATCGAGAATCGATAGCCGCTGCCGCGCACCGTCTCGACCAGATGATCGTGACCGCAAGGCGACAGCGCATTGCGCAGGCGGCGGATGTGGACGTCGACGGTGCGTTCCTCGAGAAAGACGTGGTCGCCCCACACCTGATCGAGTAATTGGGCACGCGAATACACGCGCTCCGGATGGGTCATGAAGAAATGCAGCAGCCGGAATTCAGTCGGCCCGATCTCGAGTGTGCGGCGCGCGCCGCCGGGCTGGCCACCGGTCAGACGATGGGTTGCGGGATCGAGTTGCAGGCCGCCGATGTCGACGACGTCGTCGGTCAACTGCGGCGCGCGCCGACGCAGCACGGCCTTGATGCGCGCCATCAACTCCTTCGGCGAGAAAGGCTTGGTCACGTAATCGTCGGCGCCCGCCTCGAGGCCGTCGACCTTGTCGGTTTCGTTGGATCGCGCCGTCAGCATGATGATCGGCACGTCGCGCGTGCGTTCGTCGGCGCGCAGCTTTCTGGCGAAGTGAACGCCCGACATGCCGGGGAGCATCCAGTCCAGAAGGATCAGGTCGGGCAACTCGGCGCGAACCAGCGTAGTCGCCTGATCGGCATCGGACGCGCGCAGCACCTTGTGTCCGGCGAAAGACAAGTTGACCGCGATCAACTCCTGGATGGCGGGTTCATCTTCGACGACGAGTATGGTGCTGGGCATCCGCTGGCCTCAAGAAAGTGCAAAGCGTCGACAATAAGACGATTCTATGACGCGAACATGACACGCGCTGCATCGCGTGGGCGGGCCATCCGTTGCGCTAAACTCGGCGCCCTATGGCTTCCAGCAGCGTGGTCGACCCGCCGACCGAGATCATCGTTCATCAACAATCGAGACGGCTCGAGGTCGCTTTTGGCGAGACCGAGCGCCATGTGCTCGAATTCGAATTCCTGCGCGTGCATTCTCCGTCGGCCGCAGTGCGCGGGCATGGTCCGGGGCAAGAGGTTCTTCAGACCGGCAAGCGCAACGTGACCGTCACCGCGGTCGAGCCGGTCGGACACTACGCGATCAAGCCGGTGTTCTCCGACGGACACGAGAGCGGTATCTACACATGGGAATATCTGCGCGAGCTCGGGCGCAATCACGACGCGCTGTGGGCGGCATACCTCGAGCGGCTCGCAGAAGCGGGCGCGAGCCGAGACCTGCCCGGTGCGAGTGCCGAGGCGTCTCTAACCGATGGGCCGATGAAGAGCGTTGAAGCGCGTCGCGGCCCGCGCTGAGTTCGTCAAAATTTCCATGACGATCGCTCACACGACACCTCCGGACTCAGCGCATTCGTTCGCGGCGGACGATGCCGCGCCCTTGAGCCAGACGCATTTCGGTTTCGAAACCGTGCCTGAAGAGGTGAAGGCCGAGCGCGTGGCCGACGTCTTCGACTCGGTCGCGCGCAAGTACGACGTGATGAACGACGTGATGTCGGGCGGCCTCCATCGTGTCTGGAAGGCGTTCACGATCGGACGCGCCGCGGTGCGCGCCGGCGCGAAGGTACTCGACATCGCCGGCGGTACCGGCGACCTCGCGCGCGCGCTGGCCAAGCGCGCGGGACCCACCGGGGAAGTCTGGCTGACCGACATCAACGAGGCGATGCTCTCGATCGGACGCGACCGCATGATCGACTCGGGCTTGATGCTGCCGGTCGCGCTCGCCGACGCGGAGCAGCTGCCTTTTCCCGATCGGACCTTCGATGTCGTGACGGTAGCCTTCGGACTGCGCAACATGACGCACAAGGACCGCGCGTTGCTCGAGATGCATCGCGTGCTTCGCCCCGGCGGCAAGCTGCTGGTCCTCGAGTTCTCCAAAGTCTGGAAGCCGCTCGCGCCGCTCTACGATTCCTATTCGCTGAAGGTTCTGCCGTGGCTGGGACTACGGATTGCCGACGATGCGGACAGCTATCGCTATCTCGCCGAGTCGATCCGCATGCACCCCGATCAGGCGACGCTCGCACAGATGTTGCGAACCGCGGGATTCGCCCGCGTGCAAGTCTTCAACCTCACCGCAGGCGTGGTCGCGTTGCATGAAGGCGTGAAATTCTGACCGCTCCGCTCGATCGCGCTTTGCTATCCTCAGCCCGATGAATCCACAGTTCTCGCTCCCGCCGTTGCCGCTCTTGCCCAATCCGCTCGATGCCTTGCCGGCGGCGATCAATCACTTGCTTGCAGCTGAGCCCTGGGGCCGCGCGCAACTCGCGCCGCATGTGAACAAGACGCTGCATGTGGTCGTGCAGCCCTTCACGATCAAGCTGTCGATTGCGCCCGACGGCAGCGTGGCGCGCGCGACCGCGAGTGCGCTACCCGACACGACGGTGACATTGCCGTCCTCCGCGGTCGCGCGACTGCTGACCGGCGCTGGGCGCGGTAACGACCGGGGTGGCGACGGCGGCAACGACCGCGGCAACGACAACCTGCTGATGCGCGACATGCGGCTCGACGGTGATGCGGATTTCGCGCACGCGGTCTCGATGCTCGCGCGCCACTTGCGCTGGGACGTCGAAGAAGATCTGTCGAAGCTCGTCGGCGATGCGGCCGCGCACCGCATGGTTGCGACGGCGCGTTCGGTCAACAACGAAATAAGGCGAACCCACGAGAAGGCCGCAGCGGGAATCACCGAGTACCTGCTCGAAGAAAATCCCCAACTGGTGCGACCGCGCGCGGTGCACCTCTTGGCCGACGGCGTGCGCAAGCTGCGCGACGACATCGCGCGTCTTGAGAAGCGTGTTGATCGGTTGACCCGTCAGCCGATCATGGGAGTGGCGGGCGGGCCTGCGGAGCGACCGAAGTCGAGTACCGGCTCACGTGCCTGAGCGCGATGCGGCGCTTCGCGGGTCCGACTCGATGACGATGCCGCGCGCGCTTCGCGTACGGGAACCAGACTGATGCGCATCGCCCGCCTGTTCACCATCGCTCGCGTGATGTGGCGCTTCGGGCTCGACGAGATCGCGGCCGGCGGTCTCGCGAGTCCCCTGCTCACGCGAACCATCGTCCGCCTGCGTTTCGGCCGCGACTTCACGACGCCACGCGGCGTGCGCTTGCGAGAAGCGCTCGAAGCGCTCGGTCCGATCTTCGTCAAGTTCGGCCAGATGCTCTCGACGCGCCGCGACCTCTTGCCGGCCGATGTCGCCGACGAGCTCGCGAAGTTGCAGGATCGCGTTCCGCCCTTCGACCCCGAGCTTGCGATACGACAGATTCGTCTGTCGCTGGGCAAGGACCCCGACGACTTGTTCGCGTCGTTCGATCGCAAGCCGGTCGCATCGGCTTCGATCGCACAGGTGCACTTCGCGACCTTGCGCGCCGATGCAGAGGGACACGAGCGCGAAGTCGCCGTGAAGGTCCTGCGGCCGAACATGCAGCAAGCGATCGAGCGCGACCTCGAGCTGTTGCGCACGCTCGCCGCGCTGGTCGAGCGTTTCTCAGCCGATGGCAAGCGGCTTCGTCCTCGCGCAGTGGTGGCCGAGTTCGACAAGTACCTGCACGACGAACTCGACCTGATGCGCGAAGCCGCGAACGGAAGTCAACTGCGTCGCAACTTCGCCGATTCGAAGCTGCTTCACGTCCCCGAGATGATGTGGGACTACTGCAGCAGCGCGGTGATCGTGATGGAGCGCGTGTCGGGCATTCCGATCGGGCGCATCGATCAACTGCGCGCGGCGGGGATCGATCTGAAGAAACTGTCGCGCGACGGCGTCGAGATCTTCTTCACGCAAGTATTCAGGCACGGCTTCTTTCACGCCGACATGCACCCGGGGAACATCTACGTGGGCGACTCGGGGACCGACTTCAATCGCTACATCGCGATCGACTTCGGCATCGTCGGCACGCTGACCGACTTCGACAAGAACTATCTCGCGCAGAATTTTCTCGCGTTCTTTCATCGCGACTACAAGCGCGTGGCGACGCTGCACATCGAGTCCGGTTGGGTCCCCAAGGGCACGCGCGAAGACGAACTCGAGTCGGCGATTCGCGCGACCTGCGAACCGGTGTTCGATCTGCCGCTGTCGCGCATCTCGCTCGGTCAGGTTCTGCTGCGCCTCTTTCAAACTTCGCGCCGATTCAATGTCGAGATCCAGCCGCAGTTGGTGCTGCTGCAAAAGACGCTGCTCAACATCGAAGGCCTCGGTCGTCAGCTCGATCCCGACCTCGATCTTTGGGCGACCGCGCAGCCGTTTCTCGAACGCTGGATGAAGGACCAGCTCGGATGGCGCGGCTTTCGCGACCGGCTCGCGAAGGAAGCCACGCAGTTCGCGACCTTCGTGCCGCAGATTCCGCGGCTCGTGCATCGGGTGCTGCAAAACGAGGCCGAGCATCCTCTCGCCGTCGCGGTTGCCGATCTGGCGGTCGCACAGCAACGCACGCGCCACGCGCTCGCGGTCGGCTTCGGCGTCGTCGGCCTGTTGCTCGCTGCGCTCATCGCGCTGGTCGTCATCGTCGTGATTCACGGCCGTTGGCCGTGGTGAATGCCGCGCAGCCGTCTCCGCAATCGTCACTATAATTTCGCGTTTCGCGGATTCGAACGCAGCAGCCCGGACGCATGAACAATCTTTTCTGGTTCGTCATCATCTACTGGGTCATCTCGGTCGGCATCGGACTCTATGCCGCCCGCTACGTCCACAACTCAAGCGACTACGCCAATGCGGGCCGCTCGCTGCCGCTCTATGTCGTGACCGCGACCGTGTTCGCGACCTGGTTCGGCTCGGAGACCGTGCTCGGGATTCCCGCCGTCTTCCTGAAGGACGGTCTGGGCGGCGTCATCGCCGACCCGTTCGGCGCGTCGCTGTGTCTGATCCTCGTCGGTCTGTTCTTCGCGCGGCCGCTGTACCGCATGAACCTTTTGACGATCGGCGACTTCTATCGCAACAAATACGGCCGCATCGTCGAAGTGCTCACGTCGCTTGCGATCGTGATCTCGTATCTGGGCTGGGTCGGCGCGCAGTTCTCGGCCTTGGGCCTGGTCTTCAACGTCGTGTCGGGTGGCGCGATTTCAGAGACGGTGGGCACGATCATCGGGGCCTCGACCGTGATGATCTACACCATCTACGGTGGCATGTGGGCGGTGGCGATCACCGACTTCATCCAGATGATCATCATCGTCGCGGGCATGCTCTACATCGGCGCCGAAGTCGGCGGGCAGGCGGGCGGCGTTGGTCACGTCGTGCAACACGCGATCGATGCCGGCAAGTTCGCCAACTTCTGGCCGGGCGCGAACTGGATCGGCCTCTTGGGATTTTTTGGCGCGTTGATCACGCTGATGCTCGGCTCGATCCCGCAGCAGGACGTGTTTCAGCGCGTTGCATCCGCACGAAACGAAAAGACCGCGGGCCGCGCGTCGGTGCTCGGCGGCCTGATGTATTTCTGCTTCGCGTTCATCCCGATGTTCCTCGCGTACGCGGCGACACTCATCGATCCGCAGATGGTCGCGCCGCTACTGGCCAGCGACGAGAAGCGCGCCGCGCAGCAAATCCTGCCTAACCTCGTGTTGAATCACGCGCCGTTCTTTGCGCAGGTGATGTTCTTCGGCGCATTGCTCTCGGCGATCAAGAGCTGCGCATCGGCGACCTTGCTCGCACCGTCGGTGACTTTCGCCGAGAACATACTCAAGCCCGCGTTCAAGAACGTCACCGACAAGAACCTGTTGAAGACGATGCGCATCGTGGTGCTGTGCTTCACGATCCTCGTCACGCTCTACTCGCTGGGCTCGAACCTGCCGATCTACAAGATGGTCGAGAACGCCTACAAGATCACGCTGGTGGTTGCGTTCGTGCCGCTGGTCTTCGGGCTCTATTGGAAGCGCGCGAACACGCAGGGCGCGATGCTCGCGATCGGCCTGGGCCTCGTCTCGTGGATCGGCATGGAGACGACCAATCCCGATGCGCCGCTGCCGCCGCAACTGTTGGGGCTGATGATGGCGCTGTTGGGAATGATCGTCGGATCGTTGATGCCCACGATGGGCCAGGTGCGCGAAATAGAAGTCGTCGCGGAGCGTGTGTTGTCGGGTGGCAAGGAGGCAAGCAATGAATTCAGCGCGCAAACCAGAGCCGAGTGAAGAGGCGCGTGAACAAAGGCGTCGCGCCGTTGTACGCTGGATTCTGCTCGGCTTGTCCGCAGCGTGCGCTGTCGTCGTCACGTTATCGGCGTCGCACGTTCGCGCGCAGAATGCGCCGGCCGCAGCGCCCACGCCCGATCGATCCGCGAAGCCCGCATTGCCCTACGACGAGGCCGCCGATCCGCATCGCGATTTACAGAACGCGCTCGCGAATGCGAAGAAGTCGGGCAAGCGCGTGCTGATCGTGTTCGGCGCGAACTGGTGCCCCGATTGTCGCGCGCTCGACCGCGAGTTTCATGCAAGCGGCAAGACCGCCGAGCTGGTCCGTTCGCGCTACGAAGTCGTCAAGGTCGATGTCGGCCGCTTCGACAAGAGCCTCGATTTCGCGAAGCTCTACGGCGAGCCGATCAGGAAGGGTATCCCGTCGGTGGTCGTCGTCACGCCGACCAATCAGGTGGTCTATCAGACCCGGGCCGGTGAACTCGCCGACGCGCGCGGGATGGGCGCCGACGGCATCTACAGCTTCTTCAAGACGATGGCCGATCGACCGGTGGGTTCGTGACGCGCGCGCCATCATTCGCGCAACGACCCATCCCACCCCAACCATCCCTTTGAAGGGGAGGGAGCGTCCGATTGAAGCCGCAGGAGGTTTCTGCTAACTTCGGCTCCCGGTTCGCATCGCGAATCACCACGCTTCACGTTCACAAGACGTGAGTCGACATCGCAGATGCCACCCGCATCTCGCGCTTCCCGAAAACACGATTTTTGAGGATCACGCATGAACGCGCCTGTCTCGCCCCATCACCTGACGCCCGAGTTGCACGAAGCGCTCGGCCGCGTCACGCTCGACGACAAATACACCCTCGCGAAGGGCCGTGCCTACATGAACGGCACGCAGGCGCTGGTGCGTCTGTTGATGCTTCAGCACGAGCGCGACTTGCGAGCGGGTCTCAACACTGCGGGCTTCGTATCGGGTTATCGCGGCTCGCCGCTGGGTGCGGTCGATCAGACGCTGTGGAAAGCGAAGAAACATCTCGAGCAGCACCACATCGCGTTTCAACCGGGGCTGAACGAAGACCTCGCAGCGACCTCGGTGTGGGGCTCGCAGCAAGTCAACCTGTCGCCGCAAGCGAAGTACGACGGCGTCTTCGGCATGTGGTACGGCAAGGGGCCTGGAGTCGATCGAAGCGGCGACGTGTTCAAGCATGCGAACGCAGCGGGCACGTCGAAGCATGGCGGCGTGCTGGTCCTCGCGGGTGACGATCACTCGGCGAAGTCCTCGACCTTGCCGCATCAGTCCGATCACATCCTGAAAGCCTGCGGCATTCCGGTGTTCTTCCCCGCGACCGTGCAGGAGTATCTCGACCTCGGCCTGCATGCGTATGCGATGAGCCGCTACTCGGGCTTGTGGACCGGCTTCAAGGTCGTCACCGATGTCGTCGAAGCATCGGCGTCGGTGATCGTCGATCCCGATCGCGTCGAGATCGTGCTGCCCGAAGATTTCATGGTACCGCCCGGAGGCCTCAACATCCGCTGGCCCGACTCGCCGCTCGAGCAGGAAGCGCGGTTGATGGATTTCAAGTGGTACGCGGCGCTCGCCTACGTGCGCGCCAACAAGCTCAACTACACCGTGTGGGATTCGCCGCGTGCGCGCTTCGGCATCATGGCGAGCGGCAAGGCTTATCTCGACACACGTCAGGCCTTGATGGATCTGGGTCTGGGTGAAGCCGAATGCGCACAACTCGGCATTCGTCTCTTCAAAGTCGGCGTGGTGTGGCCGCTCGACGCGTATCACGTGCGCGAGTTCGCGACCGGGCTGCAGGAGATTCTGGTCGTCGAGGAAAAGCGCCAGATCATCGAGTATCAACTGAAGGAAGAGCTCTACAACTTCAGCGAGCATGCGCGGCCGCGCGTGTTCGGCAAGTTCGACGACAAGGAAGGCGGCGAGTGGGCGATCCCGCAAGGCAATTGGTTGCTGCCTGCGAAGTACGAGCTGTCGCCCGCGTCGATCGCGAAGGCGATCGCGAGTCGCTTCTCCAACTTCGAGTTACCGAACGATGTGCGCGCGCGCATCGATGCTCGTCTTGCGATCATCGATGCGAAAGAAAAGGCGCTGGCGAAGCCGCGAGTCATCACGGAACGCAAACCTTTCTTCTGTTCGGGTTGCCCGCACAACACGTCGACGCGCGTACCCGAAGGCTCGCGCGCGGTCGCGGGTATCGGCTGCCATTACATGACGGTGTGGATGCCCGATCGCCGCACCGAGACCTTCACGCAGATGGGCGGCGAAGGCACGCCGTGGATCGGCCAGGCGCCGTTCACCAACGAGAAGCACATCTTCGCGAATCTCGGCGACGGCACTTACTTCCACTCGGGCGTCCTCGCGATTCGCGCATCGATCGCGGCCAAGGTCAACATCACGTACAAGATTCTGTTCAACGACGCGGTGGCCATGACGGGTGGGCAGGCTACCGACGGGTCGCTGACGGTGCCGCAGATCACGCGCCAGATGGCGGCCGAAGGCGCGAAGAAAATCATCGTCGTCACCGACGAGCCGGAGAAGTACGACGGCCACTGGAACCCGAACCGTGTCGTGCAGAACGAGGAAGGTTCGGCCGCGATCGCCACCGGCAAGAAGTCGAAGTCGCTCGGCCCGATGCACGACCATCATCTTGCGCACGGCGTATCGGTGCATCACCGCGACGAGCTCGACAAGTTGCAGCGCGAACTGCGCGAAGTCGAGGGCGTATCCATCCTGATCTACGACCAGACCTGTGCGAGCGAGAAGCGTCGCCGCAGGAAAAAAATCGTCGACGGCAGGCCGCTCTTTCCCGATCCGGCCAAACGCGTGTTCATCAACGACCTCGTATGCGAAGGCTGCGGCGACTGCTCGGTGCAATCGAACTGTCTATCGGTCGAGCCGCTCGAGACCGAGTTCGGCAGGAAGCGCGTGATCAATCAGTCGTCGTGCAACAAGGACTATTCGTGCGTGAAGGGTTTCTGCCCGAGCTTCGTGACGGTCGAAGGTGGCCGCGTGAAGAAGGGCAAGGGCGGCGCAACGGGCAATTCGGCAGCGGGCGCCGAAGTCGATCGATTGTTCGACTTGCCTCAGCCCACCATCCCGCAAGTCACGGCGCCTTACGGCATCCTCGTGATGGGCGTAGGCGGCACCGGGGTCGTGACGATCGGCCAGTTGCTCGGCATGGCGGGCCATCTCGAAGGCAAGGGCGTGTCGGTCCTCGACATGGCGGGCCTCGCGCAGAAGGGTGGCGAGGTCGCCTCGCACGTGCAGATCGCGGCAACGCCCGAAAGACTGCAAGCCACACGCATCGCAACCGGCGAAGCCGATCTGGTTCTCGGCTGCGACATCATCGTCACCGGCAACACCGAAGCGCTGTCGAAGATGCAGGCCGGCAAGACACGCGCGATCGTCAACACCGCCGACATTCCGACCGCCGAGTTCGTACGCGATCCCGACTGGAAATTTCCGGGCTCCGATCTCGCCGGCGAGATCCGTTCTGCGGTCGGTTCCGATCGCAGCGACAGTGACAGCGAGGACCGCTGCAACTTCATCGATGCCAATCGCCTCACCGTCGCGCTGCTCGGCGATGCGCTCTACACCAATCCGTTCATGCTCGGCTATGCGTGGCAGAAGGGCTGGATTCCTCTCACGCATGAAGCGCTCGAGCGCGCGATCGAACTCAATGCGGTGCAGGTCGAGACCAACAAGAAGGCTTTCCTGTGGGGTCGTCGCGCCGCGCACGATCGCGAAGCGGTCGAGAGAGTGGCCTTCCCGGCCGAGGTCGTCGAGTTGAAGCGCGAAGGCTCGAAGAAGATGTCGGGCAGCCTCGACGAAATGATCAAGCGTCGCGCCGAGTTCTTGATCGGGTACCAGGACCAGGCCTATGCGGAGCGGTACATGGCGCTGGTCGACAAGGTGCGCGGTGCGGAGATGCGACTCGCGGGCGCCTCGTCGAAGGCCGAGATGCCGTCGCCGATGCCGTTCACTGCGGCGGTCGCGCGCTATTACTTCAAGCTGCTCGCCTACAAGGACGAATACGAAGTCGCGCGTCTCTACACCGATCCGTCGTTCATGGAGAAGATCAACGCGCAGTTCGAGGCCGATGAGAAGAACGGTCCGATCACGCTCAGGTTCCATCTCGCGCCACCGATGTTCTCGAAGCGCGACGACAAGGGTCATCTGATCAAGAAGCAGTTCGGGCCGTGGATGATGAAGGGCTTCAATCTGCTCGCGAAGATGAAGGGCTTGCGCGGCACGGCGTTCGACGTGTTCGGTCGCACCGAAGAGCGCAAGGCCGAACGCGCATTGATCGCCGAGTACGAGGCGACCGTCGCGATGATGCTGGCCAAGCTCGACGCTACCAATCTCGATGCGGCAGTCGCGGTTGCCAGCGTGCCTGAAGAAATTCGCGGTTACGGCCACGTCAAGGAAGCCAACATGATCAAGGCCGCCGCGACTCGCGAGCAATTGATTTCGGCATTCAAGGCGCCGGTCAAGGAGTTGAACCGCGCGCGCGCCTGAATCGAGCGCGGTTCAGCTGATCGCCTCGATCTTCTCGAGCGTCATCTCGATGGTGCTGCCATTCGGTTCGGTGTAAAGCACGCGCGCCGGATAGCCGCCGTCGAGATGCGCGATCCAGATATCGATCGTCTTGTCGTTCGAACCGAGCTTGGGTACGCGCCGCAAGTGGGCCGTCATCAGTGGCCCGATACCGACTTCGATCGTCTCGATCCCCTGCGTGTCGAACACCCAGGTCTCGAGCTCGCCCCGCACTCCCGCGACCGGAATGTCGATGTGGCCTCCCATCGTGGCAAGGTTCGGGTTCACGCGCAGCAATGCGCCGATCTGGAACAAGACTGACAGGCGATCCTGCGCGCCCGGCAACAGCGGCGCGATTGCGGACGACGATGAATAGCTGATCGATTGACGCGCATCGCGGTTGAAGTTGGTGGCAACGGTCGATCGTTTGCGCGGTGTCTCGGTGTAGCGCTGGGGTTCGAGACCTGCGCTCGTCACGGCGCCCTCGCTATGCGATGCGAGCACATCGGCCTTGATCAGGATGAAGTCGATCGCGGCCTTCAGATCGATTTGATATCCGGCTTCGTTGCTCGCCCAGGAGATCGATCCGACGCCGTAATAAAAAACCGGATTGGCATACTTGCGCTCGACTGCGACGACCTTGTATGCGAGGCGTGCCGACGCAGGTGCGTCGGTTTCGAGCTGCGGCTGGGGCTGCGGCTGCGGTGTCGGAATAGGCGGTGGCGTCTGCTTATCTGCGGTTTCGGGGGACGACGCGAGATCCGCAGCCGATGCGCTCCGGGCGTCAGGCAGCGCGGGCTTCTGTGTCGAGGCGGTTGCTGAGGGCCGGGTCACGACATCGACGCGCGCAGTGCCCTGGTCGAGCGATTCGGGAACGAACTCGGTAATGCGCGCGGGGGTTTTTTTTCGCGCGCTATGCGAGGCCGCAGGCGCAGGCTCCGCGGCTTTCGGCGGCGCAGCCGGCGGTGGAGGTTCCGCGTGCTCGACGAGGTTTTCCGCGGGCGTCACCAGGATCGCGCGGATCGGCTTGCCGTCGGCGTTGTCGTTTGCGACATCGAGCGTCCATTGCGGAAGCACGTCGAGAGCGGCGACGTGAATCAGCAGGGACAGCACGACGATCGTCAGCCAGCTCCGGGCATTTCGTTGTCCGATGCGAGGGGCCGATGACATGGGTGCGGGCGCGACCGACATGAAGCGATGATGAAGCGCGAACGAGGCGAAGTGAAGGGGCGCGCAGATGCAATGACCACAGCGTCTGCCCGCCGGTCGGACCTTCGCGGCCGATCACGCGGTGGCTATCGTGTTCCGCGCGCGCTTGCGCTGTCATACTCACGGACGCTGCTCCCATCATAGCTTCGCAACGACGAGAGACGATATGAGCAATCCAGCCAAACCCATGTGGCCCGACGCCAGCACGTTTCCGTTTGCGCAAGGACTCGCAGGCGGAGTGGACTTCATGAAAAAATTGTGGGGCAACGTGCCGGGAAATACCGCGGTGCCGAGCTTCCTCGTGCCGACTCTCGACCTCGAAGAACTCGACAAACGAATCTCCGACCTCAGAGCGGCCGAGTCGTGGCTCGAAGTAAACCTCAACCTGCTGCGCGCGACAATTCAAGGACTCGAGGTTCAGCGCCACACCATCGCGGCGATTCGGTCGCTTGGCGTGACGAACGAAGGGCCGCGGGCTGGCTCGATCGCGCCGCCCATTCCGAGCGGGCTGCCGCCCGGTTGGCCGGTAGCGCGACACGACGAGGGCCGAGCGGATGCCCGCAGTGAGCCCTCCAATGAGCCCTCCGTTGCCGACGTCGCCGCGGCCAGCCCGGGGGCAACTCGGACCGATTTTTCCGAGTCCGGCGCCGACGATGGCAGTTCGCTTGACGATGCGGATCACGCCGATGAGCAACGCGCGGGCGTGACCAGGAAAGTTGCGCGCAAAGCATCACGACCATCGGCGTCGCCGAGCAAGACGACGGACGCAATGCCCACCGCTATCCTTTCGGGGGCTGCGGCCGGCAACTGGCTGGGTTATATGCAAGACCAGTTCGCGAAAGTCGCGCAGGCGGCGCTTGCCAGTTCGCCCATGGTCGCCTCCGGCGGGTCCCGCGAGAGTGCGGCCGCGCCCATTCGGAAAGTAGTGCGCACCCCGTCCGGAACGAAGGCTGCAACGAAGGCTGCAACGAAGAGCGGGGCCAAGCGCTCTCACGCAGCGAGGAAACCCGGTACGCGCTGACGCGGTTGCGGCGCGCGGCTCATCGGCGCGTCTTGCAGTTCATGCGCAAGATCGCGCTGCGCATCGCACCGCCGGTGCGCAGGATGATTCGTGTCCCTATGCTTGCGTCTTTCGCACGTAGGCGCCAACCCGAAGGCTCCGACCGCGTGACCTGCGAGCGGCTTTCTTTCGTCGATTCATGAATCCATCTCCCGATCGTCCCGATACCGAGGGCGCCTCCAAACAAAAACGCTGGGTCGACGACCTGGGTGCGTTCGCCAGCGACGCGACGGTGCACCTCGGGCGACTCGGACGGAAGTTGCGGGTCGTCAACGCGGCTGCCGCAAGTTGGGTCTCGACGATTTCGTGGAGGCGCATGGCGCTGATCGGCTTCGTCGCGATCGTCGGCGCGAACATCGTGGGCGACATGACCGGCTTCAATCGTCAGACCGTGACGATCGATCCCGCCGAACTCGGCAAGCCGGTCGACATCGTGATCCATTCGGACGCAAAGAACGTGCACATTCAGCCATCGGTCGGCGGCAAGCCCACGCGCGCCATCGATGTGCCGATCCCCGATGTGCCGACGCCCCCCGGCGCACCCGCGGCTCCGAAGCGGCCTGCCGGCAAGGACAACGCGGCTCCCGCCGTTACGCGCATCCCCCACGGCATCGTGTTCGAGAAGGATGGCAAGCGAGTCGTCATCGACCGTCATGGCGTTCGCGTTCTGGAGGGGGACGCAGCCAGGCGCGATGCAGAGGCGACCGCAGCCGCTGACGATCGCGAGAAGGTCGGCGACAAGGATGCAAGCACGAGCGGCGACGCCGTCGTCGAAGACTCGGCAGTCGACAGCAAGCAGGCGATTGCCGATGCCACGCGCGCGATCGAGTCGGGCAAGAGCTCGCGCGCCGAAGCCGACAGGGTTCGCAAGACCATCGCCGACGACATGAGCTTGCAGGTCAAGGCTGCAGTCGAAGATGCGAAAGACGAAGTGCAGAGCGCGATCAGCGACGAGATCCACGCCGCCACGCGCCGCGCCGCGCCGCGATCGGGCTATGTGCTGTGGGAATTGTTGAAGGCGCTGCTGGTGCTGACGTTCGTTTACTTCATCGTGTTGAAGTCGACATCGAACACCAAGCGGCGCGCGGCAGTGGCCGTCCAGTCGGCCGCGGAAGTGGCCGAGCGCGAGAGTCTCAAGCGGCAAGTCAGCGAGGCGAAGATGCAGATGATGCAGGCGCAGGTCGAGCCGCACTTTCTGTTCAATACGCTCGCGTCGATCGAGCACCTGATCGAAACCGATCCGCCGCGCGCATCGATGATGCAGAGGAACCTGATCCAGTATCTGCGCGCCGCGTTGCCCCAGATGCGCGAACACGCAACCGACCTCGGACGAGAAGTCGATCTGGTACGTGCCTACCTCGACATCCTCAAGGTCAGAATGGAGGAACGGCTGCAAGTCTCGTTCGCCGTACCCAACGGGCTGCGCTCGGCCGACTTCCCGCCGATGATGCTGCAGTCGCTGGTCGAGAACGCGATCAAGCATGGGCTCGAGCCCAAGGCCGAAGGCGGCCGCCTCGAGATCGGCGCGGAAATCGTCCACGGCGATCTCGAGGTCCGCGTAACCGACACCGGCCTGGGCTTCGCGCCCGGCGGTGCGAGCACGTCGGGTACGGGCGTGGGCCTCACCAATATCCGCGAGCGATTGAAGCTGTTGTATGGCGAGCGCGCGAGCGTCGTCATCGAAGCGAATGTGGTGGACGGCGCGCCGCAAGGCACGCGCGTCACGATTTCGGTTCCCTATCAATCGCGCCGTCAGAACGGCAATGCGACGGCGTGAACTCTGGAGCGACAGCGATGCGTACCGTTTTGAAGATATTGGCTCTCGGCGCCCTCTTGATTCTTCTGCTGGGCGTTGTGATCGCGTTGTCGGTGCACGGCGCCGGCGGGCTCGATGGCGTTGCGGTTGCCATCGATGACCAACGATTGGAGGGGCCGATGATGGCTATCGCTATCGGCGCGATCATTGCACTCGTTCTTGCGGTCGCATTCATCGTCATCGTCTCGGTGCTCGCGTGCGTCGCGATCATCGTTCCGCTTGCGCTTGCGCTGGCGGCGTTCGGCGTGCTTTGCGCTCTGGTGTTCGGACTGGCGCCGCTGATCGTTCCCGTGTTGCTGGTGGTGGGCGCGTGTGTTCTACTGAGTCGCTGGATCAGGCGGCCGCGATCGACTCCCCCATCGGGCGGAGCTTCCGTCTGACGGCGCCTGCAACGCATGACCGAACCCGCACATCATCCGACCTCCGTTACCGCCGCGCTTACTGGCGAAGTTGCGGCCGAAGTGACTGCAATCATCGCCGACGACGAACGCCTGATGCGTGAGCAATTGCGCGCGCGTTTGTCGCAAGCCTGGCCCGAACTCAGGTTCGTCGCGGAGGCCAGGAACGGCATCGAGGCGGTCGAGATGGTCAAGCAGCATGCGCCGGACTTCGCCTTTCTCGATATCCGCATGCCCGGTATGACCGGCATCGAAGCGGCGCGCAGCATCATCGGCCGCGACGGCAACACCTGTCAGATCGTCTTCATCACGGCCTACGATCAATACGCAGTCGAGGCTTTCGAGCAAGGTGCGATCGACTACGTGCTCAAGCCTGCCGATCGCGAGCGACTCGCCAAGACGGTTGCGCGCCTCAAGCAGCGGGTCGGCGCAAGCCACGCCCGTCCACCATCGAACGGCGAACAGATGCTCGATCGTCGCGATGTCGCGGCGCTTCTCGAACGTCTCGCCACCCGCCTCGATGAAACCCCGGACCCGTCGAAGAATGCTGCGAGCTCGTCAGGCAAGCCGACTCGTCTGCAATGGATCCAGGCTTCGGTCGGACAGAGCCTGCGACTGATTCCGGTCGATGACGTGTTGTTCTTTCAGTCTGACGAGAAGTACACGCGCGTGCAGACCGCGCAGTTCGAAGCGTTGATCAAGAAGCCCATCAAGGAACTGATCGACGAACTCGACCCCGAGCGCTTCTGGCAAATCCATCGCGCGACGGTCGTCAATGCCCAGGCCATCGCCACGGTCACGCGCGATTTTCGCGGCCGCCAGATCGTGACCGTCAACGGCCATTCCGAAAAACTCGAGGTCAGCCGGACCTACACGCATCTCTTCAAGCAGATGTGAAGCACGCGCGACGAGGAGGATGCGGCACGACATGAAGCACGAGGAGACAGAGATGCACGATCAACTTCCTGCCGAGCGCAGCTATCAAGCGTCGATCACCGCGTTCGTCTTCGCGCTGCTCGCGATCGCATGTTTCATTCCGCCGTTGGCCGGCTACGTCGGAGCGCATCGCAGTCCTCTTGTCGCCGCGCTGCTCGGGATCGCGATCGGCGTCGCGTATTGCGCGCACTTAATGTTTCTCGGCATAACGGTCGCGCGCATGCGACGCAGCCTATTCGGCTGGTTGGCTCTCGCGATACTGCTTGCACCGCTCGGTTCCATCCTCGCGCTCATCGTGCTCGGCTTTCACGGCGCGGAGAGCGGTTGGCAATTCAACGAAGAGAGCACGCGCGCCGGCTAGGCGTGCCATGATCGGCCCTTCGGCGCGCGATCATGCCGGGCAATACTTGCATGCGTGCTTGGCGAAACTCTGTGTCGGACTATCTCCCAATCGCGCTCGGTATCGCGTGCGCGCGGCACGAACACAGCGATGATGGCGGCGCAAAACCCGCGGCGCCTTGCAGGGCGCATTCGGGATCAACCGAGGTATCGAGGAGACAACCATGTCGGTAGGCCTGATCGTACTGATCATTCTGATTCTCATCCTGGTCGGCGCGTTGCCGACTTGGGGTCACAGCCGCAGTTGGGGATATGCTCCTAGCGGTGTGCTGGGCGTCGTGGTGCTGATCGTGCTGGTGCTCTTGTTGATGGGACGCCTCTGACGAATCATCGCCTCAGCGGCGGCGCGTCGCCTCGCGCCGCGCCGCTGTAGTCGAGCACCGAGCCTGCAAGGGTCACGCAGTCGGCGTTCGATCGCCGCGTGCTCATCGACTCCGTTGAACCCGCAACTTTTTTCACCTGAAGAGAGTTACGCCATGCTTTCCATGCGTCTTCGATTCGCCGTCAAGCCCTTTTTTTTCGCGCTTGCGACCATGGCGACCAGCATCCTGCTGCCGCCGATGGCCGGCCCGGCACAGGCGCAGAACGCGACCGCGCAATCGCCCGCTTCGGCGGTCGTTGTGTCCGCCTCGTGTCCGCCATTGCTGCAGAAGACCTTCAAGAAATTGCAGGACGAATCAGAACAATCGCTGTGCCAGTACGCGGGCAAGGTCGTGCTGGTCGTCAACACCGCTAGCTTTTGCGGCTACACCAGCCAGTACGAAGGCCTCGAAGCCCTGTATGCGAAGTACGCATCCAGAGGGCTGGTCGTGCTCGGCTTTCCTTCGAACGACTTCGAACAGGAGCCGGGAAGCAACAAGGACATCGCGGACTTCTGCTTCAACACCTACGGGGTCAAGTTTCCGATGTTCGCCAAGACATCGGTCATCGGAAAGCAAGTCAATCCGTTTTATGCGGACCTTGCGCGCATGACTAACAAGCGCCCCGAATGGAATTTTCACAAGTACCTGCTCGACCGCGCGGGCAAGCCGGTCGACAGTTTCGCGAGCGTCGTCTCACCGACGGATCGCCGCTTCGTTTCGGAAATCGAGCGCCTGCTCGCCTCCTGACTGCGCGACTCCTGTTCTCGCGTTTAGCGCCGGCTGCGGATTCGATCCGCAGCGCATCCGCGAGCGTTCTTGCCGAGGAAACCGATCCGCACGGCCGCGCGTATAGCTCATGGAGGTCCCGACCTCAAACGAGGCGGACCCTCGACATGACGGAGGCGGCGTGGATGTTGCGGTGATCGGTGCGGGAATTTCAGGGTTGTCGTGCGCATGGAAACTGCGACGCGGCGCCTCCGCCGACACGTCGCAAGCAAACGTCGTCTCCAACGTCACGCTGTACGAAGCCAACGACTACGCGGGCGGCCACACCCATACCGTCGATGTCCAGGTCGACGGCCTTCGCTATCCGGTCGACACGGGCTTTCTCGTTTTCAATCATCGAACCTATCCTCGCCTGGTCGCGCTCTTCGACGAGCTCGGCGTCGAGACCGCCGCATCCGAGATGACCTTCTCGGTGAAGCTCACCGGCCGCGGCACGCGCGCGATCGAGTGGGCCGGCACCGATCTCAACAGCGTCTTCGTTCAGCGCCGCAATCTTTTCGATCCGCGTTTTCTGCGCATGCTGGCCGATCTGATGCGATTCAATCGCCAGACGATGGAGCTCGCAAAGAGCGGTACACCGGCGCTCGACACCTGGACGCTCGGCGAATTTCTCGACGCGAATCGCTATTCGAATGTTTTTCGCGATTGGTACCTGCTGCCGATGGCCGCGGCGATCTGGTCGTGCTCGACCGCGCAGATGCGCGAGTTTCCTCTTTCGACCTTCGTGCGCTTCTGCGCGAATCACGGCCTTTTGCAGGTCACCGATCGGCCGCAGTGGTATACGGTCAAGGGGGGCGCGCGCAACTATGTCGAGCGGCTGCTTGCGTCGTTGTCCGTATCGTTGTCCGGACCGCTTTCGGACGTGCGCATCGGCGAGGCCGCGCTTGCCGTCAAGCGCGTGCGCTCCCCGCAGGGCGAGAGCAAGGTCGCGGTCATCAGTGGACGCGGCACCGCGCTCTACGATCATGTCGTGCTCGCATGCCACAGCGATCAGTCGCTCGCACTACTCGATGACGCCGACGGCACCGAGCGCGCGCTGCTGTCGGCGATTCGCTATCAACACAATCGCGCGATCCTCCACACCGACGCCGGCGTCTTGCCTGCGCGGCGCGGCGCGTGGGCCGCGTGGAATTACCAGGCGGACATCGCCTCGTCGGCGCCCGCCGATCGTGCGGTGTGCGTGCATTACCTCATCAACAAGTTGCAACCGCTTCCTTTCAAAAGTCCGGTGCTGGTGTCGCTCAACCCGACGGGGCGGATCGATCGCTCGACGATACTCGGTGAGTTCGAATATGCGCATCCGGTCTTCGATGGCTGCGCGCGTAACGCGCAGCGTCGCCTCGGCGAGATCCAGGGCCGCGGCAATCTGTGGTACTGCGGTGCATGGACCGGATATGGCTTTCACGAAGACGGCCTGAGGTCGGGGCTCGAAGTAGCCGAGGCCATCGAATCGCGCGGCGCAAATGACGGTCAACCCACGAGGTCGGAGGTGCGCCTTGCCGCTTGATCCATCGACGCTGGACGCGCGGCGTATCGAGTCGTCCGCGGAATCCTCCGCCGCCGTGACCGCAGGCGTCCTCGCGCAGATCGCACGCGGCGAAGTGCGGCACGTCCGTCATCGTCCGAAGATCCATGCGTTCCGCTACCCCGTGTATTTCCTGCGCCTGCCGATGCGCAGGCTCGACGCGGCCCTCGCCGGGCAACGCTTGCTGTCGCACAACCGCTTCAACCTCATGTCGTTCCACGACGCCGACCATGGCGATCCACGAGACACGCTCACGACCACGGCGGCGCGCGGTAGCGAACGGTTGCTCGCATGGATCGCGCGCATGCTCGAGGGCGAAGGCATCGTCGATGCGCAAGGCGAGATCTGGCTGCATACTTTTCCGCGCGTACTCGGCTATGCGTTCAAGCCGGTCAGCTTCTGGTTCTGCCATCGCGAAGACGGTGCGCTTCGCGCGGTCGTCTGCGAGATCAACAACACCTTCGGCGAACGCCACTGCTATCTGCTCGCGCATCGCGACGGGCGAGCGATCGCCAACGGTGAAGAGCTCACCGCGACGAAGGTCTTTCATGTCTCGCCGTTCTGCGCGGTGTCGGGCAGCTATCGCTTTCGCTTTCTTGATTCGCGCGCCGACGGACGAGGCAAGGCGCGCGCTCGCACGGTCGCGCGCATTGAATACGATGACGCGAACGACGATGCGTCCGACTACGCAGCTGCCCTGACCGCGGCCCCTCTGATTTCCACCAGCCTGTCGGGCGTGTTCGAGCCCGTCTCTAATCGGGCGCTGTTGGCTGCATTCGTGCGCAGCCCTCTCTTTTCGTTCGGGGTGATTGCGCGCATCCACTGGCAAGCCGTTCGCTTGTGGTTCAAGCGCACACCCTTCTTCACAAAGCCGGTGCCCCCGGCTGCCGAGGTTTCCCGATGATGCGTTCCAGTTCTTCGTTCGACGCGAGCGGCAGCGCCAACCCCGGCGTCAATCCCGTCAACCCGTTCGATCCGGGTCAGCGGCAGGCGCCCTTCGCCGATCACGGCTCGGTGGCGATGCCCGCCTCGGCCCGCTTGATCGTCCGGATGCTTCAGAAGCTTTCGGTCGGCTCGCTGACGGTGCGCTTTCCCGATGGGCAATCGAGCCGCTTCGGCGAGGGTGCGCCGCACGCGGAGGTCGTTCTGTTCAACTGGAGCGTGTGCGACGCCGCTCTCAAGCGCGGCGACATCGGCTTTGGAGAGACGTACATCGCCGGAGACTGGACCACGACCGACCTGCTCGCGCTGATGAATGTGATGGTCGCGAACCGCAATGCGATCGAAGCGGTCATCTACGGTTCGTGGTGGGGTCGCAGCCTGTATCGCGTTCGACATCTGCTGCGACGGAACACGCGTACCGGAAGCAAGAAGAATATTCACGCGCACTACGACATCGGCAACGACTTCTACAAGCTCTGGCTCGATGAGTCGATGACCTATTCGAGCGCGCTCTTCAACGACTCGCGCGATGCCGCCGACGCCTGCCCGCGCGCGGACTTTGCCGCGCTCCCCGACGCGCAAGTCGCGAAGTACGAGCGCATTCTCGATGCACTGGATCTCGCGGCCGGGGCTAGCCTTCTCGAGATTGGCTGCGGCTGGGGCGGCTTGGCGCAGATTGCAGCCCAGCGCGATCTGTCGGTCACCGGGCTCACGCTCTCTTCCGAACAACTTCTGCTCGCACAAGACCGGATTCGCAAGCTGCAACTGGACCAGCGCGTCACGCTCAGGCTTTGCGACTATCGCGACATCGAAGGGACATACGACGGCATCGCCTCGATCGAAATGTTCGAGGCCGTCGGCGAGACGTACTGGTCGAACTATTTCGAGCGCATCAAGCGCCTCTTGAAACCCGGCGGCCGCGCGGCGATCCAGACCATCACCATCGCCGAGCACCTCTTTGCCGATTACCGCAAGAGCAGCGACTTCATCCAGCAATACATTTTCCCCGGCGGCATGCTGCCGTCTTGCTCTGCCTTTCGCGAAGCCGCGCAGGCTGCGGGTCTTCGCATCGTCGACGAACATGCCTTCGGTCAGGATTACGCGAGAACCCTGGCCGCGTGGTTCGGTCGATTCGTCGAACAGGAACGGGGTGTGCGCGACGATGGTTTCGACACCGCATTCATTCGAACCTGGGGCTTCTATCTTGCCTATTGCGCGGCTGCGTTTCGATATCGAAATACCGACGTCGTCCAGTTCACGCTCGAGCACGCAACGCAGTGACGCCGCGTAAGGACCGCGCAGTGACCGGGCAATTAACGGCGTTGCGCGAGAAAGTGACATACTCGCAGGCCACAATGATCGTTCACGTTCGTCCGACATGATCTATCCGGAACTATTCAAATCTCTCGAGGCCGTCCGCTGGCAAATGTCGAAGGACGTGCCGTGGGACGATTTCGACGCGTCGAAACTCACCGACGAGCAGGCCAGGACGGTGAAGATGAACGCCATCACCGAGTGGTCGGCGCTGCCGGCGACCGAGATGTTCCTGCGCGACAACCAGCACGACAGCGACTTCTCCGCGTTCATGTCGGTGTGGTTCTATGAAGAACAGAAGCACGCGCTGGTGCTGATGGAATACCTGCGGCGCTACAAGCCCGAGCTGGTTCCGACCGAGGCCGAATTGCACGCGGTGCGTTTTCAGTTCGATCCCGCGCCCGCAATGGAAACGCTGATGCTGCATTTTTGCGGCGAGATTCGTCTGAATCACTGGTATCGACGCGCCTCGGAATGGCACACCGAACCCGTCATCAAGCACATCTACAAGCTCATTTCGCAAGACGAGGCGCGGCATGGCGGCGCGTACCTGCGCTACATGAAGAAGGCGCTGGTCGACCTGGGCGACACCGCGCGTGCGGCGTTCGCAAAGATCGGCGTGCTGATGGCTTCCGCACGTCGGACCGAGAAGGCTTTGCATCCGACCAATCTTCACGTCAACGAAGCGCTGTTTCCGAACGACACCGTGCAGTCGCGCCTGCCCGATCCGGAATGGCTCGAGCACTGGCTCGATACGCAGATCCGGTTCGACAAGGAGTGGGAGACGAAGGTCGTCGATCGCATTCTTCACAACCTGTCGCTGCTGTTCGAGCGGACATTCAATTCGGTGCAGGATCTCAATCGCTATCGCAAGGAAGTGACCGCGCGCGTGGCGGCCGCGGCCTCCGCTGCGGCAGCGAGTGCGGCTGCAACCGCGGCGCAGGCTTTTCCTGCAGCGAACAACGGCGATCGTCCGGTCGGCAACGCCACGTAGTTCCGCCAACCTGCGAACTGCGCACACGCGCGCGACATCGCACTTGCGCATCCGGCCGCACGGTGGCCGCCGCTCGATGACCACTGACCTGACGCTCCCGTTCGAACGCAAGATCATCGGCGAAGGCGATCTTCATGCCCGCATCGCAGCGCTGTCACGGCCGTTGATTTTCACCAACGGTGTATTCGACGTCCTGCATCGAGGTCACGCGACAGTGCTCGCACAGGCTCGCGCGCTCGGGGCCGCGCTGGTCGTGGGCGTCAACAGCGACGCGTCGGTGCGGCGTCTTGGCAAAGGCAGCGACCGACCGATCAACCCCGAGGCCGATCGCGCCGCATTGATCGCGGCGCTCGCGTCGGTCGATCTGGTTGCCGTGTTCGACGAGGACTCGCCCTATGCATTGATCGAAGCGATTCGGCCCGACGTGATCGTCAAGGGCGGCGACTACGACATGGATGCGCTGGCGGAGTCACGCCTCGTGCGCTCATGGGGCGGAAGCGCCATCGCGATTCCGTTCGTGCATGCGCGCTCGACCAGCGCGACGCTCGCGCGCATTCGCGCTGAGGAGATGAAAAAGCCTTGAACAGGATTGCGGAACCGCTCGTCGTGACGACGCGCCACATGGCGCAACCAGCGGCGCAAGCGATCACGGGCGCCTCACCTGGCGTGCGCGGCGCGGATGTCGATGGCGCGGTCGACGGCGCGGTCGATGGCCCGGTCGAGAACGTCCACCACGGTTCTATTGCAGTCGTCGCAGTCGATGGCCGACTGCTTCATAGTGCGGGGGACCCCGACTACCCGACCTTCACGCGCTCAACGCTCAAGCCGTTGCAGGCGCTGCCCTTTGTTCGAGAAGGAGGACCCGCACATTTCGGATGGGGCTCGCGCGAGGTGGCCATGATGTGCGCCAGTCATTCGGGCGAACCCATGCACACCGAAGCCGTCAGGTCGATGCTCGCTTCATCGGACAGCGAGGAGTCGCAATTGCAGTGCGGCTGCCACGTGCCGGGCTGGTACGCGGCTCTCGATCGAACGCCTCCCGAGGGCGCGCGCTTCGGCCCGATCGAACACAACTGTTCGGGCAAGCACGCGGGCTTTCTCGCCGCGTGCCGGATGCATGGCGAGAGGCTCGAGGACTATCTGCAGCCGAGCTCTCCTCTCCAGCGCCGCGTCGCATCCGCAGTCGCCGACATGACCGGGCTTGCCGAGAGCGCGCTGACGAGCGGCACCGACGGCTGCTCGGCGCCCAACTACGCGATGCCTCTTTCGCGGCTCGCGTTCGCCTATGCGCGTCTCGCGCAGGGCGCAGCCGATCCAACCGAAGGCAACGCCCTCGGCGTGCTCTTCGATGCGATGACCCGCCACCCGGAACTGGTGTCGGGCACTGCGCGCAGCGACCTCGCGCTCATGTCCTTCGCACCGGGGGATTGGGTCACCAAGATCGGAGCCGATGGCGCGCAAGCGATCGGCGTGCGTTCGGCGGGTATCGGCATCGCAATCAAGATTGCCAACGGAAATCGCGATGCCTTGTATTGCGCGCTCATCGAAACCCTGCTGCAACTCGGCTTGCTCGGCGGATCGACCGAAACTGAAGATGGCGCGCAGGGTGTGCCCGAAAGCCTCGCGCGCTGGCGCGGCTCTGTGATCCGCAACGCTTCCGGCCTCTGCACCGGCCGCATGAGCGCTCGATTCACTTTGAGGGAGGCATAACGAAAAAGTCGCGAAGAGCGAGAACTTCTCGCGTCGATATCGTCTGATAGAAGCGCACCGGGCATTGCAATACACGAACGAAGTCCCGCAGAGGTGGTTCGTGTCAGGTGGGAGGAGAAAGAAATTGTTCCATGGTCGTGCAACCGCAGCTGCTCAGTCTATCGGCATACATCGATCAGAATCTCGACAAGGATCTACCGTTGTCGAGTCTGGCAAAACGTATCGGCCTTTCACCGTTTCATTTCCATAGAAAGTTCGGTGCGTACTTCGGTGAAAGCCTGCATCAGCACATCAAGCGTCTTCGACTCGAGCGCGCGGCCTTCGAGTTGACCTACGGCACGAAGGCCATCAGCGAGATCGCACTGGCATCGGGATACAAAACCGTCTCGGCCTTCTCGCATGCGTTTTCCGGATTCATGGGACAGTCGCCGACACGCTATCGCGCTCGCGGAACGGTCAGCGCCAGTGCGACGAGGACGAGTGGCGAGCCGGCGGAGCTCTCGCACGCCGCGACCCGACCTGCCTGGATCGGCGAACTTGCTCCGCAGCGTTTTGCGTTCGTCAGAGCGGTTGGGCACGGGCAGGGCGCGCAGCTTTCGGTGCGCGATGCGATAGCCACAATTGCCGACCTCGTCATGACATCGCAGCGAGCCGAAGCGGTCGGACTGCCGCAGGGAGCGAACGCCGTCGGTCAAGCGATCGAAGACGATCGCTCCATCGGCGCGGCGCGACCCAACGGCTTGCTGCGATCGATCGAGTTCATCGCGGCGACCACCGACTTCTACGGCATCGTGAATGCAGGAGACTTTCGCGTCGACGTGGGGCTGGACGCTGATCGCGTGCCTTCCGGTCGCGAGGAAGCGCTCGGTATGCGGACTCTTGCCGGGGGCCGCTATGCCCGGTTCGACATCGCCTGTGCGCCGGATGAATTGATCGGACGCTGCTATCGCGCGGCGATGCATGGCCTGCGCGGTCTGCCCGATGGTGCGCGAACTTCGTCGCACTTCGTACGCTTCGCCCCGTCCGCGTGGGGGTCCGACCGCGGCTCCGACAATGACCCCGACGGCGGCCCGAAAACCTATCGATTCTTCATACCGCTCACGGGTTGACGGACGTCGCGCGCGTCGTTGTCGGTTGGGCGCGAACCGACGTGTCGCGAACCACGCGCAAACGTTCCGCGTTGATCGGTTCAGGACGTGATGCGTCGTGCGATTCATGAACGAGATCGCCGAATACGTTGAGCTGAACCGCAAAGAACAACAGGTTTGCGAGCAGCAGGATCAGGAACAGCGAGCGCATGGGCGTGTACTCATCGGTCATTGGTCATCGGTCAGGTGCGCTCGCGGACGAGCGCCGTGCGGTGGGCCGTGTCCGCGTCGGCGGGCTCGCAGCGATCGCGGGCAATCGCATGCAAGCCGCGCAACACGAGGTCGGTAACGATGCGCATCGGCACATCGATGTCGTCGAGGTGAGCGGCCATGCTCTTTGCGCCTCCGCCTGCGAGCACGCACAACAGGGGACGCGAGTTTCCCTTCGATAGGCTGTTCGACAGGCGATTCAATTCGTCACTCGCGCGATGCTTCGCAGCGATCCGCCCGCACGCGTAGCGTAACGAGCGCGCCACTGCGCCCGCCTGCGCGGCAACGATGCCGCTGGCGATCGCATCGTCGGTGCAGGTCGCGAAGTCGACGACCTCGCCTTGCGCCAGCGGAAGACGCGCCGTGTCTCGCGCGAGCATCCGACGCATCGCTTCGAAGCCCGGCAGGATCAAGCCGCCTTCGAATGAAGCGAGGTCATCTTTTTCGTCGCTGAGCATCAGGTCGATGGTGGTCGCGGTGCCGAAGCCGCACACCAGCAGATGTCGATCCGGAAAGAGCGCATGGGCGCCCAACATGGCGGCCCATCGATCCGGACCGAGTTGCGATTTGTCGCGATAGCCGTTGACGACCCCGCATTGGCTCGCGTTCGGGATCAGCGAATGGACAGGCACATCGCCCCACGCGGCGCTCACCGCATCGCGCATCGCGCCTTCGACTTCGGCTCCCGCTACATTGCTCAGATGGACCACGCTCGGCGCGCGGTCGCGGCGCTCGCCGAAGCGCGACTCGAGTTGCGCAACGTCGCGCAGTTGAAACGACCCGGATTCGTCAGCGTCATGCGCTTGGTGGTCGTGCTCGTCTGCGTCATCGTACAGCGGCCACTCGGCGCGCGAATCGGCGATGCGCCACTTGATGCGCGAGTTGCCGATGTCGATCAGAAGAGCAGTCATGCGCGAAGGTCGAGCGTGTCAGAGCGCGTCGATCGCCCGTAACGAGAGATCGCCTGCGATGAAAGGCATCTGCACCCCGTCGATCTCGATCAACAATGCGCCGCGTGCGTCGACGCCACGCGCAATGCCTGCGACCGCCTGGCGCGGACCGGTTTCCAGCGACACGCTCCGGTTGCGAAACCCATCTGCCGCGTTCCACTCGGATGCAAACGCAGCGAATCCCGCTTCGGCGAAACGCGCGAGAAGCGTGTCGAGCGCGATGCCGAGATCGGTCGCGAGAACGTTGCGATCGTCCAGCGGGCAACCAGCGCTTTTCAAATCGGTCGGGGTGAGCGACGCCGATGCATGACTCGCGGACCCGGCCGCGACATCGACTGCAACATCGAACGCTTGCGGCAGTACGTTGACGCCGATGCCGACGATCGCGACCGTCGAGGCGGCCAGCGTATGCGCCTCGACCAGAATTCCGGCGAGCTTGCGTCCGTCGACGAGCACATCGTTGGGCCATTTCAGTTGAACGTGCACGCCATGTCTCGCCAGGGCGTCACGAACGGCGAGACCGCAGACGAGCGAGAGACCTTCGAGCTCGGCCAAACGTCGTGCCACACACAGCCCGTAAGAAACCGTCAGCGATGCGCCCGGCGCCGAACGCCATGAGCGACCGAGGCGTCCGCGTCCCGCCGTTTGCGTTTCGGCGGCCAGCAGCACCGGACGCGCGAACGTCCTGCCACTGCGCGCCTCGCGCAGAAGATCCGAGTTGGTCGACGCGGTGGACGCGACGACGCGGACATCCCACCGATCGGCCACGTCTTCACCCACGCTTCGATGGTCGAGCAGGGCTTGCATGCGATCGCGATCGAGCCGTATGAAAGCCGGGGCAACTGCCGTCGCAGCAGATTCGGTGTCGAGGTCCGGCTGGCGAAGTGGGCCGAGGCGCGTGTCGGCGCGCGCGTCGGCGCGTGTCCCGATGCATGTTCCGCCGCGCATTCGGATGAGATTCATGCGCGGATTGTATGCTCGCGTCGTGCCGCATAGACCCGTGCCCCCCACTGCATCGACCTTGTCGCGGCCCGCGCGCGCGTGGCAGCGCCGCGCGTCCCCGCTGGCGCGCTACGCGCTCGTTGCCTACACGCTGATCGTGCTCGATGCGAGCCTCTATCCCTTTCGCGGCTGGCGCGATGTCGGGATTGCGCCGTTCGACTATCTGTTCGCGGCGTGGCCGCTGCATCCGCTGCCGTTCGATCTGATCATCAACGTTCTCGGCTATCTGCCGCTCGGCTTCGTCGCGGGACTCGCGCTGCATCCGCGGTGTCGAGGGGCGATGCTGATCATCGGTGCGGTCCTGTATTGCGCGCTGTTGTCGATCGTCGTCGAAGCCTTGCAGACCTATTTGCCTGCGCGCGTGGCGTCGCAGGTCGATGTGGCGAGCAACGCGATCGGGGGATTGATCGGCGCGCTGCTCGCTGCGCGCTTCGCACCCGCGCTGCTGGACACCGGCCGTCTTCGCGCGTGGCGCGCACGCTGGTTCGCCAACGATGCGAGCCGCGGCCTGATCCTGATCATGGTGTGGTTCGGCGCCCTCGTGTACCCGGAGGCTTTTGCGTTGGGCACGGGCGGGCTCATCAAGGCTTTCGATCCCGAGTGGTCCGATCGCATGGCGCTCGCCCTGGGACTCGTGAACGCGAACGATCCTGACTCGACCGCAGCCCAGTTCCAGTTCGCCGAAATCATCGTGTGCGCCCTCGCGCTGCTCGGCTCGGGCTTGCTGTTCGTCAACCTGCAACGCACGACCGCGCGATGGACGACGCGCTTCTTGCTGCTCATCGCATTCATCGTCGCGACGATCGCGATCAAATCGTTTGCGCACGCCTTCTTGTTCGCCGACTTCGGACAGTGGCCGCTGCTTGCCCCGGGTGCGCGATGGGGCTTCTTGATCGGCGCTCTGGCGCTCCTGGTCACCTGGCTGTTGCCGATGCCGCTGCGCTGGGCGCTTGGGCTCGCCGCGTTGATCGGCTCGGTCGCGCTCGTCAACATCTTTCCCGACAACCCCTATGCAAGTCCGATCGCGCTGGCGTGGACTCGCGGGCGGCTGATGAATTTCTACGGGCTCGCGAAAGGCTTGAATCTCGCGTGGCCGTACTTCGTGATCGCGTATTACCTGCGACATCGCGAATCGCATCGACGTTGACAGCGCTACGCACCGCGAGCGGCGAGGTATGTGGCCATCGCTATAATTCGGTCTTTGCATCGCGGCCGTTGCGCCGCTCATCATGAGCTATTACCAACGCCATATTTTCTTTTGCCTCAATCAGCGCGATGAAGGTCGGGCGTGTTGCGCCGATCGCGGATCGGTCAAGATGCAGGAGCACGCGAAGAAGCGTTGCAAGCAACTTGACCTGCTCGGACCGGGCAAGGTGCGCGTCAACAAGGCGGGCTGCCTTGATCGTTGCGAGGAAGGTCCGGTTGCGGTGGTCTATCCCGAAGGTGTCTGGTACACCTACGTCGACAAGGAAGACATCGACGAGATCGTCGAGTCGCATCTGCGCGACGGCAAGATCGTCGAGCGTCTATTGCTCGCTTCGGAACCGGTCGCTTCGGAGCCGATCGCGATCGGCTGATCGTGCCGCTTCTCGTGCAGGTTCTCGCGCAGTTCCTCTGTCCACGTCGTTGAACGTCAACACACAACACATCAACCTTTCCGGCGCGGCCGGTGCGATCGAGGTCGCGATCGATCGTCCGCAAGGCGTCGCGCCGCGCGGGATCGCGTTGCCCGTGCTCGCGTTGCCCGTGCCATCCGATACGCTCGTGATCCACCATGAAGCCGACGAGACCGTGCCGCTGTCCGCCGTCCTCGACCGGGCGCGTCCCCAGCAATTGCCGGTCGTCGTCGTGCCGGGGGCCGAGCATTTTTTTCATCGCAGGCTTACGCGGATCAAGGACCTCGTCATCGCGGCGTGGCTTGGCGAGCGGGCCGAGCGTTCCACTCCCATCACGCTGCCGCCGTCATAGACGTCGCGCCATTCCGACTTCATGCAATCGATGCTCGCTTCTTCGTTTTTCTTTTTCCGCTCGGGCCGCTCGCGTCGTCCCAATCGTCGCGCGGGTTCGATGCGCGTTTTATTCGCGAGCTCGCTCGCGGCCTTCGCGTGTCATGCCACACAGGCGCAAATCCCTTCCACCGCGCCGATCGCGCCGGTGCTTGCAGCCAAGGCGTGGCTACTGGTCGACCTGACGAGCAATCAGCGTCTCGCCGGCGAGAACGAAACCGCGCGCGTCGATCCGGCCTCGCTGACCAAGTTGATGGTCGACTACCTCACGCTGGCTGCGATTCGTGACAAGAAGCTCACGCTCGCGCAGGCCGTGCCGGTGCCCGCCGACATCTACAAGCGCGTGAACCAGCGGACCGAGTCGGTGATGTTCATCCCACCCGGCAAGACCGCGACGGTGGACGATCTGTTGCACGGACTGATCATCCAGTCGGGCAACGACGCGGCGCTGGTATTGGCCGAGGCCGTCGGCGGCAGCGAGGCGAGCTTTGTCGAGATGATGAATCGCGAAGCCAAACGAATGGGCATGAATTCGACCAGCTTTCGCAATCCGAGCGGTCTCACCGACCCCCAGCACTACACGACGGCCGCCGATCTCGCGATTCTGGTGACGCGGCTGATCGCCGACTTTCCGCAGTTCTATCCGCTCTATTCGCAGAAGGATTTCACCTACAACGGCATCAAGCAGGGCAACCGCAATCTGCTGCTCTACAAGGATCCGACCGTGGACGGTGTGAAGACCGGGCACACCGAAGCGGCGGGCTTCTGCCTGATCGCATCCGCGAAGCGGCCGCAACCCGCGGGCGCGGGCGGAGGTGAGCGTCGTCTACTGTCGATCATGATGGGCGCTCGCTCAGCCGACTCGCGCGCGCAGGAGAGTCTCAAGCTGCTCAATTGGGGCTTTCAGAATTTCGATGCCGTGCGTCTCTACGAAGCCAATCAGGCGATCGCGACGCCGCGCATCTGGAAGGGCGCCGAGTCCGAGATCAAGCTCGGTTTTCAGCGGCCGATCTACGTGACTCTGCCCAAGGGCCAGGCCGGCAACGTGAAGGCGACGCTCGAGCGCAAGGATCCGCTGGTCGCGCCGATTCAGGTGGGCGATCGCGTGGGCACCTTGAAGCTCGCGATCGACGGCAAGCCGGTGGCCGAACTGCCGGTGGTCGCGCTCGATACCGTCGCCCAGGCCGGCTTCTTCGGCCGCGCGTGGGATGCATTGCGCTTGATGGTCAAGTAGATGGCCATCGCCATGGTCATCGGTATTGCGCATCGTTGTGTCATTCGGAGATCGTCATGAGTGCAGTCGCTTCCGCAGTGCCCGTCGCCTCCACTGATGGAGCAAGCGATCCGCTGGTCTATCTGAGCGTCTCGGGCAAGGCCGAGCTCGTGCCCCTGTCCGAGGCGCGCGTGCCCGTACTCGACCGGGGCTTCATCTTCGGCGACGGCATTTACGAAGTCGTGCCGGTCTATGGCAAGAAACCGTTTCGCATCGACCAGCATCTGGCGCGCATGTCGCGCAGCCTCCACGCGATCGGCATCGCGAATCCTTTCGACATCGATCAATGGAAGGCGCGCATCGCCGAGCTCGTCGATGCTTACGCGAAGAGCCACGGCGTCGAAGACCAGTTCGTCTATATGCAGATCACGCGCGGCGTCGCCAAACGCGGCCACGCGTTTCCGGCAGGCATTGCGCCGACCGTCTTCATGATGACCAGTCCGCTGGTTCTGCCCGCAGCCGACGTGCGCGAGAACGGCGCCGCTGCCGTGACGGCGATCGACAATCGTTGGCTGCGCTGCGACATCAAGTCGGTGTCGTTACTCGGCAATGTGCTGATGGCCGAGCACGCGGCTGCGAACGGCGCGGCCGAGACGATCCTGTTTCGCGGCGGTTATCTGACCGAGGCCTCGTCGTCGAATGTGTGGGTGGTCAAGGATGACGTGCTGCACGCGCCGCCGAAGGACAATCGCATACTCGAGGGGATTCGCTACGGGTTGATTTCCGAACTGGCAGAGCTGCATGGCGTGCGCTTCGAAGTCGCGCCGATTGCCGAGCAGGATGTGCGCAACGCTGACGAGTTGATCCTGTCGTCGGCGACCAAGGAGGTCATCCCCGTCGTGCGGCTCGACGGCAAGCCGGTCGGCGAGGGCAAGGTCGGCCCCATGTACCGCCGCTTCTACGCGTGGTATCAGGACGCCAAAGCCGCGGCATAGCGATGGCCGAACTCGACAGCATCATCGAGTACCCGCTAGAATTTCACGTCAAGGTGATGGGGCTCAATCGGCCTGAGTTCGTGCCGGCGATGACCGCGGTCTTCCTGCGTCACGCACCCGAGTTCGACGCGTCGACGATGGTCGTGCGCGAATCGCGCGAAGCGAAATACCTGAGCCTCACGATGGCGATCCATGCGGTCAGTCGCGAACAACTCGATGCGTTATATGGCGAACTGTCGGATCACCCGATGGTGACGATGGCGCTGTAGTCGCTACGCTTCGGGCAATGCGATCGCGGCCGCCAACCCACCACCCGCCACTTCATCGAGTTCGATGTGGCCGCCGTGCAAGCGTGCGACCGATTGCGCGACCGCGAGACCCAGGCCGCAATGTCCCGACGCGCCGCGCGCCGCGTCGAGTCGGGTGAAGGGCTCGAGCGCCTCGTCCCTGCGCGCGGGCGCAATGCCCGGACCGTGGTCGCGGACCACGATCCGATAGTTCGCCTGCCCATTCGCCTCGCACGCTTCGCCCGCGAGGGTCACCGGCGCCGCGCCGTGAGCGAACGCGTTGCCGATCAGGTTGTCGATCGCGCGCATCAATGCGTCGCGGTCGACAGGGCGGTGAAAGACGTCGACGCGTTCGATACCGATGTCGTGTCCCGACTCGCGCCACACCAGGCCTCGATCGCGCACGATCTCGTCGACCGCGGCGTCCTTGAAATTGCGCGCGTCACGATCGAGGCCGCGCAGATAGGCGACGAACTGGTCGGCGATATGGCCGACCTCGGTGAGATCGCGCACCAGTCCCGGCTTGGGACTATCGGGGCCGTCGTCCATCAATTGGAGTCGCAAGCGAGCGCGCGACAACGGCGCGCGCAGATCGTGCGGCAGGCTCGCGAGCATCACGCGACGTTCGGCGTCGTCACGCTCGAGCCGTTCGGCCATCGCGTTGAATTGCGCGGTGACGGCTTGTATTTCATCGGGACCGGTGAGCGGCAATGCGGGATGTTGACCGACCTGGTAGCTCGCGGCGGCGTCGGCCAACGCGCGCAACGGTCGCGATAAATGAAAGCTGTAGAGCGCGACGAGGCCGCCCATCACGCCGACGGCCGCGAGCGTCGCAAGCACGATCGACCACGGGATCGGGGGCGACGCATAGCGCGCGAAAGGCAGCATCAGCCACCAGTCGTCCGCCGACATGCGCACCCACACGGCCGATTCGGGCGTGGCGGTGAAGCGAAGCGCCTCGGCTCCGTATTCTTCACGCAGCGCGATCACGAGTTGCGAGCGCGCCATCTCGCCGGGCACGTCGGGGGTCGCGCCATCGGGAAGACGTTGCACCAGACGCATCCGCGACAGAGAGCGCCCTGATGGACCGGGGCGCGGGCCAATGAAATCGACCAGCGCATCGGGTGCTCGGGGTGCGCGATACACATGTGGTCTCGAGAAGGGACGCTGATCGAGTTCGCGCGCCACTTGCTCCGGCGCTGCATGGGTGAGCGCCGATCGGACCATCTCGATCTGTCCGCTGACGAAGTCGTGGGCCCGACCCGCGAGCAATGCGTGACGATAGGCGCCCAGTACGGCGAAGGTCACGAACTCGCACGCGACGATGCCGACGATGGTGAGAAGCAGCGTGCGTCCGCGAAGCGAGCGCGGGTAGCCGATCACGATGTGCCGGTCACTGCGCGGCTTGCGGCGCCGAGCCGCCGGGTGCAGGCGCATCTGCGTTGGGCACGAAGACATAGCCCACGCCCCAGATCGTGCGGATGTGGCGCGGATGCGCGGGGTCGTCCTCGATCGCGCGACGCAGGCGATAGACCTGCATGTCGATCGCGCGATCGAGACTGTCGCGCGGGAGTTCGGCCGGGCCGCGCGTGAGCTCGAGCAGACGCTCGCGTTTCAACGGTCGATTGGCATTTTTGATCAACGCCGACAACAGCGCGAACTCGCCGCCGGTCAACGGTATGGCTGTTCCATTGCGGCTCAACCGCCGCGCGGAAAAATCGCACTCGAAGGGACCGAAGACGAACGGCTTCGCCGCGCCTTCGAACGACGACGCCGCGTGCCGGCGCAACACCGCTTCGACCCGCGCGAGCAATTCGCGAGGCTCGAACGGCTTGCCCAGATAGTCGTCGGCGCCCATCTCAAGGCCGACGATGCGATCGACCGTTTCGTCGCGCGCCGTCAGCATCACGATCGGCGTCATGTCGCCTTTGCCGCGCAGCCTGCGGCACGCAGCCAGTCCGTCTTCTCCGGGCATCATCAAGTCGAGAATGATGAGGTGCGGGTTGTAGCGATCGAGATAGGCATCGAGCTGTTCGGTGTTCGGCAGCAGCAGCACGTCGTAGCCCTGACGCGATAGATAAGTCGACAGAAGCGTGCGCAGTTCGGCGTCGTCGTCGACGATCAGCAATCGGCGCAGCGATGACGCAGGCGCCGATGGCGACGCAACGCCATCAATCGCGGTCCCACGCCGCACGGCTTCGATACTTTCCGGTTGGTCTTTGGTCATCGTGTTCATGATCGCGATTCTAGGAAAGACCGGACGCGCGCGCCGTACCTGAAACAATCTGCAATCGCTTTCGCCTTTCCCGTGAAGCCCGCCATGCGCGCTCGTCGGCACAATCGCAGCAATGCGGAGGTGTGCCGCAGTCTTCCAATTCAAACGGAGCAAACATGATGACGATTTCTTCGCGCATGACGCGCAGACTGGTGGCCGGCGCCTTCGCCGCTTCAAGTTGTTTGGCGTTGACGGGTATCTCGTACGCACAGACCGCAACCCAAAACGCGCCGACGCCGATGGCGTCCGGCATGCAGGGCGGACACGAGATGCACGGTATGCATCACATGCACATGATGCATGAGCTCACACGATTGAAAACCTCATTGCGCCTCACGCCCGAGCAGGCTGCGCTGTGGGATCGTGCCGAGCAACAGATGAAGCCCGCAGCGGACGTTCGCGAGCAGATGAAGGCCAGGCATGACCGCATGACCGCCATGCTCGACGATCCCAATTTCGATCCACGCAAGCTTGCCGCCGAGATGGACAGCGTGCAGACCGAGCGTATGGCGAAACACAAGGGTGCGCGCGAAGCGTGGTTCGCGGTTTACGACAAGCTGAATCCGGCGCAGCGCGGTCAGGTGCGCGAATTCCTTCGTTCGCATATGGGGCGCGGCGAGCGCATGCGCGAGCACATGGGCTGGATGCATCGCCACGACACCCAGCCCGTGCAGCCCGGCCAGGAAAAGGCCGCGCCGCCTTTGCGTTGATTGGAAGTGTCTTTTGTGAGCGCGGGCACTTGCACGCGCTCATCTTCAGTCGGACGCTTGCCGCTACAACCATTCGGCCAACGAGAGCCCGACACCGATCGAGTTCTGTCGATGGTTGTAGTCGATCAAGCTCTCACCGTATCCGGTGAAGAGTTGAACATGACCTTTCAGATAGCCATAGACCGGAAACGCCCAGTCGACCGTGACCGAGCCGCGTGACCGATCGCCGCCGCGCAGCGAATGTCGCAACGTGACCGCGATCTGTTGATTGCCGAGCTTCCTGATCACGATCGCTTCACCGCGACCGACGAAGTCGAGGATGTCGGCGTTGTCGTCCCGGTTCGCCTTTTCACGCAGCCGTAGCCAGGGGCGTACCAGCAAGGTCCAGTCGCCCGAGTCGAGGCCGACCGTGCCGATCACACGGTTCCAACTGCGCGATAGCGGAAGGTCGCGGCCATTCGATTGATGCGTAAGCGAGAGTCCCGCCAATCGGCCGTTGAGTCCGAACAGCGAATAATTCGTCGGCGCCGTGTAGATCAACTCGGGTTCGTAGTCGGTCTCGCGAAACGGACGCGACGTCTCGCGGTTGTAGACCTGCCACCGCGAGCTTTGTGTGTATCCGAACCAGAGGCTGCCGCTGTCGACCAAGAGATTGTCGAGCACCTTGGCCTTGAGGCTGATCTGATACTTCGCTTCGAGATGATCGATCGCCCCGCGCAACGTGGTGTTGTTGTCCGGGTTCGGACTGGTCGGACTGCGGTTTGGACTGGTCGAGTAGAACGCCGGCAGAATGTAGACCGACTTGTAAGGGCGCAGCGAGAACAGCGCAGGCTTGGGCTTGTCGTCTAGATCCCAACGTTCGGTGAGCGTCGATGCACGGGTTCCGATCGCGGTCGTATCGCGCGCTTGTTTCGCGACCAGACCGATGCCCGACACGTCGCCCTTCACCTCTTTGACGACGGACGGCATTTGCTTGTCGGCCCCGGTGACCGCGCGGCCACTGACGCTGTCATAGCATGCAAGCCGCTTGGCATCGTCTTCGAGCGACTTGCATTCGTCGAGGCCGATCGCATGTGCTGGCAGCGACCACGCCGCCGCCGCAGCCATCGCCAAGCCGCCGATGCGATACCGAACGCCTGTGGAAAAACGAATGCAACTATGCATTGATGCTCCCTGATGGGGTGGATGTTTTCTGCGAGTGTGATCGTGAGTAACGAATTGGACCAGACATCGAATGTCTTCGCTGAGTGAAATGCGACCCGCGATCATCACTCGGCGACTCGGCATGCGGCCCTACGCAACGACGCGCGCGGCGATGCTCGAGTTCACTGCCGCGCGCGTCGAATCGACGCCCGACGAAATCTGGCTGCTCGAACACGAGCCGGTCTATACGCTCGGACAGGCGGGGCGCATCGCACACTTGCACGGCGAGGTCGACATTCCGGTCGTGCATACCGAGCGAGGCGGTCAGATCACTTATCACGGACCGGGCCAGTTGATCGCCTATGTCCTGATCGATCTGAAGAGGCGCGGCATTAAGGTGCGCGAGTTCGTTGCGCTCCTCGAGCGCAGCATCATCGGCGTACTCGCCCCGTATAATCTGGTCGGTCGCGTGAAGCCCGGAGCACCGGGGGTCTATGTGATGCGCGACGGTGAGTTGCACAAGATCGCGGCGCTCGGCCTGAAGATCGTCAACGGCAGGAGCTTCCACGGCGTGGCCCTCAACGTCGCGATGGACCTCGCACCTTATGGCCGCATCGATGCGTGCGGATATCCCGGCTTGAAAAGTATCGACATGGCGAAGCTTGGCGCGGCGGTCTCGGTCGAGGCGATCGCCGATCGCCTTGCGGCGACATTGATCGTCGAGATCGAGGCCGCGTCCCGTCAATGAATCATGGATAGCTACGACCCGAGCATCAAACAGAAAGCGCGCGAGAAGACGCAGCGCGCGTATGGCCGCATTCCGATTGTGATCGAGCCGATCGAACGCTTGAAGAAGCCGGAATGGATACGCGTGCGCGCCGGCGGCGGCGCCTCCGCGCGCCGCTTCAACGAGATCAAACAGATCCTCCGCGAGCACCAGTTGCATACGGTGTGCGAGGAAGCGAGCTGTCCCAACATCGGCGAGTGCTTCGGCAAGGGCACGGCGACCTTCATGATCATGGGCGACAAGTGCACGCGTCGCTGCCCGTTCTGCGACGTGGGCCACGGCCGACCCGACCCGCTCGATGCGAACGAGCCCGAGAATCTCGCGAAGACCATCGCAGCGCTGCGGCTTTCCTATGTCGTGATCACGAGCGTCGATCGCGACGACTTGCGCGACGGCGGCGCGCAGCACTTCGTCGATTGCATACGCAAGACCCGCGAGCTTTCACCGATGACGAAGATCGAAATCCTCACGCCCGATTTTCGCGGACGCATGGATCGCGCGCTCGAGATCCTCTGCGCCGCACCGCCTGACGTGATGAATCACAATCTCGAGACGGTACCGCGCCTGTATCGCGAAGCGCGCCCCGGGTCGGACTATGCGTGGTCGCTCAATCTGCTCAAGCGCTTCAAGGCGGCGCATCCCGACATTCCGACCAAGAGCGGGATCATGGTCGGCTTGGGTGAGACCGACGACGAGATTCTCGCGACGATGCGCGACTTGCGTTTCCACGACGTCGACATGCTGACGCTTGGTCAGTACTTGCAGCCTTCGGAACATCACCTGCCGGTGCGCCGCTATGTGCATCCCGATACGTTCGCGATGTTCGAGCACGAAGCCAACGCGATGGGCTTCGCGCATGCGGCGGTGGGCGCGATGGTGCGCTCGTCGTATCACGCCGATCAGCAGGCTCACGACGCCGGCGTGGCGGGGGTTGCTGCGGGCGCCGCAACCATCTGATGCGAGCCTTCCCGCATTCGTCGCGCATTCCCTCATCAGGATTTACAAGCGACAAATGATGAACCGACCTGCGGCTCGGGCAGTGATCATTCGGTTAGCGGTTGCATGCGTCGCGGTACTCGTCAACGGTTGCACGAGTCCCGGGACTACTCCCTCTTCAGAACGGGGTACGACCCCGTTGAAAGTGAAGCTGATCGCCTTCAATGATTTCCACGGAAATCTTGAAGCGCCGGGAGCAACGATCCGTGCGCCCGCAGGCGGGCTGCTCGGCGATGCCACCGGCCGCGACGTGGCCGTGCCTGCGGGCGGGGCCGATCGATTCGCGACGCTGGTCAAGCAATTGCGCGGCATGAATCCGAACAACGCGGTGGTTTCGTCCGGCGACATGATCGGTGCTTCGCCGCTCGTGTCCGCGCTGTTTCTCGACGAGCCCACGATCGAAGCGATGAACCTGATCGGTGTCGATTTCAACGGTGTCGGCAATCACGAATTCGATCGCGGCGTGGCCGAGCTCAAGCGCAAGCAGAGCGGCGGATGTGAACGATACGTCGATGCCCTCGAACCCTGTCGTGCAGGACATCGCTTCGAAGGCGCGAAATTCCAGTACCTCGCGGCGAACGTGATCGACAAGGCAACCGGTCAACCGATCTTTCCCGCATACGGCATCAAGATCTTCGAGGGGATCAAGGTCGGCTTCATCGGATTGACTTTGAAGGCAACCGATCAGATCGTCGATCCGGCAGGCATTCGAGGCGTGGAGTTCAGGGATGAGGCGAACACCATCAACGGCTACGCGGCCGAGCTGCGAGCCCAAGGTGTCAATGTGATCGTCGTGTTGATCCACGAGGGGGGCTTTACCAAGGGCAGACTGAACGAGCTCAGCTGTCCGGGACTCTCGGGCGACATCCTTCCTATCCTCGACCGCCTCGATGCTTCGATCGACGTCGTCGCGTCGGCGCATACGCACCAGCCTTATGTGTGCACCTATCGCGGCTTTCTTGTGACCAGCGCGGCGTCGTATGGAAGGCTGATCACCGACATCGATCTCGACATCGATCGCAAGACCGGTCGTGTGGTCGGCAAGACCGCCTTCAACCGTATCGTGACCGGCGAGCGATTCGGAGACACACCCGTTCAGGCGGCCTACCCGTTAATGGAACAAGACGCAGTCATCGCCGCGCTTGTGGAAAAATATGCCAGAAGCGCGGCGCCTTTTGCCACGCGCAAGGTGGGTAGCGTCCGTTCAACGCTCAGCAGGACGGAAGATGCAGCCGGCCAGTCGCCGCTTGGCGACCTCATCGCGGATGCCGATCTGGCCGCGACGCGTAGCGCGGGCGCGCGCGTTGCTTTCCTCAACCCCGGCAGTGTGCGCGCCTCGATCGAATACGGCGATGGCGGCGCCGTGACTTATGGCTCATTGTTCAGAGCGCAACCTTTCGGCAACAATCTGGTGTCGATGACGCTGACAGGTCAGCAGATCAAGAGAGTGCTGGAGCAGCAATGGCTGCCGTCGCGGCAGCAGGCGCAGATGCTGCAGGTATCGAACGGTTTCAGCTATGCCTATGACCTCCGAAGACCCATCGGGTCTCGGGTTCTCGCCGATACCATGCGACTGGACGGCATGCCGATCCAGGCTTCCGAGGGCTATCGCGTCACGGTCAACAGCTTCTTGGCCAGCGGCGGCGACGGCTTCACGGTATTGCTCGAAGGTCGCGAGAGAGAAACCGGCGTCATCGATGTCGACGCGGCGGAAACATATTTCAAAGCGTCGTCGCCACTCTCTCCACCGCCGTCGGGACGCGTCACGGTGCTGAAGAATTGATCGGCAGTCCGCAACTCAAAGCCCCGACGTTGAGGCTGGGCTCTTGTACGCTTTGCGGGCGATCAACAGTTGACGTTTCACGGCAAAATCGAAAAGCGCAATCTGCCGCTGCACGCCTTCTTCAATTGCGCTGGCGATGTCTCCGGGTTGCAACTTCAGGTATGCATCGGCTTCGCCATGCGTTTGCTGAATTTCCATGCCGGCCTTGCGTGCAATGTGCATCATCGCGCGGTTCTCGCTCAGGCAATGCATGAATAGCGTGCCGATCCCCATGTTGCGGGCGTGCGCGGCCGATCGCAAAAAAAGCGCAGTACCCAATCCTCGGCCGCGCGCGTCGGCATCGACAGACAGGCCGAACTCCGCGGAGCGGCGAAGCGGGTCGTCTTCATCGGAATGCGCAAAAATCGGCGCGAAATGTCCGGCCGCAGCAAGACTGAGCGTGTCGTCGAAGACGCCGAATATTGTGTCCGTTCCGAAATTGATTTGCCCCACATAGCTCTCGATAGACCCATTGGATAACGGGCTGCCGAAGCGAAGGTATCGATCCTGTTCGTGAAGCGCTAGCAGATGCGCCAGATAAAGCGGTCGCTCACTGTCTCCAAGTTCTTTTATAGGAGTGGCAAGAGCTCTGGAGAGGTCAAGGCCACGTGAGGCCGTGGATATTTTTTGCGTTGCAATGCCCATGTCCTATTATTGATTGTTGCATCGCAAAAATCAAGAAGGGCGGGCCGATTCGCGCTATTCCGATGAGCGCCGATCAAATCGTGGCGACTTCAACGTCCTTTTCGGCAATTTCCTCCTCAAGCGCCTGGATCGCGGACACTATTTTGGATAGCGCGTCGTCGATTTGGGCGCGCGTAATGGTCAGTGGCGGTGCGAAACGAACCACGGTGCCATGCGTATCCTTGGACAACACGCCGTGTTCGAGCAGTTTTTCGCAAACCGTTCGGGCCGACACTTTTTCGGGCGCGAATTCGACGCCGATCAGTAGACCTTTGCCTCGTACGTCTGTCACCAGCGAACTATCGAGGGAGCGCAAGCTTCCCAGCAAATACTCGCCCATCAGCGCGGCATTTTCGGACAGACGCTCGTCGATGAGCAGGTCAAGCGCGGCAAGCCCCACGGCCGCGGCAAGCGGATTTCCGCCAAACGTACTGCCGTGGTCTCCCGGTTTGAACACGTCCATCACCTCATTGCGCGCGACAAATGCCGACACGGCGAGCAGACCCCCTCCAAGCGCCTTGCCCAGCGTAATGCCATCCGGATGCACTCCTTCATGTTCGCAAGCCAGGACCCTCCCGGTACGGCCGAGACCGGTCTGGACTTCGTCGCAGATCAGAAGCACGTTGTGGCGTTTGCAAATTTCGGCGCACAAGGCTAGATAACCCGCGGGCGGTACGATGATGCCGGCTTCGCCCTGCACCGGTTCGACGATGAACGCGGCCGTGTCAGGCGTGATTGCCTGTTCGAGATCCGACGCGTCACCGAAGCGCACATGCCGAAAGCCCGGGGCAAAAGGTCCGAATCCATCGCGATACTGTTGCTCGCTCGAGAAACCGACTATGGTCGTCGTGCGTCCCGCGAAATTGCCCGCGCAGACGATGATTTCAGCGCGATTCTCCGGGACGCCTTTGACTTTGTAAGCCCACTTCCGAGCAGCCTTGATCGCGGTTTCTACCGCTTCGGCGCCGGTATTCATCGGGAGCGCGCGATCGAGCTCAGTGATCTCGCAAAGCCGGGCGAGGAAGGGGCCGAGACGATCGGTGTGGAATGCCCTGGAAGTAACGGCCAGACGCGAGGCCTGGCCGACCAGAGCTGCGACAAGTTCAGGCCGTGAATGACCGAAGCTTACCGCCGAGTAAGCGGACATCATGTCGATGTAACGCCGACCCTTCACGTCCCAAAGATAAATGCCTTCGCCTCTCGTCAATTCGACATCCAGGGGATGATAGTTTCGCGCGGAAAAGCGCTTTTCGAGGTCGGTGCCGGACATGATTCGCTCCAGAAATGAACATACAATGATATTCGACTTCATCCGCAAATTGTTTGCATAATGAGCGAGTAGTTCGGCCGAAATGGTTAGAATTCTTTCGTACTACACCCTATGAATGAAATATCATTGCATTTGATCATAGACGCCGCAGACCGGAGAATTCTGGCGCGCCTGCAAACCGACGGGCGCGCTTCAAACGCAGAACTGTCCGCGGTCGCACATTTGTCCGCTCCACAGTGTTTTCGACGGGTGAAAAGACTCGAGGAAGCTGGCGTGATCGAGGGTTACGTTGCCCTGCTTGCGCGAGAGCGCTTGGGCTTCGGCGTACTCGCCTTCGTCAGCGTGACGTTGGGTGGCGGGCGGACTCAGGACATTGAGAAATTCCGACAGGTGATCGCGGATATTCCGGAAATTCTCGAGTGTCATGTAGTCACCGGCGAAGCTGATTTTCTGCTCAAGGTTGTCGCCGAAGACTTGCAGGATTTCTCTCGATTTCTACTCGAGCGACTGGTCGAAAATTTTGATTCCGTGACGACACGTTCCGAAGTCTCGCTCGAGCAGATCAAGAGCACCACGGCGCTCCCCGTGGCGCAAACCACACGCTGAGAATTTGCGAGCAGTGATGTTGACGTGCTCGAGCGACCCGCCGCGTTGACAGAATTCCCGAAAGCCCCGATAATTAGCGGTTCCCTTCGGAGGGGTGCCCGAGTGGTTAAAGGGGGCAGACTGTAAATCTGTTGGCCTTGCGCCTACGTTGGTTCGAATCCAACCTCCTCCACCAGGTTTTTGGTCTGAAGGTGGGCTGGGGTTGGTTAGTGATCCGGGCGTGGATTCGAGCTTGAGAGTGCTTGAAAATAAATGGAAGACTCTCATGCGATCAGCGAAAAACTGCTGGCGGCACATTTGCGAGGTTGTTCTTCAAAGCGCGGGTGTAGCTCAATGGTAGAGCAGAAGCCTTCCAAGCTTATGACGAGGGTTCGATTCCCTTCACCCGCTCCATCGAATCTTTTCAACGGTTTCGCGCACTTGATTGGTCGCTCACCCGCACGATTTACCCCGCGTTTCACCCGGCCCTTGTAGCTCAGTGGTAGAGCACTCCCTTGGTAAGGGAGAGGTCGCGTGTTCAATCCACGCCAAGGGCACCACCCAGCACGGACTGCCGCAGTACAGACCCGCGCAGTACAACCTGCAACGTACCGAATGAGTTTGAGCGTCATCGATTTGGCGCAATCGAAATTCCGAACAACAAACAACGCGCGACATCGCAGGAGCATCCATGGCAAAAGGCAAATTCGAACGGACCAAGCCGCACGTGAACGTGGGGACGATTGGCCACGTGGATCATGGCAAGACAACGCTGACGGCGGCGATGACGTCGGTGCTGGCGGCGAAGTTCGGCGGCGAGGCGCGGGCGTATGACCAGATCGATGCGGCGCCCGAAGAGAAGGCGCGCGGGATCACGATCAATACGGCGCATGTGGAGTACGAGACCAAGGCGCGGCATTACGCGCACGTGGATTGCCCGGGGCACGCGGACTATGTGAAGAACATGATCACGGGAGCCGCGCAGATGGACGGCGCGATCCTGGTGGTGAGTGCGGCCGACGGA